>DVKD01000056.1 GCA_018716285.1 Candidatus Merdivicinus faecavium
CTTCTTCTCTCTGGCCGATTTCGCAAACCAGCTTGCTGTCCACAACCGCCATTCCAACAACTTCCCTATGAGACCTCTAGGCTGGCTTTCTCCCTTAGAGTTCGCTGTCCAATATCTTTGACAAACCTACATCTATAAACAATTTTTTTTGCTTGCAAAAGCCCGCAAATGGATGCAAAAGCCGGGGAAATAGCCCCCGGCTTTCTGCAGCTCATATGATCGCGCCGTTTCCGTCTGTGTAGATACACTGGCACTCCTTGACCGGCCCGATGCTTTTGTCCGCAAAAGCGTACCACTTGCCGCCGACCTCCTGGATCCCAGTCGCCGCCATTCCGTCCGGCTCAAACCAGTACCACCGCCCGTCGATTTGTTTCCAGGTGTTCCTGTAATCGCCGTAATACCATTTGCTCCCCTTCCGGAACCAGCCGGTACTTTCGCCGGCCGACATGGCCGGATAGTCCTTGCAGGCGCAGTTCAGATCGACATCCCCTGAAATCCCGGCAACCTTTCCTGTGTTTGAATACTGCCACATTCCGTAGCTGCCGCCATAGCTGTTTTGGCTGCCCCATTGCGCCACCCAGATCTCGATACCCTCCAGCCTGCTGCGATCAAACAGGTTTTCCAGCCAATATTTGGAGGCATACAGCATCGGGATAAACCCCGCCGCCCGGATCTTTGCCGCAAATGCCAGCACGATATCGGTCCGTTGCGCGTTGGTCAGCTGCTGCTGGCTATTGTCCTCCATATCAATAGCCATCGGATAACTGATTTTGCGGCCTCTCGCAGCCTGGATGAGAAACTCCGCTTCTTTCTCCGCCTGCGCCGTATCCAGCGCGTAGCTGTACAGGTACATTCCCACCGGAATTCCTTCCGCTATTGCCCCGTCGAGATTTTTGCTACAATTTGGGTCCGGCGTCAGACCGGCCGCTGCCCGGATGACCGCAAATTCCACCCCAGCCTGCCGGACCTGGTTCCAATCGATCGTCCCCTGCCATTTGGAAACGTCGATGCCCTTCCTCTCCATAAGAGATCGCACTCCTTTCGCAATATGTCTCGACCCGCGAAAGCTGCGTGCCGAGCAGGAGCAGGCTTCGGGAAATTTCCTGCAAAGCGGCCGTCTGTTCCTTCTGTACCTTCTGCATCGCCTTTTCCCGTTCCTCATTCTTCTTTAATACCCAGAAAAGCAGGGCTACGAACAGCGCCGCGTAAAGCCCCTGCCCCAGCGCCGACTGCAGCAGCTCCTCCATCATCGTTCATCCCTGTCCGGCGCGCCGAAATAAAACGCCGCTACCGAGGCGAAAATCATGATGAATTTCTCCGGATCCACCCGCTCGGTCAGCGCCAGCACCGAAAAAACCGCCGTGAGCACCAGCGCCACCAGATTTCGTATCTGCAATAGTCTCGCAAGCCTCTCCTTCATTCCCGCTCCTCCTTATGATATGCGCTCCCTCACAATGCGTTTACAATCTCTGAAAGCTCCTCTTCGGTGAGAAATATCGGGCAATATGCCCGCAGCTTTTCCTCGCTGATCCTCCCGCTTTCCCAAAGCCGTTTCAAAAACGCTTTCACACCGCATCCGCCTCTTCAAAATACTGCCCGACCAGCTCATGCGGCAGGTACTGCAGGTTGATGGTCCCGCCTTCTTCCTCGCCCGTCCGCTTGCAGAGGTAGATCTTCTGGTCCTCGGGGTCGAGGTAATATTTGCCGTAGATGTAATCCATGCCGCGGGAAGCCGGGATGGGGTCTTCGGTGGTGCCCGCATGGGAAACGTCGATCACCGCCCACATCGCGGGGGTAACATCCGGCGTCCAGTCGGCCTGCGTTGTGTGCGCCTGGCGGCATTTGTAGAGCCTGCCGTCCGGCTCGTAGCAGCGCCGGTCGTCCATCTCCACCGCCTCGCCGGCTGTCCAGGCGGGATAGAGGGTCGGGACTTCGGCTGCTTGTTCATCAGGATAACTCTCGGCGGTGATCATCGCCGCTCTCCGCATCTGTCTTGCGCGGGTGAGTTTCTGTTCGAGTGTCATGTGTCATTCCTCCTCTGTGCCGGTTAAAGCTGCAATCTGGGCCTCAAGCTCGTCCAGCCGCTGGTCGGTCTCTGATTTCGGGAACTCCGCCAGCACCGGCTTTTTTGTCCCGGTGTCGACCGACTTCGCGTAGTACCCCGCCGGGATCTCCGCCTCGATGCAGGGCAGGCCGTCCGGCAGCGCATAATTCCCCGCGATGTTCACCCAGATTGTGCCGGAATTGTCGTAAATAAGCAGTGTTTTCATCAAAATTCCTCCCTTACAGCCCCACCGCGTAGTAGTAGCAGTTGGCGGGGTAAATATCCTGTGCGCCCCAGTCCTCTGTGATTCTGACCGTTGCGCCGCCCTGCTGCGTCGTCATGGCGACGGGCCAGGTTGCGTCGTCATATCCTGCGGCAAGTTCCAGATGCACAAGGAACCCGGTCAGGGTCGTGTCGCTGTCCGGCTCGTTAACGCAGGTGAGGAAGCGGTCCCACAGCGGGTAGTTCTGCGCGCCCTCGTAGGAGCGCACGACGAGCAGGAAGGGCCGGAAGCTCAGCCCGGAGATCGTCAGGACCGTGTCCCCCACCTGGGGATTGTCGATCAGCGGCATCCTGACCGTCCCCGTCGCGTACTTGTACGGCACGAGGGTGCCGGTTTTGAGCGTCTTGTTTCCCGCGTAGAAGGTCTTTCCTTCCGCGACGTCTGCGGCGGTGGCATTGGCGAGGGCCAGCTTGCTGTTCGACAGGCCCCCGCCTGACTTAAAATTTATGGTTCTGGAGCTGGTATCCACCACGCAGGAAACCACAGCGTTCGCCGCGAACAGATCGCTGTCCGGCGTCTCCCCGTTCTGCAGCTTCGGCGTGTAGGTCACCCCGTCGATGCTGAAGTTCGGGGAGTTTGTCGTGTACGGGTTCACCGCCTTGAACTGGCAGGAGAGGATCCCCGTCGCCCCGTTCAGCCCCGTAAGCCTCTGCGCCCCGCTCTGGATGCCCTGGTGGGTGAGGGTGTGTACCTTCTGCGAAATGCTGACATGAATTCCCTCATCCTCCACATGTTCCTCCAGCTCCGCCTGAGAGGCGAACAGCACGCCGCTCAGCTCGGTCACCACCTCGTTTTGCTCCACAAGGATGTTCAGGACAAATTCCCGCTCTTCCAGCACCCCTGCCTCATCGGTTAAATAATCTCCATTCTGCCCGGCGCTGCCATAGACGGCGAGGACCTCCTGCTGATCCGCACCTTTGGCGAAGACCCCCAGCTCCCGCCAGTAAAACGGCGTTTCCAGCTGATTCATCCCCATAACCGCCCGGATCTTTACCCGGTTTTCCTCTCTTCCGACCTGTGAGACGGTCAGCGAGAGCTTCTGGGAGAGCATCTCCTCCACCCCGCTCAGATCTCCTGTATACAGCCCGTCTCCCAGCGCCATGCGGGTAAAGGTCACCGCCTGACCGCCGATCGATCCGGCCAGCAGCGCCCTGCCCGCTTCCGTAACTGCAATCTCAAACTGCGCCATTCTCCTGCTCCTCCCAGCTCCATCTTGTTCCTACCTGCAAAATGACTCCCATCCCCGCGGTGTACTGCGGTTGATGCAGGACCGCCATCCGCAGCACGACCGCCGCCGAGATCTGCTCCCGCAGCCTCTGTCCGAGCGTCTCCGCGTAATTTTTCTGCCTTTCCGTCACGCTCACCCGCAGCCAGAATTCTTCCGGATCCTGCGAGACGGAAAATCCGTCTTCCCCGCAGTCGGCAGCCAGTATCTCCCGCAGCCAGCCAATGGAATAGGGCGGGAGCCCCCGGAACCGTCCCATCACCCTGACCCGCCGTTCTTCCAGCGAATCCCCGGCGCCCGGACGAAGCCCAAACAGCCGCTCAAATCGGGCGATCCCTTCCTCCGAGGCCGTCTCAGCCATACACTCTTCCGAGACTCCTATCATCTTTCCGCGGAGCAGCTCCGTTTCCGGGTCAAAACCCGTCCCAAGCCCCGCAAAATCCTCGATTTCCTTTAGGATATCCGGCAGATATTTCCCATAATCCATCAAACCGTCTCCTTTTCCGCTGCTGTGATCGAGACCTCTCCCAGCACCGGCGCCTCGTCGGCGTCCAGCTCCATGTTGACCGTCTGCCCGTCGAGCTTGACCGTCGCGTCGAGCACCCCGTCTACCGCAAGCAGCGCCATCATCGCCTGACTCACCCGGACCACCAGCCGATCCTGCTCCGCCCACTCTTTGCGCAGCGCATCCAGGTATGCCTCAAGCGCCTCTTCCGCCTCCTGCAAAACCGGCTCCTCCTGCGCGCTCTCCGACAGGGTGAGCTCCGCCTGCACGTCGATCTCTCTGGAAGCCGCCGCCCGCACCGTCACCACATGTCCGATCGGCGCGAAGCCCTTTCCGGCCCCCGCTTCCGGGTCGGCCGCCTGCTGCACCGCGGAAACGACTTCCGCCCCCGCCGGCAGCAGGTCCGCCCCCAGGATGCATAGCCCGACCGTCCCGCCGCCATTCGGCGTCACCTCGACCTTTACCGCCCCCACGCCCGGAAGCGCGCCCGCCTTTTCTTTATAATCCGCAATATTGCCTCCGAACGCCGGCGCGGCCGCCTGCTCGAGCAGCCGTTCCCGGAGCTCCTCGTCGCTCTCCTCCGGCAGCCCCGGCACAAGCAGCGCCGTGATCTGGGCGGAACCCAGATTTTCGAGATAGTCCACCGGCAGAAGCGCCCCGCTCGCGCGGTTGCCCTCTGTCCCCGGGGTCTCGCAGACCAGCTCGTATGCGCCCTCTTCAATCAGATCTCCCCGCTTGTAGAAGATCCCGTCCACCCCGAACCGCATCCCGGACGGCACCGTAAGCGCCTCCCCCGATGCGCCGGTAAATTCCCCGCGGCAAACCGCAGCCCGCGCCGCCGTCCGGCTTAACCCCGACTGCCGCGCCAGCCTGTCTAGATACTCCCCGCTGCTCGTATCCGGGAAGGCCAGCGAAAGCGCCGCGTCAAGCTCCATGTATCCCTGCGCGAGCTCGGCGCAGACCGGCCCGACGGCCGTCCAGATGAGGCTGCCCTCCCGTTTGTCGATCCCCTCCGGGACCCGCGCGAGCACCCGTTCCATCAGTTCCTCATATCCCGGAACCTGCATATCCTCCGCTCCTCTCTCCTGTGTCGACCGATGCCGAAATCCGGCCTCCTTCGGCCGTGACCGTAATCGTGCCGGTCAGTCTGTCGCCGCTTGCCGTAAAGCTCCCGGCCTTGACCTCCCGCACCCTGTCGTCGCCGCGGACCGCCTCCTCAGCCAGCGCCGGGGCCGCCGCCTCGGCATATTCCCGGTTCCTGCCGACCAGTGTGTGCAGCTCGCTGCCGTAGTCAAAGCTGTAAATGACGTGGGCAAACCGCGGCACCGAAAGCGCCAGCAGCAGCGCCTGCCCCAGAGCCTCCAGCCCGTCAATCTCTCCGGACAGGCACCCCGCCTCCCAGTCGATCCGCCAGCTTTTGGAACTCTGTTGCTGCATTTCCCCGTATTCCGGAGTCTCCGGCAATAATCCCGCCATATGCCTCCTATTCCCCGGCAGACAGCCTGCCGGCAATGTAAAAGTATCCGCCCAGCCGCACCAGAATGACCGTATCCCCCGCCTGAAGCCCGGGATGCAGCGTGATTTCCTGCGTTTCCTCCCCAAATGTCACCGAAACCTCCCGCTTCTCCAGCTCCTTGCCAAGGATCAGCCGCTCCCCCTCCAGCACCAGCCGGTTTTCGACCGTCACCGCCAGCGGAGAAGCCTGCGTCACCTTGCCGAACATCAGCTGTGCCTTCACTTCCTCGGCGATGCAGCCGCGCGCCGCCTCTTTGATCAGTTCTGCAATCAAACCGCTTCCTCCATTCCGCGCCGGACGCCTTTATAGTACCCTGAGCTTGAGCCGCATCCGATAAACGCCGCCCTCGCCCTCGATCTCCGATTCCTCGATGAGGCAGCTTTCCGCCGCCTCGTCCCCGATCTGACAGAGCGCGCCCCGCCCGGCCAGACAGCGGAAGTCCCCCAGCCCTTCGGCGGTAAAAGACCGCCGCTTGTCCGAGTAGCTTTCCTTCAGCGCCGCAAGCCGCGCCTGCACCTGCGCCTCGTTCCAGCTGTGGTCGACCCGCTCGAAGTATTGCAGAATTCCCCAGTTCTTCCGCTGTTCCGCGTTCTCCGCCGTCGTCACCCGCCGAAAGCCCGACCGCCTGTCCTCCTGCAAAAGCAGAAACCGCGTGTAGGTCGCCCCGTCGATATCCGAGCTCCTCGTCCACCCGGTCAGCTGGTTTTCTCCGCTCAGCAGCACCCCGCTCTGCAGATTCTCCGCCTTCTCAAGGGTTAAGCTCCCGCACTGATCGGTCAGCCAGAACCGCTGCCCCGATACCCGGAAGGTCTCCTCCAGCGCGTCCTGCACCATCGAAAGCAGGGTCTGGTTTTCATAGAGAAGGGATGGCAGCGTCACCCCCGTCGCCGCAATGGTCCCCGCCTTGAGTTCCCGCTCCCGGACAAACTCGGTCAGGATGCTGTCCGCCGTCCGGTTTGTAAACTGCCGCGTGTCCTTGTAGAGGAGGTATTTGATCTGGTCGTAGCAGAGCACCCGCAGCCGCCTCCCGTCGTCCTCCACCCGGAAGACATAGCCGTAGAAAATGCCCGCGTCCTCCTCAAGCCGCACCGCGTCCCCCTCTTCGGGCATGAGCCCCCGGTACGGCGTCTCCCACTCGAGGATCCCCGCCCCGTTTAGGGAGGTCGTAAGCCGCAGCGCCGCCAGCGGCAGTTCCGCCGCCCCGCCCTTCTGTATCAGCGTCAGCCGCATCCTTCCCCTCCTTTACGCCGGGATCCGGAGCTTCTGCCCCGGATAGATGAGATTCGCGTTGGAGATCCCGTTGAGCGCCGCAATTTCGCCGTACCGGCTCCCGCTTCCCAGAAACCGCGCCGCGATCGCCCACAGGCTGTCCCCCTTCTGCACCACATATTCCTGCGGGACAGACGGGGAACCGCTCCGCGCCGGAGCGGAAGAAACCGCCTTCCCGTCCGGCGAACTCACCTTGACCGCCGCGGCCGCCTTCTGCCCGTATTCGCGGTATTCCCGCAGCACGAGGGAATAGTAGAGATCGCCGTCCTCCCCCGCCTGCTCCCAGCGGGTAAACCGCTCGATCACCGCCAGCATGGAAAAAGGCGCGCCGCCCCCGCTGACGACCAGCCGCATCGGTTCCTTTGCCGCCGCCGCTTCCTCCAGCCGCGCGGCGTATTCCGCCGGCTGGAAGAGCGTCTCGGCCGTCACAAACCCGTACCGCCGCATCGGGAAAATCCCCTCGAACCGCACCGCCCGCAGGCCCGGCGGCTTATATTGCAAAATCTCCCCCGCTTCGGCCAGGACCGCGCTCTCCCAGCCTCCCTGCCGCTCAACCTCCAGCCGCTCCGGCGCGGCCGGCAGCTCCATCTCTCCCAGATAGATCCGCATACGCCCTCCTTATCCCGCGCCCAGCTCGATGGCAAGCCGCCGCTCGAACTCCGCGTACATCGTCCCGAAGCTATTTCCGCTCCCCCGCAGGGCTTCCCCGCGGGAAATCGCCGCCCGCTCCGCGCTCATCATACTCTCCCGCAGCCGCGCGCCGCCGCTTTTGCCGGCATACGCGCCACCAGCGGCCCCTTCCGCAAAAGAACTTCCCGCCCCGATCAGGCCCGGAGAACGGACAGCCAGCTTCTCCATCCGCAGCAGCCCCTGCGCCGCAGAAGTTTCCGCCCCGGCCTCCCGCAGCTGCGCGCCCGCCAAAAGACCGACTTCCTGCGTGCGCACTGCTCTTGCAAAATTCTCCTCAGGCAGGAGCGCCGCCGCGTTCTGCCCCACACCCGGCGCCCCCGCCGTCTCCCCCCGCATCCCGCGCGGAAAGGCGCGCAGCGCAAGCTCCCAGAGGTTTTTCTCCTCCGCCGCCCCGCTCCCATACAGGGCGAGCATCTCCACAGCCGTCAAGCTGCCCCTCCTTTCTCAGACCGCCTGCATCCCCATCTGCCGCAGGAGCCGTTCCCGTTCCTGCACCCGGATGTCGATGAAGGCGGTCACCACCGCCTTTTCCCGCCGGCTGAGCGCCGCAAACGCCCCCGGCGGGATTTTCAGCTCATGCAGGGCGTAATAGGCGTAATTCAGTTCTGCGTCGCCCTGCATGACCCTTTTTTTATCTCGTCTGCCAGCTCCCGCACCGGCAGGTCGAAGCCGCACACCGCCTGCACCCGCTCGACCAGCTTCGCGTATTCCCCCGCCGACAGCATCCGTTTGAGCAGGTCCTCCGCCCCCATCACGCCCCAGGAGCGCTGGAGGGCGGCGTTCTGCAGATCCGGCTCTACGACGCAGGCCGCCGCCAGCCTGCACAGGTAGTCCGCCGGGTCGGTCTCGCCGGCCGCGTTTTTGACGCACTGCCGGCGGATGCCCGCGCTCTCCTCCTCCGAAATCCCCCGGATGCGGAATTCCCCGCCCAGCCGCTCGGAGAGCTTCACCCGCTCCTCGGGAAAGGGCGGCGTGTTCTCGGCAAAAAACGCCTGTAAGTCCACAAAAATCCCCCTTTACGCGAAGCTGTCCAGCAGCTCCGCCCCGTCAAAGGTAAAGCTCACTTCCTCGTCCAGATTGTCCGCGTCGACGTCCAGCCGCGCCAGCACCACCGAATCGAGGTTGCAGTTTTTAAGGACCACCGTCTGCCGCCCCGCGTCCGCGTTCTCGTCCTCATTGATGACGACAATGTCGAAATAGCTGTCCCTGCCTGTCTTCATATAGTCGAGCATCATCTCGCGGAATAGGGAGGTGACGTAATACACCGTCATCTTCCCCTTGCCGCTCCAGCCCGCCGCCTTGAACTGGTCGCCCGTCTTGCCGAGCGTCCGCACCGCCGTCTTGCGCTTGGTGACCGAAGCGTCAATGGATTTGAGATACATCAGCTCCCGGTTGCGCCCGTCGATGTTGGCGTAGGCGCGGCCCGCCTGCCCGCTGATGATCTGTTCTGCCTTCAGAAACATCCCGTTCCCCCCTTACTGGATCTCGACCGTCATGTAGAGCTTTTCCATCGAGTCGACCGGCCGGATCGCCGCCTCGACGACTACCGCGTCAGCTGTATTGCCGGCCAGCACCGTGAGATCCTCCTGGCTGTCAAAGCCGTCAATCGCCCCGAGCTCCTCGAGCTGGGCAAAATACCCCGCAAGCTCCGCTCGGAACAGGCTCCGCCCATCGGCCGAGTTGCCCGTCTTGCCCAGGTATTTTTCCTCAAAGAGGCTCTTGACGTCGTTTGCGATGGTGTCCATCACCCGGACCAGCCGGTTTTTGGAGAAGGCCGCCCCTTTGTCCGCGCTCACCGAGGTAAAGGTGTTGACGTCCTGCTCCACTACAACGCCGCCTCCGCGCGGGATGAAGACCCACTCCCCCGCCTGGATTGCCGCCGTGATTTCGCTGTTGGTGTAGCGCTCGTCCACGTCAACCGCGCCGTCGTACCGACCGTAGGTGTTGGACTCGTTGACCTGCGCCCCCGCCGTCATCCCCGCGGCATAGGCGGTCGCCTCCTCCTTGGAGATCTCGGTCCCGTCCTCGAGGATTACCCCGTTTTTGACCGAGATGATGCCCTCGTAGTCCGCCTGCGGATAGTCCGCCAGCACCCCCTGGATCTTGACACCTTCCTCCTCCCGCATCTTTTTGACAAATGCGAGGGCCGCCGCCTTGACCGTGCTTTCCTCCGCGCTCACCGCAAAGGTCTCAAAGTCTGCCGTCTCCAGCGCCGAAAAATAGGCCTCCCAGTCACTGTCCTGGATTTCGTCATCGCTGCCGCCGGTGAGGACGATGCCCGCCTGCGCAGCGAGCGCCCCGCTCCCGGAGAAATCCACCCAGCTGTTGCCTGCAAGCCCCGCGATGTCCGCCGCCAGCTGGCTGTCCACCCGCTCGCCGTCGAGCCAGGTCTCCACCCGGTAGAGCTCGCCTTCCGCCGTCACCGTCACCTTGAGGGCATTGCCCCGGCTGCCGCCGTATTTTGCTGTCACAGTCAGATTGCCGCCGGTGCCGGACGCCTTCCCGCCGCCGCCCAGCCGGTAAACGAGCACCCTGTTCGCCCGTTTGGCCGCTTCCCGCAGCCCCAGCAGCGCCGCATCCCCCGCCTTGTAGCCGAACACCGCCCGCACGTCGGTATCGCTGTCCACCGCCGTCAGGCCCGCCGGCCCGAAGCAAATCGGCAGCGCCACCGCGGCCGTGCCGCGCTCCCCGACCGCCGTCTGGGAGGTGTCCGCGGTGCGGAAGTTGATGTACACGCCGGCCCGCACCTTATTCTGGCTCAAAAAAGTTCCGCCTGCCATCCTACCATCCTTTCATTCGCGCCCCAGCGCGATGCTGTACTCCATCTTGCCCATCATCGCGGGCGCGTCCTCCTGCCAGAAGCCGACCGCCCGCGCGAGGAGCGTCGCCGAAGCGACCCCCTCGGCGGAAACGCCGCCCTCCTTCAGGGTGACGCCGTCCCTGCCCCGCAGCCCACTCTCGAGCGCGGCCAGCATCTCCGTCCCGCCAAACAGGTCCTCTTCCCCCGGGTCGGCCCGGAGGGAGAACTCCCCCTCCGCCCGGAAGCGGTCCCCCATCTCGCGCTTCACCGCGCAGCGGGTGAGGGTGAGAAAGACCGCCGGCCCCTCATACCCCTGCCGCACCGCTTCGGTAAAGACCTTCGCCTCCGGCAGCGCCTCCCGGATCAGCCGGAGCGCCGCCTTTGTCAGCAGCTCTTCCATTACGCCGTCCCCTCCCTCGTCAAGACAACCTCCTGATGGGTCGGATATACGACCCCCTCGCCGCTGGAAATAAACTCCCGCGTCGCGCCGTGCTGGCTGATCACCACCCGGCACCCCGCCGGCAGCTCGACGTCCGGCGGCAGGAAGACCCGCGCCTCATCCCGGATGCGGGGCACAAGCTCCTGCTCGACCGCCGCTCCGCGCTTTCGCATCCCGCCGCCCCAGCTCAGCGCGCAGGGCACGTTTTTCAGAAGGAGGACCTCCTCCTGGACCGTCCGGCCTTCCTTTTCTGCAAAAATGCGCCTGTATGCCGTCAGCCGGCCCTCATAGGTCGCCTCCAATATCTGCCGCAGCCCCATCGTCAGTCCTCCTCTCTTCATCGCCATTTGATCCGGCGGAACGCCTGCAGCCGCCCGTCAAAGGAGGAAAACCGCTCCCTCCCGTCCTCGGTGAAGCTCACGCTGTAATCCCCGCGGCTCACCGACTTGACCGCGCCGCCCCCCTCCGGATCGCCCCGGTAGGCCGACGCCAGCATCCTGGCCGCCACCGCCTGGCACCCTTCCGGCACCTCGTCCACGCCGCAGTATGCACAGATGTACTGCTTGACGTCCTCCGCACAGAAGCCGAACCGGTCCTCATCGATCTCCCCGCCGATCAGCTTCCGCGCGGCTTCCTGAAAGTCCATCCTAAGCCTCCTTGACCAGCAGCTTGACCGCCTTGCTCTCGTTGGCGAGGTGGACGGTGTAGTGCTTGTCGACGGTGACGACAGTCGTCTTATGGACGATGTCCCGCTGCATCTCAGCCTCGGTGTCCCGCTTGAGCAGCACCGCCAGCGCGCCCGGCATGACGATGTAGTTGGTGTAAACGCCGCTCGCCGCCTTGATCTTGGAGGAAAGCACGACCTGGCAGCCGTGGATCATGCCCACCGTGCCCTGCATCAGCGCCGCCACACCCATGTCGGTCGCCTTGATCCAGCTCTCGGACTTACGCAGGGTGGCCAGCTGCGCCGGCGAGATGAGCAGCACCTTCGGCCCGTCGCACTGGTCGCCGAACTTGACCAGCGCGTCCGCCACCACATCGGCCGAAAGCGCCGCAGTCGACTGGTCGCAGGTCATATCCGTCTTGATCCCCGCCAGGCAGGCCATCGCGTCCTTATCCACCTTGTTGGCGATGGAAACGGTGAGCTGCCGCACCGCCTCGCCCAGCGGGTCGCCGTAGCCGCTCAAAAGGCTCTCGTCGGTCAGCTCGACGCCGTTGCCCGCCTTTTTGATGACAAGCTCCGCCGAGGTCGCCGTCAGCTGGTTGATGGGGATGGACTCCCCTTCGGAAACGTCGACCGCGTCGCCGATGTAGGCGTATTTGGGCACCAGCACCTTGCTGCCCGAACAGCCTTCCAGCGTCCGGTCGACCGCGCAGAGCGGCAGCACCTGAATGGCTTCGCCCAGCTTCTCGTTGACCAGATCGGCCACCACCTGCGGGTTGATCAGGTCGCCCAAAGTTGTCAGATTTTCATTGGTTGCCATGCAAAATTCCTCCTTTTGTTTCTCAGCCTAAAATCCTCTCAAACGCCGGTACAGCTCCTTATCCCGGGAGAACAGCTCCGCCCGCTCGGCATAGCTCATCCCCTCCAGGCTCTGCTTCGCGTATCCGCTGCTCTTGCCTTCCTGGGGCCTGACGCCCGTAAGCCTCGGCTGCCGCCTCGCAAAAAATTCGGGCAGCTCCTCCTTGGCCTTGAGCACGAGCTCCTCGCCGTTTAGCAGCGCGCCGTCCTCGCCAAAGACCGCCTCCTTCCGGTAGCGGTAGGCGAGATACTCCGCCTCCCGCGCGCCCGCTTTCCAGAAAACCTCCTTGAGCAGGAACTCCCTGCGCTCCGCCTCCCAGGCAGCCTTCCTGTCCGGCAGCCCGGCCGCCGCCTGCAAAAGCTCCTCCGCTGGCACCAGCCCGTCCTCCCGTTCCAGAGACCGCACCAGTTCAACTAAGTCTGTCACCATTGCTCTCCTCCTTGCCGTTTTTCCGTCCCGCCCGTAGTGCCAAAATTGCCGCTTTCATCCGCCCTTCCGGGCCGCCTATACCGCCCCTCCTTTCTCTTTGAAAATCCGCCGCGCTTCCTCCTCCGCGCTCTCGACCCAGGGATGGTTCTCGAGGATCGTCCGCTCCGAAAGCATCCCCGCCGACTGCACGCAGCCCTCGATCGCCTCCGCCTCGTTGATGAGAATATCCCGGTTGAGGATGAGCTGCGCCTCCTCACCGGCAAAATCGCCCCGGCCCGCCAGCATAAGCCAGCACCGGATAAACCGCAGCATCTTCTCAAACCCCGCCGCGAATTCAGTCTCGATCCCCGCGCAGTCGAGGTCCAGGTCGGCGTAGAGGAATTTGAGCGCCACCCCGCTTAGGTTGCCGAACCCCTCGCGCTGGGTGTCCACCCCTCTGCCCGTCTCATAGAGGTCCTTGCGGGTCCGCTCCAGGTGCGCGTTGACCGCGTCGGTCGAAAGCGGCGCCGTCTTGACGTCCAGCCCGCCGTTGTCGCTCACCTTGACCGCCTTGTACCGCGCGAGGTTCCGCCGGAATTCCCCCAGGTCCTCCCCATCGTAGTTGGTGAGCACCATCACTGCGTTGGGGCTGTCGAGCAGGTTGTCCGCGTCCTCGCTCTTGAGCAGGTCGTAATCGTCAGCCAGCGGCTTGACAAACCGGATGAGCGGCATCTCCTCTTCATTATATTTGAAGGGGATAAACGGGATCTCCTCAAAGTTATAAGGTTTCCCGTCGATGCGCAGATGCGCCCGCCCCCAGTTTTCGGGGTCTGCGAAAAATTTCCCGTCCCGCAGGATGTATCCGTCCACCCCGTCCGCGTGCCAGTGCTCCGCCCGGGTCTCCCGCCGGCATTCCCGCCCCGTATAGGCTTCGACCTCGTAGACCCGCACCACACCCTGCAGCCGGGTGTGCTCCTCGTTTTCCCACAGCGGCACGACCTGTTCAGCCGGGATCTTGGCAAATTTGAGCTGCCCGTCCTCCACATAGGCCTGCAGCCACCCGATCCCCTTGTTGATGGCCTCCTTGCAGAGGTTTTTCATCCGGTTGCGCATCTCCCGGTCAAAAATTTTCCCGATCTCAGCGGCAAATTCCGCGTTTTCCGCCCGGATGGTAAAGGGCCGCCCGAACAGGTACTGGCACTTCTGGTCGACCAGCTTCCGCACAAACCCGTGCGCGATCCGGCAGTTAATCAGGGTCGGGTCCTCCTGCGGAAGCCCGTTCTCCCCAATCACCAGCCGCCTGCGCAGGCAG
>DVKD01000003.1 GCA_018716285.1 Candidatus Merdivicinus faecavium
GGAAGCCTTTGAGGTTATTATACCATATCCGCAAATCCGCGAGGATTTGCAGGGCGGGCGCAGCCGCCCGGGTTTTGCGCCAGCAAAACCGGAGATGATACAATGTTCTCAAAGGGAATCCGAGAGGATTCCGAGGGGGACGGAGTTCCCCGCGCTTCCGCCAGGAAGCCTTTGAGGTTATTATACCACATTTTACCCGCTTTGCAAATTTAACCGGCAAAATAAATCACGACCGGCACAATATACACAACCGCCGCCGCCCCGATCGCCGCCGCGTAAAAGAGCAGCAGCGCCGCCCGTTTCGCACCCCTCGAGCGGGAAAGGATTCCCGCCAGCCGCACCGCGGGATAGAGGAGCAGAAGCCCCCCGAGGCTTAAGAGCATCCCCGTTTTGAGCCCGGGCGGGAAATACCGGAGCTCCACCTCGTTTTCCCCTGCGCTGAGCGGGAGGGAGAGGTAGTTGCCCGCGGCGCGGGAGAGGGGGACCTCCTCCCCGTTTACATAGGCGCGCCAGCCTTCGTCCCAGGAGAGCGGGACAAAGAGGGTCTGCCCTTCCTTTGCCGTGCAGGAGAGGGCAAAGCGGCTCCCGCCCCCTTCCAGCTCCGCCCCTTGCGCCGTCTCGCAGAGGGAAGCGAGGACCTCCTCCCGCAGCCCGAAGAGCTCAAAGGATTCGGGCGCGATCGATTTGCTCAGCTCAACCGAAATTTCCACCGTTTCGTCTGCAAAACTTCCCAGGCAGAGGATGCCGTTCTCGCTTTGCGCAGGGTATTCCCTGCGGAACACGCGGCCGTTGACAATAATCGTACAGCTCTTGTTGACCGATTCCGACAGGGCGTTGGAAGGGGCGGCGGCGCAGTCAAAGTAAAGGGTGACCGGCTCGCCGACCGCGACGCGCCAGGTGATCCGGCCCGTTTCCCCGCCTTCCACATAATATTCCCCGTCTGAAACGGTCAGGTTTTGGAGGCTGTCCGGCTGGCAGAGGAAGAAAAGCCCCTCCGCATCCGGGAAAAGCGCGTCTGCGACCGCCTGCTGGATCTCCATCCGGGAGGCGGCGGGCAGCGTCTCAAGAAATCCCGGCTCCGCGCCGGTGACGACGGCGTCCGGCAGGTCATAGGGAAGCGCGCGGAACGCGTACCCCTCCTCCGTGCGGAAAATCTCGTACTCATTTGCGAGCAGCGCGTCGGAAAAGGCGGTGCCGCCGTGGCTCCCGACCTCCATCCAGTAGCCGGAATAGCCCAGCCGGCGCTGGGTGAGCAGGGTGGTCTCCGGGGTCAGCGAGGTGTAGTGGGCGAGCGTCTCATACCCCGCCGCGGAGAGGAGGTTGACATCAAAGTACTTGCGGGATGTTTTCACCCGGAAAAAGCCGTCTTCCTCGATCTCCCCGGTGAGGGAGAGGACCCCGGCGGCGTTCTGCTGATCGGTGGGCGCCGCGCCGATGTAGACGCCCGCGTTGAAAAAGGCTTCAGTCAGAATGAGCACAGCCGCCGCGCCGGTAAACACCCTGCGGGAAAGCACGCCGTTCTGCCAGAAGCCCAGAAGCAGCGTGAAGACCGCGGCCGCCGCCAGCAGCATCCCGAGCAGGGAGAAAAAGGAGTCCTGATCCCCCCAGAGCGTCCTGCTGTAGGCGGAGAATACCGGAAGGTGGTTGGCAAGCATCCACAGAGTGAGAAACCCGTATCCCGCTGCCGCAGCCCCCAGAATTGCCACCGCGGCCCTGCGGGAGCGCGCAGGGATTTCGCGCGGCGCAATTTCCCGCACGATCCAGAAGGAGAGCAGCAGAAGGATAAGCCCCGCCATATAGCCGTAGCGGGTGGGAAAGCCCTGGTAACTGCCGGTATGCCACATTTTGTTGATGGGGGCGACCAGCATGGGGATGAGGAAGAGGAGCGCCATCACTGCGGCAGCCCAGAAAAGCCCCGCCCGCAACCGTTTCCTCCGCAGGAAAAAGAGGGCCGCAAAGGGGAGCGCCGCCGTGAAAATGGTGGGAAGGGTGGTAAAGATCTGCGCGCCAAGGGAACCGGCGCGCAGCCCTTCCGCCAGCCCGTCCCCCCGCGCCGAACGCAGCACCTCGAGAAGGGATGGGAGCCAGACGACGGCCGTCAGCAGCAGGGAAAGGACCGCGCCAAAGCCCAAAAGCAGCGCCGTCCGTCCCCGCCGCGCGCCCGCGTCCTGCAAAAGCCACAGCCCCCCGGCGAAGAGGAGGAAGAGCACGACCATATAGCTCAGGTAGTAGTTGACGGCGAGCATCGCCGAAAAGACGAGGACAAAGGGGAGAACCCTCTGCCGGGCCTCCAGCTCCCGCAAGGCGAGGAGCAAAAGCGGGAAGAGGGCCATCATGTCCAGCCAGACGATGTTCTGGTAGTAGAGGAGGGCGTAGCCCGAAAAGGCGTACAGCACCCCCATCAGCACCGGCGGCACCGATTTTTCCCCGCCCGACAGCCGGCGGAACAGCAAAGAGCCCGTCCCCGCGCAGAGGGCCATCTTGAGCAGGACAAGCAGGTTCATAAACCACGGGAGATGCTCCGGTTTTACAAAGACCGCGAGCAGCGAGAAGGGGCTCGCGAGGAAGAAAAAGAAGATTCCCCAGAAATTGATGCCGCCCGCCGCTCCGCTGCGCAGCATGCTCCCCTCCCCGAGGAGGATACCCCGGAATTCCGCTGTCAGCGGGACGACCTGCTGGTTCATGTCGCACCAGGAGAGGCTTTTCTCCCCAAAGGGAAAAAGGCCGAAAGCGGCGTAGACAACGAAGAGCAGGCCGGCCGTCAGAAGCGGGGCGGCAAGCGCCCGTCCCGCCCGGAAGAGCGCGGGACGCGCCTTCTGAAAGGCACGGTTCATTCCAGCGCGCCCTCGACGGTGTGGGTCAGCAGGTAGTCGAGCCAGACGCGGTAGGTGCTGACCCCGAAGTGCATCCCGTCGGCGCTCAGCTCGTCGGGCAGGCAGCCGTTCTCATCGGCGACCGCTTCGGAGACGTTCAGGTAAAAGCACCCCTTTTCCGCCGCCATCTCGGCGATCATGCCGTTTAATTCGGTGATCCGTTCATTGGTGAGCAGCTCCTGCTCTAGGTGCTTGTCCGCCGTCACCGGCAGGATGGACTGGACATAGATCTCGGCGTCGGGGTGATCCGCCTGGAGGGCGTCAATAAGTTCCCCGTACCAGCCGATGATGTCGTCAAAATTGAGGAACGCCACCCCGTTCGAGCCCAGCATGATGTAAATCTTGGCCGGGTCGAGGGCGGCGGCCGCTTCTACCACCGTCTGTTCGGAGCCCTCCTCCCCGATGCATTCCCGGGTCAGGATGGTCTGGGGATTGATGCCGGTGTCGGCGAGGACCTGCTCCCGGGGCAGCAGCTCATAGGCGGCCAGCCCGTCGGTCAGCGAATCCCCGATGAAGATGGCGTCGTCAAAATAGCTCTCGTCCGCGGCCGCGCTCTCCGGCACCGGCTCCCCGAGGAGGGCATCCGCCGCGTCGGCGGCACGGTCGGCGGTATTGGAGGCATCCTCTTCGGAGGAAGGCTCCGAAGCTGCGGCGGACGATTCCGGCTGGGAGGACGAATCCTGCCCGGATGCGGAGGAATCTCCCGCAGAAGAGCTTTCCCCGATGGGGGTCAAAACCTCCCCGCCGCAGGCGGTCAGCGCGGAAATCGAGAGCGCCGCGGCCAGGAGGGCGGCGAAAATGCGAAGCTGTTTCATAAAAATCCTTCCTTTTTGACAAAGATGGGCGGCCTAGAGGACCATGCCGCCGTTGGGGGCGAGAATCTGCCCAGTGATGAAATCCGACTGCGGCGACGCGAGAAACCAGACGGCCTCGGCGACGTCGGCGGGCTGTCCGGCCACCCCGAGCGGGGTCTCCCCGATAAGAGCCGCGGCGGCTTCCGGGGAGAGGGCGGCGTTCATCTCGGTCTCGATAAAGCCGGGGGAGACGCAGTTGACCTGGATGCGGGAGGGCCCGACCTCCTGGGCAAGCGCCCTGGTCAAAGCGATGACCGCCCCTTTGGCCGCCGAGTAGTGAACCTCGCAGGACGCGCCGACCTGCCCCCACATCGAGGCGATGTTGACGATCTTGCCCGCCTTTTTGCGGATCATGGGCGGCAGAAAGGCTTGGCAGCAGAGGAAGACCCCCTTGACGTCGACCGCGAACATCCGGTCCCAGTCCGCGTCGGTGAGGTCGGTGAAGAGCTTCTGCTGGGCGATGCCGGCGTTGTTGACAAGGATCTCGACCTCGCCGAGCGCCCCCTCCACCGCCGCCTTCATGGCGAGGACCTCCTCCCGTTTCGAGACGTCCGCCTGGACGGCAAAGGCCGAGCCGGGCCGCAGGCGGTTGAGCTCAGCGGCCAGCTCTTCGGCGGCGCTGGCAGATTTCTGGTAGTTTATGGCGACCCGGCAGCCGCCCCGCCAGAGCCGCAGGGCGGTCTCCCGCCCGATGCCGCGGGAAGCGCCGGTTATGAGCGCGATTTTTTCCATCCGATCATCCTTTCCGGGAAACGCGATTTCGCTTCTCCCCATCATAGCACATTTCCCCCGCGAAAAAAAGTGGAGAAAGGTGAATTTTTCCGTTTGTTTTTTCCGCTGTTTTGGGCCAAAACGCGCAAAAACTCCCCGGATGGGGAGTTTCAAAGGGGGAAAAGCAGAATGCTGCCCCATTTTGTAGGGGCATTCATCCGCCCGGGGCGGATGAATACATTTGTCGTCCGCGTTGACGGTAAAACGTCCCGGATTGCAGGAAACGGGATGTTCTCCTCTTTTTTGCAAGGGCGGGAAGATATCGCGATAAACTGCGGGTCGGGAAACCCGACCCCTACATTTTTTCGGGAACGCTGCATCCTCATGTACAGGGGCGTCCTGCGCCTTACTCCCCGCCGTGATATTCCTTGATCGTCCCCCGGCGGTAGGCCGCGAGGAGCTGCCTGAGCCCCGCGATCTCCTCCCGGATCCGCGCGCCGTCGTCGGTGTCGGCGATCTTGATGCGCGACTCCCGCGTCTCAAATATTACGGAAGTTGATAAAATATCCTTATTATACCGGATGGCGTCGGCCACCCCCGCGAACGGCTCGTGGGAGGTGATGCGGATGCCGTGGGAGTTGTAGACCAGGGTGTAGCCCGCGATGCCGGTCTTGGGCTGGTAGGCCCGGCAAAAGCCGCCGTCGATGACGATGAGGCGGCCGTTTGCCTTGACCGGGTTCTCGCCGTCCTTGCTGATGACCGGCACATGGCCGTTGACAATGTGGGAATATTCCCCGGAAAGGCCGAATTCCGCGAGGATCTTTAAGCAGGTTTCCTCCTCGTTGTTGTGGCGGTAATAGGGGTTCTTGCCTTCCTCGCAGAGGGCCTTGTCCCCGATGAGCAGCCGCTCGAAGGTCGCCATCTTGCCCCGCCCGAAGAGGGGGGAGCTGCTCCCGCACCACAGAAACCAGAGAAAATCCTTGCCCTTCTGCCGCTCCGGGCTGTCGGGGCGGGCGTAGTAGCCCTGGCGGGCGAGGGTCTCGGTGTAGTCGATGAAGGCCTTGCCCGAGAGGGTCCGCCCGTCTACGTCAAAGCTTGTGAAGGAGCCGTCCTCCTCCATCGGGATGCAGCCGTGGAAGAGGAGGTTCTGGTTGCAGCAGAGGTACATCCCGCCCTTGGAGTAGAGGAACTTGATGTGCCGCTGCAGCTTCTCGCTCTGCTGGAAGGAGAAGCGGAGCTGGGACATCACCTCGGCCTCCTCCTCGGTGAGGCGGTAGGGGTCGGCCCGGTCGACGGTGGGGAAATCCCAGTCGCGGAGCTGGTACTCCTTCCCGTCGATCATGATCCTGCCGGTGTCGTAGTCGATCTTGTCGAGCAGCAGCCGGTGCTCCATCCGGAAGGAGGGGTTGCGCCGGATGGTCTGGCCTTCCAGCTTGAAGAGGATGATGGCGATGGCCTTGTGCATCCGGGCCGTCTGCTCGAGGTCGCGGGGGTTGTAGCGCCCCCCTTCCGCGGTCCGCGGCATAAAGCAGGTAAGGTCGGTCTTTCCGTACCGCTCGCTCGCAAAGAGGGCGAGCGGGCGCAGGCTGATGCCGTAGCCGGTCTCGATGACCTCGAGGTTGTTGTAGGTGATGCAGTTGTTTAGGACGTTGGCGATGCAGGTGCGGCTGCCCGCCCCCGCCCCCATCCAGAGGATGTCGTGGTTGCCCCACTGGATGTCCACCCGGTGGTGGGCCATGAGGGAATCCATGATGATATCCGGCCGAAGCCCCCGGTCGAAGATGTCCCCCACGATGTGCAGCCGGTCGACGACCAGCCGCTTGATGGCGGCGCAGATCGCGATGATAAACTCGTCCGCCCGGCCGATGTCGATGATGGTCGCGAGGATGTTTTCGTAATACTGCTCCTTGTTGAGGGCGTCGTAGCCGGTGTGGAGCAGCTCGTCGATGATCTGTTCGTACCCCTTGGGAAGGGCGTCCCGCACCTGGGCGCGGGTGTACTTGGAGGCGACCAGGCGGCAGATCTCGATGAGGCGGTTCAGGGTGATCTTGTACCACTCGTCCATCTCGGCGGCAGGGGTTTCCTCCCGGATCTCCTTGAGCTTCGCGTCGGTGTAGTAGATGAGGGTGGCGAGCACGGCCCGCTCTTTGGAGGAGAGGGAGTTTGCGTAGAGCGCGTCGACCTTCTCCTTGATGGCGCCGGAGGCGTTGTTGAGGATGTGGAGGAAGGCCTCGTGCTCCCCGTGCAGGTCGGACATGAAGTGCTCGGTGCCCTTGGGGAGGTTCAAATAGGCCTGGAGCCGGATGATCTCGGTCGCGGCCGCTTCGACCGATGGAAACTGCCGCGAGAGCATCCGCAGGTAGCGCAGGCTTTCGCCGGATTCGGTGAAAATGGCATCATTTGGCATAATCGGACCGCCTTTCGGGAATATTGGTTTGTGGGAAGGAGGTTTTGCGGCAGACCATCAGCAAACAGTCCCGCCATTCCCCCTCGTGCAGCTCGTGGGCGGGGAGGAGCTTTTCTTTCCGGAAGCCGCAGCGCTCGTAGCAGCGGATCGCCCGCTCATTGCCGGCGTGAGGGTCGAGCAGCACCGCCTCGGCTCCCGCTTCTTCAAAAAGATGGGAAAGCAGCAGCCTGAGAAACCGCCGCCCCAGCCCCTTTCCCCAGAGGGACGGCTCGCCCAAAAACTGGTCGGCCGCCCAAAGCTTCTTTTCCGGGCCGTCGAACTGATACTCCGCCCGGCCCTCCCCGTCTAATGGGTAGTATTGCAGGTATCCCGCGGGAATACCCTCCCACTCGATGATGCAGCGGGAAAGCTCGCCGTCGAAAAAGTCCTCCCGGATGGCTTCGGGGGTAAAATGGGCGTCCCGCCCCTCGTAAAATTCCAGCACCCGGGGATCGGTCAGCCACCGGAGCAGGGTATCCGCGTCGCCGTCCCGAAGGGGCCGGACGGTGAGGGCACCGTCTCGCAGCAGCATCCCCTCACCCCCTCTCGAGCATGGCCGAAACCGCCAGCATGGCCGACGACCAGGCCCATTGGAGGTTGAAGCCCCCGCAGTCCCCGTCGATGTCGAGAACCTCTCCGCAGGCGTAAAGCCCCGGGACGAGCCGCGATTCCAGGGTTTCGGGGTCAAAATCTTTGGTGAGGACGCCGCCCGCCGTCGCCTGGGCGTTGGCAAGCCCGGTCGTGCCGGTCACGGCGAGGGTCCAGCCCTTGAGGAGGGCGGTCAGGGCGGCGAGCTCCTGCCGGGAAAGGCTGTCCGCCCGGCGGGAAAGGGGGGCGATGCCCGCGGCTTTGATGGCCGTCTCCCCCAGCCGCCGGTGGACAAGCCCCAGCAGGAAGTGGGAAAGCTCCGCCTCCGGCCGGGCGTAGACGCGGCGGTAGAGGAGGGAGGAGAGGGCTTTTCTGTCGTATTCCGGGAAGAGGTCGAGGGCAATTTCCGGGCGGGAACCCCGCTCTTCGAGCAGGTGGGTCGCGGTGCAGGAGAGCTGTAAAATGGGCGGGCCGGAGAGACCGTATTCGGTGAAGAGGATCTCGCCCGCCTCGCTGCGGAGCGGCCTGCCGCCATCCAGAAGGGTGGCCGTCCCCTCGAATTTGATGCCGGCCAGGGGCTTGATGGGGGCGGTATCGGTCTTGAGCTGGACAATGGAGGGAAGCAGCGTCCCCGTTTTGTGACCGAGCGCGGCGAGCAGCCTGCTGCCTGCGTCGGTCCCCCCAAGCTTCGGGGAGGCGGGACCGCCCGCCGCGATGAGGACGGCATCGGCAGCAATCTCCTCCCCGCCCGCAAGCGAGAGGGAAAACCCGTCCCGTCTCCGGCGCAGCGCCGTCACCTCGCAGCCGCAGCGGGTCGTAACCCCCAGCCGGTCCGCCTCGAGCCGCAGCGCGTCGAGGACCGACGCCGCCTGAAGGGAGCGGGGATAGACCCGCCCGTCCGGCTCCACGTGGAAAAGGATGCCGAGCGACTCGAAAAAGGCGAGGGTCTCCTCCAGCCCGAAGGCAGAAAAGGCGGGTTCGGTGAAGGCGGGGTCAGCCCCGTGGTAGTTTCCCCGGGAGAAATGGCGGTTGGTCAGGTTGCAGCGGCCGTTGCCGGTGGCGAGCAGCTTGCGGCCGACCCGCGGCCCGCGCTCGAGCAGGATGATCTCGGAAAACCCGCCGCTCTGCGCCGCGAAAACAGCCGCGCAGAGGCCGGACGCGCCTCCGCCGACAATTGCCAGAGTGTGGGGCATCGCGCAGCCCTCCTTTCTGAATGTGGGATTCTTTCCCCATTGTACCACAATTTTTCCGTTTCGTGAAGGGGGCGGCCTCCTTTGCGCGTTATTCTTTACAGTGCCATCGGAAGGATGTGGAGGATATGAAATCGACTGCCAGGCTGGCGGGGCGCATCGCGGGGCGGATAGCCCTGTTTCTGGCCGGATGGGGGGTGCTGGCCGTGCTGCCGGCCCTTTTAGGGGATGTGCCCGCTTTTTCTGCCGTGAACCCCGCTGCCGCGCGGCTTGTCCGGGAGGTTTTGGCGCTCGGCGCCGCCGTGCTGCTGAGCGGCCTCTGCCTGCGCATGGACGGGGCGAAATTCCGGCTGACGTCCCTCACCGGGGGGAAGCCGGGCGAGGGCCTCCTCCTGGGGGGCGGGATCGGGGTGCTGCTGGCGGGCGGCGCATTGGCCGTCCTTAAGGCCGGCGGGATGATGAGCTTCCGCAGCCAGCTCCACAGCCTCGACGGAATGGGAATCTGGCTGCTCGCACTTCTCTGCCGGGCGGCCTGGATGGCGGCGCTCTGCTGCGGCTACCTGTTCACCCTTTTGCAGCGGCGGTTCGGGGCGGCCGGCGCGCTCGCGGGAAGCATGGCGCTCTACCTGCTGCTCTGCACCCGGTTCTGGGAGGCAGGGCCTTTGGCAGCGGCGAACGGACTGGCCATCGGGCTGCTGCTCGGATTGCTGCGCCTGCAGAGCGGGGGCGTGGCGGCGTCCGCGGCAGCGGCTTTTCTGTGGAATTTTGCGGCGGGATTTCTCTTTAACTGCCTTCCGCTCACGGGGTACCCGAGCCTGACCGAAGTCGCGCTGGAGGGCCCCGCCCTCCTGACCGGCGGGGGAAACGGCTTAAGCGGGAGCCTTGTCACCCTCGGAGCGGCGCTTGTCTGCTCGGGCATCCTCCTTGCCGCGCGGCTGCGCGCCGGCCGGAAGGCAGACGCTTGACAGGGGAGAGCTGTCCATGCTATCATAAAAATATGGAACATACCGCGCCGCCTGAGAGGGAGGGCTCTGCCGTGAAAGCGCTCAATGTCATCCGCTGTCTTCTGGCCGGGATCGCCGCCGCGCTGCTGGCCGCGGCAGCGTCAGCCGGGTCAGCCGCCGGTTTTGCCCATCCCGGCGCGGTCGCCTGCCTGGCCGCCGCCTTCGCGAGCGCTGCCGCGGGAGCGGTCCTCTCGGTGATCTGCAAATTTTCCGGCAGAAAATAGCCGCCCGCCTGTCAAAAATTCCCCTTGACAGGGCGTGCGCGGCGTGCTAAAATGAAGCTATATCCGAAACCGTCGAGCAGGAAGCGGATCGTCCGCCCCATCTTCCGTCCAGAGAGGGATGCCACCGGCTGCAAGCACCCCCGGAAGCAGGACCTTCCGACACCGCCTGTGAGGGCGCGGCGAACCGCGCCGGCTGGCAGCCGTTATCCTGCCGACGAGCGACAGCCCATGCGGCTGTAAGTTGGGTGGAACCGTGGAGCGTACCGCTTCATCCCTGTTTTTGCGGGGATGAAGCGGTTTTTGATTGGGAAAGGAGGCGCTGTCATGGAATACGGGCTGCATCATCGGGGCACTGTGTCCCTCGAAACGGAACGGCTGCTGCTTCGCCGTTTCCGGGCAGGGGACGAGGACGCGATGTTTCGAAACTGGCTTTCCGATCCGGAAGCCGCCAAATTCATGCGCTGGCAGCCCTATTCCTCGGTGGAGGAGGCGCGGCGCTTTGTGGAGGACCTCCTTTGCCAGTACGCCCGTCCGGATTTTTACCGATGGGCCGTCGTCCCGCGGGATGCGGGGGAGCCGGTCGGCATTCTGAGCCTCTTCACTGCCAGCGCGCAGGACCTCGTCTGCGAGCCCGCCTACTGCATCGGGAGGAACTGGCAGGGGAAGGGCTATGCCGCCGAAGCGCTCCGCGCGGTGCTGGGGTTCGCCTTCCGGGAGGCCGGCTACAACCGCGCCGAAGCCTACCACTCCCTCCAAAACCCCGCCTCCGGCCGGGTCATGCAGAAAGCCGGGATGAAAAAGGAGGGGGAAGCCCCGCAGAAGTACCGGTGCTCCCTGGGGTTCCAGGACTGCGCTCTCTACGGCGTCACCAAGGACGCCTGGTTCGCCGCCTTCCCGGAGGGGGAGCGAACCGGCTGCCTCCGCGGTGCAGAACCGGAAACCGCGGGGGCTTGAAACCGAATGCTGTTTTGAAAGAAAGGAAGATTTATATGGTAAACATCACGTTAAAAGACGGCAGCGTCAAAAGCTACAACGCGCCCATTTCCGCGGCGGACGTCTGCAAGGACCTGAGCATGGGCCTCTACCGCGCCGCCTGCGCCTGTAAGGTAGACGGCGAGGTGAAGGATCTGCGCACCGTCCTCGACGGCGACTGCGCGCTGGAGATCCTCACCTTTGCCGACGAGGACGGCAAGAAGACCTTCTGGCACACCACCTCCCACATCCTCGCCCAGGCCGTGAAGCGCCTCTTCCCCGACGTCAAGCTCGCCATCGGCCCGGCCATCGACAGCGGCTTTTACTACGATTTTGACGCCGAAAAGCCCTTCACCCCCGAGGACCTCTCCGCCCTGGAAGCCGAGATGAAGAAGATCATCAAGGAAAAGCCCGCCATCGAGCGGTTCACCCTCTCCCCCGCCGAGGCGGCCAGGCTCATGGAAGAAAAAGGCGAGCCTTATAAGGTGGAGCTCATCGCCGAGCACGCCGAACAGGGCGACGAGATCTCCTTCTACAAGCAGGGCGAGTTCACCGAGCTCTGCGCCGGCCCCCATCTGATGGACATGAGCGGCATCAAGGCCTTCAAGCTCACCACCACCACCGGCGCCTACTGGCGGGGCGATTCCAAGAACCGCCAGCTCTGCCGGGTCTACGGCATCTCCTTCCCCAAGGCTTCCGAGCTCGAAGAGCACTTAAAGATGCTCGAGGAGGCCAAAAAGCGCGACCACCGCAAGATCGGCAGGGAACTCGGCCTGTTCATGCTCCGGGACGAGGGCCCCGGCTTCCCCTTCTTCCTCCCCAAGGGCATGGTGCTCAAAAACACCCTGCTCGACTACTGGCGCAAGATCCACAAGAAGTACGGCTATGTGGAAATCTCCACCCCCATCATCCTCAACCGCCAGCTCTGGGAGCGTTCCGGCCACTGGGATCACTATAAGCAGAATATGTACACCACCGTCATCGACGAGGAAGATTACGCCATCAAGCCGATGAACTGCCCCGGCGGCATGCTGGTCTACGCGAGCGAGCCGCACTCCTACCGGGAGCTTCCCCTGCGGGTGGGCGAGATCGGCCTGGTCCACCGCCACGAGCTGTCTGGCACCCTCCACGGCCTCTTCCGGGTGCGCTGCTTCAACCAGGACGACGCCCACATCTTCATGACCCCCGACCAGCTCAAGGACGTCATCCAGGAGACGGTCCGGCTCTTTGACGAGGTCTATTCCACCTTCAACCTGACCTACACCATCGAGCTGTCCACCATGCCCGAGGACCACATCGGCACCGTCGAGCAGTGGGAGCACAACCAGGAGATCCTCAAGGATGCCATCACCGGCATGGGTAAGGAGTACACCATCAACGAGGGCGACGGCGCCTTCTACGGCCCGAAGCTCGACTTCCATCTGGCCGACTGCCTGGGGCGCACCTGGCAGTGCGGCACCATCCAGCTCGACTCCCAGCTCCCCGAGCGCTTTGAGCTCGAATACACCGGCGAGGACGGCCAGAAGCACCGCCCCGTCATGATCCACCGGGTGGTGCTGGGCTCCATCGAGCGCTTTATCGGCGTCATCACCGAGCATTTTGCGGGCGCGTTCCCCGTCTGGCTTTCCCCCGAGCAGGTGCGGCTGCTGCCCGTCACCGACCGTGCTGCGGAGCGCTGCCAGGAGCTCTGCAAGGAGATGGAAGCCGCCGGCCTGCGGGTATCCGCTGACCTGCGCAGCGAGAAGATCGGCTACAAGATCCGCGAGGCGCAGCTGCAGAAGATCCCCTACATGCTGGTCATCGGGGACAAGGAAGTGGAGAGCGGCGAAGTCGCCGTCCGCTCCCGTGCAAACGGCGACCTCGGCAGCATGAGCGTAGACGGGTTCCTCGCCATGATGAAGGAGAAAATTGATTCTTACGCGATAGACTGAGCATAGCGTTCCCATATGGGCGGCTGTTTTGATGCGGCCGCCTTTTCTCTATACGGCGTTTCCGTTTCATGCTTGACGTCACGGATTGTCTTCGTTTCCGATCGGGCCGCCGGTTTCCCGTTCCGGTATTTGCCGCACTGGGCGCCGATGTTCAACTGGGCAGGGTGTCATGCCCGCGGGCGCGCAATGCGCGCCCCTACAGACGGTACATGCGCCGGCAATGAATTTCTGAACAACCAAAAAAGACGGGGAGAGGTGGAACCCTACCCGAGACGGCGCAGCTTGTCGCGCGGCGAGATTCTCGCCATCTAGCGCTCGGACAGAGGCTGTGCTGCCGCGTCGTCACCGGCTGTCCGGGTACCGGACATTTAAGAATTGTTTAACCTTTTCTTTAGCTCGATTTACACCCGGTGCGTTATACTATCCATTGTAAAGAAAATCCAGGAAAGGACGATCCACATGGAAGAACCAATCTTTGCCTCCCATCAGCTCACCAAGCGCTACCGGGACCTCGCGGTCGACCACATCACCCTTGAGATCAAGCCCGGCCAGATCTTCGGGCTGGTCGGCAAAAACGGCGCCGGCAAGACCACCCTCATCCGGATGATCACCGGCCAGACCTTCCCCACCTCGGGGGACTTCACCCTCTTTGGCCAGAGCGGGGAAGCAAATCTCAATAAGATGCGCCGCCGCATCGGCTGCATGGTCGAGACGCCGAGCTTTTTCCCCTACCTCTCCGCCCAGGAGAATTTGGAGTTCTACCGCATCCAGCGCGGCATCCCCGGGCGGGAGACGGTAAATACCCTCCTGCGGCAGGTCGGGCTCGCCGACACCGGCAAAAAGAAGTTCAAAAATTTCTCCCTCGGCATGAAGCAGCGGCTCGGGCTGGCGCTCGCCCTGCTCGGCAACCCCGACTTCCTCGTCCTCGACGAGCCGATCAACGGCCTTGACCCGATGGGCATCGTCGAGTTCCGCGACGTGCTGCTCCAGCTCAACCGCGAGCACGGCACCACCATCCTCATTTCCAGCCACATCTTAAGCGAGCTTGCAAACCTCGCCACCGACTACGCCTTTGTCGACAGCGGCCGGCTACTCGAGCAGATTTCGGCGGCGGAAATCCGCGCCAAGTGCCGCGACTGCCTCGAGATCGCCATCAACAACGCCCCGCAGGCGGCTGCCATCCTCGAAAACGCCGGCATCACCGACTTCGAGGTGCTGCCCGGCAGCACCATCCGGCTGTACAGCCACATCGACGACCCGCAGACCATCTCCGGGCTGCTGGTAAACGGCGGGGTCGCCCTGCTGTCTATCAACACCCACACTTCGAACCTCGAGGACTACTTCTTAAACCTGATGGGAGGGAAACAGGCATGACACGTTATCTTTTCGGTGAAATGTACCGCACCTTCCGGCGTCGGTACCTGTATCTCACAGTCGGCATCTGCGCTCTGATCCTTTTTGCCATCATGATGCTTTTTGTTACCGCCAACCGCGATATCCCCGACCCTGCGCAGCGGATGCACCTGGATATGCTCCTGATGTTCTTTGTCCAGTTCCTCCCCTCCATCGGGCTTTACTTCACCCTCCTCATCGGGGATATGACCTTCTCGGAGGAGCACAAGATCCAGACCATGCGCAACACCGTCTTTTACGGCACGCCCCGCATTACCATCTACCTCGGGAAGTTTGCAAACTGCCTCTTTTTCTACTTTGCCGTCATGGTTGCGCTGCTGGCCGTCGCCTTCGGGCTGGGGGCGGCGCTACTGGGCGGGCCCGGCGCGGCTTTTGGGGAGTGCTTCCGCGAATTTATGATGATGCTGGCCGGCGCCATCCCGCTCTGGATTGCGGGCGCGGCTTTGGCGACAGCCCTCTTCTGCAACATCCAGAGCCCCACGATGGTCACTCTCGCCTTCTGCGGCGCCTTCATCCTGCCCACCAATTTCCTGAAGCTTGTAAACTGGCTGCTGAATGTGCCGGCGGCCGCGAGAATCCGGGAGCTGCTCATCACCTCCCGGCTGGATGAGCTGTCGAGCGGCGCGGCGTCGGCGGACCCCGCCTTCCTGGCCACCTGCTGGGCTACCGGGCTCGCGTTCACCGCAGCCTTCCTGATCCTCGGCTTTATCGGCTTTGGCCGGAAGGAAATCAAATAAGTCCGCGTTTCGGACTGCGGAAAATGAATGGGGCGGGCCTTGTCCGCCCCTGTCTGCGATGGATAGGAAGGAGAATGCGGGATGCTCAACTACATACACGCCGAACTGTGGCGGTTTTTCCGCCGTTCGGCAGGGAAGGCGCTGTTCCTCATATCGGCCCTGCTTCCGGCTCTTCTCAATCTGTATGTCCTGTTCTTCAACCTGTGGGACAGGCCGGCGGAACGGTACGATCTGAGCATCTCCCTGGAGATGGCGGTGGCGCTCATGCCCCTGGCGGGGGTGCTGCTCCTGATGGCGCTGACCCAGAGCGCCTTTGCCGATGAAACCCGGCTGCGCACCCTGAAAAACAGCCTGTCGTCCGGCGGCTCCCGGGGGATTGTGTACGGCGGGAAGCTCCTGAGCGGGCTGCTGCTCGCCGCCCTATGCCTGGGGACGGCCCTGGCGGCTTTTCTGGCGACCGGGCTGCTTCTCCTGCCGGAGAGGGACTGGTCCGCTTTTTGGGAAGCGGCGCGCGGCTTTGCCGCCGTGCTTTGCTGCTGCATCCCGCTGTGGCTGGGGATGCTGGGGGTCTTTTCCCTGTTAAACTTCAGCCTCTCAAACGGGACGGCCGGGGCGGCGGCTGCGGTCCTCCTTTCATTTTTTGCGGTGCCGGTCCTGTTTTCCTTCCAGGGCCCCGCGGCGGAAACGATCCGGAAATTCTATCTGCCGGCGCTGTTTTTTGAGATCCTGCCGGACGGGAGCTATGAGGGGACCGAACGCCTGATGGGGCAGTGCTGGCTGACCGGCTGCGGGTATTTCGCCGCGGCTGCGGCGCTGGGCTGGGCCCTGTTCCGCCGGCGCGACATCGACTAGGGGGGATCCATCGTTGCTCAATTACATACATGCCGAGCTGTGGCGGTTTTTCCGCCGCCCGGCGGGGAAGGCGCTGCTGGCGGTCGTGATTGCGCTGCCGGCGCTGATGAATCTGTACGTATGGCTGTGCAACCAGTGGCTCTCGCCGGAGAACCGGAGCGGGCTTTACGATTCCCTGGGGGTGGCGTCGGTCCTCATGCCCTTTGCGGGCGTACTGCTGCTGATGGTGCTGGCGGACACCGCCTTTGCCGACGAACGGCGGCTCGGGACGCTCAAAAACGCCGTGTCGGCCGGGTTCCCGCGCCCCCCGCTGTACTTCGGCAAGCTTTTGAGCGGGCTGCTGCTCGCATTTGCGCATCTGGCGGCGGCCTGGCTGTCCTTTGCGGTGTCGGGACTGCTGCTTCTGCCTTATGGCGGGGAATATTCTGTCTTCGAGCTGGCGAAAGGGGCGGGCCTGTTGATTTTGCAGGCCGTCCCGCTCTGGCTCGGGGTGTTCGGCATCCTGCACCTGCTGTACTTCACCTTCCGCAACGGGCCGATGGCGACGCTGGCGGCGGCGCTCGGCTCATTTGTGATCTCGACGGTGCTGCTTTCCCTCAATGATCCCGTTGCAGAGGCGCTGTCGCAGTGCCAGCTGCTGACCTATTTTTATTCTGTTGTGCTGGAAGACACGCTTTCTGCCTACCTGGGAGAGATGCGGGTCAATGCTCCGTTCCTCGCGCAGTGCTGGCTGACAGGCGGCGGGTACTTTCTTTCCTGCACCCTGCTGGGCTTTGTCCTTTTCCGCCGGCGCGATATCGACTAGGAGGGTTTTTCGTTGCTCAACTACATTCACGGGGAATTGTGGCGGCTGTTCCGGCGGGCGGGCTGGGGGATTCTGTTCCTCTGCTGCGTCTGTCTTGCCGCTGCCGTCAATATCGGCACCGCGGTGGTCTGCCATATATGGGAGGTCTCGCCGGTCCCGATTTCCAACGCGCTGTTTGTGATCGACCTGCTGGCCCCCATGACGGGCGCGTTTCTTGTCCTGCTGGTCTACAGCATGGCGTTTGGGGACGATTACCGGCACGGCGCCTTCAAAAACGCCGTTTCGAGCGGGATTTCCCGCCCGGTCTTATACATGGGGAAATTCTTAAGCGCCCTCCTTTCCTGCCTGCTGCTGCTCGGCGTCATGCTGGCCGCCTTCCTGATGACCGGGCCGCTGCTCCCCGGCGCGACGGCCGCGGAAATCATGGCGGCAGCCGGGCATCTCGGATGGCTGACTGCGGCCTGCATCCCCATCTGGGTCGGCGAGATGGCGGTCATCCACACCTTTTACTTCCTCTTCCGCACCGACGGGCCGGTCATCGGGGCGGGGTTCCTCTTCCTGATTCTGAGCGGATGGCTCATCCCGCGGCTGCCGTTTGCGGGGAGCTCCGACCTGTATCTCCCGGTCTGGTTCTTCATCATCCCGCAGGCGGACCTTCCCGCCGTCGCCGGGAAGGCGTGGGCGGTGGGGATGGGGTATGCCGCCTTTTTCCTGGCGGCGGGATACCTCGGCTTTTTCCGCCGGGAACTGAAATAAGCGAAAGGAGAATGCGCGATGGCTGTGCTTGCCGTTTTGCTGGGGATTGCCGCCCTGATCTTTTTGAGCCTGTGGCTCCTCTCCCGGCGCAATTTGAAAAACGCGGTCGCCGAGCTGCGCCGGATCCGCGGCGGGCAGACCGGCCGGCGGCTGCGGCTTTCCTCGCCCGACCGGCAGATGGAGGAGCTGATCGCCGAGGTGAACCTCCTGCTCGAGGACAGCCAGCGCAGCGAGCTCGCCCACAAAAAGGCCGAGCAGCAGCGCCGGGACGAGATCGCAAATATTTCCCACGACCTGCGCACCCCCCTGACCTCGGTGATCGGCTACCTGCAGCTGATGGAGCAGCCCGCCTGCACGCCGGAGGAGCGGAAGGAGTACCTCGCCGTCTGCGAGAGTCGGGCGCGGTCGCTCCAGGACCTGCTCGCCGGGTTTTACGACCTTTCCCGGCTGGAGGCGGGCGGCTATCCGCTCGAGCTTGAACCGGTCGACCCGGCGGGCGTCCTCTTCCAGCTGGCTGCCGACTACTACATGGACCTGACCGACGCCGGGATGGAGCCGGTGCTGGAGATCCCCGAGGCCCTCCCGCCGGTCTGCGCCGACCGGCCGGCCCTGCGGCGGGTTTTCGAGAACCTTTTGCAGAACGCCATCAAGCACGGCGGGGAACGGCTGGTGATTACGAGCGGGCGGGAGGGGGACTTCCTCTGCATCCGGTTTCGGAACGCAGCGCCCGGCCTTTCGGAGGAGGACTGCGCGCGGCTCTTCGACCGCTTTTTCACCGCCGACCGGATGCGCACCGGCAAGGGGACCGGCCTGGGCCTCGCCATTGTCAGGGCCCTCTGCCGCCGGATGGGCGGCGAGGCGTCCGCCCGGCTCTCCGGCGAGGAGCTGGTCATCGAGGTGCGCTTAAAGCTCATGCCCGGCGCGCGGCAGCCCCTGCCGCGGCCATAGAAACGGAAAAACCGGCCCGGGGTCATCTGGACCGGTTTTGCTTATGCGCTTTTCCCGGCGCTGCGGGCAGGGCGGGCACCCAGGCCGATGAGCAGAAACCCCGCCGCCGCCCAGACCGTGCCCAGCGCCGCCGAGGGCAGGTGGAAGCCCGACGCTGCCGGCACCTGGGAGCCGTAGGCGATGAGATGGCCGTATTCCCAGAGCGGCAGATGCTCCCCGCAGAGGAAGCCGAAGAAGAGCGCCGCCGCGATGCAGACGACCCAGGGAAGCCAGCGGCTTGCCCCGGTGCGCGGCAGGGTCGCGCGGCGGCTGTGCCGCAGGCAGGCAAAGAGCCAGAGCGCCGTCAGAACAACCAGCGTGACGCCGAAGGCCAGGAAGAACCGCGGGTAATCGAGGTAGCGGATCGGCACGTCCCAGCCGGCCTGCGGGAGGTTTGCGCGGGCGACGTTTGTAAGCTCGGTCCGCATCCCGCAGCTTACCCCCATCAGCGCCGCGATCATCAGGATGAGCAGCTCCCCGCCGCAGAAAAGTGTGAGCGGGAAGGATTTGGTTTGGTTTTTCATGGCAATTTCCCCTTTCACTTAAGATAGACCCGAAAAAGGAGGAAATCTTGCAGAAGGGAGAAATTTTTTAAAGATTTCGCATGGATTCCGCGATGGCGTTGATCGCGACGCCCTTTAAGGCAAAGCCGAATTTCTGGTAGTAGCGGATGGCGTGGGTGTTGTCGTTGGTCGTGATGAGCCAGACCCGCGCGCAGCCGCGCTCTTTTGCGGTGCGGAGGACGGCGTTGATGAGGGCGGAGCCGACGCCGCGGTTTTCGAGAAGGCTGTGCAGGACCAGAATCTCGCATTCCCCGTCCCGGACGGCGTAGAGGATGTAGCCTGCCAGCTCCCCGTCTTCGACCGCGAGGAAGCCGTCTGCGTTTGAGGTGTCGTGTGCCTTTCCTTTCGTTACGACGATGGGGCCGGCCCATTCCTCTGCGATAATTTGATTGACCTTTGGCCGGAAGGCGCTGTTCATCGGGATAATCATGCGGATACCTCCTTCTCTGTGGAAAAATCAGGCGAAGCTCATTCGATAAACCCGCCGCCCAGCACGACGTCCCCGTCGTAAATCGCCGCGGTCTGGCCGGGAGCGGGGGCGCGCTGCGGCTCGGCGAAGCGGACCCGCCAGAGCTCCCCCTCCCGGCTCAGGCGCGCCTTTGCGGGGGTGGCGCGGGAGCGGATCTTGACCGAAACCTCCATCCCGTCGCGGACCGCGCCGGGGAAGGTCTCGGACAGGTCGGAGAGGAGGATCTCTTCTTCGTAAGCGTCCTGCGCGTCGGCGAGGTAGACGCGGTTTTCCGCCGGGCTCAGCCGCCTGACAAAGACCGGCCGCCCCAGGGCGATGCCCAGCCCCTTGCGCTGGCCGACGGTGTAGCGGATGATCCCCTGATGGGTCCCGCAGGGGCGGCCCTCCGGCGAGATGAATTCGCCCGGCGCGCTTTTGCCCAGCCGGTCCTCGATAAAGCGGGCGTAGTCGTTGTCGGGGATGAAGCAGATCTCCTGGGAGTCGGGCTTAGAAGCGCAGGAAAGCCCCGCCCGCGCGGCGACGGCCCGCACCGCGGCCTTGGGCATGGCCGCGAGGGGGAAGATGAGGCGGGAGAGGACGTTCTGACCGAGGCGGCAGAGCATGTAGGACTGGTCGCGGGCCGGGTCTTCCCCGCGGGTGAGGAGGGTGTGCGCCCCCTCCCGCCGCAGGCCGGCGTAATGCCCGGTGGCGAGATAGGCGCAGCCTTCCTCATTGGCGGCGTCGAGCAGGGCCTTGAACTTGAGCTTCGGGTTGCAGAGGACGCAGGGGTTCGGCGTGCGGCCGCGCGCGTATTCGTCCACAAAATAGGAGACGACCTCCCGCTCAAACGCGGCGGTCATATCGCGGACGAGAAGCGGGATGCCGGCCCCGTCCGCCGCGGCCTGCGCGTCGGCGACCGTCTGCTCGTGGGCGGGGGACATTTTGAGGACAAGGCCGGTCACGTCATAGCCCTGCTCCCGGAGCAGGACGGCGCAGGCCGAGGAGTCGACCCCGCCGCTCATGGCGAGGAGTACGCGGTTTGGGTTCATAGGTTCCTCCTGTATCAGATGGTGAAAAAGCAAAACGCCCGCCTGCGTTCCGCATGGGAAGGAGGCGGGCGTGTCCGCGAAGGTTATTCCCCGCAGGAGCAGCTTCCGTGGTCGTGGCCGCAGGCCGCGCACTCGTCGTCCAGATTCCCGACGATGGGGGTAGGGTCGACGCCCTGACGGCGGTAGTAGTCGGCGATGGCCGCCTTGATGGCCTGCTCGGCTAGGACAGAGCAGTGGACCTTGACGGCCGGCAGCCCGTCGAGCGCCTCGACGACCGCCTTGTTGGTGAGCTTGAGGGCGTCCTCGAGCGGCTTGCCCTTGATGAGGTCGGTCGCCATCGAGGAGGTGGCGATGGCTGCGCCGCAGCCGAAGGTCATGAAGCTCACGTCGGTGATGATGCCGTCCTCGACCTTGATGTACATCTTCATGATGTCGCCGCACTTCTGGTTGCCGACCTCGCCGACGCCGTTTGCGTCCTTGAGCTCGCCGACATTGTGGGGGTTTGCGAAATGTTCCATGACTTTTGCGCTGTATAACATAAAGACCATCCTTTCCTTTTCCAGATCTGATTTTTACAGGTTCTTGCCCGCGCGCTCGTCGTCCGACCATTCCTGCCAGACGGGGGACATGGCGCGGAGCCGCTCGACCACCTTCGGGACTGTCTCGAGGGTGTAATCGACGTCCTCCTCGGTCGTTTCCGCGCTGAGGCTTAAGCGGAGGGAGCCGTGGGCGATGCCGTGCTCCAGCCCGATGGCGAGCAGGACGTGGGACGGGTCGAGGGAGCCGGAGGTGCAGGCCGAGCCGGAGGAAGCGGCGATGCCGTTTAAGTCGAGCAGGAGCAGCAGCCCCTCGCCCTCGATGCCGCCGAAGGAGATGTTCACGTTGGTGCAGAGGCGGTTTTCCCGGCCGCCGTTTAAGCGGGTGCAGGGGATTTTTAAGAGCCCGTCGATCAGCTTGTCGCGGAGGGCGGCCATTTTCGCGGTCTTCTGCTCAAAGTTCTCGTAAGTCTCGGTAATGGCTTCGCCGAGGCCGACGATGGAGGCGAGGTTTTCGGTGCCGGCCCGCTTGCCGGATTCCTGGGCGCCGCCGTCCATGAAGTTGTCGATCGGGACGCCGCGGCGGATATAGAGGGCGCCGACCCCCTTCGGCCCGTGGATCTTGTGGGCGGAGAGGGAGAGCATGTCGATGTTCTGCTCCTTGACGTCGATGCGGACGTTGCCGACCGCCTGGACGGCGTCGGTGTGGAAGTAGACCTTGTGGGCGCGGCAGATGGCGCCGATCTCGGCGATGGGCTGGATGGTGCCGATCTCATTGTTCGCGTACATGACCGAGACGATGGCGGTATCCGGGCGGATGGCGGCTTCGACGTCGGCGGGGTTTACAAAGCCCAGCTTGTCCACCGGGAGATAGGTGACCTCAAATCCCTCCCGCTCCAGCGCCTGGCAGGTGTGCAGGACGGCGTGGTGCTCAAAAACGGTGGTGATGATGTGTTTTTTGCCCTGGAGCCGGGCCAGGCGGCGGGCGACGCCCTTGATCGCCCAGTTGTCCGACTCGCTGCCGCAGCCTGTGAAGTAAATCTCCTCCGGGCGGGCGTTTAGGGCGGCGGCGACCTTTTTGCGGGCGTCTTCAATCGCCATCGCGGCTTCGCGGCCGATGGCATAGATGCTCGAGGGGTTGCCGTAATGCTCGGTCAGGTAGGGGACCATCGCCTGAAAGACGCGGTCCGATATTTTCGTGGTAGCGGAATTGTCCAGATAGACAAAACGATCCATATTGCATTTCCTTTCCAAAAAACGATCAAAGCATGAGATTTTCTGCTGACAGCTTTATTATATACCTGAGAAGTCTACAATTCAATAGCGTTCACAAAAAATTTTCATTTTGAAAATCCCGGCGCCGTCTCAGCGGAACCTGCGGCTCTGTTCAACCGCCATCTCGTCGCAGCGCTCGTTCTGCGGATGGCCGGCGTGGCCTTTGACCCAGTTGTAGGTCATCTCGTGCCGCGCGAGCTGGGGGAGCAGCCTTTCCCAGAGGTCGACGTTTAAGGCGGGGGATTTGTCCGCCTTGCGCCAGCCCTTGGCCTTCCAGGAATAGACCCAGCCCTTGGTGATGGCGTCGATGACATATTTGGAGTCGCTCACCAATGTGACGGCGCAGCCGTATTTGAGGGCGGAAAGCCCCTCGATGACGGCGGTCAGTTCCATGCGGTTGTTTGTCGTGCTGGCCTCGCCGCCCGAAAGCTCCTTGCGGCGGCCGTCGCACTCGAGGATCGCGCCCCAGCCGCCGGGGCCGGGATTGCCGCTGCACGCGCCGTCGGTGTAGAGAGTAACCTGCTTCATACCATATCCTCCATAGTTGCTTCTAACACTTTAGTATACCGCATTCTGGCGGAAAATACAAGGCTTTTTGCGCAGAAAAGGGCGGTCAGATGCGGGGCTTCGGCGGATATGGACGGAGGACGTTGGTGCGCCCCAGAATGTAGTCGGTCGACGTCCCATAAAAATCCGCGAGCCGCAGAAGATGGACGAGCGGGATGGTCTGGGCACCCCGCTCGTAGCGGGAATAGACGGTCTGGCTGATGTGCAGGTAGTCGGCGATATCCTGCTGGCGGAGATCCTTGTCTTCCCGCAGGTCGCGCAGTCTCGGAAAATACATCGTATCACCTCAAAGCCGAAAATAGTACAGATTGATACTATTGACAATACAGGGTGAAAGATGTATGATGGCAGTGTCAGTATTGATAAGTACTAAATAAGATCGTTTTCAAGATTTTGCCAACCTTTTTGCGCGCATGCCCCGCAGGGCGGCGGGAAAAATAAACTGCGCTTTCCGGTCATTTTTTTCGCTTTGGTGAAGGCTTTGCACCGCGCCGTTTTTTTGCCGGCCTGCGCACGGAAAAGCCGAAGGTCCCGAGCTTTTCGCCCAGGGCAAAGTATTCCCCGTGGGAGTAGGCGAGCAGCCCGGCGCGGTCCAGGCGCAGCTTCCCCGCGGGATCGACGTACTGCTCGTCGACGTACATTCCCACGATGTCGGCGAGGAACATATCATGGGAACCGAGGGGGATGACTTCTCGGACGCGGCAGCAGAACTGCACCGGGCTTTCGGCGATGGCCGGGACGGGGAAATCGGGAAGCAGCTCCGGCGTCAGGCCGCAGGCCGCGAATTTGTCCTCCTTTGCGCCGCTGCGGACGCCGCACCAGTCGGCGGCCCGCACAAGGCTGCGGGTGGCGAGGTTGATGACAAACGCGCCGCTCTCCCGGATGAGGGGATAGGAATAGCGCTGCGGGCGGATCGAGATGTAGGTCATCGGCGGGATGGTGTTGACAATGCCGGTCCAGGCGATGGTGAGGATATTCGGGCGCTCCGCCGTCCCGCAGGAGACGAGGACGGGCGGGACCGGAGAAACGAGCGCCCCGGGCTTTAAGCTTCTTTTTGACATGAGATCATTCCTTTCCAGGGTCGGTGGGGTTCCAGTCAAGCGGCGGGCCGAACTGTTTGAGGAAGGCTGCTGCGGCCGAAAAGTGCCGGCAGCCGAAAAATCCGCGGCTTGCGGAGAGCGGGCTTGGATGGGCGGCTTCCAGGACAAGATGCTGCGGCGCGGTGATCCGCGCCTTTTTTGCCCGCGCGGGGCCGCCCCAAAGGAGAAAAACCGCCGGTTCGGAGCGGGCGTTTATGGCGTCCAGAACGGCGTCGGTCAAGAGGGACCAGCCGAGCTTCTGGTGGGAGTTTGCCCTGCCCGCTTCGACGGTGAGGGCGGTGTTCAAAAGCAGCACGCCGTTTTTGGCCCAACGGCTGAGGTCGCCGGAGGCAGGCGGCGGGATGCCGCAGTCGTCCGACAGCTCCCGGAAGATGTTGCGCAGCGAGGGCGGGATTTTCTCGCCCGGCGCGGCCGAAAAGGCGAGCCCGTCGGCAACGCCCGGGGTATGGTAAGGGTCCTGGCCGAGGATCACGGCGCGGACCGACGCAAAAGGGGTCAGCGCAAAGGCGCGGAACAGGCTTTCGCGCGGGGGGAAGACAGGCGCGGCGCGGTAAGCCGCCTCGACCCGCTCCATGAGGGCGGAAAAGGCGGGACCGTCAAGCAAAGGCGCCAGCGCCCGGTCCCAATCGTTGTCAAAGAATTCCAAAGAGGACCTCCTTTACAGGATGATAATAGATAAATAATTTGTTATTTTACGATATTTTTCACATAATGTAGGGAGATTAAAATATACGCTTTACTTTTATGTCGAAACTGGGTATAATAGCCTTAAGGCCAAGTCTGCGGCTGCGGACTGCGCTGCCTGAACAGTGGAAAGATGCATTGCGATCAAGAATAAAACGCTGGGAGGAGATTTTTTTGAACAAATTGGAGCTGCTCCAGGAGCTCTACGGCGGCGAACCGCAGCCGGTATTTACCTGTGGAGCGGATTTCCGGATTGTCTGGATGAACGACGCCGCGATCGAGCGGTTTCCGGCAGTCCTGGAAGGAATGGACCTGCGGGAGCAGTTTCCGGGCATTTCCTTTGCGGGGCTCGAGGATCTGCCGGAGCAGGTGCCGTCGGCAGTGCTGCGCTCTCCGCTCGGAGCGGAGCGGCTGACGGTACAGCGTTTCCTGAATGGCGGGGATACGCTCTACGCGGCCGTCTGGTCGGATACGGCGGCCTATGCGCTGGAACCGGGCGACCCGCGCAGCGCGGAGGGCGTTCGGCTGCTGGACGCCTGGATCCGGCAGGGGACCTTCCGCATCTTCAACAACCTGGATCAGCTGGCCGGCACCTTGGAAAGGACGGTCAGCGCAGCGGCCTGGGACAGCATGGAGCGGATTGAACGCAGCTGCCAGCAGCTCCTGCGTTTGAGCTGCAACCTCGGAGAATATTACGGCGCCCCGGAGGACGGCGGCATCCCGGAGGATGTGGAGATGGGCGGCTTTTTAGACGAGCTCCTGCGGGAGGTGGATTTCCGCCTCGACGCGCTGGATATCCGGCTGGAGCGGGAGCTCCGGTGCGAGGGGGCGGTCTGCCGGATCGACCGGCGGCGTTTTGCGGCGGCCCTTTTGAACCTCATCGACCTTTCGGCGGCTTATGCGCCGGAAAACGGCCGGATGAAGGTCGAAGCCGCTCGCAGCGAAAAGGAGCTCTGCATCACCTTCCGTGACCGGCACACGCCCGCCGGAAAGCTGAAGGGCGGGCTCGGCTGCACTGTCTCGACCCTGCGGGAGGGCCGGTCGGAACTCTGCCTGCCCAAGGTCTCTCTCGGCCTGGTCGACCGGGTCGCCCGGGAGAGCGGGGGGCGCTGCCTGCTGGAAGGGGCCGGCGCGGGGATTAAGGCGGTCATCACCCTCCCCCTCACCGGCCAGGAGGCGCCTGCGCAGGTGCGGGACGAACCGTCTTACACCGTCCGCTACCGCGGGCAGAACCGCACGAGTCTTGTGAGCATCCTCCTCTCCGATCTCGAGGAGTAAAATTTTGGAAAACCGGTCCGTACGCTTCGGAAAGAGGCGTGCGGGCCGGTTTTTTCCGCATATTCAGTCCTGCGCGCCCCCGAACCGTTTTTTGAGCCGGTCCACAATCATGTGGGCGCATTTGTTGACGTCCCCGCAGCCCAGGGTGAGGATGAGGTCGCCCGGCTCGGCGCGGGCGGCGACGTAATCGGCGATCTCGGGGAATTCCGGGAACCAGACGCAGCCGTCAATTTTTTCCGCGAGGTCTTTGGCGTAGATGTTCCAGGTGTTTTTCTCCCGCGAGCCCATGATCTCGGAGAGGACGACATGGTCGGCGATGGAGAGGACCCGCGCGAAGTCGTCGAGCAGCATGGCGGTCCGGGAGTAGGTGAAGGGCTGATGCACCGCCCAGACCCGCTTGAAGGGGAGCTTCTTGGCGGCGGTGAGGGTCGCGGCGATCTCGGTGGGATGGTGGCCGTAATCGTCGGCGACGGTGACGCCCCCGACCTTCGCGAGCACCTCAAACCGCCGCTGCGCCCCGTGGAAGGCGTCCAGCCCGGCGGCGCACTGCTCCCAGGTGGCCCCCGCCTCGTGGGCGGCGACGCAGGCGGCGATGGCGTTGAGGATGTTGTGGTCGCCGGGGATGTGGATGCGGATGGCAGTGAGCACCTCGGAATCCCGGCAGAGGTCAAGGGAGAGGGTGACGCCGTCGACGTGCTCGATGTTGGCGGGGTAGTAGTCGTTCATCGACGAATAGCCGAAGGTGACGACCTTCTGCTCCAATCCTTCGAGCGCCTTGAGGGTGTTTTTGTCGTCGCCGTTGGCGATGACCAGGCGGGTGGCCTTGGAGGCGAATTTGTGGAAGGAGGCGATGAGGTTCTCCATCGTCTTAAAGTAGTCGAGGTGGTCGGCGTCGATGTTTAAGATGACCGCGATGTCGGGGTAGAGCTTTAGGAAGGTGTCGACAAACTCGCAGGCCTCGCAGACCATCGTTTCGCTTTTGCCCGCTCTCCCGCCGCCGTGGATGGCGGGCAGCTTGCCGCCGATGACGCAGGTGGGGTCGAGCCCGGCGTCTAAGAGAATCTGGGCGGTCATCGAGGTGGTGGTCGTCTTGCCGTGGGTGCCGCTGATGCAGACGGCGTCGCTGTATCGGGCGGTGATCTCGCCCAAGAGGACGCTCCGCTCAACGGTGGGGACGCCGCTAGCCCGCGCGGCGATGAGCTCGGGGTTGTCGTCCATGATGGCGGCGGTGTGGACGATGAGGTCCGCGCCCTCGATGTTTTCCGCCCGCTGGCCGAGGGCGACGGGGATGCCCATCTCCCGGACCATCTGGAGGGTGTCGGTCTCGTTGTTGTCCGAGCCGGTGAGATAAAAGCCCTCGCTGTGCAGGATCTGGGCGAGCGGGAACATCCCGGACCCGCCGATGCCGATGAAGTGGATGTGTTTTTTGTTTTCGAGAAGCATGGAGCAGTCTCCCTTCCAAGTCAGATTGTGTCAGCGGTTCCCCTTCCCGCGCCCGGCCCTTTTGTGGAAAAAGAGGGCAAGGAGCAGGCAGACCGCGATGCCGGCCCCGTAGGGGATGAGGTAGAGAAAGGCAATGCCGGCGGGGGCGCTGCATCCCCCGTACCGCCCGCACCACAAAAGCGCGCACCAGCGGTAAGCGACCACGGCGCACATGGTGTGGGACAGCAGCAAAGCCAGCGTGAGAAAGACGGCGCGCAGCGCCTTGCAGGTTTTCATAAAAATCCTCCCTGTCATTTCTTCCTGAAGAAGAGGACGGCGCCGGCGGCCACCGCCGCGGCCGCGAGCAGGAAGAGCATCCCGGAGCCGCTGATGGTCACCGTCGAGGAGGCGTCCAGCCGTTCTGCGGCAGAGGGGGCAAACAGGAGAATCCCGCCCGCCAGGAGCAGCAAAACCGCCCCGGCAAGGCAGAGGGCAATTCCCAGCCTTGACCAAAGGACAGGCGTCTCCCGGGGCGGGGGCGCATCCTCTCTGCGGGCAGGCGCGCCAGACGTGAGCTCCTCGACGCTGACCCCGAAGAATTCGCTCAGGGCCAGCAGCTTGTCGAGCTCGGGGACCGAAGCGCCGGTCTCCCACTTGGAGACGGCCTGCCGGGAGACGCCCACCTTTTCGGCGAGCTGCTCCTGCGAGAGGCCCGATTTCCGCCGCAGCGTGTAGATCTGTTCGGAGAGCATTCTGTCTCACCTCCTGATGTCCATCATACCGCGCTGCGCGGTGGCAGGCAAGCTCCGGCGGCTGGAAACCCCGCAACCATCGGTTGCAATCCCCGCGGGAGGGGCGGGGGTCAGTTCATGGCGTCCTTATTCTGGTCAAAAAGGCGGTCGATAATCACCCGGATGGCAGAATTTTCCGGCCGTTCCAGCGCCGGGTCCCCGGCGAGAAGGCGGCGGGCGGCCTCCTGGGCTTCCTTGAAGAGGTCCGCATCCTCGAAGAGGTCGGCGATGGCGAGGGCGGGCATCCCTGACTGGCGGCTGCCGAAAAAGTCGCCCGACCCGCGGAGCTTCAAATCCTCCCGGGCGATGACAAAGCCGTCGTTTGTCGCCTTCATGACCGAGAGCCGCTTGCGGTTTTCCTCCCCGTCGTTGTCAGAGACGAGGATGCAGTAGGATTTTTTGCTCCCCCGCCCGACCCGCCCGCGGAGCTGGTGGAGCTGGGCCAGGCCGAAGCGCTCGGCGTTTTCGACCATCATGACGGTGGCGTTCGGCACGTCGACCCCGACCTCGACGACGGTGGTCGAGACGAGGAGCTGGACCTTCCCCTGCTGGAAAGCCGCCATGACCGCCTCCTTCTCTGCCGGCTTCATCCGGCCGTGAAGGAGCCCCACCGCGATGTCGGGAAAGGCTTTGGCGACCCGGTCGCGGTACTGGGCGGCGGCGAGCAGCTCGCTCTCCGATTCCTCAACCAAAGGGCAGACGATGTAGGCCTGCTCCCCGGCGGCGATGTGGTCCCGGATGAATCCGAGGGCGCGCTCCCGCTTGTTGGAGTGGATGACCAGGGTGTCGACCGGCTGGCGGCCCTTGGGCAGCTCGTCGAGGACCGAGAGATCGAGGTCGCCGTAGACGATGAGGGCGAGGGTGCGGGGGATGGGGGTGGCCGACATGACCAGGCTGTGGGGGCTTTCGCCCTTGCCGGCGAGGCGGCGGCGCTGCTCCACCCCGAAGCGGTGCTGCTCGTCGGTGATAACCAGCCCGAGCCGCGCGAAGGCGGTGGAATCCTGCACCAGCGCGTGGGTGCCGACGGCGAGGTCGATCTCCCCAGCGGCGAGAGCCTCCTTGCGCTCCTCCTTCTGCTTCGGGGTGAGGGAGCCGGTGAGCAGGCAGGTGCGGACCCCCAGCGGGGCCAGCACCTTCGAAAAGGTGGCGTAATGCTGCCCGGCCAGGATCTCGGTCGGGGCCATGACGGCCGACTGGACGCCGTTTTTGGCGGCGGCATAGACGGCGGCCGCCGCGACCATCGTCTTGCCGGAGCCGACGTCCCCCTGCAGAAGGCGGTTCATGGGGAACCCCTTCTGCATATCGGAAAGGATCTCCCCGATGGCACGGCGCTGCGCCCCGGTCAATTCGAAGGGCAGGGAGGAGAGGAAGGGGGAAATGTCCGTATCCTCGAGGCGGATGGCAGCCTCCTCCCGTTCCCGGCCGCGCAGCCGCACGAGGGCGAGCGAGAGGGTGAAGAATTCCTCGAAGACCAGCCGCCGCCTTGCGATTTCATAGGCCTCCCGCCCCTGCGGGAAGTGGATGTTTTCGATGGCGTAGCGGAGCTGGCAGAGCTTTTCCTCCCGCAGCAGGGGGAGGGGGAGCGGGTCGGCGAGCTGCTCGGCGCAGCGGTCGACCGCCTCCCGCATGTTGTTGTGGACCATCCCGTTTGCGAGGCCCTCGGTCAGGTTGTAGACCGGGCGCATCGTGTCGGCCTCGGCGGCGGGGACGTAGGAGGAGAGGGCGAGCTGATACCGGCCCCCCATTTTGGAGAATTTCCCGCAGAAGGCGTACTCCTCCCCCGCCTTGATCCCATAATATGCGTACTCGTTGTTGAAAATGGTGATCTGGATGTTGGAAACGCCGTCGCTTGCGATGAATTTATAGAGGACCAGCCCCTTGCGGATGGGCGCGGGCTGCATCCGGCGGGTGACGACCGCCTTGATGACGCAGTTTTCCCCCTCCGGCGCGTCGGCCGCCATGACGGGGGAGGTGTAGTCGATATAGCTGCGCGGGTAAAAGCGCAGGAGATCATAGACGGTGCGGACCCCGAGTTTCTCATACAGGGCGGCCCGCTTGGCCCCCACGTTTTTGAGGGCGGTCACCGGGGAATCGAGGGTGAGCGCTTCGGGTTTTTCCAAAAAGAATCCTCCTCTAGGTCGGGATGACGATGAGCGGCACCCGAGTCTCGGCTAAGGTCAGCCCGGCGTGCCCGGCCTTGTGGGGCGGGCGGCCTTTGGGCGGCTCCCAGTCGATGCTCAGGTCCGAGACGGCGGCAGCCAGGAAATCGCCGATGAAATCCGCCGTGCGGGGATGCGGCGCCCCTTCGCCGAACAGCTTCCGCGCATACACTTCCTCCCGCGTGTACAGGACAAACTCCTCCCCGAAATGGGCGAGGAAGGCCTCCCGGAAGGCGGTTTCATGCCCCGGCTTCACAAAAAAGGAGAGGGCGCGCGCCTCGATGGAGGGCGGGCGGAGCAGGTGCTCTGCAACGTCGGGATAATCGCGGAGGAAGGCCCAGCGGACGTCGGTGTGCCCGTGGTCGGCGGTGACAAGAACCAGCGTGTCGGAGAGCCGCGCGCAGAGCGCCTCGACCTCCCGGTCGATTTCCCGCAGGCATTCCGTGACCAGCGCGCTGCCGGTCCCCTCATGGTGGAGCAGGTCGTCGGGCTCTATCCAGTAGCCGTAGAGGTAGTGCCGCCCGGGGCCGGCGCAGAGACTTGCCGCCTTTTCGCAGAGGGAGGGGACGCTCGCCACCAGGTCCGCCGCAAAGGGGGAGAGCGGGCGGGCGTCCACCGCGCCGCCTGTGGCGGAAATTATCTCCTCCCACACCGGCCGGAAGGGCAGGTACCGCCGGGCAACGTTGTAATCCGCCGCCCGCTGCCCGCCGGAGCGGGGGATGGTGTTTGGGAAGACGCTCACGTCGCTGCCGATCTCCGGGAAGTAGAGGTTCCACCCGAGCCAGCCGTGCTCGATGGGGGAGAGGCCGGTCTGGAGGGTGATGGTGGCCGCCGCCGTCGTGGGCGGGTAGACCGACTGAAGCTCCCCCGCGCAGTGCCGCCGCAGGAAGCTCTCTTCCGGCAGGTGGCGGGCAAGGATCTCGCTCCCCATCCCGTCAAAGAGGAGGAGTAGGACATTGCGGGCGCCCTTCTCAAGCAGCGCGTCCGCTGCGGGAAGGGTCGGATGGCGGGGCGCTGCGCCGTAATGGCGGAGGATGGAGGAGATGAGCGACAGAAGGCTTCCTTCCATGCGGGATCGCTCCATAGTGGATTGGCTCCTTTCATGCGGAAGGCCCCCTGCGGGAAGGGCAGAGGGCCTGGAAGTTTGCGGTTATGCTGCTTATTCCACCGAGATCATGTAGTAGTAGACCGGCTGCCCGCCGTTGATGAGGCTGATCTCGAGGTTGGGATTCAATTTGGAGCGGAGCAGGCCGACGGCCGATTCAGCCTGGTCGTCGGTCACGTCGGCGCCGTAGATGAGGGTGACAAAGCTCGAATCCTTGCGGACCATGCTTTTTGTCAGCTTGTAGACGGACTTTTCCAGATCCTTTTCAACAAAGGAGAGCTTGCCGTTTTCCATCGCGAGGATCTCGCCGGCCCTGATGTTGTGGCCGTCATAGTCGCTGTCCCGGGCGGCGAAGGTGATCTGCCCCGACTGAACGCGGCCGATGGCCTCGGTCATCGCGACCTGGTTGTCGGCAAAGGACGCCTCGGGGTCAAAGGCGAGCATGGCCGAGATGCCCTGCGGGATGGAGACGGTCTGGAGGACGCAGACCCGCCGGTCGGCGAGCTTGACCGCCTGTTCGGCCGCCATGATGATGTTTTTGTTGTTGGGAAGGACAAAGACGGTCTGGGCGGGGGTGGCGTGGATGGCGTTTAAGATATCATCGGTGCTGGGGTTCATGGTCTGCCCGCCGGTGACGACGTTGTTCACGCCGAGATCGGTAAAGAGGGCCTCCACCCCGCGGCCTGCCGCCACGGCGACAAAGCCGTAGGGGATCTCCGGGTCGACCGGGACGTAGCTCGCGTTTTCGGCCATCTGCTCGGCCTCGGTGACCTGGGCGGTGTGCTGCTCTTTCATGTTTTCGATCTTGAGCTTGGTGAGGGCGCCGAATTTTAAGCCCTCCTCCAGCGCATTGCCCGGGTGGTTGGTGTGGACGTGGACCTTGATGATCTCCTCGTCGTCGACCGCCACCACGCTGTCCCCGATGGATTCAAGGTAGGCGCGCAGCTTGAGGTAATCCTCGGCCCCTTCCTTCTTGAGGACGATAAACTCGGTGCAGTAAGTAAATTTGATGTCGCCGCTCGCCTCCGCGACGGCGGAGCGCTTGGGCTTCTGGGCGGCGGATTCGCCGGACGCGGGGCGCACGACCTCCCCGCCCTCGAAGACGTCGAGCATGGCGCGGAAGATGATGCAGAAGCCCTTGCCGCCCGCGTCAACGACGCCGGCCTTTTTGAGGACGGGCAGCATCTCGGGGGTTTTGAGCAGAGTCTCCTCCGCCTGCTCGACGGCGGCGCGGAAGACGGTCAGCGCGTCGTTTGTATCCATCGCGACGCCTCTGGCGCGCTCAGAGGCCTCTCTGGCGACGGTGAGGATCGTTCCCTCGGTCGGCTTCATGACGGCCTTGTAGGCGGCGGTAACGCCCTCCACGAGGGCGTCTGCGAGGTCGGAGCCGGTTGCCTCGGCCTTATCCCGCATCCCGGCGGAAAATCCGCGGAAGAGCAGGGAGAGGATGACCCCCGAATTGCCCCGCGCGCCCCGCAGCAGGGCGGAGGCGGCGACCTTCGCGGTCTCCGCGACGGTGGGGTCCTTGAGCAGCTCAAGCTCGCGGACCGCCGCGCCGATGGTCATCGACATATTGGTCCCGGTGTCGCCGTCCGGGACGGGGAAGACGTTAAGTTCGTCGACCTTCTGTTTCTGGTTGGAAATGCTGTGCGCGGCGGAAATCATCGCATCCCGCAGCAAACTTCCGTTAATCACTGAAACTGCACTCCTTAGGGGCGGCCGGGACCGCCGTTCATTTTAGTTTGTACGCATCCCGTCCACAAAGACGTTGACATGCTCGACCGGGATGCCGGTGACCTCCTCGACGGTGTAGCTGACCTTGTGCATGATGCTTTTGACGATGGCGGAGATGTTGATGCCATAGGTCACGATGATGTGAAGGTCGATGATAAGGCTGCCATTGCGGGTGCGGATGCTGACGCCGCGGGTATCCTCGCCCAAGCCGCGCAGGGTCTTGAAGAAACCGGCTGCGGGGTGAGGGGAGGCCATCGCGGCGACGCCGAAGCAGCTGGTGGCGGTGGAGCCGACCAGGTTGACGAAGACGTTCTGGGAAATCTCGATCGTGCCGAGATGGTTCTTCAGCTTGATCATATACAGCCCTCCTGCTCGATGTTTGGGGTGATTGTTGACACCTATCTACCATACAGTTTAATAAAAACAATGGTTTTTGTCAAGTCAAAATGCCGCTGTTGGGCGATTTGGACAAAAAACGACCTGCCTTTGCGCTGTTTCGGAAGGAAACGGGGGCATAACGCCCGGCTGCGGCGCATATGCTTATGACAGCCCACCGGAAAGGAGTCGATGCCATGCGCACCCGACTGCGGCGGAAATACCGCCTGCAACGAATTTTTACCGCAATTTTTGCCGCTGCCGGCATTGCCGCCGCTGCGGGCGGGCTTTTGTACCTCACCCCCGACATCACCGGTTATGCGGTCCGCGCGGGGCTTTTGTCGGCCGGGATGACCCTGCCTGAAGGCGGCCTGGCCGTTTTGGAGGGACAGGCCGCGCCCCCTGCGGAAGAGCAGCCCGACGAGGAGCCGTCCGCTTCCACCGCTGCGGCGGAAACCGCTCCGGAAGAATCCGGAGCAGACGAGCCTTCATCCGCCCCGGCGGAATCCTCCGCGCCGGAGACGTCCGAACCGGACGCAGCGCCCGAGATCAAGGTCGAGGTTCCCGAGGTGCCGGAAGAAAACCGCGCGGCGCTGGTGCATAAAACCTACACGGCGGGGAGCTCGAATATTTATATTCCCCTGGAAAACGGGTATATTAAAAACTGCACCAGCATTTCCCGCGCCGAAATCGAAGCACAGATCCAAAATCCGCCTTATTTTACCATCGAGGACACCGACGAGCCGCAGGTGCTCATCATGCACACCCACACGACCGAAAGCTACGTCCCCTTTACCGGCGATTATTACGACAAGACCATGTCCTTCCGCTCGACCGACAACAGCGAGAACATGGCGGTCGTCGGCGACCGGATCGCCCGGGAACTGGAGGCGGCGGGCATCGGCGTGATCCACGACACGACCCAGCACGACTATCCCTCCTACAACGGCTCCTATGAGCGTTCCCAGGAGACGGTGGAAAAATACCTGGCCCAGTACCCGTCCATCAAGATCGTCCTCGACGTCCACCGCGACGCCATCGCCTCCGGCGAGGATGTCTACTCGGCCGAGGCGGAGATCGAGGGAAAGACGGCCGCCCAGGTCATGATCATCTCGGGCTGCGACGACGGCACGATGGGGTATCCCGACTACATGAAGAACCTGAGCTTCGCGGCGGCGCTACAAAACCAGCTCGAGGGGGACTATCCCACCCTCACCCGCCCCGTCCTCTTCGATTACCGCAAATACAACCAGCAGCTGACCACCGGCTCCCTCCTCCTCGAGATCGGCAGCCACGGCAACACCCTCGAGCAGGCGGCCTATACCGGCGAGCTGATCGGGAAATCGCTGGGAAGGCTCTTAAACAGTATGAAAACCGGCGGCTGAGACCGCATATTTGAACAGAAAGGACTGTCCATGAAAAAAATTCTGGAAAACCTGCGCTGGATCATGCTCGGCTTTGTGCCGGCCATGTGCGTCTTCGGGCTGCTGTTCGGCTGCTATGCCGCCTGGAGCGGGACAGAGGCCGTGCTGCACCCCGAGGCGGCTGAGGAGACTGCTCTGCCCGTTTTGCTGCCCGCAGACGGAGAAGCGGAAAGCGCGCCCCCTTTTGCGGAAATCGCGGGCCGCTTCCCGGTCCTCGTGCCGCATTCCGTCCGCCTGCTGGCCTGGTGCGGCGATGCGGTGCGGGAAAATTGGCCGGTGTGGGAGGAATATCTGCGGGAAATCCTCACAAAATAAAAGCGGCGGATGGAATCCGCCCAAATTGTTCAGGAGGTGTCCGCATGACGCAGATGACCGCGAAGGAGCTGACCGCTCTGGGCGACCAGCTCGGGATGGAATGCTCCCTTGTCAAAAAATATCAGATGTACGCGCAAAACTGCACCGACCCTCAGCTGCGCACCAAATGCGAGGAAATCGCCGCCAAACACCGGAACCACTACCAGACCCTGCTGGGTCTTCTGGGCTGAAGCCCGGGGAAAGGAGACGCGATGCAGACAAACGCCTTTGACGACAAGGAGATGCTGACCGACGCGCTGGCGAGCGAAAAGTTCGCCGCCGACGGCTACAACAGCTTCAGCAGCGAGGCCGCCACCCCCCAGGTGCGGCAGAGCTTCCTTTCCCTCCTCTCGGAGGAACATGAGATCCAGAACGCGGTCTTTCTCGAGATGAACAAGCGCGGCTGGTACCCCACACCCGCCGCCGAGCAGCAGAAAATCGAGGAAGCCAAGCAAAAATACCGGAACATGGCGCCGTAACAGCCGCCCGCCGGGGGAAGATTCCCCGGCGGGATTTTTTTGCATTTATTTTCGTTTCATTTCATGCGTCCGCCGCCCCGCAGCCATTCACGCCCGCGGAGAGGAGGAAATGCGCCGGTCAGCGAACTCCTGCACAACCAAAAAACGCCGGGTAGGGGTGGAACCGCGCCCATAACGGCGCAGCTTGTCGCGCCGTTACGGCGGTATCGAACGATGCTGTGCGGCCGCGTCGTCAATGGCAGCGCGGACACCGCGCCCGCGTCGTCATCGGCAGCGCGGCCACCGCGCGCTTACAGACCGAATTCCGCGATGATGCGCTCTGCGGCGGCCGCGGCGGAAAGGTCGGTGTTGTCGATGCGGAGATAGTGCCCGTAGGGAATCTCCCCCTCATGGCTCACCAGCCGGTGGGAGGAATCTTCATGCAAAAGCCGCGCGTCGGAGAGGGCGGCGTCCCGCTTGGAGGGCTTGTGGGCGAGACGGTTTTCGGTCCGGTTGCGGGCGAGCCGCACCTCCTGGGAGGCGACGAGCTCGGCAAAGTAAAACTCCGCCCCGGCGGGCCGGAAAATGTCCATGACGTGCTCGATGTAGTCCCAGTCGGACTGCATGTCAAAGGCCCACATGTAGGTGAAGATCACGCCCTTGCAGTCCGAGGCGGCGAGCTCCTCAAAAATGACCTCCCGGATGCGGGCGATCGCCCGGCCGTTGAAGGAACCGAAGATCTCGATGACCGGCTCGATGGCCATGTGGTTGTGGAAGAGGCGCAGGCCGGCGCGCTTCATGACCTCCTGCCCGACGGTCATTTTTCCGGCCGCCCCGGCGCCGATGAGAAACAGAACCTTCATGGTGCCAGCTCCTTTCCGCCCTTATTTTGCGAGGGTCAGCACCCCGGCGCAGTGGGAAAAGGGGGTGAATTCCAGCGCGGGGAAAAACTCCTTCAGCTCGTCATAGACAAAATAGATTTCGTCCGGGTCCCAGCTGTCGCCCGCCTCCCGGCGGCAGCGCTCCAGCTCCTCCCGGGTGCGGAAGGCGACGTCGCCGATGAAAATTTTTCCCCCGTCCCGCAGCAGCGCGAGAAGGCTGCGGAGAAAGGGCGGCTTCTGCGCGTCGGTCAGGTGGTGGAGGGAGTAGGTCGCGACGATGGCGTCGTAGCGGTGCGCTGTGAGGGACGGGTGCAGGCCCTTTGTGAAATCCCCCGCGCAGAGACAGGCGTTGGGCATCTTCTGCCCGGCAATGGCGATCATCTTTTCGGAAAAATCCTGCCCCCAGACCGCGCAGCCGTTCTGATAGAGCTTCGCCGTCAGCGTGCCGGTCCCGAAGCCAATGTCCAGCACGTCAGCGCCCTCCTTGCGGAGGACCTCCCGGTAAATATGGTTCAAGACCTCCCGGTATCCGGCGAAGGGGTAGGTGCCGCTTTCATCCGAAAGCCCGACATCCTTGTCATACCCGTCCGCCCAGAGGTCAAACCCCTGCCCGTTGAGCAGCATAAAATTCCTCCTTTGGGTGGATTCATGTTTTTCCGCCCGCAGGGAGGGAAAAACGTACCGATTGTAGGGGCGGCCATCGGTTGCCCGCTGCGGTGGTAAAACGTTGCGGAAAACGAATTCCTAGACAACAAAACCGCTGGATAGAAGCGGAACCGCGTCCATAACGGCGCAGCTGCCGCGAGCTTGCTGCGGAATCGCGCGGCGAGGATCTCGCCATCCAGCGGTCGGAAAGGAGCGTGCTGCCGCGTCGAATTGGCAGCGCGGACACCGCGCCCGCGCTACATCATGCCGCAGTCTTCGTAATCGCGCCATTTGGTGCGGTAGGCGCGCTCGGTGAGAAAATGGTTGACCAGATACGCGCCGCCCATGATGAGGGTCAGCATCCCCAAAATCAGGGTGATGATGGACATCGCGGACATCGAACGGTCGGAAACAGTCTTTTTCATAAGGTAAGCCTCCCTTTTGCGTTAGTCTTTCGGTTTTTGTTTTTCGGGGAACCCCCAGCCGTCCAGGCCGCTGCGGCGCAGCGCGCCGAAGATCCGGTACTGGAACCCTTCGCTCTCCCGTTCCTTCTGGGCCAGGAACTCCTTGGCCGCCTGGCGCTGGGTGTAGCCGTCGGCCGGGCATTTGCTCTTGACGACCGGCAGCCCGGCGCGCTCCACCGCGCGGCGGACCTCCTTCTCCGGCGCAAATACCAGCGGGCGGATCATCCACAGGTCCTTGCGGGAAAGGTAGGATTTGGGGGAAAAGCAGCCCAGCCGGCCCTCGTTGAACAGATTCATGATAAAGGTCTCGATGACGTCGTTGTAGTGGTGGCCGAGGGCAATCTTGTTGCAGCCCGCCGCCTTCGCGGCGTCGTGGAGCGCGCCGCGGCGCATCCGGGCGCAGAGGCTGCACGGGTTTGATTCCTGCCGCGCGTCGAAGACGATCTCGCCGATCTGGGTGCGCTTGAGAATATAGGGGATCTGAAGTTCCCGGCAGAGCGCCTCGACGGCGGAATAGTCGCCGGGTACGCCGTGAAACTGGGGATCGAGTGTGATGGCGGTCAGCTCGTATTCGATGCCGATGAACCGGCGCAGCCGGGCCAGCCCGACGAGCAGGGCGACCGAGTCCTTGCCGCCCGATACGCCCACCGCGATCCGGTCGCCGTCCTGGATCAGGTCAAATTCCTGGATTGCTTTCCGCATATAGCCTAACAGTCGCTGCATAGGACCTCCGAGTGAGTTATTAATTTGATTATACCGCATTTCCCGCTGCAATGCAATGGAAAAAACCATAAGATTTTGTGAAGCCTTCGCTTTCAGGCGCACAGGCGCAGAAAAACCGGGGATGGCGCATCCCCGGTTTGGCTTTTGACTATTTGGCGGCCGGCACTTCGGCGAGCAGGCTGCCGTCCTGCGGGTCGAGGGCCAGGACTTTGTCCGGCAGCACGACGTAGAAGGTCTGGCGGGAGAGGAAGCCAGTCTGGAACTCGGGCATCGAGTCCTCTGCCTCCAGCGGCTGCTCCGTCAGGAGGGTAAAGCCGTCCGTCTCGCTGTACTGGTACAGCATGTAGCTGTAAGAGGGAAGGTAACCATCCTCCCCCTCCGTGTAGCGGGTCACGGCAAAGCCGATGAGACCGCTCCGTTCGTCGGCATAGAGGCTGCCGCTGTCGTACATGGCGGGGATATACAGCTCGCCGGAAATCTCCGTGCTGTGCAGGAGGGAGGGGCTCCCATCCGAAGCGGAAGCATACATCCCGATGGTGAGGCCGGAGACAACGCCGGTTTCGTCATAGCAGTAATCCAGCCGGATGCTGTAGGAGCCGAACGAAACGCTCTGCGCAGCCGAAGGAAGGGACTTGGGCGGCTGGCGCAGGAGGTTCGGATTGCGGACGGAAGAGCAGTCCGCAGCCGCGACGACCACATCCGCGTCATTCAGGAAGTAGGCGAGCGACTCGTCGTATACGACCCGGAAGATGGAAGATGCCGGGGCAAAATCCTCGAGCGCCCCCTGGAGCTCCATTTTCTTGTTGAGCAGATAGAGGGAGGGGCTGCCGTCGCTGTTCTGCATTGTGGCAGCAACGCCGCGCCCATTGGGGAGCAGGTGAACCTCCCCGATCAGGGAGCCTTCCAGGACGGCTGAGCCATACTGTCCGATGCCGGCGCCGCTCACCTCAAAGGAGGTGAGAATCAGCCGGTCCGGATCCGCGCAGACTTCCACCATGCAGACGAGCCGGTCGTTGATGAGGATGCTGTCAGTACCGCCCAGATAGCAGTAGGTGTCGGCAAAGGCAGATACGTCGGAAAGATCGACGGTGCTGAAAGAGGTGTAGACCGGCGCCGCGGCGTCTTCGGAGATCTGAATCTGACTGCGGCGGGGAATGATCGCCCGGCCGTTTTCATAGGCATAGGGGAGGTAGCTGTTCAGGTTTTCTTCGGTCAAATCCCGGCCGGAAGGGACGGCGTACTGGGTGACGAAGGAGAGGGTCCCGTCTTCGAGATAGGCGGCTGTAAGCTGGCCGTCCTGGCAGAGGGTCGAAAGGTAGGCGGGATGGGCGGGGTCGCTGATGTCATAAAAAGAGAACACCGTGACATTCTGCTGGTCGCTCGTCCGGTCCGCCCAATAGTAAGCCTTGCCCGCGATAATCAGGATATCGTCATCCAGCAGCAGCTGGGAGATCGAAAGGTAGTTGACATGCATCCCCTGGATGTCCGGCAGGAAGAAAGAGGGGTTCAGCTCAGCGGCAAAGCGTGTGTTTTTGCCATTCAGCTGGTAGATGAGGACGCAGGGTTCCTCCGCGTCGCCCGAGATGGCGCAGATCGCCTTATTGTTGGTCACGACCGCTCCGCCGGTGTCGACATTATCGATTACAGCGGAGGTCACATCCGCCTTGGCCGAGGCGAGGACCACAGGAGAGCTGCTGAGCTGGTTTTGGCTGGCCGTGCGCTTGATATCCTCCATCGCGGTGTAGACGTCGCGGTAGGACTCGAGGGTTTCGTTGTCCTGCAGGGCCAGATGCTCGATGGGGGTGGCGTTTGGAGGACCTTCGGGGGAGGATGAATCGCCGGACGCCTCTTCCTGCTGCTCCTCAGCCGGAGCGGGCGCAGGCGGCTCGGCTGTGGGTTCCGGGGGAGCCTGCTCGGAGGATGCATCCGAAGAAGGGGCGGGGCTGTTCTGCGGCGCAGGCGGCTCCGCCGCATCTGCGGGAGGGTCGGAAAGGTCATTTTCCGGCAGATCCGCGGATGCGTCCCCCGAACTGTCCGGCTCGGAAACCGCCGCAGAGGAGGATCCTTCGGCCGCAGAAGATTCGGGCGGCGCGGAGGGCTCCGACACGGATCCCCGGGAGGATTCCGCCTGGATGACCGGTTCGCCTGTAAAGCCGCGCAGGGCCGCAGTTCCAGCCAGTACCACGAGGAGGCAGGCTGCCGCCGCGAGGGCCGGGGTGTATCTGCGGATTATGGTAAGCCGGCCGGCCGGCTGGCGGTCCGGCAGGAGCTCGCGTATACGTTCCGGAGATAAGGCGGACGGCGGCTCGAGCGACTCCGCCATCTGTCGGATGCGCTGCTCCATCACATCATGTTCCGGGGTGTGTTTCATCTGGTGATCGTCCTTTCAGTAAAAATGGGAAGGCGGCTGTCAGGCGAGAGCCTGACGGAGCTTTGCCAGCGCGCGGCTGTGCTTGGAACGGACAGTGTTCCGGTTCAAGCGGAGCATATCAGCAACTTCACCGCTGTCATATCCGCCAAAAATGATGAGGGAGATGATCATCCGCTCCTCATCTGTCAGGGTATCCATCGCCCGTCTGAGCTCGAGGGAGTCGTCCCGGTCCTGGAAGACGGGGATTTCCACCTCCGACAGGTCTGCCTCCTCCCGCCTTGCGGCGTAGTATTTCATCTTGCGTTTGCACTTGGCGGAGAGGATTTTAAACATCCATGCGCGGAAGGAATCGTCCCGCCGCAGCTTGCGGAGGGACTGCCAAGCGTCCAGAACGGCCTCGCTGACGGCGTCCTCCGCGTCCGTCTCATTTTTCAGGCAGTAGAAGGCGAATTTATACAAGTCCTTGTAGATCTCCTGGTAAAGCTGCGAGAAGGCGGTTTTGTCGCCCTGCTTCGCGGCTGAGACAAGGTCCTGGAGATTGGTCATTTCCTCACCTCATATTTGAAATCAGAGGCGTTCCCCCTGATTCACCAGTTCATTTTTATAGTGTCTCCAAAAGGGTCAATCTGTTGCAGAATCGCACGGATTTTTTGACCGGGCAGCCGGATCACGGCGGCGCGGCCGAGCAAATCCGTCCGGCGGTAGTGGAAAAGCAGGGCGCAGGGGGCGTCCCGGCCCGCCTTGTCCCCTTCGTCCAGCAAATCGAAGGGGAAGAAATCGAGATGGGCGGTCCGCTCCAGCTGGGAGGGGGTGAGCCCTTCATATTCCAGAAGATACTCCCGCCGGAAGGCCGGGTCGGCAAGGAGGGCGCGGCGCGCCTTCTGCAGGGCGGGGGAATCGAGGACAGGCAGCCAGTCGGGGAGCCTGCGGCATTTTTCATGGGAATAGAGGTCAAACCGCATCCGCCAGCCGAGCGCTTCCGCGCCGCAGCCGGGGAGGCGCAGGCCGTATTCCCGGAGGTGCTCGTACTGGTCGAGCAGGGTGTGCGGGGCCCCTGCGAGCCCTTTTTCCCGCCGCCAGCGGGCAAATCCCTCGAAAAAGGCGAAGGGCCGACCCGCGAGCGGCATCAGATAGCCCAGGCTTGCGGAAAACCGTCCGGAATTGCAGTAAAGGTCCAAAAGCTCCTCGATCTCCTTGAGCCGCAGCAGGTCCCCGAAGGGGAGGGCAGCGGTCTCGAGGACCTCATAGGGCGGCTCATCCCGCCAGACGATGCCGTATTCCGCCGCGTCCCGGCGGAGGCCGGAGCCTTTGAGCAGCTTTAAGAAACCGAGCTGCAGCTGGTCGGGCCTCAGCCCATAGACCAGGTCGAAGGAGCGCCCGAAGCTCTCGTAATCCTCGTGCGGCAGCCCGGCGATGAGGTCGAGGTGCAGGTGGATGTTGCGCCCTTCACGCAGGCGCCGGACGACGTGCGCGAGCTTTTCAAAATCGTTGCGCCGGCGGACGGCCCGGAGTGTCTCCGGGTTTGCCGACTGGACGCCGATCTCGAACTGGAAGAGCCCGGGCCGGACGGTGCGGAGAAAATCGAGCTGTTCGGCGGTGAGCAGCCCGCCCTCGATCTCGAAATGGAAGTTGGTCGCCCCGTTGTCGTGGGCGGCGAGGTACCGCCAGATCCGCATGGCAAACCGCGGGTCGGCGTTGAAGGTGCGGTCGACGAATTTGACCTGCCGCACCTTCGCGTCGAGGAAGCGCTTAAGCTCCGCTTCGGCCTTGCCGGCCGGCTGGAAGCGCACCCCCTTCTCCGCGGAGGAGAGGCAGTACTGGCAGTTAAACGGGCAGCCGCGCTGGGCCTCGTAGTAGAGGATGCGGTTGTCAAACCCGGAGAGATCCCCGTAGGCGAAGGGCAGTTTTGCGAGGTCCAGAGGCGGCGCGGGCGGAGTCTGCCGGAGCGCGCCCCCTTCGCGCCAGCAAAGGGAGGGGACGCTTTCGAGCGGCAGCCCGTCCCGCAGGGCGAGGCAGAGCCGGGAAAAGGGCTCCTCCCCTTCGCCGGAGAGGACAAAATCGGCCCCTGTTTCGGCCAGGGCGGCCGCCGGGTCAAAGCTCACCTCCGGCCCGCCGAGGAAGACCTTTAAACCGGGCAGCACCTTCTTGAGGGAAGGGACAAGCCGCCGCACCAGGGCGTAATTCCAGATATAGCAGGAAAACCCGAGCAGGTCGGGGGACAGGCGGTAGAGGGCGGCGAGGATCGCGTCCTCGGATTGATTGATGGTGAATTCGGCGGCCCGGGACCGGATGCCGTACTGCTCTTCCGCGTAACGGCTGAGCAGATGGACAGCGAGGGGTGTGTGGATAAATTTCGCGCTGATGCCCGCAAGGACGATGTTCATGAAGAGGCCGCCTTTCTGAAAAATATTGCTGCTTGCAGCAATCCTGTCCCCATCATATCATATCGCGCCGGGTTGTACAAGTCTGGAAGCCATTTTTGGAAAGAAAAACAAAGGGACAGCCGCATGGCGCATCCAAAATTTTCACATTTAGAATTTCTATAAAAAACTATTGACAACTGCGCCGGAAGGGTGTATAATAAAATCACAATCCAAGCGGCGGACAAAAAGCCGCTGAATAGAGAAAGATTGATCAACAGTCAGGAGGAAATGAAAATGAAAAAATTTGTCTGTGCTGTCTGCGGTTATGTTTATGAAGGCGAATCTGCCCCCGATTTCTGCCCCCAGTGCAAGGCCCCCAAGGAGAAATTCACCGAGCAGGCCGGTGAGAAGACCTGGGCTGCCGAGCATGTCGTAGGCGTCGCTGCCGGCGCTCCTGAGGACATCATGGCGGACCTCCGCGCGAACTTCCAGGGCGAGTGCACCGAGGTCGGCATGTACCTCGCGATGGCCCGCGTCGCTCACCGCGAAGGCTACCCCGAGATCGGCCTGTACTGGGAGAAAGCTGCCTATGAGGAAGCCGAGCATGCCGCGAAATTCGCCGAGCTGCTGGGCGAAGTCGTCACCGACTCCACCAAGAAGAACCTCGAGATGCGGGTTGACGCCGAGAACGGCGCGACCGCCGGCAAGTTCGACCTCGCCAAGCGCGCCAAGGCCCTGAACCTCGACGCCATCCACGACACCGTGCATGAGATGGCCCGCGACGAAGCCCGTCACGGCAAGGCGTTCGAAGGCCTGCTCAAGCGCTACTTCAACAAATAAGGCCGGCTGATTCTCCAGAATATCATGCCAATCATAGCTCCCGGAAGAGATTTTCTTCCGGGGGTATTTTTATGTGATCCCAGTAAATGTGGAAGAAATGTGTGATTTCCTTGTTTGACACCGAAATTCAAAAAGTGTGCGTCCTGAAATGCGGCTTTGCAGATTACTTTGTGGCGCCGCACCGGGAGCTGCAGGACGGGATTTACCACGACAGCCTGATTATGGGCATTCGAAAATAATCCGCCGGACGGGCGCCGGCTTTCCGAAAGGGACAGGGCTCTGTCCCTTCTTTTTTGTGCTCTCACCTCCCCAGGATTTTCTGAAAGGACGAAAAATCAGAACAGTATTCAACTTATCAGCGGAAAACTTTCTGATTTAGAAGATATTATAGCACGTACTTGCATAAAATTCAATAGAAATGCGCTATAATTTTATTATCAGGAAAGTTTATGGGGGGAGCGGGATGTACGACTTTGGATGCGTCTTAAAAAAGCTGCGCAGGGAAAGAGGGCTGACCCAGAAGCAGCTCGGCAGCCGCTTAAACCTGTCCGAAGCCACCATCAGCAAGTATGAAAGCAACACCGCCGCCCCGCCCTTTGAGACGATGCGCGCCATCGCCGCGGTGCTCGACGTCTCGCTCGACCTGCTGTACGGCAATGAACCGGCCGCGACCCTCTCCCTCCGGGGCCTGTCGGAAGAGCAGTCCGCGATCATGCAGGATTTGGCGGCGCTTTTCCGCAGCCAGAACGGCGCCGCGCAAAAAAGGCTGTCGGACGAGCAGTACCGCATCCTCGGCCGGATCACCGTCAATTTCATCGCGAAATAACCTCGCCTGCGCAGCCCGCCTGTGCGGGAACTTTTTTTGTCAAAAAGTATCAGACTTCGCGCTTCTCCTGCTTGTCTTTGCGGCGCAAAGAGGGTATAATGGGGGTAACGCTTGAAAAGCGTCAAAAATTCCGGCTGCGCGCCCTTAGGAGGACACGACGATGGCAAAATGGATCTGGTATCCCTGCGACTATGAAATTTACCACAGCCAAAAGCTCCACTCCCGCCGGGAGGAGTACGGCTATATCCGCCCCTGCATGTGGCGGCTCGACGACTGCTGGCACAACGTGATATTCCGGCGGGATGTGACCCTCTCCGCCCCGCAGGAGGTTGCCTTCCGCACAAACGGGGAAGGGCACCTCGTGATCGACGGCCGCCGCCTGCCCTACGGCGCCTACACCCTCGAGCCGGGCGCACACCATATCGAGGCGAGAGTCAGCCGCCCTGCGGGCCTGCCCGCCTTTTTCGCCGAGGGCGGGGAGGCGGACAGCGGCGCGGGCTGGGAGGCGAGCTGCTGCGACGAGCGCTGGCTCCCGGCCGGGTGCAGCGACTTCTATCAGGATGCGGCGGGCGACCCCGAGGTCTTCCCCTTTGCATATGAGGAGATCGCCCCCGTTTCGGCCGAGGAGGTGGAGGACGGCATCCTCTACGATTTCGGGCGGGAGACCTTCGCCCGCATCACCGCAAAATGCGGCAGCGTCCCGGTTGTCCTGAATTACGGCGAATCCCGGGAGGAGGCCCTCGACCTGCCCCACGCCATCATCCGGGACAAGCTCGCCGCCAACGAGGAGCGGGTGCTGCCCGCCCGGGCGCTGCGCTACCTGTACGTCACCGGGACATGCACCCCGGTGCGGGAGAATTTCACCTTCACCGCCGAGTACGAGTACCTCCCCCTGGAATACCGCGGGAGCTTCCGCTGCGCGGAGGAAAAGCTCAACCGGATCTGGGACCTCTGCGCCTACACTTTCCACTTAAACAGCCGGGAGTTCTTCCTCGACGGCATCAAGCGGGACCGCTGGGTCTGGTCGGGGGACGCCTACCAGAGCTACCTGGTCAACAACTACCTCTTCCGGGACGACGCCCTGACCCGCCGCACCATCATCGCGCTGCGCGGGAAGGACCCCCTCGTCCAGCACCCGAACACCATCCTCGACTACTCCTTCTACTGGCTTCTGAGCATTGGGGAATACTACGAGGACACCGGCGACGCGGATTTTGTCCGGATGATGTGGGAAAAGGCGGCGGCCCTGATGGACTTCTGCCTCTCCCGCACCGACAAAGACGGCTTCGCGACCGCGCATCCCGGCGACTGGATCTTCATCGACTGGGCGCCGCTTGACAAGGAGTACGCCGCCTGCGCCGAGCAGATGCTCCTCTGCGCCGCCCTCGAGTCGATGGCCAGGCTCGCCCCCCTCGCCGGGGCGGACGGCAGCGGCTATGCGGCAAAGGCGGCG
>DVKD01000057.1 GCA_018716285.1 Candidatus Merdivicinus faecavium
TCTCCGGCGGACACTGCGGCACTTTAGCGTTTTCTTTCTTCGACAAATTATAGTTCTGCCCCACATCCAACCCGCACTTCCGTTTGACCTGGGAGATATACAGACTGGACACCTTCAGGCCGTGCTTTTCCTGCACATACGCCTTGATCTCATCATAGGTGGCTTTGCTCTCCGCAGCAGTCAAATCCAGCTCGTCTAGATTCAACTCTACCTCGATATGCTGCTTGGTATTGAGTTTGGACAATAATACTACCGTCTCCACATGCCCGGTCCGTGGGAAGAGGTCGACCGGCTGGTATTTCTCCAGGCGGTATCCGCCCCCGGCAAGGAGGGCGCAGTCGCGGGCGGCGGTGGCGGGGTTGCAGGAAATCATGACCACCCGGCCGGGGCCCATCTCAAAAATCGCTTCGATCACCTCGCGGCCGCAGCCCTTGCGCGGCGGATCGACAATCACCACATCCGGCCGCGCACCCTCCTCCGCCAGGCGTTTCGCGGCCGCCGAGGCGTCGGCGCAGAAAAACTCCGCGTGCGGAACCCCGTTCTGCGCCGCATTGAGACGGGCATTTTCCACCGCCTGGGGGACAATCTCCACCCCGGTCAGGCGGGAGATGCGGTCCGACGCCGAAAGCCCGATCGACCCGATGCCGCAGTAGAGGTCAAGCAGATGCTCGCTCCCGTCAAAGCCGGCGAAATCAAAGGCGAGCTGATAAAGCCGCTCTGCCTGCGGCTGGTTGACCTGGTAGAAAGAGGCGGGGGAGATGGAGAGCCGCTTCCCCAGGAAAAGGTCGGTGATCTGCTCTTTCCCCGAGAGCAGGTCGTAGCGCTCTCCGAGGATGACGTTGGTCCGGGCGGGATTGACATTCAGCCAGATACTGACCACCGCCGGGAAGCGCTCCCGCACGCGGGCCGCGAGCTCCTTTGCTTTGGGCGGGTCGGGGCATGCTGCGACCAGGCAGAGCATGACCTCCCCGGTACCCGGGGCCTCGCGGAGGTAGATATGCCGGTACGCCCCTGTGCCGCTCTGCTCGTCGTAGACGGGGAGCCGGTTTTGGGTGAGAAAATCTGTTACAAATCGTATAATTTCAGAAAATATAACTGGTTGGAGCGGACAGTCCGCCGCAGGGATGATGCGGTGGCTGTTCCGGGCGTAAAAGCCCGCCGCGACGCGCCCATCCGGCCCGATCCCCAGCGGGTACTGGGCCTTGTTGCGGTAGCGGTCCGTTTCCGGGGCCGCGAGGATAGGGAGGGGGTCGAGGTCAAACCCGCCCAGCCGCCGGAACGCGTCCCGGACAGCCTCCTCCTTGAGCCGCCGCTCCGCCTCATAGCGGATATGGCGGAAGGCGCAGCCGCCGCAGCGGCGGTAGACCGGGCAGCCCTGCTCAGCTTCCGGCAGGCGGTCCGGCGAGGGGGTCAGCACCCGGTCGAGAAGGCCGAAGGCATAGCGCTTGAGCACCTTGACGACCTTAAAGCGGACAAAATCTCCCGGCGCTGCAAGGGGGATGAAGACGGCAAAGCCGTCGACCCGGGCGACGCCGCTCCCTTCCAGGGTCATCCCCTCGATTGCGGCCTCGTAAAACTGATTTTTGGATACCATATCACACGCTCCAGACAAACGGCCCCGCAGATGCGAGGCCGTTTTTTCAAATCACAGGTTTTCACTTACTCGATGGTCGTAGCGTCCAGCGGGCTGCTGCCGCCGCCACCGCTGTTGCTTCCGCCTCCGCCGGCAGAGGAGCTCTCGTCTCCTTCCTCATCGGTGGAGCCGTGCGGGGATTCGCAGATGCCGGGCTTGGCATTCTCCTTGTAATAGCCCGTCTCGGTGCTGGTGCAGTTGCTGCCGACGGCCAGACCGGTCTCGGTGCAGAACTCAATGGCGACGACATCCCCGCTGAGCTCAAACTTTTTGGGCTCAAGGCCCTCGTGGACGTCGGTCATGATGGTCTTCCAGACCTGGTCGGGGGCGTAGAGCTGGGATTCCGGCAGCTCGGCCTGGGTGTCATAGCCGGTCCAGAAGCCGCCAATATAATAGGGGGTCAGGCCGACAAAGAGCCGGTCGGTGTAATTCTGGGCGGTACCGGTCTTGCCGATGACCTCCATATCCCCCATCGCGGCGCGGTGGCCGGTACCCTGATCGCCGATGACGACCTGGCGGAGGAGCCGGTTCATGATCGTCGCCGTGTCCTCGGAGATGGCGCGGTTCTTGGTGGAGTGGTTGTCGTAGACCAGGTTGCCGGTCGAATCCTCAATGACCGAGTAGGTGGCGGGCTCGCAGTAGTAGCCGCCGTTGCCGAAGGGCGCGTAGGCCGCGGTCAGCTCGTCGAGGTAGAGACCGTAGGTGGTCGAACCGAGCGAAAGGGAGAGACCGTAGTCATTCCCATCGGTCAGAAGGGTGGTAATCCCCAGCTTGCGCTGCATGAAATCGACCGAGCGCTGGGTGGTCAGCTGCTCGATGATCTTCATCGGGATGGTGTTGAGCGACTTGCGCAGCGCGTAAACGACGGTGACGTCGCCTTCATACCGCCCGCTGAAGTTGGAGGGGTAATCCCGTCCATCCAGCTCCATGACCGGGCTGTCGACCAGGACGGTCGACCAGTTGATGAGGTCGTACTCAAGCGCGGGGGCGTAAACGGCGATCGGCTTGATGGCCGATCCGGGGGAACGGCCCGCCTGGGTCGCGCGGTTGAAGGTGCGGGAACCGGTCTTTTCCCCCTTGCCGCCGACAAGGGCCTTGACGTTGCCCTCATAGTCCATGAGGACAAAAGCGGCCTCGGGCAGCTCCCCGTTGGCGTTCGGGGAAAGTTCATTGGGGGAGAAGGTCCCCGGGTCGAGGAATTTCTCCTCCACAATCTGCTGAAGCTCCGGGTCGACGTTCATATAAATGCGGTAGCCGTTGCGGCGGAGCATGTCGGTCGCGTGCTGGCGGGTCCAGTTGTTGAGCTCCATGAGGTCGGCGATGACCTCCTCGATGCAGGCGTCGGTGTAGTAGCTGGTGACGCCCTGGGCGGTCTGCCCCTGCTGGGCGCCGTCGTCAAGCTCGACGTCCTCGTCGACCGTCACGATGGGGTCGTCCACATACTCGTCATACTCTTCCTGGGTGATCTTGCCCGCCTCGAGCAGGGCGTCGAAGGTGTAGACCCGGCGGTCCATCAGCTCCTGCGGATGGAGGTCAGGACGCAGGCTGTTGGGCGACTTGGTCATCGCGGCCAGCGAGGCCGCCTGCGGCACGGTCAGGTCCCAGACGTGGCAGCCGAAGTATTCCTGCGCGGCCGCCTCGACGCCGCGGTTGTTGCCGCCCATGAAGACAATGTTGAGGTAGACCTCCAGGATCTCGTCCTTGGTGTAGTCCCGTTCCAGCTGGATGGCGCGGAAGATCTCCCGGATCTTGCGGACCGGGGTGACGTCGTCGTCGAGGGTCAGGTTTTTGACAACCTGCTGGGTGATGGTCGAGCCGCCCTGGCCGTAACCATCCAGCCGGAGCAGGTACTGCACCGTGACATAGGCGGTGCGGATCCAGTCGACGCCTTCATGCTCGTAAAATCGCTTGTCCTCGGTGTAGACAAAGGCGTCCTGCACATGCTGGGGGATCTGATCGAGGGAGACCTCGATGTGGTCCTCGTCCGCGCTCATCTGGTAGACCTCCTCCATCACCCCTTCCGAATTCGGGGCATAGAAAATGGTCGACTGGGCGAGGGAAACGTTATCGAGGTCGAGGCCGGAATCGGTCTCCATAAAGTTCATGACATAGATGGTGATGGCCGTCACGACGACGCATCCGGTGATGACGCCGATCAGAAACAGGGTGACAAAGAGCCGCGCGACATGGCCCATTACATTCTGGACAGCTGTCCAAAACGGCGCCGCGCGTTTTCGTTTTCTTGTCGTTTTTTTCGCAGGCAAGTACTCCGCCTCCTTTGGGGAATCTGTCGTCTTACGTATCCAATTCCTTTTAGTATATCATATTTTTGGCAATTTGTTAAGCCCTTGGCCGTGGTTCTGTATATTTTTCCCTTTTCCGCGCAAAATAACAGTACAGAAACGGGTATTTTTTCGGGAAAGGTGGTTTGATTATGAACCGAAAAATCGCAATCGGGGCCTCTGCGGGAGCCGCAGGACTGCTCGCAGCCGGGCTGATGCTCTTCTTTGGCGCGATGCGGGTCCCGGCCGAGGCAGAGCCGCCCGCCCCGCAGCCCGCCTACACCCTGCGGGAGTTTGACGGCCGCCTCGCCGTCTTTGCGGCGGGGGAGGAGGAGCCCATCCAGGTCCTCGACCTGGATATCCGGCTGCTGCCGCCCTACGACCAGGGGCTGCTCCGCGCGGGCATCGACGCTGCGGACGAGCAGGAGCTCCAGAGGCTGCTGGAAGACTACACTTCGTAATATCACAGGAAAATATACAGAAAACGCCGCCGCTTACTCGTCGTACACCCGGATCACCGCGGAGATCTTCCGGATGACCGACATGCCGGAAAAAACGGCGAGGGAGTCGCTGAAGTTGCGCTCCTGCACCCGGTCGGTGATGACGACGATCTCGGCGGTGTCGGCGGTGCGGGCCTTCTGGATGACCTGGGCGATGCTGACGCCGTTGTTGCCCAGGACGCTCGCCACGTTTGCGAGGACGCCGGGCCGGTCCTCGACCTGCATCCGCAGGAAGAACCGGTTTTCGGTGTCCTCCATCTTTTTGACGGGAATCTGCTTGTAGCAGGTGCAGCCGACCCGCCCGGCGCAGCCGCAGCGGAGGTTGCGCACCGCCTCGCACACATCGCCCAGGACCGCGCTGGCGGTGGGCAGGCTGCCCGCGCCGCGGCCGCGGAACATGAGGTCGCCGGCCGCGTCCCCGTGGACGAAGACCGCGTTGAAGGAGTCGTGGACCGTTGCGAGCGGATGGCCGAGGGGGAGGAGCATCGGATGGACCCGCGCCTCGATCCCGGAGGGGGTGCAGCGGGCGAGAGCGACCAGCTTGATGCAGCAGCCCATCTCCTCGGCATAGGCGATGTCCTTGGCCGACAGGCCCGAAATGCCCTGGGTGTAGACGTCGGAGAGGACGACCCGCGAATTGAAGCCGATCGAGGCTAAAATGGCGAGTTTGCGGGCGGCGTCGCAGCCCTCGATGTCGGCGGTGGGGTCGGCCTCGGCGTAACCCAGCTCCTGCGCCTTTTGGAGGGCGGTGTCAAAGTCCATGCCGTCCCGGCTCATCCGGGTGAGGATATAGTTGGTCGTGCCGTTTAGGATGCCCATGATCTCGGTGATGTAGTTGCCGGCCAGGCACTGCTTGAGCGGCCGGATGATGGGGATGCCGCCCGCGACGGCCGCCTCAAAGAGGAGGTCGCAGCCCGCTTCCTCGGCGGCGGCGAAGAGCTCCGCGCCGTGCTCGGCCATGAGGTCCTTGTTGGCGGTGACGACGCTCTTGCCCGCCCGGAGCGCCTCGAGGATGCGGGTGCGGGCCGGCTCGATGCCGCCGGTGACCTCGATGACGATGCGGATATCGCCGTCGTGGAGGATATCCTCCCACCGGTCGGTGAAGAGGGCGGGGTCGGCGCCCCGCCGGGGGCGGGAAAGGTCCCGCACGAGGATGCGGCTGATCACCGGGCAGAGCCCGAGCTTGTGCGGGAATTCGTGTTTCTGACGCTGGAAAAGCTGGTAAACGCCGCTGCCGACTGTGCCATAGCCGAGCAGGGCGGCCTGGATTTCGGGGCAGTGTTCCGTCATGGCGGCCTTCCTTTCGTTTTGCGCTGTTTTCTATAGAAAGCCCCGGGGATGGGGCGGTGACACCGATATTATAGCATAAAAATCCGAAAAGTACACCCTTTTGGGGGCGCGGGAAAGTTTTTTTCACGAAAAGTTAAGGAGAAATTAAGAAATGAGAGGGACGGCGGCTGCCGTCCCTCTTTATACGATTTGTATTTTCTTTACGAAATACGCCAGATCGAAATACGTCGCAACAACCGGTTGATTACCGGAAGTTTGAGCATTCCGTATCCCAGTATACACCCAAGCATCTGTAAGATAAGGTCATCGATGTCAAATGTACCGAACCGCAGAAGTAACTGTGCAACCTCCAGAACCAGCATAAAGCCGAACGCAGCTGCGAGGGTTTTGGCGAGGGTCTGCAGCCTCGGGAAGAGGCAGGGCAGCAGGACGCCCAGCGGCACGCCCAGCACGAAATTGCCCAGCAGATTGCCGACGATGTAGCCGGCGTTCATCGAGCCCTCGGCCGCGCGGGCCAGGTACTCCGCAATGCTGCGGAAGGGGACAAAATTCGTGCGGAGCCGGAAAAAGAGGGCGAATTCCATATCCCTGTAATCATACCAGAAAATTATATTGCGTATAAACATACAGTATAGAAGGAAAACGACATAAAGGGCAGTTACTACTAAAAGCAATATTTGAACTGATTTTTTTATTTGTATCACCTCTTTTCTTTGCCTAAATCTTAACATAATATAGAAATAATGTCAATATATTTTTTGACGATTATACATTAACCTATTTTGTTAAAATACACAAAAAATCGCGCAGTTTACAGAAATTGCAAACTGCGCGGAATTCAGTCATGGAAGAAAAGCGGGAGCTTTTCCAGAAAGACGATGTCGGTGCGGCTGGCGGCGTCGCCCTCCGCCAGGACGGCGGCCTGGGTGACGATCTTGCCGCCCGCCTTGCCCACCAGCTCGTCGAGGGCGGTCAGCGATTCGCCGGTGCTGATGACGTCGTCGATGACGGCGATGCGCTTGCCGCGGATCATGTTGACCTCATCCTCGCCCAGATAGAGCTTCTGGGTGTGCTGGGTGGTGATGGAATTGACTGTGACCTCGATGGGGTTGCGGGTGTAGACCTTAACGCTCTTGCGGGCGACAATGTAGGGCACGCCCATCTGGCGGGACATCTCATAGGCAAGCGGGATGCCCTTGGATTCGGCCGTGAGGAGGATATCGCAGGGGGGCAGCTTTGCGATCAGCTCCCGGGCGCAGGCGATGGTCAGCTCCACGTCCGAAAACATGATAAATGCGGCGATATCCATCTTGTCGCTGGCCGCACAGAGCGGCAGCTGCCGGGTCAGCCCGGCGACATGTAACGTATAATACTGCATAGCAGCACCTCCTGGATCCAAAACATGTCCAATTTCATTCAAATATCAGGGGGAAATGCCCGGACACCGGGCAAACGGGGCACCGCGCCCCAGAGACGCGCAGCCGCCGCAAGCTCGCTGCGGAATCGCGCGCCAACCGAAACCTGACGCGAGGCGTGCGGCCGCGTCGAATCGGCAGCCCGGACACCAAGCAAAATGCCATAACGGGGTAGCACGCCTCAGAGGCGCGCAGCCCGTCGCGCACCAACCGAAGCCCGGCGCGAGGTCAGCCTGCCGCGTCGAATCGGCAGCCCGGACACCGGGCAAAATGCCAAAACGGGGTAGCACGCTCCAGAGGCGCGCAGCCCGTCGCGCGCCAACCGAAGCCCGGCGCGAGGTCAGCCTGCCGCGTCGAATCGGCAGCCCGGACACCGGGCAAACCGCCATAACGGGGTAGCACGCACCAGAGGCGCGCAGCCCGTCGCGCGCCAGCCGAAGCCCGGCGCGAGGTCAGCCTGCCGCGTCGTCACCGGCAAGCCCGGACACCGGGCGCGAAGCAGCAGATAGAGGGTAAAACCCGTCCAGAATGCCGCAGCTTGTCGCGGCATTCCAGCAGTTAAATAGTGGCGTGCGGCCGCGTCGAATTGGCAGCGCGGACACCGCGCCTTAGCCGGGGGGCCAGGAGAGGAGACGGCCGGCCAGCACGTGGAAGTGCAGATGGCCGACAGTCTGGCCGCCATCCTCGCCGCAGTTGGAAACAACGCGGTAGCCGTGGTCGAGGCCCAGCTCCTTGGCCAGCTTGGCGATGACGGCATAGATCCTGCCGACGACCGCGCAGTTTTCCTCGGTGACGGCGTCCGGCCCGGTGATGTGGGCCTTGGGGATGACGAGGAAGTGGGTCGGGGCCTTGGGATCGATGTCGTAGAAGGCGTAGATCTCCTCGTCCTCGTAGATCTTCTTGCTGGGGATCTCCCCGGCAATGATCCGGCAGAATAAGCAATCCATGAAAAAACCTCCTTTCGCTCCGCAGGCGCTCCCTGGGGGATTTCCCGCGGGGACTGACTTCCGGGAACACTTTGACAGGCAATATGTTCCCGCATTTTACGCGCGGCTTGAACAGCAGCCGCGGCGTGAACAGAATTATTTGGCGGTCATGCCTTTGACCAGGTCGTCCAGCATAGCCAGGGCTTCGTCCACCTTGAAGGTGTCGCCGACGCCGCCCATTGCGGAATCGGGACGTCCGCCGCCCTTGCCGCCGGTGACGGCGCAGGCTTCCTTGATGATCCTGCCCGCATGGACGCCGGCCTTGACAGCCTCGGGGCCCGCGACGCAGTAGAAGGTCTGCTTCTGCTCGTCCCCGCCGCAGAGCAGGGCGCAGATCGCAGGCTCCTGGTCGCGCAGCTTGTCGCCCATCGTGCGGAGCATCTCCGGGGTCATGCCGGACATGGAGGCAGTGAGCAGCACCACGCCGTTGACCCGCTGGGCGTTCTGCAGAAGCTCGCCGGTGCGGTTGCCTGCCAGTCTGCTGTTGAGGGCGGCGATCTCGCGGTCCTTTTCCTTGAGCTCCGCGACCATCGTCTCGCAGCGCTTGACCAGCTCGCCGGTGCTCTGGAGCTTGAGGGCGGCTGCCGCGCGCATCATGGCGGCGTTTAAGCCGTCCACCATGAGCAGGGAGTTGAAGCCGGTGACGGCCTCGATCCGGCGGACGCCGGCCGCGACCGAGCTCTCCGACAGGATCTTGAACAGCCCGAGCTCGCCGGTATTCTTGACATGGGTGCCGCCGCACAGTTCCATCGAGAAGCCGGGGACCTCGGCCACCCGGACCACATCGCCGTATTTTTCGGAGAAGAGGGCCATCGCGCCCTTCGCGCGGGCTTCCTCGATGCCGCACTCGTAGTTCTCGACCGGGATGCAGGCGAGGATCTTGCGGTTGATGATCTCCTCGATGCGGTGCAGCTCGGCGGGGGTCACCGCCTCAAAGTGGGTGAAGTCAAAGCGGGTGACATGCTCGTCGACCAGCTGGCCGGCCTGGTGGACATGGTCGCCCAGCACCTCGCGCAGCGCCGCCTGCAGCAGGTGGGCGGCGGTGTGGCTGCGCATGACGCCCCGGCGGAACTCCTCGTCGACCGAAGCGGTCACCCTGGCGCCGGTCTCCAGGCTGCCCTCCTCGACAAAGCCGATGTGCAGGATCTGCCCGCCGGGGGCCTTCTTCATCCGCGCGACCCGGAAAACGCCGCCGGGCAGGGTGAGGACGCCCTGGTCGGACACCTGGCCGCCGCTCTCGGTGTAGAAGGGGGTGCGGTCGAGGACGACGACCGCCTCCTGGCCCTCGGAAACAGAGGAGACCGCCTTGCCGTCGACGACCAGGCCCTTGACCTCGGCCTCGCACGAGAAGGTCTCATAGCCGACAAATTCGCTCTTGCAGTCGGGGAGCTCGAGCTCCTCCTCCACCCAGGAGGAGCCGCCCTTGCTCAGGTAGTTGTCCCGGGCGCGCTTCTTCTGCTCCTTCATGAAGGCGTCGAAGCCCTCGAGGTCGACCGCCAGGCCCTTTTCCTCGACAATTTCGCGGGTCAGGTCGATGGGGAAGCCGTAGGTGTCGTAGAGGCGGAAGGCGTCCTCGCCGGAAATGGCGCGGATTTTATCGGTGGAAGCTTTGTCAATGAGGTCGGCCAGCATGTCCATGCCCTTGCCGATGGTGGCGTGGAAGGCTTCCTCCTCGTTTTTGACCACCTTTTTGATATATTCCGCCTTTTCGGTCAGCTCGGGGTAGGCGGAGAAGTTCTCATGGGCGACGGTGTCGACCACCTCATAGAGGAAGGGCTCGGTGATGCCGAGCAGGCGGCCGTGCCGGGCGGCGCGCCGCAGCAGCCGGCGCAGGACGTAGCCCCGGCCGGAGTTGGCGGGGGAAACGCCGTCGGCGATCATAAAGGTGGTGGAACGGATGTGGTCGGTGATGACCCGCAGGGAGACGTCGGAGCGGTCGTTCTGATGGTAGGCGACGCCGGCGATCTCGGAGATCTTCTTCATGATATTCTGGACGGTGTCGACCTCAAAGAGGTTGTCCACCCCCTGCATGATGCAGGCGAGCCGCTCGAGGCCCATGCCGGTGTCGATGTTGGGCTTGGCCATCCGCTCATAGTGGCCGTTGCCGTCGGAATCAAACTGGGAGAAGACAAGGTTCCAGAACTCCATATACCGGTCGCAGTCGCAGCCGGGCTTGCAGTCGGGCTTGCCGCAGCCGTATTCGGGGCCGCGGTCGAAGTGGATCTCGGAGCAGGGGCCGCAGGGGCCGGAGCCGTGCTCCCAGAAGTTGTCCTCCTTGCCGAGCCGGACGATGCGGTCGGGGGAAACGCCGATTTCCTTGGTCCAGATGTCAAACGCCTCGTCGTCGTCGAGGTAGATGGTGACCCAGAGCCGGTCCACCGGCAGCTCGAGCACCTCGGTGATAAACTCCCAGGCCCATTTGATGGCCTCGTGCTTGAAGTAATCGCCGAAGGAGAAGTTGCCGAGCATCTCGAAATAGGTGCCGTGGCGGGAGGTCTTGCCGACCTGCTCGATGTCGGGGGTGCGGATGCACTTCTGGCAGGTGGTGACCCGGACGTTGGGCGGGGTCGCCTGGCCTAAGAAATACTTTTTGAGGGGGGCCATGCCGGAGTTGATGAGCAGCAGGCTCTTGTCCCCCTGGGGAATGAGGTTGGCGCTGGGCAGGCGGGTGTGGCCCTTGCTCTCAAAGAACGAGAGGAACATCTCGCGCAGCTCGTTTAAGCCGGTCCATTTCATGACAGTGTTTCATCCTTTCTGAACTTCTGGAAAACGGCGTTTTCCGCAAAACAAAAAACTTCGCCCCTCAAACATGGGACGAAGCGTGCTCCGTGGTACCACCCAAATTGCGCGGGATGCGGCATCCCGGCCCCTTGAAGCCCCGTTAACGCTGGGCGTGCGCCGCCGATTGAGGCGGAGCTCCGGGCCGGCTCCCGGCGGCCTTCCCGGACGCCTTTCAGCAAGTCGGCGTCCTCTCTGGAGGAAAGGTGCGGCCGGTTGAACCCATCACAGCCGTTTTCACATATAGACTCTATCCTTTAGTATAACAACTTTGCGCGCGGTTGTCAATCGGTTTTTTGCGGAAATGCCCAGCCCGAACCGAGTCAAAAATCATGCCTCCCGCCGGTGGAAATTCCATGTTTTTCAAACAGACAGACGATCTGTTCAATCCGCGCAAAACATTCCGGGTCATCCAGCTGGTCATCCCGGATAATATTTTGGATCTCCTCCAGCATCCGATAGCAGAACTGCTCCGTCAACTGCGCCAGGTTCGGTGCAAGAAGCCGCATCCTGGTATCGGCGCTGACTTCTACAAATATTTCATCTAATAAACTCATACTGATCACCTCATGCTAATTCTATCTGAGTTCAAGATAAAAGTCAATATCTTGATTCAAGATATTATACGATGTGGCTGGTGATGAATCATGAGAATTGAAAAACTGCCGTATGAGCGTATCCGTAATTTGCGTGTAGACGCAGGGCTTTCGCAAAAACAGGTAGGGGCATTCCTTCATGTCAGCCAGAACACCTATTCCCAATACGAAATCGGCACTATACGGCTTCCTGTAGAAATTTTAGTGAAGTTGGCAAAATTCTACCACACGAGCACAGATTACCTCCTCGAGCTGACCGATGTCCGAACCCCCTACCCGCCGAAAGTCGAGGACCCTGCTCCGTAATTTCCGCGCATATTGCGCAGCGGAGGACGAAAAAAAGGGGGCCGGGATGACCCGGCCCCTGCAAACGGATATTCAGCGCGGATATGCCCGCACAATCTGTTTATCTCTGCTTATTCGGCGTCCTCGCCTTCCGCGGGGACAGCCTCGGATTCCTCAGCCGCCGTCTCATCGGGGTGCAGGGGGATGGTCTCGAGTTCCTCTTCCTCCTCCGGCTCCTCCTCGCCGCAGCAGCACTCGTCTCCGCACTCGCACTCGTCCTCGAAATACTCGTCGGGGTCATAGTCGAGGTGCTCGGAGAGGGCCTTGCTCTTTTTGCGCAGGAAGGCGGCGAGGGCGATGGCGCCGGCGACAACAGCGGCCGCACCGGCGGCGATGGCAATCCAAACGTTCTTTTTCATACGATAACCAGTCCTTTCTATCAATACGGAAATTTCCGCAGGGTACTAAATGTCGCCCAGCAGGCTGAGCATGACCGACAGCCCGCAGATCGGGGCCGTCTCGCAGCGGAGGATGCGCGCGCCCAATGTGGCGCGGGCGACGCCGCGCCCGGTCAGAAAGTCAATCTCCTCTGCCGAGAAGCCGCCCTCGCTCCCCACAAAGACCGCCCATTCGGTATCGGCGGGGGTGACGAGCTCGGCCAGCCGCCGGCCGCCGCCCTCGTAAAAGACCAGGGCGCGGGAGGGGAGCATCTCTGCCGCCTGCTCCAGGGTGACGAGGGGCAGCACCGCGGGGATGACGGCGCGGCCGCTCTGCTTGGCGGCCTCGGCCGCGATCTTGCGGTAGCGGACGAGCTTTTTCTCCATGCTTTTGGGGTCGGGGCGGGAGACGCAGCGGGAGGTCATGAGGGGAACGATCCGCCGCACCCCCAGCTCGACGCTCTTCTGGATGATAAATTCCATCTTGTCCCCCTTGGGGAGGGCCTGGAAGAGGGTGATGGCGGCGCGGGGCTCGGTCACGCTCGGCAGCTTTTCGAGCACCTCGAGGACGACCGGGTCGCCGGTCTCGAGGATGCGGGCGCGGTAGTCAAAGCCGCTGCCGTCGCAGAGGGTCAGCTCCTCGCCGGGGCGGAGCCGGAGGGAACGGGTGATGTGGGAGGCGTCCTCACCGGTGATGAGGGCGCGGTCTCCGTCAATGGGTGGGGTAAAAAAGCGGGGCATACTGCGCCTCCTTCCTTCTATCATGCCACAAAATAAAGGAGGTTTCCTCGCTTCTGTGTAAATCGTTTATGAATTTTATGCATCGCAGATGCGTGCGGCCTGTATTTTCATGGAAAATAGTTGTCTCTTTTATCATACACCTTTTCCACAAAAATTGCAAGGGAAATCGGCGGCAAAAATGCGGAATTGCGCTATTTTCCGCTGGGCGGGAAGAAGCCCGGCGCGACGAGCCCCGCCCCATAGCCGACGGTTCCGCCGTTTAAGATAAAGGCCTTGATCGAGCGCTGGAGGGAGGTGTCCTCGGGGTAATCGGCGGGGTTTTCGTACTGCCGCTTAAAGACCCAGATGATGCAGTCGTTTTTGGACTCGTCGCAGAAGGCCATCTCAAAAAAGTCCTGGAACCCGCGGATGCGGGAGCTTTGAGGCAGCAGCCCGCGCAGGTTTCCGGACAAAAGCCAGGACGCGCAGTAGGCCGCCCGGTAGCGGTATTCCGGGAAGAAGCGGGCGAAAAACTCCCGCGCCTGTCCAAAGGAATCGAGGACGGCCTCCCGCGAGAGGTCGGCGTCGGAGGGGATGTGGATGGAGAGGACGGGGGATGCGGGCGGGAGCGCGAGGCTTTCTGTCTGCATCCCATCCGCGAGGGTAAAGAGCTCGTATTCGAGCGTGCCCAGCCGGAAGAGCAGCCCGGCCGTCTGCCGCCAGGCCCAGTAGTGCCGGTCAAAGCCCCGGACGCCGAAGGTCACGAAATGCTCCTCCTCAAAGCGGGGGAAGCAGCCCATCGTGTCGAGGAAGACCCGGTCCGGGATGCCGCGCGCCGCCCAGGCCTGCCGGTCGAGGGCCGCGGCGGCGAGGAAGACGGCGAGGATGTCAAGCCCGCGCTCCCCGCTGTCCTTGAGCCGTTCGGCCAGGCGGGACGCGGCGTCCCCGGCTGCGGCGGGGTCGGTGAGCAGGCGGGCTTCCGCCTCGTCGACGGCGGGCGCCAGCGCCGCGATCCGCTCGGTGACCGACGGATGAAAGCCGAGGTCGCGGCAGAGGGCGATGATGTTGTCTGTCATGGTGCATTCCTCCTGTTGCGGGTGAAATGAGATGGTTTTTCTCATTGTACCACAAATTATGCCGCTATACAATATATTTTCGGGGTGTTTGCCCGCTGATTTTTACACATATATTTACAAATATAAAGAAATATGATAAAATGAAGAGGGGATAGATCCTCAATTTGCACAATGATTTTGGCTAAATATTCAAAAGGAGGCGACTCGGATGAAACGCATTTTCGCAGGAATTCTGGGATGCGGCCTGCTGCTCGCCGGATGCTCGTCCGGCGGGGAGCTCCCCTCCGTCCGCAGGGGGGAAGAGGGCTTCCAGCTCGGGAGCCTTGCCTGGGGGAGCGCCCCCGGGGAGGTCGCGGAAGCGCCCGGCGTCACCCTGCCCGAGCCGATGGAGGGCGAATCCGGCAACACCAGCGTCTACGCCCTCCGGGAAGTCCGGCAGTATGACGCCGAAGGCACCCTCCTGCTCTATTTCCGGGACGGACTGCTCGAGGGAGCCGATTTTACCGAAGAGGGGGCGGACGAGGAGCGCTTCCAGTCGCTGCTCGACGACTTCCGGGAAGAATACGGCCGGGAGACCGGCCAGAACGAAACGGACAGCGCGCTGCTCGGCCGGCAGGTCGAAACGCTGGATTACCGCTGGGACGACCCGGAGACCGGCACCGTCCTCTTCCTCGCCCTGAGCGCCGCTGACGGCGGGGAGCCGTCCCTCACCGTTTCGGTGTCCAAAACGGAATGACGCCATGCCCGCGGGAAGGATTCCTGCGGGCATTTCTGCGCCAAAATGGTCACCACCCGTGGGCGGTGATCTCCTCCGCGATTTCGGCGAAGACCGGGGCCGCGGTCTCGTTGCCGAAGCCGCTGTCCTCGGAGAGGACGGTGACGACGTATTTCGGGGAGGAGGCCGGGAAAAATCCGGAGAACCAGCCGTGCTCGTACTCCTCCTCCCCCTCGAAGCGGCCGGTCTGGGCGGTGGCCGTCTTGCCGCCGGCGGTGGTGTTTTCCGGCAGGGCGTTCTGCCCCTCCTCCACCATCACGCAGTGGATGAGCAGGCTCTGGAGCTGGGAGGCAATCGCGGGGGAGAGGATCTGCTTTGCCGGCACGGTGGCTTCGGGGGTTACGACCTGCCCGTCCCGGGTCGTCCCGAGCACCAGGCGGGGGGTGACGAGCAGCCCGCCGTTGCAGGCGGCCGCCATCATCCGGGTGACCTGGAGCGGGGAGGCCATCAGGTCGCCCTGCCCGAAGCTCAGATTGGCGACCGCCGCGGGGTTGATCATCTCCGACTCTGCGGGGAGGCTGCCGGCCGCACCGTAAAGTCCCTCCGAAAGGGGCAGCTTTTCGCCGAAACCGAAGCGCTCCGCCATTTCAAGCAGCGCGTCGCCGCCCACCTGGAGGGCGAGCTGGATGAAATAGGGGTTGCAGGACTTCATCATGGCGTCGATCATGTCGACCTTTCCGTGGCCGCTGCGGCGGTGGCAGCGGATGATCTGCCCGCCGACGTCGATCTGGCCGGTACACTCATAGACCGCGTCGAGCGGCAGCCCCTGCTCCAGGGCGGCGGCCGCCGTCACCACCTTGAAGGTCGAGCCGACACTGAAGGGGAGGAGGGCGCGGTTGATCATGGGGGTGCCCTCCTCGTCGATCACCGCCTCGGAGAGATTGTCCATCGTGTAGGCGGGAAAGCTCGCCGAGGCCTTGATCTCGCCGGTGTAGGGATCCATCACGACGATGGCCCCTTTTTCGAGCAGGCGGTAGCCCACATTTTCGACCACCTTCTGGATGTTGGAGTCGATGGTGAGGACGACGCCGGCTGCGGACGGGGCCTCCTGCCGGATCTCCGGCGTGAGGCCGGAGATGTTGTGGCCCAAAGCGTCGAGCTGGCAGGAAATTTCGGTGACGGCCGGGTCGGCCGAAAGGAAGGCGTCAAAGCTTTCCTCAATCCCGCTCACCCCATGCCCGCTGCTGTCGAGGTAGCCGACGATGTGAGGGGCGAGCTGGGGGACAGCCGTCCGCACCGGGACTTCAAACGCCTCCACCCCGACGGCGTCGATTTGGCCCACCCCGCTGAGCAGGAAGGGTTTGCCGGCCGCGATCAGCTCCCCCACCTGCGCGCGGCGGGAAGCCGGGGTCGCGTCCAGGACCGCCTCCGCGTTTTCGACGCTGGGGATGACGGCGTAACGGGTCTCGGAAAAAGTGTCCGCGAGTGGGAGAAAGTTGCAGTCGTAAATTGCGCCGCGGCTCTCGGAGACGGTCAGGGTGTAGCGTTTCTGCTGCTGCGCTGCCTCCAAAAGGGCGTCGGACTGGGTCAGATACCCGAGGCGCAGGTAGAGGAAGGTGAAGAGCAGTGCAAAGCCTCCAAAGGAGAAGATCACCCGCCGCTGGAAGGAATGGTCCCGTCTCCGGCAGCGCTCCGATACCGAAAGCTCCGTCCGTTTTTTTCTCATAAAAATCCGCCTTTCCTGGTAAAATACCCTTGTATTTTTCCCCGCTTTATGTCAAAATATAAGGGTAGATTTTGAGTTTTCAGACAGAAAGGAGCATTCTATGAAACAGGACACCATCGTCATCCTTGACCTCGGGAGCCATGAGAGCGCCCGCATCGCCCGGCTGATCCGCAAGCTCGGCGTTTACAGTGAGATCCACCCGCACGACATCACCGCGGAGCAGCTCAAAAATTCCGGCAACGTCAAGGGCATCATCTTAAACGGCGGGGAAAACCGGATTGTCGACGGGGCAGCGGTCGACGTCCGGGAGGAGCTTTACGGCTTGGGACTTCCCATCCTGTCCGTCGACCATCCGTCCGCCCGGACGGAAAACCGGATCGCAGGCTGGCCGGAAAGCGATCTGGAGGCGGAGACCATCCTCCGCGGCTTCCTCTTTAAAGACTGCGCAGCCGAGCCGAACTGGAATACCAAAAATTTCCTCGCCGACCAGATTGAGCTCATCCGCCGCCAGGTCGGAGACCGCAAGGTGCTGCTCGCCCTGTCGGGCGGGGTGGACAGCTCGGTCGTCGCGGCGCTGCTCATCAAGGCCATCGGCGACCAGCTGACCTGCGTCCACGTCAACCACGGCCTGCTGCGCAAAGGCGAGCCGGAGCAGGTGGTTGAGGTCTTCCGCAACCAGCTGGGCGCGAACCTCGTCTATGTCGACGCCTCGGAGCGGTTCTTAAACAAGCTCGCGGGGGTCGCGGATCCCGAGCAGAAGCGCAAGATCATCGGCGCGGAATTTATCCGGGTTTTTGAGGAAGAGGCCCGCAAGCTCGAGGGGATTGACTTCCTGGCCCAGGGGACCATCTACCCTGACATCATCGAGAGCGGCACCAAGACGGCGAAGGCGGTCAAGGCGCACCACAACGTCGGCGGCCTGCCCGACGACCTGAAATTCGAGCTGGTCGAGCCGCTCAAGCAGCTCTTTAAGGACGAGGTCCGCGCCTGCGGGCTGGAGCTGGGGCTGCCGGAATCGATGGTTTACCGCCAGCCCTTCCCCGGCCCGGGGCTGGGGGTCCGCTGCCTGGGCGCCATCACCCGCGACCGGCTGGAAGCGGTGCGGGAATCCGACGCGATCCTGCGGGAGGAATTCCAGGCGGCCGGCTTAGAGGGCAAGGTCTGGCAGTATTTCACCGCCGTGCCGGACTTCAAGTCGGTCGGCGTGCGGGACAACGCGCGCTGCTTTGAGTACCCGGTCATCATCCGCGCAGTCAACACCGTCGACGCGATGACCGCCGAGGTCGCCCTCATCGACTGGCCCATCCTCCAGAAAATCACCGCCCGCATCCTAAAGGAGGTCAAAGGGGTCAACCGGGTCTGCTTCGACCTCTCGCCCAAGCCCCCGGCGACGATTGAGTGGGAATGATTTCAGAAGCCTGAAAAGTCCCGTGATTACCGGATTTTCCAAGGCTTGATGCCCTTTGTGGCAACGATTTGGCGGCGGGTTCCATTCGTCATAAAAACATAAAAGAGAGCGAACTGATTTTGATTCGTCAGTTCGCTCTCTTATTATTCTGCGCAGCAAACGGCCTCTCCCGTGACCTACAAGTGAGAGGGGCAAAAGAGGTCCCGGGGCGGTGCCTTCACATAGGTTTGCGCTTTATCAAACTCCGGATAGCGGCACGCCCCGCGCCTCACCCCACCGACGCCTTGTACCCCTCGCCCCAGTCCCGCATCGCGTCCAGGATGGGCTTGAGGCTTTTGCCGAGGTCGGTGAGGGAGTACTCCACCCGCGGCGGGACCTCCGCGTAGACCTTCCGGCTGACAAGCCCGCTCTCCTCCATGTCCCGCAGCTGCGCGGTGAGCACCTTCTGCGACACGCTGCCAATGGATTTTTTCAGCTCGCCGAAGCGCTTGGTCCCGGGCATCAGGTCGCGCAGGATCAGCACCTTCCACTTGTCGCCGATCAGCGTGAGGGTCGTCTCCACCGGGCAGGCGGGGAGGGTCTTGTCCGTTTTTTCTCCGTTCATCCCCATAGCCTCGTTCCATCCTTTCTGTAGGAAAATCGCCGCGGCCCTGATTTTGCCGGCCGCAAAAGCGTCAGACTTTCTCTGAGAATTATTATATCAATCCGCCGCGCCGGGGTCAACGTCCCGGGCGGCGAAAGTTTTTTGAAAATTTTTTTGCATCCCGAAAAAAAGGCCGCAAAGCCCGCCGCTGCCCATTCGTTTCCTCCCGGTAACCGCCCAATTGTTCCTTTTTGGTAACTACAGCACAATAAAGTGCTTACTTTACAGCAGAAACCTTTGCTGCTATAATCAAGACAAGAGCTGAGGGAACCGGCCGGGCCAAAGCTCAGAAGGAAACGGTAAAAAAGCACCACCCCAAGGAGGAACCCATTATGAAAATCGCAGTCATTTGTGCAAACGGAAAAGCCGGCAAACTGATCGCCAGGGAAGCGGTGGAGAGAGGGCTCGACGTGACCGCCGTCGTGCGGGAGGAGAACCGGTCCGCGGCGCAGCATGTCCTCAAAAAGGACCTCTTCGACCTGACCGCCGCCGACCTCAAGGGCTTTGACGCCGTCATCGACGCCTTCGGCGCCTGGACGGAGGAGACCCTCCCGCAGCACAGCGCCTCCCTTGCCCACCTGTGCGGCATCCTCTCCGGCAGCGAGACCCGCCTGCTCGTCGTCGGCGGCGCCGGGAGCCTCTATGTCAACCCGGAACATACCGCCTGCGTCGCGGACGGCCCGGACTTCCCGGACGCCTTCAAGCCCCTGGCGGCGGCGATGGCCAAAGCGCTCGGCGAGCTGCGGCAGCGGGACGACGTGAAGTGGACGTATCTGAGCCCCGCCGCAGACTTCCAGGCGGACGGAGCGCGCACCGGCCGCTACCTCCTCGGCGGCGAGGAGCTGACCCTCAATTCCCGGGGCGAGAGCGTCATCAGCTACGCCGACTACGCCATCGCCATGGTCGACGAGGCGGTGAGCGGCAGCCACATCCGCCAGCGCATCAGCGTTGTTTCTCATTGACGACGCGGCCGTGCAGCATCGTTCGATACCGCTGAAATGCGCGATTCCGCAGCAAGCTTGCGGCAGCTGCGGAATCCTGGACACGGTTCCACTTCTATCCGGCGGTTCGGCTGCGTTGTTTTTGGCAGGAATCAATCCCATGCGGGCGGCTCCTCACTGGACGTAGAAGACGATCTTGGTGATATACTCGTTCTCGTCGTGGGAGGTGAGGTAGTCGTTGATGCAGAACTCGTAGGAATCCGACACGATCTCCAGCGCATGCTCCGCGCAGAAGGAGAGAAGCTCCTGATAGGAGCGGCCGATGGAGAGATAATCCCCGACGTGGCAGAGCGCGGCGCACTTCCCGGCGGGGAGGCGCAGGACCTTCCCGTCCCGGGCGGTCTTCTCCACCGGGACAAAGGCGGCGCTGGCCTCGGTGTACCGCCCCTCCCGGATGCGGGAGAGGGGAACGACGACGCCGCACTGGAAAAAGAGGGGCAGCCCCTCCCGGAAGGAATCGGCGAAGCAGCGCTTGGTCGCGATGCTGATTTCCCGCGGGGTATAGGGCGCTTCCACCTCCCGGAGGAGGAGGTACTGCTCCTCCGCCTCCTCGAGGGAGGGGAGGGGCGTCTGCTCCCGACAGCCCTTGACCGCCTCCATCTGGGCGCAGCGGTGGAGCAGCCGGCTGCGGGTCAGGCGCAGCTCCTCGATCTGCCGGTCCAGGACATCCGCCTGCCTGCGCAGCGCAATGAGGCTGCTGTCAATATTGTAGCGCTCCATATGGGCTCGGATCTCCTTTAAGGAGAATCCGAGCCTTTTCATAATCAGGATGGTGTCGAGATAGTCGATCTGCTGGGCGCTGTAATAGCGGTAGCCGTTGTGCGGGTCGACGTAGGCCGGGCGGAACAGGCCGATTTTGTCATAAAAGATCAGCGTCTGCTTGGAAATGTTCTGATAATGCGCCAATTCCCCGATTGAAAATAAATTTTCCATGCTGTACCCCCTTGACATTATAGCTGCTATATCCTTTATTATATGGAATAGAAGGCAAAAATGCAAGGAGGTTCCTTTTTTTATGAAGATCAATCGAAGATGGCTGTCCGACGCGGGCCGCAGGCTGACCGACGGGCTTTCCCTCAGAGGGGTGGGGCTGATTGTCGCCGGGGCCGCGATCTGCACCTTCGGCATCCACAACATCCACCAGCGCACCGGCATTACCGAGGGCGGCGTGATCGGCCTGATGCTCCTCATCGAGCACTGGGGCGGTCTCTCGCCCGCCATTATCACGCCGGTGCTGGACACTGTCTGTTACCTGCTCGCCCTGCGGTACCTGGGCTGGAAGTTCCTGCGCACCTCGGCGATCTCGACCCTCTGCGTCTCGCTGTTTTATAAGCTCTGGGAGTGCTTTCCGCCCATGCTGCCCGACCTGTCGGACCGGCCGCTGCTGGCGGCGGTCTGCGGGGGGCTCTTCGTCGGGGTCGGGGTCGGTCTGATCGTCCGGCAGGGCGGTTCGAGCGGCGGGGATGACGCGCTGGCCCTCGTCATTTCCAAGCTGACCCGCTGCCGCCTCTCCCGCACCTACCTGTTTACCGACCTCATTGTGCTGGGCCTTTCGCTCAGCTACATCCCGTTTACCCGCATCGCCTTTTCCCTTGTGACCGTCACCCTCTCCTCTTTCCTCATCGACCGGATCCAGGGCTTCGGCAGGGAGAAGGCGGCTGCAAAAGGATAAGCGCGCTGCTTCCCGGTCAGAGCGCCTTCCCCCACACCTCGACCACAGAATGGCCAAAGACCAGCCGGGCAAAATCCGGAAATTCCCGGCTACTTTCGAACCGTTTGAGCATAATTTTCTGTTCCATACGCTTGCCTCCCATCTAAAAGCCTGTCCACAACATACCACATTCTGCGGCAATCTGTCAACTCTGACAGGAAGCGCTTGCAGGCCGGCCCGGTCTGTGGTATACTAAAACTGAACACGAAATCCGGGACAGGGTTCCCGACTATGGGAGGATTTGCCATGATAAACCGCATCGATCCGCAGAGCTGGAAGCAGGATCTGCCTGCTTTCCGGGAAAAAACCGCCGCCTTCTACAGCGGCGAAATGGACAAGGGGGCCTACAAGGGCTTCTCGGGCCTCTATGGCAGCTACGCCCAGCGGGGCGGACAGGCCAGCATGCTGCGGCTGCGCATGACCGCCGGCCGGGTGACCAAAGAGAAGCTCGCTTTCTTAGCCGAAGCCATCCGCAGCTACCCGGTGCCGCGCGCCCACTTCACCACCTGCCAGACCGTCCAGTTCCACGACCTCGATCCGGACACCGTCTGCGCCATCATGGAAAAGGCGCTCGACAGCGGCATCGTCACGATGGGCGGCGGCGGGGATTTCCCCCGCAACGTGATGTGCTCCCCGCTCTCCGGGGTCGAGGCGGGCGAGTATTTTGACGTCATGCCCTGGGCCGAGGCTGCGGGCGAGTACCTGATGACCTTCATCAAGGCCGAAAAGATGCCCCGCAAGCTCAAGGTCGGCTTCTCGAATTCCCCCGCCAACCTGACGCACGCGACCTACCGCGACCTGGGCTTCGCCGCCCGGCCGGACGGGAAATTTGACGTCTACAGCGCCGGCGGGCTGGGCAACAACCCGAAATTCGGCGTCAAGGTGGCCGAGGGCGTCGCGCCGGAGAAGATCCTCTACTATATCAAGGCGATGTGGCTGACCTTCCGCGCCTACGGCAACTACGAAAATCGCGGCAAGGCCCGCACCCGCTACATGCAGGACGTCTGCGGCGGCCCGGAGGGCTACGCCAAGGCTTACCGCGAAAAGCTCGACGAAGTCCTCGCCTCCGGAGAAAACCTCGACCTTGCAGCCGAGCCCCGCGCGGTGGAAAAAGCCGGCGACGGCTCCGCGGCTTCCGGTCCGCGGGTTATTCCCCAGAAGCAGGCGGGGCTTTACACCGTCGTCTGGCACCCCATCGGCGGGCAGCCCGACCTTGCGGCCCTCTGCCGGGTAAGCGACCTCATCCAGGGGATGGAGGAGGCCGAGATGCGCCTCGCCCCCGATGAGACGGCCTATCTTGTCAACCTCACCGGCGCTGAAGCGGAAAAACTCCTCGCCGCGACGGCGGAAAACAGCGCGCAGAGCCTGTTTGAGACCTCGGTGAGCTGCATCGGCGGCAAAACCTGCCAGGTCGGGCTGCGCGACTCCCAAGGCCTGCTCGCGGCCTGCGTCGCGGCGGTGCGGGAGGCGGGTATCCCCGACGGCGCGCTGCCCCAGATGCACATCTCGGGCTGCCCGTCCTCCTGCGGCACCCACCAGACCGGCTGCATCGGCTTCCGCGGCGCGTCCAAGCCCGTGGACGGCAAGCCGCAGAGCGCCTTCACCCTCTATGTGGGCGGAAACGACCGGCAGGGGCAGGAAAAGATGGGGCGCGAGCTCGGGGCCATCCTCGAGGCGGACATCCCCGCCTTCCTCGTCGCGCTGGGCAAGACGGTTGCAGAAAGCGGCATGCCCTACGCGGAATGGGCGCAGCAGAACCCGGAAGGCGTCGAAGCTGCCGCAAAACCCTACCTCGGCTGAGCCCGCGGCAGGAACACAGGAAAATCAGCCGCAGGGCCGGCGCGCCAAACCGCCGGCCCTGCTTTTTTATAAGGATGTGAACGCATGAGAGTTTTTTCGCGCGTGAAAGTGAAAGCGGGGGCGCTCGCCCTCGCCTGCGGGCTGCTGCTCGCGGGATGCGGCGGGGACGGGACGGGTTCCTCCGGGGCGGAAGCGTCCGCGGAGGGGGCTGTCGCCTTCACCGACGCGCTCGGGCGGGAGGTTTCGGTCTCGGAGCCGCAGCGGGTCGCCGCCCTCATCGGCAGCTTCGCCGACGTCTGGTGCCTGGCGGGCGGGAAGGACACCCTCGCAGCGGCAGCTGGCGACGCCTGGACCCAGTTTGACCTTGATCTCCCCGAAACGGTCGCCGACCTGGGGGCGGTCAAGAGCCCGAGCATTGAGACGCTGCTGGCCGCCGACCCCGATTTTGTCATCGGCAGCGCCAACACCGCCGCCGACGTCGAGCTGATGGAGCTGATGGACGAGCTGGGCATCCCGGCCGCCTGCTTCGAGGTGACAAACTTTGACGACTACCTCGAAATGCTCGGCATCTGCACCCGGATCACCGGCGATGCGGAGGCCTACCGCCTCCACGGCGAGGCGGTGCAGGAACAGGTGGAGGCAGCCAGGGCGCGGGCGGACGGCTCTTCGCCCACCGTCCTCTACATCCGGGCGACCGGCTCAAGCTGCAAGGTCAAGGGCAGCGAGGGTTCGGTGCTGGGGGAGATGCTCGCCGACTTGGGCTGTGAAAACATCGCCGACAGCGAGACCGGGCTGCTCGAATCCTTAAGCCTGGAGACCATTGTGGCGGCCGACCCGGATTATATCTTCGCGGTGCTCCAGGGGGAGATGGAGGGCGCGCAGGCGATGCTCGCGGGCACACTGCTCGACAATCCCGCCTGGGAGGGGCTGACTGCCGTGAAAGAGGGGCGGTTCTACCTGATGGACCAGCAGCTTTACAACCTGAAGCCGAATGCGAGATGGGGGGAGGCCTATGAAGGGCTCGCGGATATCCTTTATCCGGAGGAATAAGGGGGCGAAATGGGCGGCGCTGCTCCTTTTGGCCGCCCTCGCGGCGGCGGCGCTCAGCCTCTGCCTGGGGGCGGAGCCGGTCTCCTTACGGGAGGTCGCGGCGGCCTTTCTTTCCGGCGGGGATTCGGCGGCTGCCCGGATCGTGCGGCATGTCCGGCTGCCGCGCACCTGCGCCGGGCTGCTGGCCGGGGCGGCGCTGGCCTGCGCGGGGGTGATCGTCCAGCTGGTGCTCGCAAACCCGCTCGCTGCGCCGAGCACCATCGGGGTCAACGCGGGAGCGGGGCTGGCGGCAGCGGTCTGCTGTGCCGTTTTCCCGTCGGCGGTGGGGTTCGTGCCCATCGCGGCCCTTTTCGGCGCATTCGGCGGGGCGGTGATTGTGCTGGCCATCGCCGAACGGACGGGGGCGTCCCGGCTCACCCTGGTGCTGGCCGGGGTGGCGGTCTCGGGCATCTTCAGCGCGGGGGTGGACGCGGTCGTCACCTTTGTGCCGGAGGCGCTCAATGGCTATTCCGACTTCCGCATCGGCGGGCTTTCCGGGGTGGCGATGGACGAGCTGGTACTGCCGGCCTGCCTCATCCTCCTCGGCATCCTCGCCGCACTCTCGCTGCACAACGAGCTGGACGTTCTGGCGCTCGGGACGGAACAGGCGCAGGCGCTGGGCCTTTCGGCCAAAAAGCTGCGGCTGCTCGCCCTCGCGCTGGCGGCCATGCTGGCGGGGGCGGCAGTCAGCTTCGCGGGGCTGCTGGGCTTTGTCGGGCTCATCGCGCCCCACATGATGCGGCGGCTGGTGGGGGAGGAGAGCGGCCCGCTCCTGCTCTGCTCGGCGCTGGGCGGGGCGGCGCTGCTCACCTTCTGCGATCTGCTTTCGCGGCTTCTGTTCGCGCCCTACGAGCTGCCGGTGGGCATCCTGCTCTCGCTGCTGGGGGGGCCGTTTTTCATCTGGCTGCTGCTGCGGCAGAGGGGAGGGCGCCATGCTTGAGCTTCGACGCGTCACCGCGGGGTACGGGGGGAAGGACGTCCTGCGGGAGGTGAGCCTTTCTTTCCCGCCGGGCAAAGTGACCGTGCTGCTCGGCCCCAACGGCTGCGGCAAGAGCACCCTCCTGAAAGCCGCGCTGGGACTCATCCCCATCCGGGGCGGGGAGGTGCTGCTCGACGGGAAGGATCTTTCCGCCCTTACCCCGCGGGAGATCGCCCAAAAGGCGGCCTATCTCGCCCAATCCCGCAGCGTGCCCAACATCACGGCGGAGCGGATGGTGCTGCACGGGCGGTTCCCGTACCTTTCCTACCCGCGGCGGTACCGGGCGGAGGATTACCGGATGGCAGAACAGGCTCTCGCCCTGGCCGGGGCGGAGGATCTGGCCGGCCGGCCGATGCCCGAGCTGAGCGGCGGCCAGCGGCAGAAGGTCTACCTCGCGATGGCGCTGGCCCAGGACACCGGGACCCTCCTGCTCGACGAGCCGACCACCTACCTCGATGTGCGGCACCAGCTCGAGCTGCTCGCCGCCGCCCGCCGGCTGGCGCAGGAGGGACGGGCGGTGGGGCTGGTCCTCCATGACCTCGGGGCGGCGCTGCGCTGCGCCGACTGTGCCGCGGTGCTGGCAGACGGCGCGGTCTGCTGCGCCGGGACGCCGGAGGAGGTATACCGTTCCGGCATATTGGACCGGGTCTTCGGGGTCGCGGTCAAACGGGTCCTCACCGAGGACGGCTGGCAGTACTATGCGCGGTGACGACGCGGGCCCGTGACCGGGCCGGACAAGTCGACGCGGCCGCACAGCACCGTTCGATACCGCTGGAACGGCGCGACAAGCTGCGCCGTTATGGATGGGGTTCCGCTCCTATCCGACGCACCGCACACGTAAGGCCGCGGCGAAACTCCAAAATCCGGCGCCACAGCTTCACGCCCCAATTTATCCGAAGGAATATCGCTCTGGGGGTACCCATTCCTGGCCGCGGCCGCCTGACGCGCGCACAATCTCCCATTTTGTACGCAAAACCGGCGCGGTGGGTAGTCCAGGAGGGTCTCCCTCCTGGCGGTTTTTTCTCCCCCATCTTTTTTGCCGTTCAAAAAAGATGGGGTGGCGCGTAGCTGTACGGGACAAATCAACGCAGCCGCATCCCCCGCGCCAAACCCGCGGACGTCCGCAACGCCGCAGCCGATACAAGCCCGCGTAAGGCCGCGGCAAAAATCCCGGCAGCTTGAAACGGCTGCCGGGATCCTTGATCGGACGGGGTCACTCCTCCCGCAGGGTAAACCGCCACTTGCAGCAGCAGGAGGGGTCGGTGACGTCGGGGTAGCAGCTTACGCAGGCACAGGAAAAGCGGTCGTCGATGGCGCGGGCAAACTCCCGGTACTCGATGATCCCCACCTCCTTGCAGAGGTGGAAGGGCATCCCCTTGCGCTCCCGGGCCCGCTGCACCCGGCAGTTTATGGAGGTGTAGGTCAGGGTATTGCCCTCGATCTCGATCCGGTCCTCATTCAAGTTCGCGTAAAAGCGGAGCCGCAGCGCCCTGGCGAGCCCGTCGAGCCCCGGGCGCTCGGGGAGCTGCAAAAATTCTTTGATCCGCCGCGCCTCGATGACGGTGAAGCGCTTCCACGCCTCGGCGTCGTGGAACATCGCCTCGTCCATGCCGCGCGTCCGCTCGATGGACTGGAACCAGACGCCGTCCATCGCCAGCCAGTTTTTGGAGTAAAGCTCGATGAGCCGGATGAGCTCGTCCTTGGAGTAGGAGGAAAGGGTTTCGTAGTTCTGCATCAGGAACGCCTCTTTTCTGCGGGATTTTCTTCTGAATTTCATTCATTATACCACAAAAAAATTCGGGAAACAAGGGAGCGCCGCTTTCCCGGAAAAATCCGCGGCAAAAAAGCAGCAAATCCGAAAAAGATTTGCTGCTTTTGCTTTTTACGCAAAGATAAAGATCTCTTCGATCGGCGCGCCGACCGCTCTCGAAATATCGATCGCAAGCTTGAGCGAGGGATTGTACTGCGCTTTTTCCAAACGCATGATGGTTTCCCGGCGCACGCCTACGATTTCCGCCAGCTGTTCCTGGGTCAGTCCCTTTTGCTGCCGGTACTGTTTGAGTCTGCATGTAAATTCCGCCATTTTTATTCCCCGCCGTCCTCCGCCTGCTCGTCATGATCGTAGCGGTACAGTAAATATTCCGCAAGAAAAATCCACAGGGCCAGCACGAGAGACAGCATGATGATGGCGGCGATCAGGGTGTACTCAAGGTTTTGAAAAAGCCTTCCCCGGCAGAGAACGACGAGGGATATGAGAAGCATGGAGAATGCAATGTTGGAGGCTTTCAGCCTGGCGCGGACGGCATTTTCGCGGAAACGCTCATCCATAAAGGTCCCCGCCATCTTCCCCTCATAGTAAAAGCCAAAGAAGCCGAAGAACAGGAAGAAGGCAAACGGAAAAACGCTGCCGTTATACCCGTACGTCCAGAACCCCGCAAAGCCCAGGAACCCCAAGAGCCCCAGCAGGCCCAGCTTGGGGTTGAGGGTGCGCGTGACGTTTTTCTTTGCTGCCTGCCGGCGATTTTTTATCACATTTGAAATTACTGTGACGGCCAATGCCAGCGCATACAGGCAGACCAGGGCGCAGGAAAGGATCATCGGCAAATCCTGCACCCGAAAGGCGTAGGTGCCAAAATCCATCGGGGCCACCAGGCGGGAGTCGTTAAACTGCACGGAATACCATACGGAAAGGAGCAGGAGCAGAACGCAGGCAATGCCGCAGCCAATCATCATTTTGGTCGTCTTTTTCATAGGAGCCTCCTGAAAATGAGATGTATTTATCTCTTGATAGGATAAATATATCACTTTTCACGTCCCGTGTCAAGTGGGATCATAAAAAAACTGTTTTTTCCCGAAAATATCCGCCCTTGCTTTTCCCGGCAAAATATGCTATGCTGAATCCAGAATGAGACAAAAGGAGGTATTCCCCCATGATCACCCGTATCGTAGAACCAAACGAAGCCTGGAAGGGCGCGCTCGTCCGCAGCGTCGCCTTTGAAGGGAGCATCGACCTCGCGGCGGAGCGCGAAAAATGCGCCGCCATGACCCCCGAGGAGATCGCCGCCGCCAAACAGCCGCCCGCGCCGGAGGGCCCGCCCCTCCCATCCGACCGGTTCCGCAAAGCGGACGAGTGGGGGACCTTTGCCGACGACAACGAGACCCTCTTCGGCAGCATCCTCGTCAACAACTATACCGCAAATTTTGACGGACATCCTGTGCTGATGGGCGGCATCGGCGGGGTGGCGACCCTGCCGCAGCACCGGCGCGGCGGCGTCATCCGCCGCTGTTTTGAAAAGGCGCTGCCGGATATGTACGAAAAAGGCTTCCTCCTCTCCGCCCTCTACCCCTTCAGCCAGTCCTACTACCGGCAGTTCGGGTACGAAGTGGGGGCCGAGGTCCGCACCTGGACGGTGGAACTGGACGCCATCCCGCTGGGAGCTGTGCGCGGTTCTATCGAACAGCTCTTTCCCGGGGACGATTTCTCCCCGCTTTTGGATATTTATCAGAAATTCTACGAAAAGTATAATCTTTCCGTCTTCCGCAAGGTCTACGACCGGGCGCTGCTCAAAGACAATCTGCTCGCGCAGCAGCGGTACGTCTACCTCTGGCGCAGCGAGACGGGGGAACCGCGCGGCTTTTTCCTCTCCAAAAAGACGGACGGCCGGGTCTTCAACTGCACGACCAACTTCTGGCTGCCCAACGCCTTCTTTGCCCTCGACGCGGAAGCTTACGCCGCCATGTTCAGCTTTATCCGCCGGACCTTTGCGGCCGATTACCGCACCCTCAGGCTGGACACCCCCGGCTGCGTCGACCTGACCTCCTTCTTTGCCGAGCACAACAAGGTGGAGTGTTCCCTCCGGTATAACGGCATGCTCCGGGTGGTCAATGTAGAGACGGCCCTCCGGCTCTGCCGCACAAATGGAGCGGGGCGGGTGAAAATCGCCGTCGACGACCCGCAGCTTGCCCAAAACACCGGCACCTGGCTGCTCGAATTCTCCGGCGGGGAAAACCGGGTCAGCCGCACCGAAGAAGCGCCGGACATCTCCATGCCCGTCAGCGCCTTCGGCCCGCTCATCTGCGGCTGCCGGGGCGCGGAGGAGCTGCCCCTCATTCCCGCGGTGCAGGTGTTAAACGGAGACGCGCCTCTCGCGTCCGTCTTTTACCGCAAGCCCTGCCACATGCTCAATCTGTTCTAGGAGGGGACGCATGGAGATCCGCAGACTGAACGCGGGGGAGATCGCCCCCGCCCTCTTCGCCGGCTTTGACCGCCGGCAGGAGGTCAATCTCTGCTGGCGGAGGGGGCCGGATGGCAGCTGGGAGGTCCGGCCCGACCCCTTTACCGACGACTGGACCGCAAAGGAGCTGGCGGACCTGATTGCAGATCTTGCCAAAACTGCCGCCTGCGGCGGAGCGGTCTTCGCCGCCTTTACGGAGGGGCGGATGGCAGGGTTCTGTTCCCTGTCGGGGAAGCCTTCCGGCAGCAGGGGGCAGTATCGCGACCTGACCAATCTCCACGTCTCCCGCGAATCCCGGGGACAGGGGATCGGCCGGCAGCTGTTCGCGCAGGCCGCCGCGGAAGGGCGCCGGATGGGAGGGGAGCGGCTCTACCTCTCCGCCCACTCGGCCGACGAGACCCAGCGCTTTTACCGGAACCTCGGCTGCCGCGACGCGGAGGAGATCATCCCCGCCCACGTCAAAGCCGAGCCCTTTGACTGCCAGCTCGAATTTTTGCTGTAGCAAAAGCCGTCCAACGCCTGGTTGGACGGCTTTTTCGTATGGATGCGGGCCTATTCCGCCCGCAGGGAGATGCTCTCCGCGAGCTCCCGCACAGCGGCCTCGGATATTCCTTCCTGTACAATTTCTATTGAAATATACCGGAGGAGACCCAGGTCGTAGGAGAGGATGCCGGGGGTGTAGGTCACGGTGCCGGACGCGCCGCCCGTGCTGCGGTAGATCTGGACGGTCGCCGTCTCGGTGACCGGCACGCCGTCGGCGTTGAATTCGCCCTGCCGGACGGGGGTGTACTCGTTATTCCAGTTGAGCATCGAGCCGAGCATGAGGTCGCTGTAGACCGAGATGGGGAAATTCCCTGCCGCAGCAGCCTCAGGGTAGTAGGTGACGATGCCGCAGCCGATCGTCGCGGCGTGGCTGCCGTCCGGCCCCATGAGGTAGATGGTCCCGGCGGTCCGGCTGCCCGAAGCGGGGGCTGCCGTCCAGCCCTCCGGCAAGGTCATGGAGGCGGCGTAATTCTGGCCGTGCGGTTCCGCAAAGTGGGCGGTGAGCTCCCGCCCGTGCTGCTCGGGCCCGCCCTCCGTCTCGAGGAGCCAGGGCTGGCGGACCATCTGTCCGCCTTCATAGACCCAGCTCGCGTACCAGGCCGCGGTTTCCCGGAGGGAGTTCCCGTCCTCCTCCACATAGAAGCGGAGATAGAGGGAGAAGCTGTCCCCCTCCTGCCGGGGGACAAAGTCGGCGGAGAGGGCGCCGGGCTGCACGACTGTTTCATCGAGGTCGGAGCCCCGGTTTTCGCCGCCGTTTATCCGGGCGCTGCCCGATACGCTCAGCGGGTGCTCCTGCGGCATCCCTTCGGGGAAGGGGATCTCCACCCCGTTTTCTGTAAATTCCACCGAATTTAATACCTGCTGTAAATATTCTTCCTCCAACAGGTAGGTCGATGCGCTGCCAGCCAGTGATTCCGCCCAGTAAACCTCGTAAATCTTCCACCCGCCGTCTGTTTCCCCGCAGAGGAAGAGGCGGGTGTACCAGCCGTCCCCGAGCTGCGGGCCTTTGGCGGCCGCTTCCGGCGACCAGCTCATCTCGACGTCTGCGCGGACGACGGCGTAGGAGGTAAGCCCGAACCGCCCCGCGTCCGCCAGGGGCTGATCCGGGATGGTCTGCATCGTCTCGAGGGTGTAGACGATGTATTGCTGGATGTAGTCTCCCGCGGCGGCGTCTTCCGCCTGCGATCGGGCCGAATTTACGAGGGACTCGTTCCCGCTGCAGAGGGTTTCCAGCGCCGCATAGTCCCCGGCGATGTCGTAGGCGAAGTAGTTGGCCGCCGCTTCCTCGGCGGGATTTTCCGGCGTATCCAGCAGCTGGAAGCTGCGGTCCCCGGCCGTCACCTCCAGCTCGCCGGTATAGGCGTAGCCCTCCCACTCAGGGTGGGACTGGGCGACCGATTCGCTGCTGATAATGCCGTTTAAGAAGGAGAGCAGGGAGGAAAAATCCCCGACTGACTCCGCCCGGACGTCCGCAAGCCCCGTCCATTCCTCCGCCCAGGCGCGGGTGTAGGAGACCGTCTCGGACGGGAAGGAGAACTGCACGACGTCCAGGTTGCCGATGAGGGAGAGGAGCAGGACGGCGTTTTTTTCATAGGGCAGCAGGTCGGCGGCGTCGGCAGGAAATTCTACCGTCAGGCCGTAGGGCTCCTCTTCGGTCTGGAGGGAGATTGCGCCCCGCGCCTGGGGGAAGGAGAGAGCGTCGAGGATGGCCCCCACGGCGGGCGCGCTGCCCACATAGTCGGCCCGCAGGGCAAAGAGCGCTTCCGCCCCTTCTGCCAAGGCGGGCGACAGCCGGAAGACCCAGCGGATGTTGGCGTATTGCAGCCCGCCTTCCAGGTAGCCGTAGGTCAGATACAACTCTCCGTTATTTTGCTGCAAAATATAATAAATCGTTGTATTGTCCGCGTCTTCCCGGACGACCTGCCACGCCGACCGGTTCCCCTCCCGGAGGGCTTGGGCCGAAAGGCCGCCTTCCCAGAGATCCCCGTCCGGGATGGTAAACAGGGCGTCGAAATTCTCCTCAGTGAGCGAAACGGGTTCGGCTGTCCCGCAACCGGTCCAGCCGCCGTCCTGTGCGCCGAGGACCCAGTCCGCCGATTCGAGCAGCGCCATCTCCCCGGTCAGCCGGTAGCGGGGCGCGTCCTCGGCGGAAATGTCGAGCGAGTATTCCAGCGCGCGGTAGGGGATGGCCGCCACCGTATAGTCCTGCCCGAAGGGGGCGCTGCCGGCGGCAGCAGCCTCAAACGAGAAATCCTCCGGCAGGGAGGAATCTGCGAGGCTTGCGTATTCGTCGAGGCTTGCAAGCCACTGGTAGTCCGCCTCAAAGGAATCCCCGTCGACGACGAGGTAGACGTTGCCGTTGTTGGCGACATGGTGGCGGGAGCCGTCCTCCATGGTGAGGTAGAAGGAGAGGCCGCCGCCCGCCAGAGCTTCGGGCTCGGCGACGTACCGCCCGCTCCCTTCCCGCAGGGTGGCGACGATGCCGGAGATCTCCTCCCCGTCGGTGATGTTCGCGTAGCGTTCGTTCTCGCCGCCCGGCATGGCGACCAGCTCGATCTGCCGCACCTGGGCCGCGTCGAGGCTGTTTAACCACTCCATGCTCTCCCGCTTGGAGAGGGGGTTGGCCGCCAGCAGAAAGATGGCGGCCGCCACCGCGGCGATGGCGGCGATCAGCACCCAGAAGGCGGGCTTGCGGTAGGAGAGGACGTTTTTGATGCGGTTTTTTGTGTCCCCCTCGCCGAAGGCCAATGGCCCAGCCGGAAAATTCCGGCCCGGAAAATTCCTCCGCCCGGACGCCAGCGAGAGCAGGGAGGTCGAGTACTCTTTCTTTACCTCGTTGCCCAGCTTTTTGAGGACCGCCTCGTCGCAGGACATCTCCATATCCCGGCCGCTCAGCCAGAAGGCGAGCCAGACGAGGGGGTTGAACCAGTGCAGGCAGAGGGCCGCGAAGCTGACCAGCCGGATGATGTGGTCGCCGCGGCGGATGTGGGTCTGCTCGTGGAGGAGGATGCAGGTCTTCTCCCGCTCCGAAAGCCCGGCCGGCAGATAGATGCGCGGCCGGAAAACGCCGAGCACAAAGGCGGTCTCCAGCCCCGGCATGACGCAGACCCCCTTCTCCGCGGGGTCAGGTTCGGCCGGGCGGAGCTTTTTCCACAGCCGCAGGTAGGAGATGACGCTCCAGCAGAGCAGCAGCGCCATGCCGGCAAGCCAGATCACGCCGCAGACCGTCGTCACCTGCTCCATCGTCCCCGTCGGGACGGTGACGCCCTCGTAGTAACGGCCTCCCAGGTAGTCGTTGACCGGGACGTCGATCGCGGGGATGCTGGTTTCAATGCGGAAGGTGTTCCGCACCGGCGCGCTGGGCGGGATGGGGGTGGTGCTGGGGACGACGCTCGCCGGACTCTCAAAGGAGAAGGGGCAGAGCAGCCGGAACAGCGCCACCGACCAGAGCAGGTAGGAAAAGGCCTTCGGCGCTTTTTTCAGGCAGAGACGCACCGGGAGAATCAGCAGGATGATCAGCCCGGCAGTCACGCTCATGTTCAAAAGGGAGAGAAAAACTGTATAAAGTTCCATGAATATCACTCCTTGTATTCGTCAATGAGCTTTTTCAGCGCCTCCACCTCGTCCTGACTCAGCCGGTTGCGGCGGGTGAAGGCGGCGAGGAAGCGGGGCAGCGAGCCGTCGAAGCTCTTTTCGATGAGCTCCTCCCCCTGCATCGCGTGGAATTCCTCCCGCTTGAGGAGGGCCTTCACCGTCCCGCCGTTGTTTTCAAAAAGCCCGCGCGCGCAGAGCCGCTTGAGCATGGTGTAGGTGGTGGATTTTTTCCATCCGAACCGTTCCGCGCAGAGCCGCACAAGCTCCCCCGAACCGACCGGCTGGCGTTCCCAGATCAGATCCGCGAATTTCTCTTCCATTTCTCCAAGGCGGCAGTTGTCCATCGTATCCCCTCCGTTTGGTCTAATGTCGTTCGTCCTCACAGCTTTAGTCTAACATGATTAGACCAAACTGTCAAGAGCTTTCGAAAAATTTGCGCAAAAAAATACCCCGTTCCAACTGGAACGGGGCGCTGCAATTCTTGTTTAGTCGTGGAACACTCTGGTAAGAAGGACCATCACCGCGATGAGCACCGCGACGACGATGAAAATCCCCAGCATGCCCAGGCCCATGATGCTCAGGGAATCGACAAAGGCTGCGACATTCAGGCTCATAGAATCTCTTCCTTTCTTGATTTAACCGACGAGGGTCAGGATCAGGCCGCCCGCGATGACCGAGGCGATCTGGCCGGAAACGTTGGCGCCGACCGCGTGCATGAGGAGGAAGTTCTCCGGGTCCTCCTCCAGGCCCAGCTTGTTGACGACGCGGGCGGACATCGGGAAGGCCGAGATGCCGGCCGCACCGATCATGGGGTTGACCTTGTTGTGCGGGGTGAACAGGTTCATGAGCTTGGCAAAGAAGACGCCGCCGACGGTGTCAAAGACAAAGGCGACAAGGCCCAGGCACATGATGAGGATGGTCTCCCAGGCAAGGAAGTATTCCGCCTGCATCCGGGTGGAGATGGTGAAGCCGAGCAGGATGGTGACGATGTTGGCCAGGGAATTCTGGGCGGTTTCCGAAAGGTTGTCCAGCACGCCGCACTCGCGGATGAGGTTGCCGAACATCAAAAAGCCTACCAGCGCAACCGACTTGGGGGCGACCAGGCCGGCGATCATGGTGATGACGACAGGGAAGAGGATCTTGGCCGTCTTGCTGACCGGCCGCTGGCGGTAGGGCATCCGGATAAGGCGCTCTTTCTTGGTGGTGATCAGCTTGATGACCGGCGGCTGGACAATGGGAACCAGCGCCATGTAGGAATAGGCCGCCACAACGATCGCGCCGACGTACTTCGACTGGAAGAAGTTGGCGACAAAGATGGAGGTCGGGCCGTCCGCCGCGCCGATGATGGCGATGGAAGCGGCGTCCTTCAGCTCAAAGCCAAAGAGGCAGGCCATGCTGAGGGTAAAGAAGATGCCGAACTGGGCCGCGCCGCCGAACAGCATCATCTTCGGGTTGGAAAGCAGGGGGGCGAAGTCGATCATCGCGCCGATGCCGATGAAAAGGAGGAGGGGGAAGAGCTCGTTTGCGATGCCCGCGTTAAACAGGACATCGATCGGCCCCACCTCGCTGCCCTGCGTAACTGCGCCGGAATTGGGGAGGTTGACTAAGATTGCGCCGAAGCCCATCGGGATAAGCAAAGTCGGCTCCATCTTTTTGCGGATGCCCAGGTAGATGAGCAGCGCGCCGATGATCCACATGACGGCCTGCTGCCAGGTGACCTGGGTGACATTCTCAAAAAGTTCCAGGATTTGCTGCATTTTTTTCATTCCTTTCAGATTGCGGGATATGCGGGCAAAAAAAAGACCTTTACTATGGCGCACCACAATAAAAGTCTTGCTGTCGGCTTCCCTTAAACTGGACGCGGATAGAAGCTATCGGGATGGCGCGTCCAGCCACAGCACAGCGGCTGCCAGCTACTCCCCTTTGTTGTACTTTCCATAATAACGGATTTTTCACGGAATGTCAATAGGATTTGCAAAATGTCTCAAATTCCGCCCGGTTCCTTGCCCACCAGGAAAATTTTTTTGGAAAACCCGCCGCGCTCCTCCCGTTTCTGCCGGCAGAGCGCCTCCAGCTCCTCCAGGGAATGCCCCTGCGCCTCGCAGAGGGCGTAAACCACCTCCAGGATGTCGGCGAGCTCCGCGAGCTCCCCGCTCTCGCGGTATTCGGCGGCCTCCTCGTCGAGCTTCCGCTCCAGGCAGCGGCGGTATTCTGTGTCGTCCAGGATCCGGGTGACCGGCTTTTCGCCGTTTGCGGCGATGATCTCGGGGATGCGGTCCCGCACGAGCTTGTCAAATTTGATCATACTTGCTCTCCTTCCGCAGATGCCGGCCGCTCGCTGATGAGCCCGGCGTAGATCTCGCTTTTCTTATATCCGGTGTCCGCTGCGGTAAGGCGGGCGGCCTCGGTCGGCTTCAGCCCGCTTAAGACCAGCTCCCGCGCGGCGGCGACAGCCTCCTCGAGGGAAGGCTGCTCCTTCCCCGCGTCCGCGGGCGCGCCCTCGACGATGAGGACGAATTCCCCGCGGGGCGGGGTCTCGGCAAAATGGGCGGCCGCACCCGCGAGGTCGGTGCGCAGCACCTCCTCATGCACCTTGGTCAGTTCCCGCGCCAGGGCGATGCGGCGGTTGCCGAAGGCGGCCAGCAGGTCCTGCAGGGTGTTTGTCAGCTTGTGCGGCGCCTCGTAAAAGATGAGGGTATGGGGGTCGTTTTTGAGCGACTCGAGGTGAAGCTGCCGGTTGCGCCGGTTGGTCGAGAGAAAGCCCTCGAAGCAGAAGCGGGAGGTCGGCAGGCCGCTCAGGCAGAGGGCCGAGACGGCGGCGCTCGGGCCGGGGATGACAACGGTGGGGATCCCCGCCTCGGCCGCCAGCCGGACCAGGTCCTCCCCGGGGTCGGAGATGCAGGGCATCCCGGCATCCGAAACGACGGCGCAGCTCTCTCCGTCCTGGATGCGGCGGATAATGGCGAGGCCGCGCTCCCGCAGGTTGTGGTCGTGGTAGCTCACCAGCGGCTTTTTGATGGAAAAATGGTTTAAGAGCCGCAGGGTCACCCGCGTGTCCTCCGCCGCGATAAAATCGACCGCCCCCAGCGTCTCGACCGCGCGGGGGGAGAGGTCGGACAGGTTGCCGATCGGCGTGCCGACAACGTACAATGTCCCGCTCATTCTGCTTCCTTCCTTTCTGCATTGTGTACTGTAGGTATATTCCCGTATATATTCAACATTTCGTCGGTAAAGCTCCCGTCCGGGTTCATCGAAAAGAGGGGCGGCTCGACCTGCAAAAAGGGTTTGGAGCCGTATTTTGCCTCGATCAGAACGAGCCAGGGGAGGCTGGACGCGTCCTTGGCCGCCAGCCGCATCCGCTTGGGCTCGAGGCGGTGGGCGCGGAGGGTGCAGACGACGTCGGCCAGCCGCTCCGGGCGCTGGCAGAGGCAGAGCCTCCCCCCGAAGCGGAGCAGCCGCGCCGCTGCCCGGCAGAGGTCGTCGAGGGTGCAGGTCAGCTCATGCAGCGCCTGCCGCCGGCCGGGGATCTCGCTCAGCAGGCCGGTCCCGGGGTCCTGGAAGGGGGGATTGCAGGTGATCAGGTCAAGGCTGCCGGCCGGGATGAGGGGCCCCAGCTCCCGCAGATCGGCTTCGAGGGGGAGGACCGTCTCCTCCGCCCCGGAAGCCGCCACCGTCTCCCGGCAGAGAGCCGCGGCCTCCGGCTGCAATTCCACTGCGTATATTTTCTTGGGATCATACTTTTTGTACAAGACCATCGGGATGATGCCGCAGCCTGTCCCCAGGTCGGCGCAGAGGTCCTTGTGCCGGGCGCGGGCAAAATCGGCGAGCAGAAAGGCGTCGGTGCCGAACTTGTGCAGCCTGCTCACGCAGACGCGCAGCTCCTGCCCGCGGGGCCCTGTCCCCAGCGGCTCAAAATGGCTCTCCATCCGTTCCTCCTTCCACACGGTATCAAAAAGCCCGGAGCCAATGGCCCCGGGCCTGACGGGAAAGCCGGCGGGAAAAGGCCCGCCAACTTCAAAAATATATATTTTTTACAATTTTTCGCTGTTCTGAGTACCAGTATAGCATATGGGAGCGCAAAATGCAATAGAAAGCGGGAAGCCATTTCCCCGCGGTAACTATGCCACAGGATTGTGCCTACTTTACATCCGGCCCGTTCCGCGGTATGATAGAAGCATCAGCAAAAGGAGGGGTTTTGATGACCGCAGCCGAAATTCCGGCCTATCTGCACCGCGAGATCCACACCGTTGTCATGGCCGTCCCGGACAGGGACGGTCTGCCCGTCACCTGCGCCATCGACATCATGGACGCGGACGAAGAGGGGCTTTATTTTCTCACCGCCCGGGGCAAGGGCTTTTATGACCGGCTGAAGCGCCACGGCTTCCTGGCGCTCACCGGCATCAAGGGGGAGGACACCATGTCCCGCGTCGCCGTCTCGGTCCGCGGGAAAGTGCGGGAGCTGGGGGAAGGCCCGCTGCCGCGGCTGTTGGACTTAAACCCTTACATGCGGGAAATCTACCCCACAGACGCCTCCCAAAGGGCGCTCACCGTCTTCCAGCTCTACGAGGGGAGCGGCGAGTGGTTCGACCTCTCCAAAAAGCCGGTCGAGCGGATCCCGTTTTCGATCGGCCGTTCCGCCGGGGCGCGGAAGGGCTACCGCATCACGGCGGCCTGCACCGGCTGCCGGGCCTGCGGGGCGGTCTGCCCCCAGAACTGCATCGACTTTTCGAAGACGCCGTCCATGCCGGCGGTGATCCGGCAGGAAAACTGCCTCCACTGCGGCAACTGCATGGCGGCCTGCCCGCATCACGCGGTCGTCCGGGAGGGAGAAGTTCGATGACCCGGCAGGAGAGACGGATCTTCCTCAATCCGGAGGTGCAGGTCCGGCTCGCCGGAGCGGATCCGCTGCATCTCTGCCGGGAAGCTGCTGAGCGCTTAGGCGGGAGGAAAAAGCATCAGGCACGCAAAATGGCCCCGGGCAGATGCCCGGGGCCTTCCGCATGCCGCTACGCCTCCGTTTCTTCCGCCGCGGCCGGATCCGAAACGACGGCTTCTTCCGCCATCACTGCAATACGGCCGTATTCTCCGTAAAAGTCGGTCTTTGTCCCGACGAGCGGCAGCTGCCGGGCCGGGTCTTCGGCCGCAAGGCCGGAAACAGAGATGTCCCCCAGGACCGTCTGCCGGCTCCGGACCGCCAGCATGGCCCGCGCGCCGGAATCGTAGGAGGGCCCGGCGATGGCGAGGTCCTTTACCAGGGCGTACTGCAAATCGCCGAACAGCGGGTACTGCATCCCGGTCAAGGCATGGCCGTTCCCGTCGAGAATCCCGATGAACCGCTCCGGGAGGTAGCTGCCTCCTTCGGCGGAAATGCCGGAAAAGTCGAGGTCCGCTTCCAGCCGGAAGAAGCCGGAAGGGTTCTCCCCGGCCAGACGGATGAGTTCCTCGGCCGACGCCACCGGGATCACTGAGGGGCTTTTGTAGATACCGCCGTCTCGGAAATCGTCCGTCGCCCGTTTGACGATGCCATAGAGCGCGCGCTTGACGGCGATGCCCTCGCTCCGGGTGCCGTTTCGGGCATCCTGCTCAAAGGCCGCCTGGAACAGCCCGATGGCTGTTTCCGCATCAAAATAGGGGATCTTCCCGAGGTTTTCCTCCACCCTCTGATAGCGATCAAGCTTATACTGCTTCCAGGTGAGGTCCGGGTCTCCCGTGATCTTGCGCAGGGCGTCCAGGTCGTTTTCGCTGAGGGCCGACATGTAAATCCGGTAGCCGCCCTCGTAGCCGCCCACGCCCAGCATCTCCATGCCCAGCCGCTTGAAGGAGTGGGTATCCGGCGAGCCGGCATCGTTATGGGACTGGTACCAGTTCATGAAGTAAAAGGACTCGAAACCGTAGCTTCCGTCAGTCGCAGCGCTTACTTTTTGCGACCCGCCCTGCGGGATATTTCGGATGGAAATGCGGTTTTCCCACAAATCGTCCAGGCTGCGCAGATCCATCTGCGCAAGCTCCGCTGCAGTGAGACCGCTGTAGACGGTGCTGAAGGAGGCGTTTCCGCCCTCTGTGTGGTCAGCCTGCACCGCAACCGCCGCCTGCTCCTCCGGCGTCAGGCGGAGAAAGGCCTGGGCTGCCAGATAGTCGAGCACATAGCCGGTTTCAAACATCTCCCGGTAATAGCTTTCAATCTTTTCAGCGGAGTCGATTCGCTCGTAGCTGAAGTTTCCTGTCATCTCCACGCCCACATCGTTGACTTTGGAAATGTTGAAAACCATGCAGCCGTCCCGCATCTCCTGCGCAATGTTGCCGTCTGCGTGAGCCTCCGCGCCGGTTCCCCTGCGCCTTCCCGCCCCGCCGTAAAAATAGCGGCCGTCCTGGTTGTGAGCCGTCTCATGGCTGAAGGTAAAGAAGGTGTAGTCGCTTGTCCCCAGCGCTGCGTCGAGAACCCAGTAGACGTTGGCTCCGTCCGCGAAGGCAGCGCTGCCGTTCTTGGCGCTGATGGTGTTGTTTGCCTCATACACCCATTTCATAACGGGGTCCCGGGTCTTGTCCCGGTCCTGATCGCCCGCAGCCGCAGCCGGACTTTCCGGAAAATTGAGGCGGGTATCATACTGAATATTCACAAAGCTGTTGAGCAGGGCGGCTGCGTCGTCCGTCCAAGCAGAGGAGACGCCGTAAAAAATCCCCATTTTCTCCGCATAGGCGTCGATGATATCCTCCATCCGCTTCCGCTCGCCGCCGTCTTTATTCAGGTAGGTGAGGTAGCGGTTCATACTGCCGAGCATAAGCTGTGAGGGCAGGGTAATGAGGTACATATCCTCCTGCGGCGCAGTGAGAATCGGCAGGACAATGCTCTTCCGCCTGTCATCCAAGCCGCTCAGGATCTCCCAGACCCGGTAGCGGATCCCTTCTGCGCCGCCGCGCGGGGGCTGCTCTTGGAGAATTCCGTCAAAATTGCCGGCAAACCAGTCGCTGGGGTCGGCATACCCCGCCATGCGGCACGCCAGCCCGCCCAGAAACTCCATCAGGGGCTCGCCGGTGTAATTCTGGAGCACATTTTGATAGAATACGACTGTTCGATGGGTTTCCCGCTGCTCCTGCGGGGCATTGAGCAGCTTTTCTGCCAAAGCGGCGGCGGTCATGTCCCGCGCTGCCAGCTCCCCGCTCAAAAAGAGCAGGTCGCTTAGCATTATGCCGTCAAAGTCGATGCGGTACCATTTGTCAAAATAATTGTAGCCGTAAAGCAGCCTCTTCCACTGCTCTCCGTCGAGAACCCGCTCTCGGGCGAGGGCCTGCACCGCCTCGCTGGCGGAGTAGGTCGGATATTCGGACTGGGAGAGGAGGAGCTTTTCGACCAGTTCCGGGAGGGCGGGTCTGACCGTCTCATTATAATAATCGACGTAGAGCCTGCTCTCCTCTTCGCCTGTCAGGGCGGCGATCTCCGCCGCGTAATCGTACCCTTCGGCAAGGCTTGCCGCTTCTTCCAAAAGGCTTTCATCAACCCCCGCAAGGTAACGGTGGAACTGATAGGAGAGCTCCGTCCCCTCCACCCCGTAGACCGCGGCCAGATCCCCGATGACGCCGCGGAAGGAGAGCGCGTACTCCCGCATGGGGCCCTCTGTGAAGACGACCCGGATCTTTTCCGCCGTTTCGGGCGCATCCCGGTGGAGGCCGGTCACCAAAGCCCCGCTGCCATCGAGCGGCAGGACAAACTGCACGGCCTGTGCGGCGAGCGGATCGGCCGCCGGAAGGCGGTTGCCCATCTCGATCCAGGTCCGGATATCAGCGAAAGGCATGAGTTTTGCCAGGTTCGCGTACGCCTGCTCCCGGTCAGGGCGGTACCCCTCCTCGGCGCGCAGCTGATCGTAAGCCGGGATGCCGTAGTTGTTGTCCATCCCCGGTGCGGCCTTGAGGTCCGGGCGCTTGCCGTAGGAGAGCAGCGCAAGTTCCCAGATCTCCTCGTCAAAGCCGAGGGCGCCCGCGTAAAGCGCCCGGTCGAAAATATCGGCTGTCTCCCGAATCTGCCCGCCGGTTTCCTCCGTGATGTTGGTGGCACTGCCAGAGCCGGCGTATTCATAGAGATTGACGGCGTTTTGGAGCACGTCGAAGCCGGCAATCCGGTAGCCTGCGCCGGTACTCATGCTCAGCACATTCTCAAGGGCCGGGCTTCCTGTGTTCGGTCCGCCGATGACGCCGCCGTTGCCCTTTTGGGCCGGCGCTGTCACCTGCACCGCGGTAAAGCAGGAGCGGATGACGCCCCCGCCGTGCCATCCGGCGATGCCGCCCACCCGCGCGCCGAGGGTCGGGTGGTCGTAGCTGCCCTGCAGCTTTCCGGTCACATAGCAGTCTTCGATGAGGGCGCCGGCCTCTGTTTTCCCGACAATGCCGCCGACGGCAACAAGGCCCTTAACCGACACATCGATGGAAGCGCTCTCCCGGATGACCGAATCCCGGAGGCTCCCGGCAAACGCGCCCAGCCCGTCGCGCCCGTTCGTTATGCCGGAATCCCTGAGGAACACCCGCTCGATCCGGGAGCGGTTCTGGATCAGGTCGGCGAGAATCCCCGCCCGGGAGGCGGTAATCTGCGCGTCCTCGATGACGAGGTCATGGATGTGCGCCCCGCTCAGCGTCTGGAAGAGGGAGGTCGGCAGGTTCAGGATGCGGTAGCCGTTCCCGTCCAGCTCGCCGGTGAAGGTCCCGGCTACGGCGGCGGCGCTCTCCGGGATGCCGGAGGCGTCGAGGTCCTCGGTCAGGGCGTAGCTGCCGCCCGGATCGGCCGCCATCTGCCGGAACAGCTCTTCGGCGCTCTTTATCAGCGGGTGCTCGCCCTTTTCGTCGCGGTAAGCGACGGGGAAGGAATATCCCTCCTCCCCATTCTCGCCGGCCAGGCCCTCCTGGTCGACGACAGCGTACACCCTGCCGGTATCGGCGTCCTGCCGGAATTCCCGGATCCCTGCATAAAAATCGGGCAGGCTCTCCATCTCGATGAGGGCGTAGTAATTTTCCGGATCGTCGGGCAGGCCGGAGGTAATGTCCAGGACGCCGACCGCCTCCCTCCGGGAGCCGTCCGCCCGGAAGAGGGTGGCGGCGGCGACGTCCTTCAGGTGGATGAGCTCGCGGGAGACGGCAGCGGTATCGGTGAAGAGGATTTCGCCCGCGAAGGCATTGGATTGACCGTCCAGCGCGTTGGTGTCCCGGTCATAATCGGCCGTCACCCGCACGACGTAGCGCTCCCGGCCGGTCAGGGCGGCTTCCGCCTCATTCTCCCCGGCGGATACCGGGGCAGTGAGCAGGACGCGCCCGTCCTCCTCTGCGATCTCCAGCTGTGCGCCCAGCAGCGCGCCGTCCGGGTCGGCAAGGGTAAACTGCACCCGCAGCGCGCCCTCCGCCGTCTGTTCATACCCAAACCCTTCGACCGACGGCGCGGCCTTGAGCACCTCGATCCGCGCGGAGGGCGCATCCTCCGCCGGGAGGGCTTTCCCGTTTTCGAGGACCAGCCCTTCGAGGGTCAGCTCCCGCACTCCCGGCTCCGAGCCGGCCGGGACCGCAAATTCGTAGAAATTGCCGGGCAGGGGGGAGAGCGCGTACATCCTGCCGTTCATCTGCACCTGCCGCGCCGCCAGCCCCGCGGCGTTTTCTGCCCGGAAGCGGACGCGCACCGTACTTTCCGGCTGGTAGTACACTGCGGCGGACCCGTCCTCCGAAAAGGTCTCGGGCGCGGACAGCGTAAGGCCGTAATCCCGGGTCAGATAGACCGGCCTTTCGAAAACAACGGCATCTGTTTGCTGCACCTTCCCGTCTTCGCTCCGGTTCCATGAGAGCAGTACCCGGAAGGTATAGGCGCGCTCCTCCCGCACATAAAACGTAAACTCCTGCCGCCCGGGCCGGGTGATGTCCGACTGGGATTCCGGAAGGCCGGTATCCTGCGGCACGAGCTCCACCCTGCCGGAGAGGAAGGCGCTGTCCGCGTCGGTCAGGTCAAACCGGAAGGCGATCTGACCATTTTCCGGGAAATCCTCCGTTTCGTAGCCGGCAACGGCCGGGGCGGACTTCATTACCTCGGCGGAGAGCTCCCAGCCGGCGTCCACAGTGGTGCCGTCGGCAAAGACAAGCTGGGAGAGGGCAAACCTCTGTTCCCCCGCCACCTGCGGGGCTGCGGCCACCACCTGCCAGCTCCCGTCGGGAAGGGATGAGGCCGGCAGCTCGATGTGGTTGACGACTGCTTTGGTGAGAGGCGCCTCCACATTGTCGGAGATTTCGTAGAAAAGGGCGAGCGCGCCGCCTTTTTCCACATATTCCGCGCCGGCCCGGCCGGCTGTGATCCGCGCACGGGGATGAGCCTTCAGCGGCAGCTCTGCCAGCACCTTCTGCCGTTCGATCCCCGAACCATCGGCCCAGAGGGAACAATCGGCTGTGACCTGCACCGTATAGGAGGTGGTAAGGCCGGTATTCTCGAGCGGAACGCTGCCGCGGAAGGTTCCGTTCGGCAGATCCTCTGCCCGGAAGGGCAGCTGGCCGGCAATCTCGCCTGCGGCGTTTCGGATGAGGATCTTCCCGTCTGACAATGCGCCGTCGGGGTCGTCCAGATGGAAGGAGACATCGATCGTGCCGACCTGCACATTTTCACTGGCAGCAAGTTCGGCGACTGTCGGAAATGCTTTGAGGATGGCAACCCGGATCTCATTTTCCCGCTCGATGGTAAAAGCCGCCCCATTCTCAAGAATCACCTGCTCAACGCGGATGCGGGCTGTCCCGGCCTGGGAGAACCCCTCCAGCGTGACCGCATAGCCATCCTCGGACGATTCAACCGGATATGCGGCGCCGTTCACGATGACTCGCTCCGGCCGGAATCCGGCGGCGTTTTGGGAGGCAAACCACAAAACGACCGGCTCGTTTTTCGCAAACCGCTCAGAGGGGACGCCTTCGGCCGTCTGGGTCCGCAGGCCGCTGAAGGTGAAGCGGTAATCAAGCCCAAGCGCAAGCTCCTTCAGGACAGACAGGCTGCCGCCGTGATCTGCCTCCGCTTCCAATTCGCCCGAGTCCCGGTCATACTGCGCCGAGATGTGGAGGGTGTAGGGGACGCCCTGCGCAAGGTCGAGCACAAAGGCGTTTTCCCCCGCCGAAATTTCCCGGGCCTCTTCGGCAACCCACTCCCCGCCGTCCCGGCGGAGCAGCTCCATCCCGGCGGAAAGGAGCGCCGAATCCGGGTCGCGCAGCTCGAAGGAGACCTTGACCTGCCCCGCATCCGCCTTTTCCTCCGCCAGAAAGTTTTCGACCGAGGGAGGATCCTTCAGCACGTCGATCCGCTCGGTGTGGTCGACGGCCACCTTCCGGCCGTTGTGGAGGGTCACCTCCGTGACGGGGAGGGCCTGCACCCCGGGCGTCAGGCCGGCCCCGAGCTGCACCGTGTAGCCGCCGCCTTTGCCCCGCAGCGCCTCATATTCCGCGCCGCCGACCGTCACAGTCCGGATGGCCGTGCCGTGAGAGACGTCTGCGTAAAAATCCCATAAGAATTGTTCGCCTTTTTCGTAATAAAAACGATCCAGAGCGGAGGTGAGAGCCACCGTATACGCTGTCCGATGCTCCGCCTTCTGCACAAGCAGGGAGAGGTCGGCGGCACTCAATTTGCCATTGGCATCCATGTCCGCAGCATTTCGCTTGCTCTTGGGCAGGAGCTCCAGCGCGGTCAGATGGGACTGCAGCAGCCCCACATCAAGATCATCGACGGCGCCGTCGCCGTTTAGGTCCCCCTTGCCGCCGAAGGCCCAGATCCCCCCGGCCGCAACGACGGCGGCCGCGGCGATGAAGAGGGTTTTGGCGAGGATCTTCCTGCCTTTACCATCCTTCTTCCGGCGGACTGCCGCGGCGCAGCCAGCCAGCAGCAGCGCAGCCGCCCCGCACAGGGCAAATACGGCCCATCCCGGGAGGAAGGCGTCGGCTGTATTGCCGGAATGATGCTGCGCTTGGCCTTCTGAGCCCGGATCTGCTCCAGCGGGCTCTTCGGAAACAGCGCTCAGCGTGAGCTGCGCATCCGGCAGGGAAAACTCCCGCCCTCCGTCGGAGGCGGACAGCCCGGTGATGCGGACGCCGGTTTCTCCTGCCGGCAGCGCCCCCTTTGCGGTAAGGGTAAAGCGCAGCGTATCGCCCGGCTGCGTGCTCCCGGCCGGGCTGATGAGGGTAAACTGCCCGCTTTCGGGATTGTAGGTAACGCGCTCCCAGGAATTGAGCCCCTCAAAATCCTGCTGCGCCGGCGTTTCAAAGATATTCGGGTCAAACGCGAGGCTCCCCGTTAGCGCATAGACGCCGTCTCTGATATCATCATAGCCGTCCAGTGAGAGCACAAATTCGACTTCCTGCTCCCTCCGGACGGCTGTATCATCGGCCGCAAGGACCGTTTCCTCAATGGATGCCGCGGAAACCGCGGCGTTTCCCAATAAGAGTCCGCAGATCATGATTCCCATCGCCAGCAAGGCTCTTATTCTTGACATTTCTCATCTCCAGCCTTTCATCAAAATCGTCATCATATGACCATATTTGATTATACAGGCTCCGGCCTGCCGAAACAATATGGGATTGCTGGAAATGCAGGAGGATTTCGGAAAATGGATGGAACAACAGTGCCCCTGCCGGACTTGGGGCAGGGGCTGTTTAAAGAAAGAGCGCTTACAGGTCGATGCTGTCGAGCACGACCCGCACCGCGCCGTTGTCCGGGAAGACATAGACGCCGAAGTCGGTGTCGTCCCCGTTTCGGATGCGCAGGGCATTCCAGGAGCAGGTCTCATCCACATACCCTTCCTCCACGGTCAGGTAGTTCATGAAATACTCCATCTGGAAATCCTGCTGCGGGACGCGGGGGCAGCTGAGCGGGGGGTTGCTCCGGAAGGCCGCGGAAAAGCCTGCGCCGCAGAGGATAAACTCCCGCTCCCCGGTGCGGATAACCAGGCCGCGTCCGCGCCTGGGCTCGCCGCTCCCCCTGTGCCGGTAGTCGCCGCCCCGGGCAAAGGGGCCGAACCGGATGAGGACCCGGACCCCGTCAAAGAAGAGCCGCTGCTCGGAGGCGAACTCCTCCTCCTCGACCGCCTGGATATTGCCGGTCCCCCGTTCTCTGAGGATGAGCGGCCAGACCGCCGACAGGCACTGGAAATCCTCCTTCATGGGCAGCGCCTCGGGCTTCAGCCCGCCGTCCGGGCCGATGACGCTCTCCGCGCCGAAGAACTGCACGCCGGTCAGCCCGTATTCGGCGATGGCGGGGAAGAGGTGCAGCGCGGAAGGGATCCCGACGCCGGTCTCCGGGATGTAGAGGGGGTTGTCCGGGCGGAAGTAGCGGCGGATATGCTCATGGTAGTCCCGGCGGGACTGCTGGTACATATCCGGGCAGATCATATCCAGATGAGGGGCAAAGGTTTTCCAGAAAAAGAGGTTTTTGGAGACGGGGCCGCCGGACGGGTAGCCGGTGCCGGGGATGTCCATGCCCTGCTTGTCCAGCCAGACATTGGTGTAGGCCGGGATGGGGTGGATCTCCTTGCCGGCGGCGGCGATCTCGTCGACAAAACGGGCCATGCTGTAGGCCTGCAGCGCCTCGTCCCCGTACCGGCCAAACAGGTCAAACCAGCTGCCGGCCTCCTTGGCGCCGCATTCCTTCCAGGCGAGCACCGCGTCCTCGGCGGGGGAGGCGGATTTGAGCCCCTCCACCACCTCGGCGGGGACGGGGGCCTCATACAGCCGCTGCGCCTCCGGGCCGAAGTCCCGGACGGCCCGCCCGACGATGCCCAGCTCGTTCTGGACCTGAACCGCCAGCACGGTCTCCATTGCCGGGTCGCAGCCCCTGACCGTCTCCATCAGGCGGCAGAAGGCCCGCTTATCCGCCTCGAGGGTGGCGCGGCAGAAAGAGGAGAGGTTACCGATCTCGTAGCCGTCGTGGGTGACGACCCGCCGGAAGCGGGCCGTGTCCCGTTTGACCCACTGGGGGACATACTTCATGTGGCCGTTCTTCCAGGTGCCGAACCAGAGGAGGATCAGCTTGAGGTCCCGCTCCCGGCAGGCTTTGACGATCTCTTCGACAAGGAGGGTGTCAAAGAACCCCTCCGACGGCTCGAAGCGCTCCCAGCTGACGGCGATGGCGCAGGAGTTGACCTCCATCAGCGCGCAGGCTCTCCAGAGGTTTTCGAGCTCCTCCATAGAATAGCCCGAGGAGTTGTGGGCCTGTGCGCCGATGGGGAAAAAGGGCTTCCCGCCGGCGGTGAATACGGATTTTGGCAGCATGGTTCATCCTTCTTTCTGTTGATATTGCGGGGAAGCAACCCCTGCTTCTATTTTACATCGGACACTGCCGTCCGTCAAAGCTTTTTTGGGCCGCATCGCAAAGAAAAGAGTCCCGTCTGCCAGCGTCCTGAAACGCTGACGGAACAAGCTGTACCCTCATTTTGAACGGGCCTGTTTGCACACAATCTCGTTGGTTATGATCGACATCAGATCGCTGATATCATCCTTTTCTATATTTTGGAAGCGAAAGTTATTGCAAATAAAGCGGCACTTTGTATATTCTTTTCCCTGATAAGCAAAAACGTACTTTTTGCCCTCGCATTTGGTGGAACAGCCGCCGCAATCCGCAGCGTTTATGATTTGATTGCGAATATTTTCGTTCAGATCCTGTAATCGGTCCAGAACGCTTCTGTCGTCAATGCGCACCTGAACGCTTACGCCATCGCACCCCATGCCCTTGTTGTTGATGATAACAGCTTCTGCACTCTTCTTGATAAAGCATAGTATGCGATACGTCCCGTTCATGCAGGGCTGATGATATTGTTTGACCTTAACGGGAAGTCCGTGCGCAGCAAAACACCGGACGATTTGCCGAGACAATTCTTTTTCAGCGTCGGTATGAAAAGTTGCCAGAATTGTTTCCAATAACGCGGGCGTAATATCCACTACTTCCATTGTTCGAAACCTCCTGCTGCCGCAGCATCTTACCTGTATCTTAACAAAAAATGCGGAACAAGTCAACTTCTTTTGCCGCATATCAGGGGACATCCGCGCCGGGAAAAGGGGAAGGCCCGGAGCGCGTTTCGCTCCAGGCCCAGCCTGTGAGAGCCACATAAAAAGATGTTTTTGCGTTTTGGGAGGTGGGGATTGAACCACCGAATGATTGTCAGATCGACTCTTATACTACAAAATAGCAGTAATCCAGTAT
>DVKD01000058.1 GCA_018716285.1 Candidatus Merdivicinus faecavium
CCTGCATGTCGCGGTAATGGTTTTCCAGGGTGTGGCAGATGTCTACGAACTGGTCGTAAACTTCGGGCATAACTTCCTGCAGCTTGGCGATGGGCTGAGGAGTACGAACGCCGGCAACCACGTCTTCGCCCTGAGCGTTCATCAGGAATTCGCCGAACAGTTTCTTTTCGCCGGTAGCGGGGTTACGGGTGAAGGCAACGCCGGTGCCGGAGGTGTCGCCCATGTTGCCGAAGGCCATCATCTGGACGTTGACAGCGGTGCCCCAGGAGTAGGGGATGTCGTTGTCGCGGCGGTAGACATTGGCGCGGGGGTTGTCCCAGGAGCGGAAAACGGCCTTGATGGCGCCCATGAGCTGCTCTTTGGGGTCGGTGGGGAAGTCCTCGCCGATCTTTTCCTTGTACTCAGCCTTGAACTGCTCGGCCAGTTCCTTGAGGTCCTCAGCGGAGAGCTCGACGTCCTGGGTGACGCCCTTTTCCTCTTTCATCTTGTCGATGAGCTGCTCAAAGTACTTCTTGCCGACCTCCATAACGACGTCGGAGTACATCTGGATAAATCTTCTGTAGCAGTCCCAAGCCCAGCGGGGGTTGCCGGACTTGGCGGCCATGACCTCAACGACCTCTTCGTTCAGGCCGAGGTTTAAGATGGTGTCCATCATGCCGGGCATGGAAGCGCGGGCGCCGGAACGGACGGAAACGAGCAGGGGGTTCTCGTGATCGCCGAACTTCTTGCCGGTGATCTCTTCCATCTTGGCGACGTATTCCATGATTTCCGCCTGGATATCGTCATTGATTCTGCGGCCGTCTTCGTAGTACTGGGTGCAGGCTTCGGTGGTGATGGTGAAGCCCTGCGGAACCGGAAGACCAAGGTTGGTCATTTCAGCGAGGTTCGCGCCCTTGCCGCCAAGCAGCTCGCGCATTTTGCCGTTACCTTCGGTGAAAAGGTACACATACTTCTTCTGCATGGTAATCTACCTCCGTAATTTTTATGGATAGCGGAAAACCCTGCCGAAACGGCAAACACGAAGCCTTATCCGGGCTTTCCGTCATTCCTACGTTGATTTTGCAGCGCTGCGGCCCGTCCTGACAGAAAAGGGCACGCCAGCAAATCCCCTTTTCTGAAAAAAGAAGGGAGCGGGCGTATGGGGGCAGTGTGCTATCGTACTTATTATAGCAAATTCTGCTTATATTTACCATAGGATTTTTGAAAAAAGTTCGATTTCATCAAAAATAACCAGATTTTATGCGGAGGAAATGGCGCAGCTTTACAAAGAGGGCAAAAATCCCCGATTTCAGCCGGGCAACAGGCAATTTTCAAGGCGGCGGGGGTTTACAAAATGAGGGAAAACGGGTATGATAAAAGGGATTTGCCCATACACTGCAACAGCGGCAAAAGGCCGCGAAAAAAGGAGGCTTACCGGCATGGAGGAAATGTGGAAAGAGATCGAGGCAAAGCGGCTGGCTGTTTTGGAAAAGCACATGGCAAACGGGGTGATTTTCGAAGGGGTCGACGGGGTCGTGATTGAGGAAAGCGTCGCCATCGGGGCGGGGACCCGCATTTCCCCGAACGTGACCCTGCGGGGGGACACGTCCGTCGGAAAGGAATGCGTCCTCACCGGCGGCACGGTGCTCGAAAACTGCTCCGTCGGGGACCGGACGGTGATCCGCTCCTCGGAATGCTTTGGCGCGCGGATCGGCAGCGGCGTCTCGATCGGGCCGTTTGCCCACCTGCGGCCCGGCACGGTGCTCGGAGACCGCGTCCATGTGGGGAATTTCGTCGAGATCAAGAATTCCTCCGTCGGGGAGGGGACGGCGGTCGCCCATTTGACCTATGTGGGGGACAGCGACGTCGGGCGGCATGTGAATTTCGGCTGCGGCTGCGTGACCGTCAACTACGACGGGGAGCACAAGCACCGGTGCCGGATCGGGGACTATGCCTTTATCGGCTGCAACGCGAACCTCATCGCGCCGGTCGAGGTGGGAGAGCAGGCGTTCATCGCGGCGGGCTCGACCATCACCGACGGGGTGGAGGACGGCGGCTTCGCCATCGCCCGGGCCAGACAGGTCAACAAGCCGGGGCTGGGCGCCAGGAAGCTGACGGCCTATGTCCGCAAGAAAAACGGGTAAACTGAGAAAAGATCCCCCGCCCTTTGGAAAAAAGGCGGGGGATTGCCGTATCATTTCGGCCTCACCGGTACAGAATCCGACGGATGGTTTCGAGGGAGAGGGAATATTCCTCCGCGAGGGCGGGGATGGGGACGCCCTGCTCGTATTTGAGGCGGATTTCCTCGTTGCGCTGGGTGTAAAAGCGCCGGGCCCCGGAATTTTCGCCCCAGTTTTTGCGCGCCTGCGGGGAGGGAACGTAAACGATCTCCCCGGGCGCGTATTTCTGGAGCTCCCGGAGCAGGCGGTCGGGGAGAAATTCCGCCGCGTTGCGGTACTTCACGGCATCACCCCGCTTTTAGGGATTTTCCCGCGCAAATTCCGCGAAATCGGCGTACTCGGCGATCTTTGCCCCGTGCTCGGTAAGGATGGCGCGGATCTGCCGCTCGGTTTCGTCCGACCAGGCGGCGAAGGCGGGCAGGTCGTCCGGGTCGTAGCGGGAGAGCAGGTCGATGGGGGGGAAGCCGAATTCCTCGGCCACAATGTCGAGCTCCTGCTGGAGGAAGATTCCCCAGGCGAAGACGCGGCGGAAATCGTTTTGGGCGCAGTAGTAGCGGATGCGCAGCCAGGTGTAGGAAAGCTCCTGGTACCAGCCGGCGAGCCCGTTCCAGTCGGGCGTTGTTTCCGGGCGGGGCGGGCGGTTCTCTTCGAGGAAGGCACGGGTCTGGCGCACCATCCACTCGGCCAGGGTGCGCAGCGCGGCGGCGCTGTCCGCGCGGTAAATTGCCTCATAGGCCTCGCAGAAGCCCTCCGGCGTCCGCATCCGGGCAAGCTCCTCGAGCTGGGAGACCTGGCTGTAGCGGAAGTAGTCGCCGTTTGCACAGGCGATGGCCTGGGCGAGGTAGTCGGCCACATAGCCGGCGTACATCCGGACGCGGCCGAGGTTTTCCTCAAAGAGGCCCTGCTGGTAAAGGCGCATGGCGGTGTCGAGCCGCTCGAGCGCTTTCTGGTACATGAAGTCCGGGTCGGCGAGGTGGGCGCGGAAGCGGGCCTGCAGGGCCAAAAACCGCTGCCGGTCCTCCTCCGAGCGGGCGTAGACGACCGTCCCTTCCCCCATGAGGTGGGCGTTGTAGTCGTTTAGCTCCGCCATCTCCTCGAGCCTTGCCCAGGAGCGGGCGTAGACGTCGACGCCGACCCCGTCGATGATGAAGGTGCGGCTGAGGGTGTCCGCGAAGCCGTCGGCCGGGACGAAGAAGTCGATGCTCGGGACGGCGCGCTCTTCGGGAAAGCGGAGGTTTAAGCTCTGGATCATGAGGCAGATCTGGCCGGGGTAATCCCGCTCGGCCTTCTCGATCGTCCAGGCGAGCACCTGCTCGCGGGTCTGCGCGATATGCCGGAGTTCTTTCATAAGGTTCATCCTTTCTGTTTGTGGGATCGGTACCGTCTGATTCCAGCATACCACAGCGGCCGGCGGGGCGCAAGGGGCGAGTTTGGGTTAAGGTGATTTCTACACGGGCGCGTCAAACGGGTGCAAAAACCCCGCCTTCCGGCAAGATGCCTGCGGAAGGCGGGGAAATCGGTTCGGGTTATTTGCCGAGTTTTTCGACCAGTTCGACGGTGTCGCGGGCGATGGTCATCTCCTCGTCGGTGGGGATGATCCAGACCTCGGTCTTGCCCTTGGAGATCTTGTGGTCCTTGCCGGTGCGGGTCTTGTTCTCGGTCTCGTCGAGCTCGATGCCGAGGAACTCGAGGCCCTCGCAGATCTCGGCGCGGGCTTCATCGGAGTTCTCGCCGATGCCGCCGGTAAAGAGGACGGCGTCGAGGCCGCCCATAGCCGCCGCGTAGGAGCCGATATATTTCTTGATCTGGTAGCGGAACATATCGCAGGCGAGCTTGGCGCGCTTGTGGCCCTCCTTGGAGGCGTTGACCAGGTCGCGGGCGTCGGAGGAGAGGCCGGAGATGCCAAGGAAGCCGGACTTCTTGTTGAGGACGGCGTTCATCTCATCGGGGGTGAAGCCCTCCTTGTTCATCAGGAAGGTGACGATGGAGGGGTCGACCGAGCCGGAGCGGGTGCCCATGATGAGGCCGTCGAGAGGGGTCAGGCCCATCGAGGTGTCGACGCACTTGCCGTTTTTCACCGCGGAGATGGAGGAGCCGTTGCCGAGGTGGCAGACGACGACCCTGCTCTCGCCGTCCTTGCGGCCGGTGATCTCGAGGTAGTGGCTGGAAACGTAGCGGTGGGAGGTGCCGTGGAAGCCGTATTTGCGGATGGAGTATTTCTCATAATACTCGTAGGGGATGCCGTACATGAAAGCCTTGTCGGGCATGGTCTGGTGGAAGGAGGTGTCGAAGACGGCGACCATCGGGACGGCGTTGCCCAGAGCCTTGCGGCAGGCGCGCATGGTGGCGGCCTGAGGCGGGTTGTGGAGCGGCCCGAGCTCCCAGAAGGAGTCGATGTCCTCGATGACTTTGTCGGTGATGAGGGTGGATTCCTTATAAACCTCGCTGCCGTGGAGGACGCGGTGGCCGACGGCGGAGATCTCGGAGACGTCTTCGATGACCTTGCCCTCGCCGGAGGTCAGGACCTCGACCAGCTTTTCAAAGGCCTCGGTGTGGGAGGGGAAATCGCAGCGCACTTCCAGCTTGACGCCCGCGTCGGTCTTATGGGTGATGAGGCCGCCCTGAATGCCGATGCGCTCGCAGTTTCCCTTGGCGATGACGTGTTCATTTTCCATGTCGATGAGCTGGTACTTGAGGGAAGAGCTTCCCGCATTGATGACCAGAATTTTCATGAGTTTCACCATTCCTTCGTCCATTTTTCCGCGCCGGGAAAAGGGGCAAAATAAATAAGAGGCCTTTTTGGGGCCTTGCCGTCCTTTTTTTGAGGAGAAAATCCTTCCCGGGCTTGACTTTCATTATCCTAACATATATATTAGTATAATAGAGGAAAAATTGCAAGCATTTCGGCGTAATTTTTCTGATTCACCAAAAAATTTGCCAAAAGGGTGTGAAGAAATGCACTTTGCGGGCATCGTCGCGGAGTATAATCCTTTTCATAACGGCCATGTCTACCAAGTCGAACAGACCCGCAAGGCAGGCGCCACCCACATTGTCGCGGTGATGAGCGGAAACGTGGTTCAGCGCGGCGAGGTGGCTTGCTTTTCCAAATGGACCCGCGCTGAGGCTGCGGTCCGCGGCGGAGTGGATCTGGTCGTCGAACTGCCCGCCATCTATGTCTGCTCTTCAGCGGAGCGGTTCGCGACGGGGGCTGTGGGCATATTAAGCGCCTTCGGCATGCCGGGAACGCTCTCTTTTGGCTCCGAATGCGGGGACCTTGCGGCGCTTCAGCGGGCGGCTGACGCTGTGGACGGGGTGGACGGCACCCCCGAGCTGCGCGCTTATCTCAGCAGGGGATGCACCTTTGCCAATGCCCGCGCCTATGCGATTACCGATCTCTATGGGATGGAGACGGCCAAGATCCTGGAAAAATCCAACAATGTGCTGGGCGTCGAGTATATCCGGGCGCTGCGGCGGCTGGGTTCTCCGCTGGAGCCGTTTACGGTGCGGCGGATCGGATCGAACCATGACAGCAAAAGGCCGCTTGGAAAATATGCGAGCGCCTCACGGCTGCGGGAAATCTGCCAAAAATCCTTAGTGCGGCAGGCCGCACCGTTCATGCCGCGGGAAGCGTACGACCTGTACCGCCGGGACTACGCGACCAATCGGGCGGGCGCATCTGTCTTTGAGGCGGAGCGGGTTATCCTCTACCACCTGCGCACCCTGACGGCGGCCGGCATCGCGGAGCTGTCCGACGTCAGGGAAGGGCTGGAAAACCGGATATATAAGGCTGCGCGGCAGGCGGACTCCATCAGCGATCTGCTGGCCGGCATCAAAAGCAAGCGGTATACCGAGAGCCGGGTGCGCCGGGTGGTGCTCTGCGCGGCGCTGGGGATTACAAAGGAGCTGGCCGCGATGCCGCCGGCTTATATCCGCCCCCTTGCCTTCAACGAGCGGGGCCAGGAACTGTTAAAGCAGGCCAAAAAGGCGCGGATCCTGCCGATCTGCCATTCCTTTGCCAAGCTCGAGAAGGCCTTCCCGGCCTATGCGCGGCCGGAATATCTGGCCACGGAGCTGTTCCGGATGGGCCTCCAGACGCCGGCGCCCGAGCTTTCCGAATACCGCGACTACCGGTCCCTGTGCCTGACTTCTTCGGAGAAGGAGGAGTGATGAGGCACAAGACCCGGCAGGATGAAAAAATTCGGGCTGAGACGCCCGGGGATATATTAAAGGAGAATGCGCATCATGATTTCTGTTGCGATCGACGGTCCCGCAGGGGCGGGAAAAAGCACCATCGCGCGGGCGGTGGCGGAAAAACTGGGGCTTTTGTACATTGATACCGGCGCCCTCTACCGGTCCATCGGGCTTGCCGTCCTGCGGGAGGGGAAGGATCCCGCCCGGGAGGAGGATACCTGCGGCTGTCTGCCGGGGATCTCCCTTGCCCTCCGGCATGAAAACGGGGCGCAGCAGGTCTATTTGAACGGGGAAAACGTCTCGGAGAAAATCCGGACGCCGGAGGTGTCGATGGCGGCTTCCCAGGTCTCGGCCTTCCCGGCGGTGCGGGCATTCCTGCTCGAACAGCAGCGGGACCTCGCCCGGAAAAACAGCGTCATCATGGACGGGCGGGACATCGGCACGGTGGTGCTGCCCTTCGCCGACGTCAAGATCTTCCTGACCGCTTCGCCGGAGGAGCGCGCCCGCCGCCGCTACCTCGAGCAGTGCGGAAAAGGGGAGGAGGAGAGCTACGAGGAGGTCCTCCGGAAGGTTATCGAGCGGGATTATAACGACTCGCACCGCGCGGCCGCGCCGCTTAAGCAGGCGGAGGACGCCGTCCTCGCCGATACGACCGGGCTTGACTTTGCGGAAGCGGCTGCGCTGGTCGAGCAGATCATCCTGGACAGGGCCGGCGGTCAGCTGGCAGGAGAGGGGGCGCGGGAATGAGCTTTTACACCTTTGCCCGCTGCGTGGTGCGCGTCGTCGCCGCCATGCGGTATAAGCTCCGCTATGAAGGGCTCGAAAACGTGCCGGAGGGGAGGGGATTCCTTCTCTGCTCCAACCACATTTCAATGTTTGACCCCATCCTGGTGGCCATCCGGATACGACCCCGGTGCTATTTCATGGCCAAGGAGGAGCTCTTCCGCTTCAAGCCCCTCGGCTTCCTCATCCGGTCGCTCGGGGCCTTCCCGGTTTCCCGCGGCAAGGGGGATACCGCCGCCATCGAGCGGGCGGTCGAGCTGGTAAAGGACGGCAAGGCGCTGGTCATCTTCCCGGAGGGACACCGGTCAAAGGACGGGAAACTATTGAAGCTCAAATCCGGGGCGGTGGTCATCGCCTCCCAGACCGGCGGGGATATCCTGCCCTGCATCATCCGCAAGGGGGAGCGCAGAGGGCTTCGGCGCCCGCCGCTCACCGTCCGGTACGGGAAGGTCATCCCCTGCGCGGAGCTGGGCGTCACTGCGGCGCATGTGCCGTCCGAGATCCGGGCAGGCAACCGGATCCTGACCGAGCGGATGACCGCGCTTCTGGAGGAGACCCATGTCTGAGATCGTACTCGCAAAATCCGCCGGCTTCTGCTTCGGGGTCAACCGCGCAGTGGACCGCGCCTTCGCGCTGGCCTCCTCCGGGGCTGACGCCGTGACGCTGGGCGCCATCATCCACAACCCCCAGGTGGTGGAGCGGCTGGCCAGGATGGGGCTGCCGCCCATTGATTCGCCGGAGGAAGCGGCCCCCGGACAGACCGTTTTGATCCGTTCCCACGGCGTGTCGAAAAAAATTTACAATTTGCTTTCCGGGCACCCGGTCGTCGACTGCACCTGCCCGTTTGTTGCCAAAATCCACCGCATTGTGGAGGAAGAATCGGCGGCTGGACGGACAATCCTGATTGCCGGAGACCGCAATCACCCCGAGGTGGAGGCGAGCATGAGCTTCGCGAGCACCGAGGCGATCGCCTTCCAGACTGAGGAGGAATTGCTCGAAATCCTAAAAATCTTAAAGGAAAAGGGCGAAAATCCTGTATCCGTTGTCGTCCAAACGACCTTCCATGAACTTTTGTGGGGGAAATTTCAACAAATTATCGAAAAGCACTATACAAAAGCGAAAATCTTTGATACAATATGTAGTGCGACTTCCCTGCGCCAGACCGAGGCGGCGGAGCTTGCCGCGCAGTCGGATTACATGGTCGTCGTCGGAGGGAAAAACAGCTCCAATACGTTAAAACTTTATGAAATCTGCTCCCGATTTTGCGAGACAGACCTTGTTGAGACAAAATCGGAACTTGACAAAACGAAGATTTTCCTGCATAATAGAATAGGCGTTACTGCCGGTGCTTCTACCCCGGCTGATATAATCAAGGAGGTTCTAAACACAATGACTGAAATTATGGAAACCCATGACGAGGAGCTCAATTTCGCAGAGCTCCTGGAGCAATCTCTCAATGAGAAATTATATACAGGCAAGAGGGTAAAAGGCATCGTCACCAATGTTGCTCCGAATGAAATCCATGTGGACGTCGGCGCCAAGCAGGCCGGCATCGTTCCTGCTTCCGAACTGACCGACGACTCCAGCGCCAATATCATGGAGATGTTCCACAAGGACGACGAGATCGACCTCATCGTCCTCAAGGTGAACGACCAGGAAGGCATCGTCACCCTGTCCAAGAAACGCTGCGACGCCGAGGCCGGCTATGACGCTATCCGCCAGGCGCACGAGGACGGCACCGTTCTCGAGGGCGTTGTCACCGAGGTGGTCAAGGGCGGCGTGCTGGTGCTCACCAACGGCATCAAGATCTTCATCCCCGCTTCCATGACCTCTGACCGCAAGGTCGAGGATCTGAACACCCTGCTCAAGAAGGATGTCCGCTTCAAGGTCATCGAGGTCAACGACCGCCGCCGCCGCGCCGTCGGCTCCATCCGCGCCGTACTGGCCGAGGAGAAGAAGGCCAAGCAGGAGGAGTTCTGGGCCAACGTCGAGATCGGCAAGGTCTATCACGGCGAGGTCAAGTCCCTCACCTCTTACGGCGCGTTTGTCGACCTGGGCGGTGTGGACGGCATGATCCACATCACCGAGCTGTCCTGGACCCGCATCAAGAGCCCCGAAGAGGTCGTCAAGGTCGGCGACATGGTCGAGGTTTATATCAAGGACATCGACACCGAGAAGAAGAAAATTTCCCTCGGCTACAAGAAGAGCGAGGACAACCCCTGGGAGATCTTCAAGCGCGACTACCACATCGGCGATGTGGCGGAGGTCAGGATCGTTTCGATCACTTCCTTCGGCGCTTTCGCGCAGATCATCCCCGGTGTGGACGGCCTGATCCACATTTCCCAGATCGCCAACGAGCGGATCGCCAAGGTTTCTGACAAGCTGGCCGTGGGCGATGTAGTAAACGCCAAGATTATCGACATCGACTACGACAAGAAGAAAGTCAGCCTTTCTGTCCGTGCGGTTCTGGACGAAGCGCCCGTGAAAGAAGAGGAAGAAGAGGAGACCCCGGACTACGCCGCCGATCTGGAGGGCGTGGAAGGCGTCACCGTCGAATAACCCATTGGATTCCCACAAAGGCTGCCGTTTTGCGGCGGCCTTTTGCTTTTGTTTGAAGGGAACACGCGGTTTCCCCCGTTTTAATAGGGAAAGGGAGGGATTTGCTGTGGCAATTCACATTCTGGTGGCGGAGGATGACCCCGATATCAACCGCCTGCTTGTCCGCATCCTGGAAAAGGAAGGATATGAGGTGACGCCGGCCTTTTCGGGGAGCGAGGCGCGGCTGCTGCTCAAGGCGGCCAAGTTCGACCTGCTCGTGCTCGACCTCATGCTGCCGGGCGCGACCGGCGAGGAGCTGATCGCCGAGGTGCGGAAGGAGCACACGACGCCCATCCTGGTCGTCTCGGCCAAGGGGCAGGAGGATAAGCTCCACGTCCTCAAACTGGGGGCGGACGACTTTATTACCAAGCCGTTTGACGTCAACGAGGTGGCAGTCCGGGTTTACACCCTGCTGCGGAGGAGCCGGGATTTCGCCGAAAGCGGCGAGGCGCGGTCGAATATCTCCTTCAAAAAGCTCGAGATGGACGAGGAAGGGCGGGAGGTCACAGTCTGCGGCAAGCCGCTGGCCCTCACCGCGCGGGAATACGACATCCTCGCGCTGCTGCTGCGGTACCCGAACAAGGTCTTCACCCGCCAGAACCTCTTTGAGACGGTGTGGGGCGGGGTCTACCTGGGGGACGACAACACTATCAATGTGCACATCAGCAACCTGCGGGCCAAGATCCAGAAGCTCGACCCGGAGGAGGAATACATCACGACGGTCTGGGGGGTCGGCTTCAAGGCGGCAAAGCCGCGTGCCGGCGGCCGGGCCTGACCGGATGGCTTCCCAATACAGGAAAATCACGCAGGGCCGGGGTTCCGGCCCTGTTTTTTTGCAGAAACCTCTTGACATACTATGCAATGCGTGATACAATGCAAATAACAGGTAATACATAGTATTATGCGAAAGGAGGCATCTATGGATACCCAACGGAAAAAGGGGGTTCTCGACGCCTGCGTCCTGGCGGCGCTGAGCCGCGGGCCGTCTTACGGCTATGAGCTGATCGGCACGGTCTCCCGCTGCGTCCCCATCTCGGAATCCACCCTCTACCCCATCCTCAAACGGCTGGAGGCGGGCGGCTGCCTGACCACCTACAAGGAGGAGTACAACGGCCGCATCCGGAAATACTACCGCCTCACCGACGCCGGCAGGAAGCGCATCCGGGATTTTCTGGAGGAGTGGGAGGAGATCGAGCGGATCTACAACTTTGTCCATACCATGAGTCAGGAGGAGTCACAATGACCATTCAGGAGTACCTGCGGGAATTCCTGGCGCAGATCGGGCCGGTTTCGGACGAGGAGCGCCAGCAGATTTCCGACTATTACCAGGAGCTGATCTGCGAGGGGCTGGAGCGCGGGATGAGCGAGGCGGAAATTCTGGCCGCATTCGGCAGCCCGGCGGAGGCTGCGGCCAGGTTCCGGGAGGAAAACGGACCCGGGGAAGCAGAGAAAGGCGGAGATGCGCCGGATGCGGCAGTTGCCGTCCCGGCCGAAGGGGGGATCACCGTTCTCGACCTTCAGGCACAGGCGGCCCCCATCGAGGTTCTCCCCGCCGGCGAGGGGGAACTGCGGGTCGCCTTTGACGCGCGCCCCGATATCGACATCGTCGAGAGCGAGCAGCAGGACGGGGTCTGGCGGTTTAAGCACCGGCTGCGCAAGCGCGCTTCCCGCCTGCTTGCCGGCCTTTTCTGGCCGGAACGCCCCCCGACCATTCAGGTGCTCGTCCCGGCCGGGTTTGCGGGGCGGCTGATCCTGAAGACCGGGGACGCGAAGATCCGCGCAAGCGGGGTGCTGGACCTGGCGGAGCTCTCCCTCACCACCTCCAACGCTGTGATCGAGCTGGAGGACGCGAGCGCTTCCGCCATACGGCTGCTGACCGGCAACGGCGGGATCCGCCTGCTCAACCTCGGCGCAAACGATCTGGAGGCGGTGACCGGAAACGGGCGGATCGAGGCGGAGGCTGTCCGCGGCGGACGGCTGCACTTCAAGACAAGCAACGGCTCAATCCAGCTGTCCGGCCTGGAGGGGGATTCCCTCAGCGCAGAGAGCAGCAACGGGCGGATCCGGGCCGGGCAGTGCAGCATTTCGCAGAAGACCGGGATCACGACCTCCAACGGGGCGATCGTCATCGAGCAGCTCGTCTGCCCCGACATCGTGCTCGGGACGAGCAACGGCCCCATCACCGGCACGGTCCGCGGGGATATGCGGGAATATGCCACCGACGCCGGCACCAGCAACGCGGGCTGCAACGTCCCGAACCTGCAAGGCCCGGACCGGCAGAAGCGTTTTTCGGCCCACACCTCCAACGCCCGGATCGCGGTGGAGTTTGTGAAAGAATAGGAGACGGCGCAGGATCTGCATGGCGCAGACCCTGCGCCGCACAGATTATGCGCCGTTTTTTGCCGGTCAAAAGGGCTTGACAACCCCAAAAAATCTGCTATACTGAGAATAGATATATCAGTATTCGATATAAGGAGGGGGAGCATGTCACGGGGACAGCTGCAAAACCTGACCGAGCCCATGTACTACCTCCTGCTCGCCATGCTAAAGCCCCGCCACGGCTACGACGCCATGCAGTTTATCCAGGCGGCCACCGGCGGGCGGGTGCGGATCGGCGCGGGGACGATGTACGCCCTGCTCGCCCGGTTTGAAAAGGAGAAGATCCTCACCCCGGCGGCCGAAGAAGGGCGGCGCAAAATCTATCAGCTCACCCCCAGGGGGAAGGAGCTGCTCGACGGGGAAGTGCGCCGTCTGCGGACGCTGCTGGCGGATGCGGAGCGGATCGAAAAGGAGGCGCGGCAGGATGAAAACGGATGAAAAGCGGGTGTGGCTGCCCTACCGGATGACCGAGCCGGAGGAGCTGGCCGCTTATTATGAACGGATGTCCGCTGAAGGCTGGCACCCGGTGTCGGCGGGGCGGTATACCGCTAAGTTCCGCAGGGGCAAGCCGCGCGAACTCCGCTACTGCGTCGATTTTACCGACGCCGCCGGGGAGGAGGAACTGCAGCGGTACACCGCCCTCTGCGCCGACGCAGGCTGGCGGTTCCGGCTCAAGGCGCGGGACGGCTGGCTGCTCTTTTCGAGCAAAAATCCGGATGCGGAGCCGCTCCAGACCGACCCGCGGCTGGCCGCCAAGGGCTTCGGGCGGTGTTTTTGGCGGAATTTCCTCGACAGCATCCTCTTTTTCCTGCTGTGGAACCTGTGGATCGTGCTGGATCTGGGCATCAACCGCCGGGAAATCGTCCGCTACCTGTCGGGCTGGGACACCATGCTTGAGCTGTGCGTAGTCCTGCTGTTTTTCATGCTCGCCCTCTTTCTGCTGGGGAACGCCGCCGCAAACCTGGCGGGATATTTTTCGGCCCGGCGGGCGATGAAGGACGGCGCGCGGCTGCCGGAAATCTCCCAAAAGGCTGTCCGGCGGCGGGTGCGCTGGCGCAGGGCATTGGCCTGGACGGCGGGTATCCTGCTGGCCGGGGCGCTCTGCTATGACATCTGGGCGGGGAATTTCCGTCCGGCGTGGGAGCAGTGGCTTTCGATGGGCATCGGCGCGGCCGGGATTGCGGGCGGGTTTGCCTGTAAGCGGCGGTGGCTCGAGGGGCTGGCCCGGAAGTTCTGCTGGGGCGCGGGGACGGTTTTCCTCGCGCTGGGGCTGTTCCTTTCCTATCCGCTTTACCGGATGGAGCCGGTACCGTTCGGGCCGGAGGACCCGGTGATCACGGTGGAGATGCTGCTGCCCGGCGCGGAGCTTCACCAGGATGAGCGGGAGTACGGCCACACCCCGCTGTATGAGCGGTGGGAGGTCTACCAGAGCGGCGGCGTGCCGGTTTCGGAGAATGTCTCGGAGGGCGAGACGGTGAGCTGCATCGCTTACCGCGCCGCAACCGAGGGCATTGCCCGGCGGCTGGCTTGGGAGGAGGCGGAAACCTTCCGCAGCGTCCTGCACGGGACGGCGGTGGAGCTGGACTGGGGGATCGACGAGGCGCTGTGGATCGGGGACTTCTACCTCGTCTTGCGGGACGGGGAGGCGGTCATCGCCTATACGGACTTCGGGGAGCCGGAGGAGCGCCGGGAGCTGCTGCTCGAAACCCTCGCGAAGATTCGGGAAACGCCTTGAATTTTTGGGGAAAATCTGGTATGCTGGGGGCAGGAGGGCAGGCGGTTCCTGCCGGATGCGACTTTTAAGAAAGGATGACGGATATGAACGAGTACATCAAGGAAGCGGGCGGGCTGCCGGCAGCGGGGCCTTACTCCCAGGCGGTCAAAGCGGGGGGATTCCTCTTTGTGTCGGGGCAGCTGCCGCTCGACCCGGCGACCGGCGGGATCGTCGAAGGGGATGTCCGCGCGCAGGCGCGGCAGTCGCTCGAAAATCTCAAAACCGTCCTCGAAACGGCGGGCTACACCCTCTCCGACGCGGTCAAGACGACGGTGCTGCTCGCGCACATCGAGGATTTCGCGGCGGTCAACGAGATTTACGCCGGTTATTTCCAGGGCAGCTGCCCGGCCCGCGCCTGCTACGCGGTGAACAGCCTGCCCAAAGGCGCGCTGGTGGAGATCGAGCTGATCGCCCACCGGGATTGAGCATATTCCATACAAAAGAACCCGGCCCTCCTGCACGCAGGAGAGCCGGGTCGATTTTTTGACGGTCAGGCCAGGAGATAGAGGCCCCACTGCCCGTCCGATTTGAGCCAGGCGCCGCCAGGGTAGGGCGCGGCCCCCTCGTAGGAACAGGGGACGACCTCTTCCCCGTTTTCATCGAGGACGCCCCATTTGCCGTCCCGCAGGACGGGGGCAAAGCCTTCCCAGAGGGAGAAGGCGTAGATGGGGGAGACGTAGGTATACTCGCCGGTCTCGGGGTCGAGGACATAATCGTCGCCCCAGCAGCTTTCGTAGACAAATTCGGTGGCAAAATTGCCCTCTGTGTCGACATAGGCCCACTTGCCATCCTTCTGGACCGGGGCGAGCGCCTCGCCGCCGAACCAGCCGGCCTGCTCGAATTCCTCATCGGGGCAGAGGACATTCCCGTCTGTGTCCGAGAAGTTCCAAAAGCCGCCGGGCTCTAACAGCGGCGGGTCGCCGCCGCCGTCCGTCAGGGCGGTGTATTCTGTGGGAAAGAAGGAGTCGCCCAGCGTGTCCTCCGCTTCAATTTCCCGGCTGCCGTGGCTGCCGTCCGAGCTCCAGTAAATTTGAGGAGAATTCCCGGGCGCTTCGGCATACATCTGGTAGGAGTTGGAGCCGTGTCCGGGACAGAGGGGATGGCCGGTGGCCTCCTCCAGCGCGCTCGAATATTCCTCGTACCGCTCGTAGGAATCGCTGCTCGACCAGGACCAATGCCCCATGCCGCAGAGGTAGGGCATCCATTCGCCGGTGCAGGGCAGCAGCTCGGTCCCGTTTTCGTCAATCAGCCCCCACTTGCCGTCTGACTGGACAGCGTAGAAGGCGGGCGTATCCCCGTGGGAGAGCGGCGGGGTGATGCCGGTCTGCTGGCCGGCGGGGACCATCGCTTCATAGTCCCCGTCCAGGGTGCGGACGGGGGTGAGAGCGGGTTCTGCGGAAGATTCCGCCAAGCTTTCCTCCGCGGAGGAGTCCGCAATGCTGCTTTCCGGCTGGGAGGATGCGCTTAGGGCAGAACTTTCCGCGGAATCGGGCAGGGAGGTGCAGGAAGCGAGGGCCATTGCGGCGAACAGTGCTGCAAACCATGCCGCATGCATTTTGGTAAACGGTTTTTTCATGGGGAAATCCCTCCTTTTCCGGCGTTATCGGATGATAACGTGTTACCGGATGGTGACGAAGCCTGCGATGTCGTCCCGCATCCGGATGGCCTCGGTGCGGGCGGCTTCGGCGAACTGCTCCTCGGTCCAGCCTTCCTTTTTGTAGGCGCAGATGATGCCGCGGGAGGAGTTGACGATGGCGCCCAGGCCGTTTGCGTCAAAGGCGCCGGCGACGTCCTTGGCCCCGCCGCCCTGCGCGCCGTAGCCGGGGACGAGGAAGAAGGTGTGGGGGAGCTTTTCCCGCAGCTCGGCAAGCTGCTCGGGATAGGTCGCGCCGACGACCGCGCCGACGGCGGAATAGCCGCTCTCGCCGCGGAGCTCCTTGCCCCAGGTCTCGCACATTTTGCCCATCACTTCATAGACGGGGCGGCGGCCGATCTTCTTGTCCTGCAGTTCGCCGGAGGAGGGGTTGGAGGTCTTGACGAGGACGAAGATGCCCTTGTCGAGCGCCTTGCAGACCTTGAGCAGGGGCTCGATGCCGTCCGAGCCGAGGTAGCCGTTGACGGTCAGGGCGTCCGCGCCGAAGGGGGCCGCCTGGACGCCGTCGATGTCGACGGTGCCGAGGTGGGCGGCGGCGTAAGCTTCCATCGTCGAGCCGATGTCGTTGCGCTTGCCGTCGGTGATGACGTACATGCCCTTCTGCTGGGCGTAGGTGACGGTTTCGGCAAAGGTTTTCATGCCGTACCAGCCGTAGGCCTCATAATAGGCGGCCTGGGGCTTGACGGCGGGGACGATGTCGCAGATGGCGTCGATGATCCCCTTGTTGTACTCGAGGACGGCGCAGGCCGCGCCCTCGAGCGGATCGGCGAACTGGCCGGCGTACTTTCTGCGGATAAATTCCGGCACATAGCTGTAGCTCGGGTCAAGGCCGACAACGGTGGGGTTTTTGGTTTCCTGAATTTTGGCAATCAGACGTTCAAAAGACATAATGATCTCTCCTTTTATAAAATGGTGTAGACAGTTTCTCCGCCTTTGAGGGTGAGGACGACCCTGCCGGTCAGCTCCATCCCCTTGAAGACGGTGTTTTTGGATTTGGAGCGGAGCTTGTCCGGTTCGACAGTCCAGCTTTGCGAAAGGTCGGCGACGGTGAGGTCGGCGGGCGCTCCCACCCGGATGTGCCCGCCGGGGACGCCGAGGATGGCGGCAGGGCGGCTGCTCATCCGCTCGATGAGGCCGGACAGGGGGAGGAGGCCGGTCTTGACCAGCGCGGTGAAGCTTGCCGCAAAGCTGGTCTCCAGCCCGACGACCCCGTTGGGGGCGGTGCGGAAATTCGCCTTTTCGAAAGCGGCGTGGGGGGCGTGGTCGGTGACGATGCAGTCGATGGTGCCGTCTACGACCGCCTCCCGGATGGCGGCGACGTCCGCTTCCTCCCGAAGGGGGGGGTTCATCCGGTAATCGGCGTCCCGGCTGCGGAGGAGCTCGTGGGTGAGGAGGAAGTAGTGGGGCGCGGTCTCGCAGGTGACGGGCAGGCCGCGTTTTTTGGCAGCCCGGATGAAGGCGACCGCCCCCGCGGTCGAGACATGGGCGATGTGGATGGGCGCGCCGGTGGATTCGGCGAGGGCGATTTCCCGCGCGGTGATGAAATCCTCGCTCGCCCGGTCCATGCCGGGGACGCCCAGCTCCTCCGAGACGGAGCCCTTGTGCATGATGCCGCCGTTTATGAGCTCGAGATCCTCGCAGTGGGAGATGGTGAGCAGGCCGTTTTCCCGCGCGAGGCACATCCCCTCCCGCATGAGGCGGGCGGAGGGGACCGGCTTGCCGTCATCCGAGACAGCGACGGCCCCGGCGGCCTTGAGGGCGGCCATGTCGGTGAGGGCTTCCCCCTTCATCCCGCGGGTGATGGCGGCGACGGGGTAGACGCGGGCTTTGGCGGCAGCCCCTTTCTCTACAATATAACGGAGAATTTCGGGGCAGTCGGCGACGGGGTCGGTATTGGGCATACAGGCGACCGCGGTGACGCCGCCCGCGGCGGCCGCCTCGCAGCCGGTGAAGATGTCCTCCTTGTGGAGAAAACCGGGGTCGCGGAGGTGGACGTGCATGTCAATGAGGCCGGGGAAGGCGGTCAGACCGGAAAGGTCATGGACGGCGTCGCCCGGCTCCGGCGAAAGGCGGGGCCCCACGGCGGCGAATTTCCCATCCGCGATGCGGATGTCGCCGGTGAAATCGATGGAGTCGGCGGGGCTGACGATATGCAGGTTCTTGAGGATGCAGGAAGGCATAGAAAAGCTCCTTTCTGGGGACGCTGGATGGCGGCGGAAACCTCCCTTTTGCAAAAAAACCAGACTGTCCGGGGGACGGCAGCCTGGTTGCATGGCGGAAAATCGGAGGCGCTCCCCTGCGGGACGCTGCCCGGGGACAGCGGAGAGGATCGGAGGTTTCTGTTATCTATTTTACCTGTTTGGGCAGGATTTGTAAAGGGGATGCGGAAAGATTTCGGGGCGGTTTTACAGTCCCTACAAACATTGGGAAGGGGACTTTTTTTCTTTTGGGATTTATGATACAATAGTAGTGGGAGAAAAATGGCGGAATTGTCGAAAAATGCGGCGGTTCTGCGGGGCTTTTCAGCTGGAACAGGAGGATTCCGCATGAAAATGATTGTCATTTCATCCGACGGGCCGGCGCTCGCTTACCGGGTGCCGGACGAGGTGGCGGACGCGCTGGATGAGTGGTGCGGCGACTTTTGCAGATGGCTGTGGGAAGGGCCGGAGCTGGAACGCTATATCAAAAACGGCGTGGCGCATTATGTCGCCGAGGACTTTATCGAGTACCTGAACCGCTGGAAGTTCCCGGACGAGCCTTCTGTCCTGGCGGCAGATCTGGGCGAAGGCCCGCTTCCGGAGGAATTCCGGGATTGTCCGCATTACTGGTTTTAGCCGCGGGAGGGCAGAAAATGATCTATACGGAGCTCACAAACAAGGCGCTGAAGCTGGCGTACGAGGCGCATCACGGGCAGGTGGACAAGGGCGGGGTGCCCTACATTTTTCACCCCATTCATCTGGCTGAGCAGATGGAGGACGAGACGGCCGTCTGCGCGGCGCTGCTGCACGACGTCGTCGAAGATACCTCCGTCACCCTCGAACGGCTTGCCCGGGAATTCCCTCGGGAGGTGGTGGAGGCGGTGCGGCTGCTGACCCGCGAAAAAGGGACGGATTACTTCGACTATGTGCGGGCCATCCGGCAAAACCCGGTGGCGCGGGCGGTCAAGCGCGCCGACCTTGTTCACAACGCCGACGAGAGCAGGCTGGCGGGCAGCGGCATGCCGGGGGAAGTGCAGGCGCGGCAGGAAAAGTACCGGCGGGCGCTGGAGATTCTGGAAGAGTAGGGGCCGGCCTGGCAGGCGGAATTTATTTATGATGGAAAGGATGTTGCGGTATGGCGGAACCGGTTCTTGCCGGCATCCCGGCCGGCGGTCTGAAAGAGGGGCATGAGATCAAGGTGCTGATCTGCTACCTGCTTGTCTCCGCGGGGGGCGCGCTGCGCTGGGAGGAGATTTGCGAGGTTTGCTGCGGAGAAGGGTTGGTCGACTACTTCAGCCTCAGCACAGCGACGCAGGAGCTTGAACGGTATGGAAATATTCTGTCGCTCGTAGGAGAGAGGGGGCTTGTCTACCAGATCACCGGGTTTGGGGAAGAGACGGTAAAGAGCCTCGGCAAGACGCTGCCTGCCTCTCTGCGGGAGTTTATTGACTTGCATGGAAAGGAATTGGCTGCACGTGTGCGCAGAGAGAAGGAAATCCAGACCGAGATCCGCGCGGAAGGAAGCGGCTTTCAGGTGAGCGCCACCCTGCACGAGGGGGAGCTGGCCTTTTTCTCCATGTCGCTTTATGCGCCGGACCGGGAACAGGCGGAACTGATTGTGCGGAACTTTAAAAAGTTTGCGCCGGAGCTTTACGGACAGATGATCGAGAAGCTGACACAGTAGCCTGTTTCCATAAATTTACAAAAAAATGACAGAAAACACCTGAAAAGTAGGAAAAAGGGAAAACTGCTTGGAAACCTGTTGACAAAAGGCGGAAAAGGCGGTATACTAAGTAAGCTGTCTCGCGAGGGGCGGTTGAGAGGAAAGAAAGCTTGAAAAACTTTTGAAAAACCTCTTGACAAAGCCTGAGAGAAGTGGTAAAATAAATAGGCTGACCACAAAGAGGGACAGCGAGATGGAGCTTGAAAATTAAACAATATCGAATGAACGAAAGACCCTGAGAGATTCTTTTGAAGGAACTCAGAAAAGATTTCAAGTAATTCCAGGCAGACGAAAGCGAAGCAAGAAATGTGAAGCT
>DVKD01000059.1 GCA_018716285.1 Candidatus Merdivicinus faecavium
CTTCTTCTCTCTGGCCGATTTCGCAAACCAGCTTGCTGTCCACAACCGCCATTCCAACAACTTCCCTATGAGACCTCTAGGCTGGCTTTCTCCCTTAGAGTTCGCTGTCCAATATCTTTGACAAACCTACACTTTCTTCATTATATATACAAAAATATATGCAAAAAAGCGGCAGGGTGTCCTGCCGCTCCGCGCGATGAGTTATTCGCCTTTCTTCTCCTCGAACATCTCCTTGAGCTTGTCGGAGAACTTCTTTTTCTTGGACGTCTGCTTGTCGGTCACAGCGTCGTCGAATTCCTTGAGCTTTTCGATCTGCTGGCGGGTGAGGTTTTTAGGCACCTCGACGGTGACGGTGACATACTGGTCGCCCCGCCCGCGCCCGTTCAAGCGCTGGACGCCCTTGCCGCGCAGCCGGAAGACGGTGCCGGGCTGGGTCCCCTCGGGGAGGTTGTATTTGACATTGCCGTCGATGGTCGGGACGGTCAGCTCGTCGCCCGCCACAGCCTGATAGAAGGAGACCGGGATCTCACAGTAGATGTCGTAGTCCTTCCGGGTGAACAGGCTGTCGGGACGGACCGAGACAAGGACCAGCAGGTCGCCCGCCGGGCCGCCGTTGGTGCCCGCGTTGCCCTGCCCTCCCAGCGAGAGGGTCTGCCCGTCGTCGATGCCGGCCGGGATCTGGACCTCGACCGTCTTGGTCGTGCTGCTGTAGCCCCTGCCGCCGCATTTGGGGCAGGATTTCTCGATGATCCGGCCGCGTCCGCCGCACTTCTCGCAGGGGCGCTGGCTGCTCATCATCCCGAAGGGGGTCCGCTGCTGGACCCGGACCTGGCCGGTGCCGCCGCAGTCGGGGCAGGACCGCATGGCGGTCCCATTCTCCGCGCCGGTCCCCCGGCAGTCGGGGCAGGACTCGGTCTTGGCGACGCTCAGCCGCTTCTTGACGCCCGCGCAGGCCTCAAAGAAGGAGATGCTCACCTGCACCCGGATATCGCTGCCGCGCCGGGGCGCGTTGGGGCTGGCCCGCCGGCTGCTGCCGAAGCCGCCGCCGAAAAAGCCCTCGAAAATATCCCCGATATCCCCCATGTCAAAGCCGCCGAAGCCGCCGCCAAAGGGATCCGCGCCGCCGCCGTAGGAGGGGTCGACCCCCGCGTGCCCGAACTGGTCGTAGCGGGAACGCTTCTGCGGGTCGGAAAGGACCTCATAGGCCTCGTTGACCTCCTTAAATTTTTCCTCGGCATCCTTGTCGCCGGGGTTCAAGTCCGGGTGGTACTTCTTGGCCATCTGGCGGTAAGCCTTCTTCAGCTCCTCCTCCGAACAGCCCTTCTGCACTCCCAGCACTTCATAATAATCACGTTTCTCAGCCAATGGCGGTACCTCCCGTTGTTTCTAGACAGCACCATAGGGTGCACCTGAAGGAAAGCTCAGATACACCCGTCGGCACGATGTCAGCTTATTTGTTGTCGTCGTTCACTTCGCGGAAATCGGCGTCCACAACGTTGGGGTCGCCGCCCTGGGCGGAAGCGCCGGGGTTGGCGCCCATATCGGGGCCGGCCGCCTGCTGCTGCGCAGCCTGGGCCTGGTAGAGCTTCTCGGAGACCGCATAGAAGACCTTCTGGAGCTCATCCTGTTTCTGCTTGATGGTTTCGATGCTGCTGCCCTTGAGGGCTTCCTTGAGCTCATTGATCTTGGTTTCCAGCTCCGCCTTCTGGGAAGCGTCGACCTTGTCGCCGATCTCCTTGAGGGTCTTTTCGGACTGGAAGACCATCTGGTCGGCGCCGTTGCGGATGTCGACCTCTTCACGGGCCTTCTTGTCCTCGGCCGCGAAGGCTTCCGCCTCCTTGACCGCCTTGTCGATGTCCTCCTTGGACATGTTGGTGGAGGAGGTAATGGTGATCTGCTGCTCCTTGCCGGTGCCGAGGTCCTTGGCGTAGACGTGGACGATGCCGTTGGCGTCGATGTCGAAGGTCACCTCGATCTGCGGGACGCCGCGGGGAGCCGCAGGGATGCCGTCGAGACGGAACATGCCGAGGGTCTTGTTGTCCTTTGCGAATTCGCGCTCGCCCTGCAGGACGTGGATCTCAACCGAGGTCTGGCCGTCCGCGGCGGTGGAGAAGATCTGCTGCTTCTTGACCGGGATGGTGGTGTTGCGCTCGATGATCTTGGTGAAGACGCCGCCCAGGGTCTCAAGGCCGAGGGACAGGGGGGTGACGTCGAGGAGCAGCAGCCCCTTGACCTCGCCGCCCAGGACGCCCGCCTGGATGGCTGCGCCGATGGCGACGCACTCGTCGGGGTTCAGGTTCTTGGAGGGTTCCTTGCCGGTGACCCGGGCGACAGCCTCCTGCACCGCGATGATACGGGTGGAGCCGCCGACGAGGAGGACCTTGTCAAGCTGGGAGGCGCTCAGGCCCGCATCGCTCAGGGCCTGGTTGACCGGGCCCATCGTCGCGTCGACGAGGTCGGAGGTCAGCTCGTTGAATTTCGCGCGGGTGAGGGTCATGGCCAGATGCTTCGGGCCGGTCGCATCCGCGGTGATGAAGGGGAGGTTGATGTCGGCGGTGGTGATGCCGGAGAGGTCGATCTTTGCCTTCTCGGCAGCCTCTTTGAGCCGCTGCATGGCCATGCGGTCGTTGCGGAGGTCGATGCCGTTTTCCTTCTTGAACTCCTCGGCCATCCAGTCGATGACGCGCTGGTCGAAGTCGTCGCCGCCGAGGTGGTTGTTGCCGGCGGTCGCGAGGACCTCCTGCACGCCCTCGCCCATCTCGATGATCGAGACGTCGAAGGTGCCGCCGCCCAGGTCGTAGACCATGACCTTCTGGTCGCCCTCTTTGTCCATGCCGTAAGCGAGCGCCGCCGCGGTGGGCTCGTTGATGATGCGCTTGACATCCAGGCCCGCGATGCGGCCGGCGTCCTTGGTCGCCTGGCGCTGGGAGTCGGTGAAGTAAGCGGGGACGGTGATGACCGCCTCGGTGACCGGCTCGCCGAGATACGCTTCCGCGTCAGATTTGAGCTTCTGCAGGATCATCGCGGAAACTTCCTGAGGGGTGTAGGACTTGCCGTCGATGGTGACCTTGTAGTCCGAGCCCATGTGGCGCTTGATCGAGCTGATGGTGCGGTCGGGGTTGGTGATGGCCTGGCGCTTCGCGACCTGGCCGACCATGCGCTCGCCGTCCTTGGAGAACGCGACGACCGAAGGGGTGGTGCGGGCGCCCTCGTGGTTGGTTACGACGACAGGCTCGCCGCCCTCCATCACTGCGACGCAGGAGTTGGTAGTACCTAAGTCAATGCCGATGATTTTTCCCATAAATGATTCCTCCTAAATGAATCTGTGTGCATGTATCTTTTAAAAAATGATGAATTACGGATTTGCGACGGCGACCATCACGTGGCGGATGACCTTGCCGTTCAGCTGGTAGCCCTTCTGGAGGACTGCGGCGACGGTATTGGCGCCCAGCTCCTCGTTTTCCACGGTGGAGACCGCGTAATGCAGGTCCGGGTTGAAGGGCTTGCCCTCCGCCTCGATCTCCTCGACGCCCAGCTTTTTGAAGGCGTCCTTCATGGATTTGAAGATGAGCTCCATCCCCTTTTTGAACTCGGCGTCCGCGCATTCGGCGGTCATGGCCCGTTCAAAGTTGTCCAGGACGGGCAGCAGCTCCAGGATGCATTTGCTCTTGGCCACCACGCCGATCTCGTCCTTTTCCCGCGCAGTGCGCTTGCGGAAGTTGTCGAATTCGGCCAGCTGGCGGAGCAGGCGATCCGAGAGGTCTGCGTTTTCCTTTTTGAGCTGTTCGAGCTCGTCGGGCTTTTCCTCCTCAGCGGCAGGGGATTCCGCGGGGGCGTCCTCCTCTGCGGCAGGCGCGTCCTGCTGCTCGGGTTCAAGCTCGAGCTCAAGTTCTTCTTTATCTGTATCCTTCTTACCCACTTTGCGAATCAGTCCTTTCGTTCGTCATACTGTTCGGTAATCAGCCGGGAAACGGTATCCGACAGATACTCGATATAGGGGATAATCCGGCTGTAGTCCAGCCGCAGGGGGCCGATCACGCCGAGGCTTCCCGCCCGCTTGCCCGCCCGGCTGTAGCCGGTGACAATCAGGCTGGAATTCGCGACCTTGAATTCCTCGCTTTCATCCCCGAAGACGATCTGGATCCCGCTGATCCCCCGGCCCAGCAGCGGCTCAAGCTGCTGCCGCACCTGGAGGAAGTCCTTTATGCTCTCCGCCTGGAAATCCGCTCTGGCGAGCAGCGCGCTCTCGTTGCGGAGTTCGAACCTCTGCTGCCTGAGCTTCCCGGCGATGTCGTAGATGCCGTACAGCAGCGGAGCCAGCGCCGCGCCGTAAGGCCCCAGCGCCACCCCGAGCTCGAGCATCTTCTGGTTGGTCAGCTCATCGATCCGCATCCCGGTCAGGTTCTGCCGGATGAAGTTGACGAAGAAGGAGATTTGCTCGTTTGAGAGCTCGAAATCCAGCCGGCAGACCCGGTTCTCCACCGCGCCGCTCGACGTGATGAGGAGCAGGGCGTAAAGCCGCCTCCCGGCGGGGATGACGTCCAGCCGCGTGATGGTCGAAAAGTCCACCTTGCTCGAGGCGCTCACAATGGCGCAGCCGGTCACCTGCGCGAGCAGGTTCACCGCGTTTTCAATGAGGGTGCGGGGGTTTAAATCCCCGTTTAATAAGGTGTCCTCGATGTTTTTGCGGTCGTATTCCGAAAGCGGCCGGCGCGGCATCAGGTTCGCAATATAAAACCGGTAGCCGCGGTAGGAAGGGATCCGCCCGGCCGAGGTGTGCGGCTGCTCCAAATACCCCAGCCGCTCGAGGGCGGCCATATCGTTGCGGATCGTCGCCGGCGACACCGCGTAGCTGAGCGCTTCGGAAACCGTCTTGGATCCGACCGGTTCCCCTGTTCGGATGTACCGGTCGACCACCAGCTTCAGAATATCAAGCTTGCGCGTATCCAGCGCCTTCACCATTCTCACCTCTTTCACTTAGCACTCACTATCCTCGAGTGCTAATATAAGATTAACACGATTTTCCTCTGTTGTCAATAGGCAATTGTTAACAATTTGTGAACTTTTCCGGGAGGTTTTGAGAAAATTTGCTGCTCCCCGCAAGAATTGTGCCCGCCGCCCGATCGAATATACTCCCGACAAAAATCGCGCCGTTTCCCCGCCCTCTTTCGGTGATTTTGCAGGAAAACAGAAGAGTTCTTGCAAAAACCATCCGGAGGGATTATAATAGGAAGAGATTCTCCGCGCAGAGGAGGCAGTCAGATGGACATTCTTGCAGAAATCGAAGACAAATACCCCCAGTTTTCCAAGGGGCAGAAAAAAATTGCCGACTACATTTCCGCCCACGCGGACAAGGCGGCCTTCATGACCGCCGCGAAGCTCGGCGCGACGGTGGGCGTCAGCGAATCGACCGTCGTCCGCTTCGCCTACGAGATCGGCTTTGAGGGTTATCCCGACCTTTCCAGGGCGCTCCAGCAGATCATCCGCACCCAGCTCACCTCGGTCCAGCGCATTGAGGTCACCCGCGACCGGATCGGCGCGGGCAGCGTTCTGGAGGAGGTCCTCACCCAGGACATGGACAAGATCAAGCGGACTTTGGAGGAGACCTCCCGCCGCGACTTTGAGGAGGCCGCCGCCGCGATTGCCAACGCCCGCAGCATCTACGTCATCGGCGACCGCAGCGCCTCGGCCCTCGCGCGCTTTGCCCACTACTACTTAAACCTCATGTTTGAGAATGTGCGGCTTGTCACGACAACGAGCAGCAGCGACCTGTTTGAACAGATCATGCGGGTCGGCAGCGAGGACGCGGTCATCGGCATCAGCTTCCCCCGCTACTCCAACATGACGGTGCAGGCCTTCTCCTTTGCCGCGCGCTCCGGCGCGAAGATCATCGCGGTCACGGACGGCCCGAACTCCCCCCTCGCCCAGGACGCCACCTATCTTCTCTCCGCCCGCAGCGACATGAACTCCTTTGTGGATTCGCTGGTCGCCCCACTGAGCTTACTGAACGCCCTGCTCGTTCAGGTCTCGATGAACAAGCAGGAGGAGGTCGTCGGCACTTTCCGCCGCCTGGAGAGCATCTGGGACGAATACCACGTCTACCAGAATGCGCGTGACCGCGCTGGACAATGACGAGCCCGGCGCGTGACCGCGCTGGACAAATCGCCGCGGCAGCCTTCCCCGCGCCGGGCTTCGGCTGGCGTGAACAGGTCACGCCCCTGGCGCATGTTCCCCCGTGGCCTTTTTTGTGACTAGCCCGTGACCGCGCTGGACAAGTCGCCGCGGCAGCCTTCCCCGCGCCGGGCTTCGGCAGCGTGAACAAGTCACGCCACTGATGCCTGTTCCCCCGCAATCTTCCTTTTTGTGACTAGTCCGTGACCGCGCTGGACAAATCGCCGCGGCAGCCTTCCCCGCGCCGGGCTTCGGCTGGCGCATGTTCCTCCGCAAGGGGTTCCACCCCTATTGATTTATTGTTGTGCAGGAATTGCGTGAACCGCCTGTCCCGTCTATAGGGACGAACTGCACACACCCCCACCATCTATACATCAAAAATCCCCCACGAGGTGCCATATGAACCAAACCGACCTGATCGTCATCGGCGCGGGCCCTGCCGGCATGATGGCGGCCATCACCGCCGCGCAGCGCGGGAAATCCGTCCTCCTCCTCGAGCGCAATCCCCGTCCCGGCCGCAAGCTGCTCATTACCGGCAAGGGCCGCTGCAACGTCACCAACAACTGCGGGCAGGACGCCCTCCTCGCCAACATCCCCCGCAACCCGCGCTTTCTCTACTCTGCCTTCGCCCGCTTCTCGACCGCCGACACCATCGCTTTTTTTGAGTCGCGCGGCCTCCCGCTCAAAACCGAGCGCGGCAGCCGCGTCTTCCCCCAGTCGGACCGGGCTGCCGACGTCTTAGCTGTCCTCGAGCGCGCCCTCCGGGAGCTGAACGTCCCCGTGATAAACGCCCGCGTTTCCTCCCTCCTCATAGACGAGGAGCAAAAGACGGTCCTTGGGGTCCGCTGCGGGGACGGGCGGGAATTCCGCGCCGCCGCTACCCTCCTCGCCTGCGGCGGCATGTCCTACCCTCAGACCGGCTCGACCGGCGACGGCTACGCCCTCGCGGCCCAGGCGGGCCACCGCATTATTCCCCCCGTCCCCTCCCTTATCCCCATCCTCACCGAGGAGAAGGAGCCGCGGGAGATGCAGGGGCTTTCCCTCAAAAACGTCACCCTCACCGTTTACCGCGGGGAGAAGCCGGTTTTCTCCGAGCTGGGCGAGCTGCTCTTCACCCATTTCGGCGTAAGCGGGCCGCTCGTCCTCTCCGCCTCCGCCCACATGGAGGGCCAAAAGCCGGAGGGGCCCTGCACCGCCGCTTTCTGCGCCACGATGCTCAAGGGGAAAGGCTACCGCCTTTCCATCGACTGGAAGCCCGGCCTTTCGGAGGAGCAGCTGGACCGCCGTCTCCTGCGGGATTTTGCGAAATTCCAGAATAAAGACGCCGTCAACAGCCTGGGCGAGCTCCTCCCGCGCAAGGCCATCCCCGTCCTGCTGCGGCGGGCCGGCATCCCCCTTGAGGAGAAGGTCAACCGCATCACCAAGGAGCAGCGCCGCCGCCTTCTCGAGACCCTCAAGGGCTACGCCCTCACCCCCGTGGGCTTCCGCCCCATCGAGGAGGCGATCATCACCTCGGGCGGGGTCGACGTCCGGGAGGTAAACCCCAAGACGATGGCCTCCAAGCTGGCAAGCGGCCTCTATTTTGCCGGCGAGCTGCTCGACGTCGACGGCTACACCGGCGGCTTCAACCTCCAGATCGCCTTCGCGACCGGCGTGCTGGCCGGCGAAGGGTGTTAACGGCCGCATTCTCCGATAATTCCAAAAATTTTGCTTTTTTTGCAAAAATTTTGCTTGCAAATGCCGTCCCATCCGCGCTATAATGACAGCAAATACCTTTGTTCCGAAAGGAGACCGCCCATGAAAAAGCTCCGCATTGCAATCATCGGCACCGGCGGCATCGCCCACGCCCACATGCGCGCCTACGCGCAGATGGAGGACGTCGAGATCGTTGCAGGCTCCGACCTCATCCCCGGCAAGGCCCGCGCCTTCTTAGACGAATTCGGCCTGACCGACGCTAAGGACTACGAGAACACCCAAACCATGCTCGACGAGATGAAGCCCGACGCCGTCAGCGTCTGCACCTACAACTCGACCCACGCCGAGTGCACCATTCAAGCCCTCCGCGCCGGCTGCCATGTCCTGCTTGAAAAGCCCATGACCGTCCATCTGGACGAGGCCCTCGAGATCATGAAAGCGGAGAAGGAGGCCGGCAAGATCGTCACCATCGGCTTCCAGCCCCGCTACGACTCCCGGATGCGCAAGATCAAAGAGGTCGTCGACTCCGGCGTCCTCGGCAAGATTTACTACATCCAGACCGGCGGCGGCCGCCGCCGCGGCATCCCCGGCAGCACCTTTATTGAGAAGGACCTCGCCGGCGTCGGCGCCCTCGCGGACATCGGCTGCTACGCCCTCGATATGGTCCTAAACGCCATCGGCTACCCGAAGCCCCTCACCGTCTCGGCCTCTGCCTACGACTACTTCGGCAAAAACCCCAAATACACCCCCGAGGCGGACGCCAAGCGCTTCAGCGTCGACGACTTCTCGGCGGCCTTTATCCGGCTGGAGGGCGGCATCACCCTCGACTTCCGGATGTCCTGGGCGATGCACATGAACACCACCGGCGCGACCATCATCCTCGGCACCGACGCCGGCCTGCGGATCGAGCCCGCCAACCCCGAGAGCCTCTGGGGCGGCGCGTGGGACGGCAGCTGCGGCGACGTCACCCTCTTCCACGACCAGTTCGGCACCCCGACCTACACCCCCGTCCCCCTCACCGACCAGGGCGAGGACCGCTTCTACCTGAAGGTCCGCTCCTTCGTCGACGCCATCCTCGAGGGCAAGCCCGCCCCCATCCCGACCTCCCAGATCATCTACAACCAGGCCATCATCGACGGCATCATCCGCTCCTCCGAGTCCGGCCATGAAGTCGCGGTCGAGCTGCCTGAAAACCTGTAAAAACCGCACAAAACCGCCCGGAGCAGCGCGTCAGCGCCGTTCCGGGCGGTCTTCTTTTTCCTTTTTGCCGGCAATTCCCGGCGTCCGCAGATTTCCTGCCGCAGCGCCTTCTCATTCGCGTGCGCGCAGTAAATGACGCACGGGCGGCAACGCATCACGCGCGCCCAGTCCCGCTGAAGCGGCGAGATATTCGCGCTGACAAGCCCGATGTGGTCGAGGGGGGTAATGCGCCGCCGGAACACGGGGGATCCCGCGCATCCCGACGCCCTGCACAAAAAAGGTGTTGGTATTGCCGTACCGCAGCTTTTTTACCACAGGACTACGCCCGGTACAAAACGCGGGCGGGGAGCAGCCGGTATTCGCCCGAGGCGGCGGGGCGGACGGCCCTCCCGTCCTCGAAGAGCCAGCCCTTCGGCGCGCGGAGCTGCCCGTGCATCCCCTCCGGGATTGCGAGGGTGAGCGCAACCCCCTCCCCTTCCCGCTTCCAGGCCGAGGAGATGCGGCCCGCCGGGGCGATGTGGAAGGCTTCGGCGTGGGTGAGCTTCTCCACAAAATGCGGCGCGATGTCCAGCCGGGCGGCGTCCGCGCCGTCGGGGTTTAGGACGATGCCGCCGATAGACTGGATGAACCAGCTGCTGATGTCCCCGAAGAAATGGTGGTTTAAGGAGTTGACCTCCCCGCCGGCCGGCTGAAAGTCCTCCCAGAGCGAGGTGGCGCCCCGGGCAATCCAGTTGCCGTAGGAGGGGAAATCGGGCCTTGTGATCATCTCAAAGGCGAGGTCGGCCCGGTCAAAGGCGGAGAGGACATGGAAAATCACCCGCGCGCCCAGGATGCCGGTGTCAAAATGGCCGCCCCGCTCGTCGATGAAGTCGAGCAGCCGGGTAAACGCCGCCGGCTTCTCCCCTTCCTCAAAAATATCGTAGTAGATGGCCATCGCCTGGGCGGTCTGGCAGGAGCCGGCGGCCGTCATCGTTCCGAAGTCGATGAGGTTTGCGCGCACCGCCGCGCGGAGCCGTCCTGCCAGGCTTTCCGCGTACTCCCGCTCCGCCTGCCTGCCGATGGCGCCGAACATCCGGGCCGCCTTGCGGGCGATGTCCATCGAGATGACCGAATCGGTGAAGGCAAGCGGGCAGACATAGTCGCCTGCCCCCCGCCCGGGCGGGCACCAGTCGCCCAGCCCGAAGGCGATGAGCCCGTCCTCTCTCACCCGGCTCGAGAGGAAGAAGAGGTGCCGGAAAATGGCGGCGGCGTTTTCCTTGACAATCTCCAGATCGCCGCGGTACCGCCAGGTGAAGTAGGGCAGGTAGGTCAGGGCGCAGTCCCAGGCCGGGCCGGTCAGGCGGTCATACCCCCACCCGCCGGTCGGGACGATGCCGGGCAGGGCTCCGTCCCCTGCCTGGGCGCGGCGGACGCTGCGCAGCCACTCGCGGTAGCTCTTCTCCGGGCTCAGGTTTAAAAGGGTATGCTCAGCCGAAAGAGCGGCGTCACCGGTCCAGCCGTTTTTCTCACGGTGGGGGCAGTCGGTCGGGAAGTAGTAGAAATTCGCGAGGGTGGAGCGCCGGGTATACTGCTGGAGCAGATTGGCCGTCTCGTCCGAGCAGGCAAATCCGCCGCGCTCTTTGAGGTCGGAGTGCATGACCTCAAAGGTGAGGAGGTCCGGCGTCGCCTGCTTTGCCGTAATCCCCCTGACATAGACGTACCGGAAGCCGTAGTAGGCAAAGCAGGGGGCGTAAACCTCCTCGCCCTCCCCTTTGCAGATGTAGCGGTTGCACTGGACGTAATGGGCGCGGGGGTCGCCGCGGCTGCCGAAATTGATGTTGCTCTGGTCGAGAATGCCGTCGTGGAACCACTCGCAGTGGGAGGTGAAGACCTCCTGTCCCGGTTTACCGGTGATCTTCAGCCGGCAGCGCCCGGCGGTATTGACCCCGAAGTCGTAGAGGTAGCCCTCCTGATAGGGGGTGATGGAGACGGGGCGCAGCTCCTCCGAGCAGACGATCGGCTCAGCCTCGCAGATACGGAATTCCCCGCGGGGGGAGGTGGCGGGCAGCGCGCTTGCCCAGGAGCTGTCGTCAAACCCGGGGGCGGCCCAGCCGGGGATTTCCAGGCGGGCGTCGACATACTCGCCGGAGCGCAGCTCGTCCATCAGGATGTGGGAGGGGTGGGTCTTGAAGGCGCAGTCGCTCTCGAGGGCAAAGCCGTCCGCCTCCAGCCGGAGGGCGGCCATCGGCGCGCCGCGCCAGCGGGCCTTATCGAAATCCCAGATATAGCCGCCGAAGCCGTTCTGCATCCCGTTGCCGAGGATGAGGCCGATCACATTTTCGCCAGGGCGCAGGAGGCTCGCGGCGTCGTAGCGGTCAAAATAGACGAGGTCGTCCGGCGAACTGATGTAGGGCGCGAGGATCCCTTTGGTGATCTCCCGGCCGTTTACAAACAGGCGGTAAAAGCCGAGGCCGGTGACAAGGATCTCCGCCTTCTCCGGCTGACTGGCGAGGGTGAAGCTTCTCCGCAGGTACGGAGCCGGGACCTGTCGGTCAAAGTCGGCGTAGTCGTGGGATGCGCAGATAAACTGGGTTGGGAACTGCATGGAAACACCTCCAATAATTCATGCGCGTGGCGCGTGACCGCGCAGGACATGTCGCCGCGGCGTTTTTCCACGCGCTGGGTTTCGGCTGGCGCGAACGAGCCGCGCCTCTGGGGCCATGTTACCCCGCGAGGGTTCTACCCCTATCGATTTTGTTGTTCAGGAATCGCGCAAGCCGCACGCACCCCTCTGTAGGGGCATTCATCCGCCTGCGGGCGGCATAAATCAGCGATGCTGCTGGCTCTGCCGGTACTGATTGGGCGCCATCCCGAACCATTCGCGGAAGGAGCGGATGAAATTGTTTGTGTCCCCGAACCCGCACTGGTAGGCGATCTGGGAGACCTGCAGCCCGGTCGTCTCGAGCAGCTCCTTGGCGTAGGACAGCCGGTTTAAGAGGATGTACTGCTTGGGGCTGTAGCCCACCTGCTCCTTAAAAATGTGGGTGAGGTAGCAGTGGTTGACAAAAAACCGCTCGGCGAGCTCGGAAATGCGCAGCTCCTCGGTAAAATGCTCCTCGATGTACTGCTGGATCTCCCGCACCCGGCCGCTGCGGCTGCCCTCCCGCGCCGCGAAATTCTGCGGGCAGGCGCGGGCGACCAGGATGAGGATCTGCTCGAGCAGACTGCGCACCATCTGCCCGGCATAGGGCGCGCCGGAATCCGCCTCCCGGCATAGGGCGGCAAAGAGCCGCTCCGGCTCGTCCCCGAAGGCGGCGAGGGAGACGCAGTGGGCAAAGCCCGCCGGGCGGTTTTTGAAGATGCCCGGCAGGGGGGAGGAGGGCAGCGCGCGCTCGAGCTCCGCCGCCTGCACCATCGCGAAATAGCGGTGGTAGGGCTGCTCGATAATGCGGATCTCGTGCCGCTCATAGCTGCTGATAAAGACGATGGAATTCTTTTCCGCCAAATACCGCCTGCCGTCGATGAGGAATTCCGCCTTCCCCGCGTTGACAAAGACCATCTCGCAGGTGAGGTGGAAGTGCTCGTGCGGGGACTGGCTCGTCTCGCTGTATTTGAGCTGGGAGATGAGGGGGGAGTTCATCGCGTCAGGCCATCGTTTCCAGCATCTTCATGGAAACCTCGTAGCGGCAGGGGCGTCCGCTGGTGAACGCCTCGAACTCCTCGAGCATGTAGGAGCCCATCCGGGCGATCTCCCGGTTCATGCTGCCCGCGATGTGGGGGGTGAGGAAGACGTTCGGCATGGTCCAGAGGGGGCTGTCCTTCTCGGGCGGCTCGGGGAAGGTGACGTCGAGCAGGGCGGTGCGGTCCGGTTCCTCCCTGAGGGCGCGGATGAGGTCCTCCTCGACGACCTGCGCGCCGCGGCCGGTGTTGATGAAGGTCGCGTTCTTCTTCATCCGGGAGAAGTGCTCGTACCGGAGCATCTTCTGGGTAGTGGGGAGGTTTGCGATGTGGCAGGAGATGGTCTGGCACTCGGAGAAGATCTCCTCGAGGGTGGCGCGGCGGGCGTTTAAGGCCGCGAGCTTCTCATCGCTCGCAAAGGGGTCGTAGACCAGCGCCTCGAACCGGTAGGATTTGAGCATCTCGAGCACCAGCGACCCGATCATCCCCGCGCCGAGGATGCCGACCTTTGTCCCGTAGTTGCAGGGGAAGGAATCGCTGTAGGCGTAAAACGCGTCCCGCCCCTCCTTTTCCTGCCGGCGCAGCCCCTGGAAAAAGCCCTTGCCCGCGAGGATGATCTGAGCGACGGTGTACTCGGCGACCGGCACGCCGTTGGCGGCCCAGGCGCTGAAGACCTTGACGCCGCAGTTTAGAAACGGGCGGGCGAAGTGCTGCACCGACCCCGCGGCGTAAAAGACCGCCTTGAGGGCGGGGAAATAGCCGCGGATCTGCTCCTCGGTGAGGTCCGGCATCCCCCAGGTGGCAAAGAGGTACTCGGTTTCAGCGAGGTAATCGCGGTGCTGCTCGAAGTTTTCGGGCAGGATGGTCTCGGCGGGGAACTCGAGCGCCTCGCGGAGCGCGGCTTCGGTCGCGGCGTCGAATGCGTCGGCGAGCCGGTTTTCCGCCCGTTCATTGATAAATGCTGCTTTCGGTTTCATGGTGGTGTCCTCCTAAGTAGTTTCGGGCTATTTGAGCAGCGACTCGAGGGTCTCCGCATCGGCGAAAAACGCCTCGTCGCTGTCGTTCAGCACAAATTCGAGGATAAAGTCGTGGCTTCTCCCGCTCTTCCCGATGTGGGCAAGGTAGTCGCGCCAGCGGTCCGTCCCCTCGGAGAGGAGGTGGCGCTCGTTTTTGCCGGTCCAGCAGAAGACGTGGATGTTCGCAAGGTAGGGCAGCAGCGCGTCGATCTCGGAAAGCTGTTCGGCGTGGGAGATGTCGGGGTTCGGCTGCCAGTAGCAGCCGAGGTTCTGGCAGTCCGCCGCCCTGAGGAGGGCGAGCGCGCCCCTGGCGGTCTGGGTGGCGGTGCCGCGGTGGTACTCGAAGGCGACCCGGATGCCCTCTGCGGCGGCCATTTCGGCGGCGGCCCGAAACCGGCGGGCCAGAGCCGCAAATTCCGCGAAACTGCTCTCCTCATAGGTCTTCTGCCCCGCCCAGACCCGGATAACCGGTGCGCCGAGCGCTTTGGCGGAAGCGAGGACAGGGCCGAAATCCTCCCCCTCCAGGCCCCGGTAGTAGGAGCCGTAGGAGAGGACGCAAAGCCCCGCCTCCCGGGTTTTGCGGGCCGTCTCGGCGGCAGCTGCGGGGTCTCCGGGCGGGACGTGGACGTCGCCGCCCCACTCGATGCCGGAAAGTCCGGCCTTCGCCGCCAGCGCGATGATCTCCTCGACGCTCTTCTGGCGGAAGGTGACCGAAGTGAGTCCGGTCTTCATCTGGTTCATGTGGATCCATCCTTTCCTAATATGCTGTCGGACCTCTGCTCACGGGCGCACGTGCGCGCGGGCCGTCATGAGCGCTTGCTCCCATGATACTCCCAATCCCCGCGCATTTGTCTGCATTTTTTGCGGGATGCTATGTAAAAATTGACTTTTACAGCAAATCAGGCCGGAAAGAAAAGCAAATTTTACATGGAAAACCCAAAGCAAAGCCTACAATTTTCCTTCTTTTTATTCTATCATAAAAATAAAGAAAAAAACAGGTCCTTTTCGCAAGAAAACTGGACGGCTCATACAATCTTCCCGTCCAACCGGACAGGCGGGCAAAAAATTAAAGCAGGAGGCCCTCTGTATGTTCCACTACAAATCCATTGACGAGCTCCGCGCCGCGGCGGAAAAAGAGCAAATTGTTTTGCCTTTTTCTGAAAACGCCGCCGTTCTGGGAACCCCCCTCACCATTGACGGGCATGTCATCCCCAACCGGATCGCCATCCAGCCGATGGAGGGCTGCGACGGCACCGCCGACGGCAAGCCGGACGCCCTCACCCTCCGCCGCTACGACCGCTTCGCCGAAAGCGGCGCCGGCCTCATCTGGGAGGAGGCGACCGCCGTCTGGGAGGAGGGCCGCGCCAATCCCCGCCAGCTCTGGATCAACAAAGACAACATCGACGCCTACCGCGCCATGAACGACCGCATCCGCGAAATTTCGATGAAGAAATTTGGCTACGCCCCGCTCATCATCATGCAGGCGACCCACTCCGGCCGCTACAGCAAGCCGCACGGGACTCCCGCCCCGCTGATTGCCTACAACAACCCCATTTTTGAGAAGGACAGCCCCATCCCCGCCGACCGCATCGTCTCGGACGACTATATCAAGCGCCTCATCGAGCGCTACGGAGAGGCCGCCCATGAAGCGGAGCTCGCCGGCTTCGACGGGGTTGACGTCAAGGCCTGCCACCGCTACCTCGGCTGCGAGCTGCTTTCCGCCTACAACCGCCCCGGCGAATTCGGCGGCAGCTTCGAAAACCGCACCCGCTTCCTCCGCGAGAGCATCGCAAACGCCAAAGCCTCGACCGGCTCCGGCTTCATCGTGACCTCCCGCCTGAACATCTACGACGGCTTCCCCTACCCCTACGGCTTCGGCGTGAGCGAGACGGGCGGCGTCGCCCCCGACATGACCGAGCCCAAAAAGCTCGTCGGCATCCTGCATAAAGAGCTGGGGATAAACCTCCTCGACATCACCATCGGCAACCCCTACTTTAACCCCCACGTCAACCGCCCTGCCGACATCCAGCCCTACGAGCTGCCGGAAGACCCGCTGGTCGGCGTCGCCCGCATCCTCGCCTGCACCCGCGAGATCCAGCAGGCCTACCCCGACCTCGCCCTCATCGGCTCCGGCGTCTCCTACATGCGCCAGTTCGCCCCCCAGATGGTGAGCGGCGCGATTGAGCAGGGCTACTACACGATAGCCGGCTTCGGGCGGATGGCCTTCGCCTACCCCGATTTCGCCGCCGACATCCTCTCCGGCAGGGGCCTTGACCCGAAAAAATGCTGCATCGCCTGCGGCAAATGCACCCAGCTCATGCGCTACGGCTCGACCGCCGGCTGCGTCGTCCGGGACAAGGTCTACACCACCCTCTACCAGCAGGTCGCCAAGGGCAAGGAAGCCCGCGTCTGACCCCGTCATTTTACCATCCCAAAGGAGTGTTCCATATGAAAAAAATCGCCATCGTCACCGGTTCCCGCCGCGGCATCGGCCTCGCCATCGTCAAAAAGCTCATGTCCGACGGCTACACCGCCGTCCTCTGCGACGTCGTTGAGGAGCCCGAAGTCAAAGGGCTGCTCGACGAACTGAACAAAACCGGCGAAGCCTGCTACTTCCGCTGCGATATCTCCAAACCCGCCGACCGCGACGCCCTTTTTGACGCCGTCCTCGAAAAATACGGCCGGATCGACGTGCTGGTCAACAACGCCGGCGTCGCCTGCGCCGTCCGCCTGAACATCCTCGAGACCACCCCCGAGAGCTTCGAGCGGCTCATGCGGATCAACTGCGAGGGCACCTTCTTCATGTGCCAGGGCGCGGCCAACCGGATGCTCGCCTGCAAGGAAAAGGGGTTGGAGGACTACTCCCCCCGCATCGTCAACATCTCCTCCATGTCCGCCTACACCTCCTCCACCTCCCGCGGGGAGTACTGCATCTCCAAAGCCGGCATCGCGATGATCACCAAGCTCTTCGCCGACGAGCTGGCTGACAGGGGCATCCCGGTCTTCGAGGTCCGGCCCGGCATCATCGCCACCGACATGACCGCCGTCGTCCACGAGAAATATGAGAAGCTGATCGCGGAGGGCGTCACCCCCATCCGCCGCTTCGGCCAGCCCGAGGACGTCGCCAACTGCGTCTCGGCCGCCTGCACCGGGCTTCTGGATTTCGGCACCGGCACCGTCTTAAACGCCGACGGCGGCTTCCACATCCAGCGGCTGTAATGCATCCGGCTGCCTGCATGCAGCCAGCCGGACGTCATGCAGCAAATGCCATCGCCGCAAGGGCGCGCCCCGTCCTTGCGGTATTCTCATATCAAAAGGAGCGCGCTATGAAATTTTTGGAAAGAAACGGCCAGAAGATCGCCGTCATCGCCCTCGACACCCTGGTCATCGGCACCGGCTGCGCCGGATTCAACGCCGCCGACACCCTCTACGACATGGGCCGCACCGACGTTGCCATCCTCACCGAAGGGGTCAAGATGGGCACCTCCCGCAACACCGGCAGCGACAAGCAGACCTACTATAAGCTCTCCCTCTGCTCGGACGGCGCCGACAGCGTCTATGAGCTCGCGGAAAACCTCTTCGCGGGCGGCAGCGTCAACGGCGACACCGCCCTCGCCGAGGCGGCGGGCTCGCTGCGGTCCTTCATGAAGCTCGTGAACCTCGGCGTCCCCTTCCCCACCAACCAATACGGCGAGTACGTCGGTTACAAGACCGACCACGATCCCCGCCAGCGCGCCACCTCCTGCGGCCCGCTGACCTCCAAGATCATGACAGAGAAGCTCGAGGAGTCGGTCCTCCGCAAGGGCATCCGCATCTACGACCGGATGCAGGCCGTCCGCATCCTGACCGAAGACAACGCCGTCAGGGGCGTCATCGCCATCGATATGAACCGCCTCTCCGAGACCGACCGCGGCCTGACCGTCTTCCTCTGCAATCAGCTCATCCTGGCGACCGGCGGCCCCGCCATCGCCTACGACGCCTCGGTCTACCCCGAAAGCCAGACCGGCATGACCGGCATGGCCCTCGAGGCGGGCGCGGCGGCCTGCAACCTCCAGGAGTGGCAGTACGGCCTCGCCTCCACCAAGTTCCGCTGGAACGTCTCCGGCACCTACCAGCAGGTCCTCCCCCGCTACATCGCGGTGGACCCGGACGGCAACGAGCGCGAGTTTCTCCCCGAGTACTTTGAAAAGCCGGAACAGGCCCTCGATATGGTCTTCCTCAAGGGCTACCAGTGGCCCTTTGACACCAAGAAGATCGCCGGTTCCTCCATCATCGACATCATCGTCCACCACGAGGTCTTCCACAAGGGCAACCGGGTCTTCATGGACTTCCGCACCGACCCCAAGGGCCTCGAAAACGGCTTTGACGGCCTTGCGGAGGAAACCTGCCACTACCTCGACCGCTCGAACGCCCTCCTCAAGACCCCCATCGCCCGGCTCGCCCACATGAACCAGAAGGCGATCGACCTCTACGCCTCCCACGGCATCGACCTCTGGAACGAGCCGCTCGAGGTCGCCGTCTGCGCCCAGCACAGCAACGGCGGCATCGCCGTCGACCTAAACTGGGAGAGCACCGTCAAGGGCCTTTACGTCGCCGGGGAAGCGGCCGGGACCTTCGGCGTCGCCCGTCCCGGCGGTTCCGCCCTCAACTCGACCCAGGTCGGCTCCCAGCGCGCCGCCGAGCACATCGCCTTCCGGAAAAAGAAGCCCGTCCCCGCCGAGGAGCTGGACGAATCCGCCCGCGCCGCAGCCGACCGGATGCTCGCCGAGATGGACGCCCTCCTCTCCGGCGGGAATGCGGTCCTCCCCTCCCGCCTTGAAGCCCAGAAGGCCATGAGCCTCCACGCCGCCCACATCCGCTCCCTCCCCGAGATGTTCGCCCTCAGCAGGGAGCTCTGCGACCGCTTCGACCGCTTTTTTGCGGAAACTGGCGCCGCCTCCCCCCTCGAGCTGCCCCACGCCTACAAAAACCGGGACATGCTGCTCGTCCAGCGGGCGATGCTCTCGGCGATGAGCCTGACCGGAAGAGCATGCCAAAGCCGCGGCTCCGCCCTGATCGCCGACCCGGACGGCACGCCGGTCGGGATGCCCGGCCTCAAAGCCGGCGAGGAGCTGGCCGCCTACCGCTACCGCCCCGGCGACGACAGCCACCGCGGCGACTGGGTCCGGACGACGCTCGGCGAGGACGGTCTCTTCTGCTCCGAATTCATCCCGGTCCGCCCCCTCCCCCGCACCGACGACTGGTTCGAAAACGTCTGGAACGAATACAACAAGCGCCGCGAAGCGGCCGAGTGACGCCGTTTCCCATATATCCCGCAGCCGCCCGCCCACCCGGCGGGCGGTTTTTTTGTGTAAAAATTTGGTAAGGGGCAAAAAAGCGGTTGACAAATATATCGGAGCGCGATATACTATAGATAGTACTTCGATATATCGCAGTAAGACACAGTCTGTATGAATTTGTGATGGAGGGATCTGCATGAGTTGGACCATCCGGAAAATCGGGTATCTCTTTGCCAGCATTTTTGCTGCCGTCCCGCTGTACATCGTCCTGCATGAAGGCGGGCATGCGCTGATTGCGGTCCTGTGCGGCGCGCGGATTACGGAATTCAGCGTGACCGGCGCCTATATGCGCTATGAGGGCGGCATCTTCACCGCCGCCGCCCTGTCTCTCTTTCATATCGCAGGGATGCTGCTGCCCGCTCTGGCCGCCATTCTTTACATGCTGGCCTATCGAAGCAGGGGCAAGGGGCTGTTTTACCGCATCTTCTCCTTGATCTTCCTGCTGATGCCGGTCTGCTCCATCCTCGCATGGGTGATCGTCCCGGCCCTATCCCTGCTGAACCGGGCGCCCCAAAGCGACGATGCTGCGAAATTCCTCGCAAGCTCGGGCCTGAACCCCTGGGCCGTTCTCTCCGGGGCCGCAATCCTTTTCTCCTGCTGCCTTCTGATCGCCTGGAAAAAGAAAATCCCACAGAATTATTGGGCGGCAATCCGATCCGAAGGCGCTGCTTCCGGTGATTCGGCCTGACAGGAGATTCTGAAAAAACACAAACCCAAGCATCTAAAAAGGAGGGAGACTCTTGGACGCGCATATCAAAAAGGTCTATGTCCCGATGACCGAAACCGCCTTTTACATCCTGCTGGGCCTCGAAAAGCCGAACCACGGCTACGGGATCGTCCAGATGGTGGAAAAGATGACCGCCGGGGAGATCCGGCTCGCACCCGGGACCATGTACGGCAGCCTCTCCAAGATGGAGAAGGACGGCCTCATCCGCTTTACGCGGGAAGAAGACAAGCGGAAAATCTACCAGATCACCGATCTGGGGCGGGAGGTCCTCGCGCTGGAACGCGGGCGGATCGAACGTCTTTACCGGAACAGCCGGGGGGAGGATGCCAAATGAACGCCGACAAAAACACCAAAAAGGTCTGCAAGTATTTTACGATCTTCGAGTATGAAAAGGAGCAGGAATACCTGCGCCAGATGCACCGCTCCGGCTGGAAGCTCGTCAAGGTGACCGGGCTGACCCGCTACCATTTTGAAAAATGCGAACCGGAGGACGTGATCTACCAGCTCGACTACAACCCCCAGAGGACGGAGCAGAAGGAAGAGTATATCCAGATGTTCGCCGACTGCGGGTGGGAGTACCTCCAGGACTACGCCGGCTACAGCTATTTCCGCAAGCCCGCGGCGGCCCCTGGCTCGGATGAAATCTTCTGCGACGACGAATCCCGGCTGCAGATGATGAAGCGGGTGTTCAAGGACCGGTTCCTCCCGCTGTTCATCATCCTTTCCCTTCTCCTCGTCCCCCAGTTCATTGGCAGCCTGTTCGACGGCGACGCGGCCGTCGCAGTTGTCCTCGGCATCATGATCGCCCTGTATGTCTGGGTCTTCTTCACGGCCGCGCGGCAGTACTTCAAATATAAAAACGGCAGAAGATGAAGACAGCGGCCCCGCTTTCCCGGCGGGGCCGCCGTTTTCTGCCTTATATGGCTCCCTCCTCAGCGGGCAGGGCGTTGTAGTAGGTCTCGAGGTACTGCCGCATCAGCCCCTGGTAGGCGGCGTCGCCGCCCCGGTGCACCTCCTTGATATACTCGTGGCGGTTGAGGGTGCTGCCGCTCCGGCTGCGGGCGATCAGCAGCACCGCAATGTTGGAGCAGTGGTCGGACACCCGCTCGATCTGGGTCAGGATCTCGAGGAAGATCAGCCCCGCGTCAATGGTACACTGCCCGTCCTTGATGCGGCGGATGTGCCGGAGCTTCAGCTCGTTCTGCATGAGGTCGACCGTCTCCTCGAGCGGCTCGATGCTTGCGGCGATGCCGAGATCGCGGCCGCGGAAGGCGGCGGAGGCCTTCGCAATGGCGTCGGAGACGGCGGCGCAGATCGTCTCCAGCTCGGCGAGCGCGGTCCTGCTGAACCGCGCCTTCTGCTCATGGAGCGCCTGGGCGCTTTCCGCCAGATTGACGGCATAATCGGCGATCCGCTCGAATTCCACCACAAGTCGGCCGAGCATCCCGAGATCTTTCTGCTCCGGCTCGGTGAGCGGGCCTTCGGAGACCCGGGCAAGGTAGCTGCCCAGCCTGTCCTCCCGGCTGTCAATGCCCTCCTCCCGCCGCAGGATCTCCTGCACCACCTGTGGATCATATTCCCGGAACAGCGCATAGGCGGCGCGGAAATTCGCGAGGGCCATATCGGCCATCTCCAGCAGCACCGCCGAGCTCTGCTCGATCGCCAGACCGGGGGCGGAAAGGAAACGCTCGTCCAGCAGATTTTCCGAGCCGGCGGGGGCGGCAGTTTCCGCCCTGTCCCGGATGGTCAGCTCGGCCAGGCGGGCGAGCTGCTTGTAAAAGGGGAGCATGACAATGGTGGACACCACATTGAAAATGGTGTGGAAATCCGCGATCCCGCCCCGGTCGATCGGCTGGTCCCAGAACGGAAACCCGCCGATCAGCGCGCCGATCCCATAGGCGGCGGCCATGAAGAGGACGGTGCCGATCAGATTGAAGTAGAGGTGGACCATCGCGGCCCGGCGGGCGTTCTTGCTCGCGCCGATGCTCGAGAGGAGCGAGGTCACGCAGGTGCCGATATTCTGCCCCATGATAATGGGGAAAGCCGCGGAGAAGGTGATGGCCCCGGTCGAAGAAAGGGCCTGCAGAATCCCGATCGAGGCGGAGGAGCTTTGGATGACGCCGGTGACGACCGCGCCCGCCAGCACCCCCAGAAAGGGGTTCTGGAGCGAGACAAAAATGCTGCGGAACGCCTCCGAATGCTGCAGAGGCTCCATCGCCGCCTCCATCACAAACATTCCCTGGAACAGGACGCCGAACCCGAGGCAGATCTCGCCTGCCAGCTTCTGCATCTCCTTTTTGCCCGCAAGCAGCACCAGGATGATGCCGGCAATGGAAACGATCGGGACAAGGGTGCTCGGCTTGAGCAGCTGCAGGACGGCATTCGCGTTGCCGCTGCTCTCCAGGTCGCCCAGGCGCAGGATCTGCCCGGTGACGGTGGTGCCGATGTTGGCGCCCATGATGACCCCGACGGCGTTTTGCAGCTTTAGGATGCCCGCGTTGACCATCCCGACGACCAGAACGGTGGTGAGGGAGGAGCTCTGCACCACGGCCGTCACGCCTGCGCCGAGCAGTACGCTGAAAAATACGTTGCCTGTCAGGCGTTCGAGCGCTTTTTCGGCCTTCCCGTTGGATACTTTTTCCATTCCGGTCGCAAGGAGGTGCATCCCGAAAAGGAAGAGCGCAAGCCCGCCGCCCAGGCTGATGATATTGAAGATACTCATGTTCTTCCCCCTCAAAGTGCGTGTTATGCTGCGCGCTGTTCGCGTGGTTTCTTCCTAGTATAACACCATGCCGGCAAATTGTACACGTGCTTTCCAATATTTTTCCCGACTTTACTTATTTTTTACGCAATTCTTATACAAAATTGACATGCGGAAAAACTTGATTTTCTGTGCGCGATTCGCTATAATAGGGATAATTTCGGAGGTGATTCTATGCGGATTTTAAACTTTGGTTCCCTAAATCTGGACTTTGTCTATCAGGTCGCGCACTTTGTCCGGCCCGGGGAGACGCTCTCGTCCGAGGAGCTCAGCACCTTCCCCGGCGGGAAGGGCTTAAACCAGTCGGTCGCCTTAAGCCGGGCGGGGGCGGAGGTTTTCCATGCGGGCTGCGTCGGCGAAGACGGCGGGCTGCTGCTCGATACGCTGCGGGAGGCGGGCGTCTCCTGCCGGTATGTCCGGCAGCTTGCGGGCGCGCGGACCGGCCACGCCGTCATCCAGGTCGACCAATCGGGCCAGAACTGCATCCTGCTCTTCGGCGGCGCAAACCAGATGGTCGGGGAAGAGATGATCGAAGCAGTGCTCAAAGATTTCGCGCCCGGCGACTGGCTGCTGCTCCAAAACGAGATCAGCGCCCTCCCTGCCCTGCTCCGCCGCGCGGGGGAAAAGGGGCTGCGGGTCGCCTTCAACCCCTCCCCCATCACACCCGAGCTTCCCCATTTCCCCCTGGAAAATGTGGAATTCTTCCTCTTAAATGAGGTGGAAGGCGCGGCCCTCGGCGGGGGCGGCACGCCGGAGGAGACCCTGAACGGGCTGCGGGCGCGCTTCCCGCGGGCCAAGATCGTCCTCACCCTTGGCGGCGACGGGGCGGTCTGCTGGGACGGGGCGCAGCTCTGGCGGCAGGGCATCTTCCCGGTCGAGGCGGTCGACACCACGGCCGCAGGGGACACCTTCACCGGCTATTTCCTCACCGCCGTCGGAGAAGGGCTGGATGCCGGTACCGCCCTCCGGCGCGCCAACGCCGCGGCCGCCATCGCCGTTTCCCGCAAGGGCGCCGCCCCCTCCATCCCGGAAAAGGCGGAGGTGGAAGCCTTCCTGTCCGCCAGAGGCTGCTGACCCCTTTCCACACAAAAAGTGCCCGTTCCACAGGGAACAGGCGCTTTTCATTTTTTGAGGAAGAACCCGTCAGATACGGACCAGCCGCTGCACCAGCAGGTCGACCTCCAGCCAGAGCAGGAGGTAGGCGCTCAGCACCGGCGCCGAAAACTGCACCATCGCGCCCAGCAGGGCGAGCATGAGCACCAGCCCCGCGCCGAGCAGGATGCTGACCATCTGGATCACCCCGCTGATGGTCATCATCACCTTGACCCGCCGCGCCGCCACCAGCGAGGCCGTCATCGAGCCGAAGCTGCCGTTGTTCGCGAGGCTCGCGGGCTTGACCTTGACGAGCTGCCGGCGCTCCTCAAATTTCTCGTGCAGCCGGGCGGGCAGGATCTTGAAACAGGAGGTGTCGCAGAGGTAGAGCTCGGCCAGCCGGTCCCCGGTGACAATGGCGTCGACCGTACGGATGGAGAGGAGGATGTCGTTTTCCAAAAGCTTCTGGATGGCCTCGTCCGCCTCGCGGGAGGGCCGCAGGGTGAGGATGAAGACCGCCGTCAGCTCCCCGGCGGAGCCGAGGTAGACCAGGTCGCAGCCCTGTTCCCGGAACTTCCGTTCGTACTCCTCGCTCGGGACCCGGACGCCGTAATGCAGCATGAGCTCCCGGTTGCCGATGAGCACCCGCTTTTTCCCGACCCAGGCCGAGAGGCCCATCCCGTCCTCGTAGGCGACGGAATCCACCTCGCGGAGCAGATCGGTCCGTCCCGAAATGATCCGCAGGAAGACGCCGGAGAGGACGCTGCCGACCTTGACCAGCACTGACGCCGAATCGAGGATCGCCTCGTCGAGCCGCATCCCCTCAAAGGTCTTGATGCCGCTCAGGGTCACGCAGTCGGGCGGGAGGAGGTCCTTCGCATCAATGACGGCGGCGTTGACCTCGGCGCTGTCGGCGGTGCAGCGCTCCCCGGCCGCCAGCCCGCCGACCCGGCTTAACACCCGCGCGCTCCGGCGGAGGGGGCAGACGGTGCAGAAGAGGTTGGTCAAAGGGGAGAAGACCAGAATGATCGCCGTCATCACGGTGAGGGCAAGGTTTTTGTGCTGGGTAAACAGGTAGGTGAACAGCCCCGCACCCCCTCCGATGATGAGGGCCGCGACCGCCAGGTTTCGCCCCGCCATATCGCTCCGGTCGCTGCCGAAGGAGATGGGGAGGAAATCGCCGAGCAGGTCGGTCCGACGGTTGATGACCGGCACGCCGTACCCGTCGACCAGCCCCTTTGTGAACTCGGAGGCGAGGCGGGAATCGGAGACGACCTGCGGGACATATTTGTCATAGTCCGAAAAGACCAGCTTGCCGTTGACCGCCGCCGTCCGGAAGACAAGCGCCCGGCTCAGCCACCCGAAGGCGAGGAGAAGCACTCCCACCGGGACGTAGAACTGGATGTTCTCGTTGGGCAGGCCCTTCGGGAAGAGGAGCTGCCCCACCGACTGCAAAAGGCAGATGGAATAGCCGAGAACCGGCAGAATCTCGCGGTTCGGCTCAAATTTTAGGAAGGAGCGCGCGCCGCTTGCCAGTATCGGCCACCCCAATCCGCCGGCAGCGGCCGCCAGGCCGGTCATAATGCCGAGGATCACCCGGGAGGGCATCTGGCCGGGCGTTTTCACCCGCTCGATGTGCAAAAAGATGGCAAAGCCAAGCAGCAGCGCCGCGATTAAGAGGGTGATCCCCCCCATCAGGATCGCCGACGCCGCCGATGAGCGGAGTTTGTCCATCTGCGCGGCGGGCGGCTCCTTCTCAAGCTTCTGCCCCAGCCCGCGGAAGGCGGGCGCATACCGGGAAGCAGGGTCGACCGGCTCATGGATGGGGGCATGCTCCCGCACCTTGTCCGCCGGGCGGGGGCGCTGTTCCGGCTTGGCGGCGTCTTTCTCCGGCTGTTTGGGAGGCGTCTCCACGGGCGGCTCGGGATTGGCCGGAATGGGCCGCCTTGGGCGGGGCTGTTCGGCGCGGATCGCGTCGACGTCGATGGAGATTTTACCGGTCTGGACGGGCGGCTGCGCAGGGCGCGGCTTCTCGGGGCCGGAGCCACTTCCGGTCAGGCTCTTCAGCACCTCCTCAAACCCGGCCTCGGAGGCGGGCTTTGGCGGCACCGGCGCAGCCTTTCCGCCGGTGCCGCCTGCCGGGGTCACGCCGAGTTCCCGGAGGATCTCGTCAACGGAAGGTTCCACAGGCAACACATCCTTTCCGCTGCGGAATTCACGCCCGCGGGTTGCGGGCGATAAGCCCCAGCCGCTGGCGGGCGACCTCGTACATGATGATGCCGCCCGCGACCGAGGCGTTCAAAGAGCTGATCTCCCCCTGCATGGGCAGCGAGACCATCACGTCGCATTTTTCCTTCAGAAGGCGGCTCATCCCACGGCCCTCCGACCCGACGATGAGGGCGACGCCCCCTTCAAAGTTGACCTCGCACCAGTTTTCCCCCTCCATGTCGCAGCCGTAGACCCACAGGCCCTGCTCCTTGAGCTCCTCGACGGTCGAGGCGAGGTTGGCGACCCGGGCCACCGGCAGGTGGGAGGCCGCTCCTGCGGAGGTCTTGAAAACAGCGGCGGTCAGCCCGACCCCGCGGCGCTTGGGGATGATGACGCCGTGCGCGCCGGCCGTCTCGGCGGTGCGGATGAGGGCGCCGAGGTTGTGGGGGTCCTCCACCTCGTCGGCAATGATGACAAAGGGCTTCTCCCCCTTCTCCTCCGCGCGGGCGAGGATGTCGGAGACCTCGGCGTATTCGGCGGCGGAAAGGGTGAGGACGACCCCCTGATGCGGGGTCCCGGCCGCCATCCCGTCGAGCTTCTGGGCGGCGACCTCCTTGATGGGGCAGCCCGCCTGCTTGGCAAGGGAAATGATCTTGGAGAGGCTCCCGCCGCTCTGGCCCTTTTCCACAAAGAGGGTGTCGGCGCTGGGGTTTGCCTTCAGCGCCTCGATGACGGCGTTGCGGCCGGCGATAAAGGCGGCGTTCTCCTCCTCGAGGGGGGTGCGGAAATCATCGTCCCGGTCTTTGCGGATCTTCGGCTCGCCTTGCGGCCGGCGGGCGGCCTTCGGATTCTGGGGTCTGCCGGGCTTGCCGGAAAAATTGCCGCGCGGGCGCTTGTTGTCGTTACGCATAGCAGTTCCTTTCTTATTACAAATCGTTGAAAATTGCGTTTAATATACAAATATCGTCATTTCACCGCCGCAAAATCGGCGGCCTGCCGGAGCCAGCTCATCAGTTCCCCGTCGATATCCTCCTCCCCGCTGATGAGGAGGTGGTGGGTCCAGCGGTTGGGGTAGGGCTCGGCCGCGGCTTCGATGCGCGGGGATTCCACCCGCCGGTCCAGCCCGAAGGTGAGGGTGAACCAGCGCTGCGGGCAGTCCGCCCTGCGCCGCACCCGGGCAAAGGAGACACAGCCGAACATCCGCCGGCGGTAAAAGGAAATCTGGGTCTTCTGCACCTTGATCTGGATCTCCCCGATTTCCGCCTGCATGCGCCGCAGCAGGGCTTCATACAGCGGCAGCGCATCCGGCATCCGGTCAAAAAACAGGAGCAGATCGGCGTCCATACGCGCCCTCCTTCACTCATACTCGCACCGGATGGTCAGCGATTCCGGCAGCGAGAAGATCGCTTCTTTCAGGAAATTGGGGTAAAAGTAGGTGTCGCGCAGACTGTCGAGGTCCAGCCACTCGAACTGGTGGGTGTGGCGGCCCTCCGCAAGTGTAAAGGTATCTCCCTTGTCATCCAGCGCCGTCCCGGAAAGGTCGGTCAGGAAGTACAGGCAGAGCTCATGATAGCGCTCCCCGCTGACCTCCTCGGTGAAAAACGCCTGATTGAGCCAGAGCGGGCGGACAATCCGCGCCTCGACCCCCAGCTCCTCCCGCACCTCCCGCAGCAGGGCCTCCTCCGCCGTTTCGCCGAGGGCGACCCGCCCGCCGGGGAGGTAGCAGTAGGGGGAACGCTCGTCTTTCATGGCGAGGATTTTGCCGTCCCGCAGGGTGACTGCACAGGCCCGGTAGTTGAAAATGCCTTCTTCTGTACGAAACGTAATATCCATTTGGACCCTCCCTTTCAGGCGGCCATGGTCAGTTTTTCAAATAGGCTGTCCGCCGCCCACACAGTCATCAAAAACGCCCATGCGGGGAAACTGTGCCGAAGACATTTTGCCTGTCAAAATGTCCGCGGATTGGTCGCGGGGCTGTGCCGCCGCGCCGTCAATTCCCGCGGGGGTGCCCCGCCCCAGCGGTCGCCGTTTTGCTCCGCCGGCTCCATTTGGAGCAGGGCCTTGTAGAATGCCAGGGATTTTCCCATGTCCTCCACGCAGATATAGGTAGTGCCGAGCCGCATACTGCCATTCCTTTCCAATTGGTTTATTCGCCGCCCGCACAGTCATCAAAAACGCCCATGCGGGGAACCTCCCCCGAAAACGGCGGTTCATCCCGCCGTTCGCGGATTTGTCGCGGGAGATACAGCCGCGTCGTCATTCCGCGGGGGTACCCCGCCCCGCTTAGTGGAGGATGAAAAATTCTTCGTACCACAGGATAAAGCTGTAGATGGTCCAGATTTTCTTCATGTTGAGGGCAACGCCGGATTTGTGGTCGTTTAGGAGCTTTAAGATCGCCTCCCGGTTGAAGAAGCGGTCCGCGATCTCCCCCTCGAATTTTTCCAGCACCATGCTGTAATACTTGTCCTCCCGCAGCCAGTCGTTTAAAGGCACCGGGAAGCCCAGCTTTTTCTTGTTGGCGGTGCGCTCGGGGATCTGCTTGATGGCCGCCCCGCGGAGGGCCACCTTGGTGGTATTGCCGTCGATGCGGTACCGGGTGGGGATCTGCACCGCGAGCTCGAGCATCTTTTTGTCCAGGAAGGGCACCCGGAGCTCGAGGGAGTTTGCCATGCTCATCCGGTCGGCCTTCTGCAGGATGTCGTAGAGCATCCAGGTGTGGATGTCCGCGTATTGGAGCTGGGTCGGCTCGTCAAAATCCTTCATCTCCTCGAAGAAGGGCTTGGCATACTCGACCGGGTCCTTGGCCGGGATGCGCTTTTTCAGGTACTGCCAGCGCTCGTCCCGGGTAAAGACGTAGTTGGCCCGCATGAACCGCTCATACGGCTCCATCGCCCCCCGGACGATGAAGTGCTTGCCCTTGAAGTCCGGCGCGCGTTTGGCCAGAGCCGCCGCGCCCTTGCGGAGGAACTTGGGGATACGGGAATATTTTGCAAAATGCCCGCCCGCCAGATACATCGGGTAGCCGCCGAACAGCTCGTCCGCCCCCTCGCCGGAGAGGACGACCTTCACATATTTGGCGGCGTTTTCCGCCAGGAAATAGAGCGGCACCTCGGAGGGGTTGGGCAGCGGCTCGTCCATGTACCACTGGATCTTGGAGGCCATCCGGAAGTAGTCGTCGGCCGAGACCTTGTTGGAGATATTCTGCACCCCGATCGTCCTGGAAAAATCCTGGGCGTAGGGGAGCTCGCTGTATTTTTCCTCGGCATAGCCGACCGAGAAGGTCTTGACATCCTTGGTGACCTTGGAGACCTCTTTGACCACATAGCTCGAGTCGACGCCGCTCGAGAGGAAGCAGCCGACCTCGACGTCGCTGATTTTATGGGCCTCGACCGATTTGGTGAACTCGTCGGTGATGAGCCTCTCCCATTCTTCCAGGGATTTGCTCTCGTCAATTTTATACTGGATGTGATAATACCGCCAAATATTCAGTTTTCCGCCTTTGTATTCAAAGCAGTGCGCCCCGGGGAGCTTGTAAACGTTTTTGAAAAGCGTCTCGTCGCAGGGAATGTACTCGTAGCACATATAGTCGGGGAGCCGGTCCTCGTTGACCTCCCGGACAAAGGACGGGTGCTTCAAAAAGGACTTGATCTCCGAACCGTAGAGGAAATCCCCGTCCTTTTTGTAGTAGTAAAAGGGCTTGATGCCGAAGATATCCCGGGCGCCGAAGAGCTTCTGCTCTGTCTTATCCCAGATGACAAAGGCGAACATCCCCCGAAGCTTCTGCAAAAGCTCCGCGCCGTATTCCTCGTAGCCGTGGAGCAGCACCTCCGAGTCGGTGGAGGTCTTGAAGACGTGGCCTTTTTCGATCAGCTCTTTCCGCAGCTCCCGGAAGTTGTAGATCTCGCCGTTGAAGGTGAGGACCTTGGTGCCGTCCTCGTTGAGGATCGGCTGGGAGCCGCCTTCCAGGTCGATGATGGACAGCCGCCGGAACCCCATCGCGATGCCTTCGTCCACATAGTAGTCGTCCTGGTCGGGCCCGCGGTGGATAATCTGGTCGGACATGGCCTTGATGACGGCCAAACGGTCGCCCTGAAAGCCGTTTGTGGTAAAGCCGGCAAAGCCGCACATAGGTATCAGATCCTTTCAGTTGGAAGTTATCGCGTAATCAGGGAGCGGTAAGCCGGCCGGAGCGGCTTTTCGCAGAATTCGACGGAGCGCTTTGCCAGCACCTCGAGGGCGTCGAGCACCCCCGCGCCGACCGGGAAGTCCCGCTTGATGAGGGAAAGCTCGGTGCAGCCCAGGATCATGCACTCCGCCCCCTTTTGGCGCAGCCCGGCGCAAACCTCCTCAAAAAGGGGCAGCTCGGGCGGCAGGCCGGCCTTGACATTCTCGTAGATGAGGTGCATGACCTTCTCCTGCCCGTCTTTATCCGGCACGGCCCAGCTAATCCCCTCCGCCTCCAGCGCCTGCTGGAACAGGCGGGTGGAAACCGTCCCGCTGGTGGCCAAAATCCCGGCGGAAGAGACGCCGTTTTCCTTTAAATGGGCGGCGGTCTCCTTCACCAGGTGGATGAAGGGGATGGACACCGCCTTTTGCAGCTCTCCAAAAAAGTAGTGGGAGGTGATGCAGGGGACGGCGATGCAGGAGGTGCCCAGCGCCTCGAGGGTCCTGGCCGCCTCGGCCATCATCGGGACGGGGCTCTCCCCGCTTTTGCCCAGGATGCAGGCGGTGCGGTCGGGGATGGCGGGGCGGTCCAGAATGGTGACGTCCAGATGGTCCTGGTCGCGGGAGGCGTCGGTCATTTTGACCGTCAGCTCCAGAAAATAGGCGGTGGCCATAGGGCCCAGCCCGCCGATGACTCCTAAGCTCTTCATCAGTCGGTCAACCCTTTGTTCCCGAAATAGCGTTTATACTTCTGGTAGTAGTGGAACTGGTTTTTCAGCCAGAAAACCAGCCGCTTTGCGGACATATCCGGCTTGTAGTAAAGGGACTGGCAGTATTTTCCGGCCCGGATGAGGGCTTTCGCCTCCGCCTTGAGGGATTCGTCGGACACGTACCGGAAGATGACCCCCTTGGGGATGATGCTCCACAGCACCTTGCGGTCGGCGACGGTGAGGGGCTGCTCCTTGTGGTAGATCACATCGTCCGCGAGCCATTTGGCGAGATTATAGCCGGCGGCGGTGACAAAAAAGCTCGACCGCCCCTGCCGCAGGTTCATCTCAAAGAGCTTGTACTTCCCGTCCCGGGGGTCGAGCTTCATGTCAAAGTTCGCAAAGCCCACATAGCCGATGCCCTCGAGGAAGTTTTTCATCTGCTCGTTTAGGGCGTCGTCCCGGGTGTTGATGATGGCGGCGTAGCTGCCGATGCCCTCGGGGGAATGCTCCTCCAGAAGGGCGTGCCCCAGCGCGATGAGCTTGACCTTTTTGTCCGAGCCGCAGTAGCAGTTCATGACCCGCATCTGCGCGTCGTCGCCGGGGATGTATTCCTGCAAAATCAGGTGGTCCTTGTAGGAGGACCCGTAGATGGCGTCCAGAATGGCGTCGAATTCCGCCTTGTTCTGGGCGACGAAGACCTTTTTCTTGTGGGGGAATTTGCAGTTCCAATAGGCCACCGAGTTGGAGGGCTTGATGATGACGGGGAAATCAAAGGGCAGCTCCACCGACTTGTAGTTTTCGCAGGAGCAGGTGGTGGTTTTGGGGAAGGCAAAGCCGTGCTCGGTGCAGACCTCGTAAAAGCTCTCCTTGATGGACAGCCGCATGAGCAGCTCCTCGCTGATGCACTCGAAGCGGTAGTAGGGCCGCAGCGCCTCCTGGTTGCGGACCAGCAGCTTGATGTAGTTGTCGCCGCAGGGGACCAGCAGCAGGGTCTGGTCTTTGGGGTAGCGGGCGGCAAAGTCGATGAGGGTCTTGCAGAAGACCGCGTCGTCCTCGAGGTTCGGCTCCGCCACCTCGACCGAGACGATGCGGGAATTGGAGGTGGCGTTTAAGCGCGCCTTGCCGATGGCGACCGAGGGGATGCCGTAAGCCTCGTGGAAGGAGCGGGCCATGCCGTATACGTTGACGTCGCTGCCGAGCAGGACGGGAATAAAATCAGGTTTACCCAAACTGATCGTTCCTTTCGGAAATTTCTTGCGCCCGGAAACGGGCACAGCATATCCATTTTATTATACACCGCTTTGGCGGCAAATACAAGGCAAATCGGGATTTTTTGCGGGAATTTTCGGCGCTGCCCTTGTGCTGCGGGGCGGTTTTGTGGTACAATTTTTAAGAATGGCGCAAAATTCGGAAAAAGGAGGCGGGACGATGCGCTGGATCCTTCTCTACCTCGCGGGGATGTCGCTTGCCGGCTTCCTGCTCTGCGGGATCGACAAATACAAGGCGAAACGGGGCCGCTGGCGGATAAAGGAGCGGACGCTGCTCCTGCTCGCCGTCTTCGGCGGCGGATGGGGGCTGTGGCTCGGGATGGCGGTCTTCCGCCACAAGACCAAACATCTCTCCTTCCAGATTCTCGCCCCCCTCACCGCCCTGCTCTGGACGGCGGCGGTTGTCTGCGCCGGATACTGGCTGCTGTAGGGGCGCGCATCGCGCGCCCGCCCTCCCCCACAGCATTTTCCTGAATCGCGGGCGGAGATTTTGTTTTAAAAATCCCGCGCATACCGCAAGGTTCGCGGATTTGGCGCGGGGTGCCGAATGCGCCGACATGGCGTGCACAGCACGCGCCACCCCATCTTTTTTTGCCGTCAAAAAAGATGGGGAAGAAAAAACCGCCAAGAGGGAGACCCTATGAATGACCGCCATAGGCGGTCATTCATGGATCGCCCAACGCGCCGGCAGGCTGTGCAAATTTGTCAGGCTGTACGCGCGTTTGACGGCCGCGGCCAGGAATGGACACCACCAGAACGATATTCCTTCGGATAATTTAGGACGTAAAGTCGTGGCGTTGAATTTTGGATTTTCGCCGCGGCCTTACGTGCGCATTTACAACAGACGGACGCCGTGTGGGGCAACAGCTCCAGAGGCGCAACTCGTTTGCGCCAGCCGAAGCCCGGGCGCGGGGAAAGCTGCCGCGGCGACTTGTCCAGCCCGGTCACAGGCCGGTCATGCCGCGCGGGGCAACAGCTCCAGAGGCGCAACTCGCTTGCGCCAGCCGAAGCCCGGGCGCGGGGAAAGCTGCCGCGGCGACTTGTCCAGCCCGGTCACGGGCCAAAAGATGAGGGATAAGAGCTGAAACCTGTCCATAACGGCGCAGCTTGTCGCGCCGTTCCAGCGGTCGGATAGGAGCGTGCTGCCGCGTCGACTCGGCTGCGCGGACATCGCGCCGGGCCTTGATAAATTGCGGGAAATCGCGTATACTGGAAGGGAACGGAAAACATCACAAAAGGAGGCAGCTTTATGCCAGTTTCCATTGCCCGGTGGTACCGGGATTTGCAGCAGAAAAAGATCCTGTTCATCGGCATCGGCGTCAGCCATACCCGCTTAATCGAGCGTTTCCTCGAAAAGGGCCTCGACGTCTCGGTCTGCGACAAGCGCTCAGCCGAACAGCTCGGCGAGGATTACACCCGCCTCTCCGCCCTGGGGGCGAAATTCATCCTCGGGGATCATTACCTCGACGCGCTGCGGGACGCCGACGTCATCTTCCGCACGCCGGGGATGTACTACCTCTCCCCCGCCCTGCAGGACGCCCGGAAAGCCGGGAAGATTGTCACCTCCGAGATGGAGTGCTTCTGCATGCTCTGCCCTTGTAAGCTCTACGCCGTCACCGGTTCGGACGGCAAGACGACCACCTCCACCCTCATCGCCAGATTTTTGGAGAAATCCGGCCGCACCGTCCACCTGGGCGGCAATATCGGCAGGGCCCTGCTGCCGGAAATCGAGGAAATCGGCGAGGACGACGCCGCAGTCGTCGAGCTGTCGAGCTTCCAGCTCCTCTCGATGCGCTGCGCGCCCGACGTTTCGGTGGTCAAAAACGTCACCCCCAATCACCTCGACGTCCATAAGGACATAGAGGAATACACAAACGCCAAGAAAAACGTCTACCTCCACCAGAACGCCTTCTCCCGCACCGTCCTAAACCTCGACGACCCGGTCACCCGCTCCTTCGCCCCGGAGGTGCGCGGCGAGCTTTGCTGGTTCTCGATGAAGGAGCAGCCCGCGCACGGCGCCTACCTGGACGGGGACGGCTTCCTCTGCTTTGCCCGGCACGGCAAATCCGAGCGGCTCTTCCACAAGGACGAGATCCGCATCCGCGGGATGCACAACGTCGAAAACGTCCTCACCGCCATCGCCGCCGTCGAGGGTGAGGTCTCCCTTGCCGACATCCGGGAGGTCGTCCGCACCTTCGGCGGGGTCGAGCACCGCATCGAGCTCGTCCGCGTCCTCGACGGGGTGGAGTGGTACAACGACTCCATCGCCTCCAGCCCCACCCGCACGATGGCCGGGCTCGATTCCTTTGACAAAAAAATCTGCGTCATCGCGGGCGGGTACGACAAAAAAATCCCCTACGCCCCCCTGGCCCCCAAGCTGCTCGAAAAGGCAAAGCTCCTCATCCTGATGGGCGCGACCGGCCCGAAGATCGAACAGGCGGTGCGGGAATGCCCCGGCTTTTCCGCATCCGGCCTGACCATCCTCCACGCGGGGAATATGGAGGAGGCCGTCCGCCTTGCGCGGGAGAATACCGCCCCCGGCGACATCGTGACCCTCTCCCCCGCCAGTGCGAGCTTCGACCTCTACCGCAATTTCGAGGAGCGCGGCCGCCACTTTAAGACGCTTGTGAACGCCCTTTGACAGAAAGGAACGCCCCATGACAACACTGGATACCCTCAAAACCCTCTGCGCCGCCCCCGGGGTGGCCGGCGAGGAATTCCCCGCCGCGGAGGCCGCCGCCCGGCTGCTCCGGGAGGTCTCCGACGCCGTCGAGATCGACGCCTTCGGCAATGTGACCGCCGCCCTGCCCGGGGAGGACGGCGCGCCGGTCATCCTGCTCGACGCCCACATCGACCAGATCGGACTCATTGTCACCCATATTGAAGAAAACGGCTTTCTCCGCGCGGCAAGCTGCGGCGGCATCGACCGCCGGCTGATGCTCGGGCAGGAGGTCCGCATTCTCGGCAGAAAGCCCCTCTCCGGCGTCGTCGCCGCCAAGCCGCCCCACCTCTCGACCGAGGAGGAGCGGGAAAAGGTCCCCGAGATCACCGACCTCGCCATCGATACTGGCTTCTCCGCCGAAACGCTGCGGGAGCTCGTCCGCCCCGGCGACCGGATCACCCTCTGCGGCGAATTCTCCGAGCTGCAGAACGGCTGCGTCTCCTCCCCCTCCCTCGACGACCGGGCGGGCGCGGCGGCCATCCTCCACGCGCTGCGGCTTCTCAAAGGGAAAAAGCTCCCCTACACCGTCTGCGCCCTCTTTTCCGCCCAGGAGGAAACCGGCGGCCCCGGCGCCGCCGTCTCCGCCTTCCGCGCAAAGCCGGACGAGGCCATCGCGGTCGACGTGAGCTTCGCCCGCTCCGAGGGCGTCCCCGACCGCTTCCCCAGGCTCGGGGACGGCGCGATGATCGGCATCGCGCCCATCTTAAACCGCGGGATGTTCGACGAGCTGCTCGCCCTCGCAAAGGAGCGGGGCATCCCCCACACCATCGAGGCGATGGGCGGCTCGACCGGCACCAACGCCGACGGCATCGCCCCCGCTGCGGGCGGCGTCCGGACCGGCCTTTTGTCTATCCCGCAGCGCTACATGCACACCCCGGTCGAGGCGGTGCGCCTCTCCGACGTCGAAGCGGTCGGGGAGCTCATCGCGGCCTACATCCTGCGGGACATGGCGGAAGGAGAAGAAGAATGAACCTGATCGAAACACTGGAAGCCCTCTGCCGCCTGCCCGGCGTCTCGGGCAACGAGAGCGAGGTCGCGAGCTTCCTCCTCTCCCAAATTGAAGAAATCGACGGCTGCGAGGCGCGGGTCGACCCGCTGGGCAGCGTCATCGTCCGCAAAAAGGGGAAACGCACCCCTTCAAGGAAACTCCTCCTCGACGCCCACATGGACGAGGTCGGGCTGATGGTCAACGGCATCGCCGAGGACGGCTCCCTCCATTTCACCACGGTGGGCGGCATCGACCCGCGGGTCCTCGCAGGGCGGCAGGTGCTGGTCGGCGAGGAGGAGCTCCCCGGCGTCATCGGGGCCAAGCCCATCCACCTCCAGACCGCCGCCGAGCGCGGCAAGGCCGTCCCGGTGCGCGACCTGCGCATCGACATCGGCTGCTCCTCCAAGGAGGAGGCAGCGGAGCTCGTCCGGCCGGGCGACACCGTCACCTTCCCGGCAGTCTTTTCCCCCTTCGGGGAGGGGATGTTCCGCGGAAAAGCCATCGACGACCGGTTCGGCTGCGCCGTCCTGCTCGACATCTTAAAGGAAGACCTCCCCTGCGACTGCACCTTCTGCTTCTCGGTCCAGGAGGAGACGGGCGGATATGGGGCGGCAGCGGCCGCCTTCTCGGAACAGCCCGATTTCGCTGTCGCCGTCGAGGCGACCTCCGCCGGGGACCTGCCCGGCGTTTCGGGGCCGCAGGCCGCCTGCTCGCTGGGCAAGGGCGCGGTGCTGAGCTTTATGGACAAGGGGACGCTCTACCCCGGCCGCCTGTACAGGCTCTGCGAGGAGGTTGCCGCGCGGGGAAATATCCCTGTTCAACCAAAAACCGCGATTGCCGGCCGCAACGACGCCGCCCCCTACCAGCGGGCAGCCGGCGGCGCGCAGGTGCTGGCGGTCTCCGCTCCCTGCCGCTACATCCATTCGCCCCAGTGCGTTATCGCCGAAGCGGACATGCTGGCGGTGCGGAGCCTGCTGCTGGCGCTGATTGATGAATTTGACAAAAAGGATGGGAATCTATGACCGATCTGACCGGACTTTACGATTTCAGCCCCCGCCTGCTCGCCCTCGCGGACAAGGCGGAGGAAAAATGCCGGGAGGCCTTTGCCCGGATTGAGGAGATCCAGGCCTACAACGAGGCGAAGGTCCTCAAAGCCTTCGCGGACAACCGGGTCTCGGCCGCCCACCTGGTCGGCACGACCGGGTACGGCTACGACGACATGGGCCGCGACACCCTCGACCGGGTCTTCGCCCAGGCGCTCGGCGCGGAGGACGCGCTGGTCCGGCACCAGTTCGTCTCCGGCACCCACACCCTCGCCACCGCCCTCTTCGGGGTGCTGCGGACGGGGGACACGGTGGTCTCGGTCACCGGCGCGCCCTATGACACGATGGAGGAGGTCATCGGCATCCGCGGCGGCGGGACAGGCTCCTTACAGGAGTTCGGCATCCATTACCGCCAGCTCGAGCTGCTCCCGGACGGCTCCCCTGATTACCCCGCCATTGAGGAGGCGGCCAAAACCGCCAAAATGATCTACATCCAGCGGTCGCGGGGGTACTCCCTCCGCCCCTCCCTGCCGGTGGAAACCATCGGCAAGATCGCTGCGGCGGCAAAGCGCGGCAATCCGGATACGGTCGTCTTTGTGGACAACTGCTACGGCGAGTTTGTCGAGAAGCTTGAGCCGGTGAGCGCCGGGGCCGACCTGATGGCCGGCTCCCTCATCAAAAATCCCGGCGGCGGCATCGCCCCCACCGGCGGCTACATCGCCGGGCGGCACGATTTAGTCGAGCTCTGCGGATACCGTCTCACCTGCCCCGGCATCGGGCGGGAATCGGGCTGCACCCAGGACCAGAACCGCGGGCTCTACCTCGGCTTTTTCCACGCGCCGTCGGCGGTGGCGAACGCGGTCAAAACGTCCTGCTTCGCCTGCGCCCTCTTTGAGGAGCTGGGCTACCCGACCACCCCCAGGTGCGGCGACCCCCGCACCGACATCATCGCCGCCATCGAACTGGGGAGCGCGGAAAACCTCTGCGCCTTCTGCCGCGGCATCCAGGCCGGCTCGCCGGTCGACTCCCACGTCACCCCGGAGCCCTGGGCCATGCCCGGCTACAGCGACGAGGTCATCATGGCGGCCGGGGCCTTCACGATGGGCGCTTCTCTCGAGCTGTCGGCCGACGGCCCGCTGCGCGCGCCCTATTCGGTCTGGGTGCAGGGCGGGCTCACCTACAACACCGGCAAACTCGGCATCCTCCTCGCCGCCCAGGCGATGGAATCGGCCCGCAGCTGACCCTATAAACCCGCATCCGCGCGGCCACGCGCCAAATCCCGCCATTTCGGGAGCCCGCGCCCCAGTGACGCGCAGCTTGCCGCGCGTCTTCCAAAATCCAACACGGGGTACAGCGCCGCGGCGACAATGTCCTGCGCGGCCACGCGCCAAATCCCGCCATTTCGGGAGCCCGCGACCCAGTGACGCGCAGCTTGCCGCGCGTCTTCCAAAATCCGTCGCGGGGTACAGCGCCGCGGCGACAATGTCCTGCGCGGTCACGCGCCAAATCCCGCCATTTCGGGAGCCCGCGCCCCAGTGACGCGCAGCTTGCCGCGCGTCTTCCAAAATCCGTCGCGCGGTACAAACGCCGCGGCGACATTGTCCAGCGCGGTCACGCGCAGGAAGGTGGATAGCATGAAGAAAAACGCGATTCTCGCTTACATCGGATTCATGGTGCTGATGGTCGCGCTCGGCGCAAGCGACGCCATGCGCGGGGTTTTTATGCCCATCTTCGGCACGCACTTCTCCCGCACCAACGCCCAGCTCGCGGCCATCCTCACCGTCAGCTACATCGGCAACCTCGTCTTCCTGCTGGCCGGCGGGCGGCTCGCCGACCGCAAAAAACGCAAGCCGGCCTTCCTGCTGGGGGTAATCCTGTGGCTTGGCGCCCTGGTTTTGTACCTGCTGACCGACAATTACCTCTGCCTGGTGGCGGGGATGTTTTTCAGCATGGGGGCTTCGACGCTGACGAGCACCCTCATCAACGTCATGGCCTCCTACATTTTTACCGGCGCCCCGGCGGCTGTGGTGAGCACCCTCTTCTTCATCCAGAGCATCGGCACCACCGGCAGCCAGAAGCTCGCGGGCTCCTTTGCCGACAGCTTCAGCTCCTGGAAGATCGCCAACGCCATCCTGCTGGCGCTCGGGGCTGCGGCCCTCCTCATCCTCGCCTTTGTCCGCTTCCCGGAACGGGAAGCAATCCCGGAACGGGAAGCAATCCCGGAACGGGAAGCGATCCCGGAACGGGAGGCGCTGCCGGATGAAAAGAGCTTCCGCTACCGCGACGCCGTCCGCAGCCGCGCCTTTCCCCTGCTTGTGCTGATGTTCGGTTTTTACTTTATCGCGGAGCACAGCATCATGAACTGGTTCGTCAGCATCGGGACCCAGGCGTTCGGGCTGACGATGGAGCGCGCCTCCACCTGCCTCGCCCTCTTTTTCGGGGGGATCATGGCGGGGCGGCTTGTCTTCGCGCCGCTTGTCCAGAAGCTGGGGGTAAGGCGTGCGATCCTCCTCTTCGGCGGGGCGGCGACCGGCCTGTACGCTGTGGGCGGTCTGCTCGGGCAGACCGGAGTCTGGCTGCTGGCCGGTTCCGGGATCTTCTTTTCCATCCTCTACCCCTCGATGGTGATGATGATCCGCTCCTACTACCCGGACAGCGGGACGGCGACCGCGACCGGGCTGGTCATCAGCGCGGCCACCCTCTTCGACATCGGTTGGAACGCCGTTTTCGGCTCCCTCATGGATCGGATGGGCGCCGGGAACGCCTACCTTTTCCTGCCCGTCGCGATGGTCCTCTTTTTTGCCTGCTGCGTTTTGCTGCTGCGGAAAGCCTGCGCCCGGTGATCCGCCGCCGGCTTCAGAGGCCCTGTTTCCCGATTTGCGGGGAACAGGGCCTTTTTGTTTTTCAGCGGCAAAAAAGGATAATCCCGCGATCCGGGGGCAAACTATGGCCAATCCAGGAAAGGAAGGATCGCATGAAAAAACTGACCAAAAATGAGTACAGCACCCTCGCCGACAAGGCGTCCCCGCCTACCAAAAGCTACAGGACCATCCCGACGGCCTTTCTGGTGGGCGGGCTCATCTGCACCCTTGGGCAGGGGCTTCTAAACCTCTACCAGTATCTCGGCCTCCCCGAAAAAACGGCGTCGGCCGCGGTATCGGTCTCCCTCATCTTTCTGAGCGTCCTGGCGACCGGCTTAAACGTCTACGACAACCTGGCCAAATACGCCGGTGCAGGCACCCTCGTCCCCATCACCGGCTTCGCCAACGCCGTCTCCTCCCCCGCCCTCGAATTCAAGTCGGAGGGCCTGATCCTCGGCATCGGGGCCAAGCTCTTCACCATCTCCGGGCCGGTCATCGTCTACGGCATCGCGGCCTCCTGCGTCTACGGCCTCTTGTACTATTTGTTCGGATAGGAGGGAAAGCGCATGGCAAAACGGCTGAGCCGGAGCACCATCCGGCTGGAAAGCTGTCCCAGCATCCAGGCCTGGGCGGCAGTCGGCGGCAAAATGGAAGGGGAAGGCCCCCTCGCCGACGAATTCGACTTCTTAAACCCCGACACCACCTTCGGGGAGAGCACCTGGGAGAAGGCGGAGAGCCGGATGATGCGCACCGCCGTCGACCGCGCCTTTGCAAAGGCAAAGGTCTGCCCCTCGGATGTGGATATCATCTTCGCCGGCGACCTTTTAAACCAGTGCGTCGGCTCGACCTACGGCCTGCGGGAGCTGGAAATTCCCTTTCTGGGGCTCTACGGCGCCTGTTCGACGATGGCCGAAAGCCTCTGCATGGCCTCCCTCTTCATTGAGGGCGGGCTGGCTGAGCGGACCGCGGCGGTGACCTCCTCCCATTTCTGTTCCGCCGAGCGGCAGTTCCGCTTCCCGCTCGAATACGGCGGGCAGCGTGCCCCGACCGCCCAGTGGACGGCCACCGCTTCGGGCGCGGCGCTGGTCGGCCACTCGATGGCGGCGCCCTTTGTCCGGGAGGTGTGCATCGGCTCCATCGTCGACCTGGGCATCACCGACGCCGCCAACATGGGCGCGGCGATGGCCCCGGCGGCTGCCTCGACCATCGCCGCCTATTTTCACGACACCCACTTAAAGCCCGCCGACTTCGACCGGATCTTCACCGGCGACCTCGGGCTGGTAGGAAGCACCCTGCTGCTCGAGCTGCTGGAACGGGAGGGACTCCCCATCTCCGCCCAGCACGCCGACTGCGGCCTTCTGCTCTACGACCGGCAGAGCCAGGACGTCCACGCGGGCGGATCGGGCTGCGGCTGTTCGGCCTCGGTGCTCTGCTCCCACATCCTCCCGCGGGTGCAGAAGGGGGAATGGAAGGACGTCCTCTTTGTCGCGACCGGCGCGCTCATGTCCCCCACCCTCGTCCAGCAGGGTGAGAGCATCCCGGGGATCGCCCACCTTCTTCACATCAGCAATACGAGAGGGAAGGAGGGAATGTGATGGAGATGCTCTGGGAGTACGCCAGGGCCTTCCTGGTCGGCGGTGCCTTCTGCGCTGTCGGCCAGGTGCTCATCGATTACACCAAGCTCACCCCGGCGCGGATCCTCGTGACCTATGTCGTCGCGGGGGTCTTGCTGGGAGCGCTCGGGGTCTACCAGCCGCTCATCGACTTCGCGGGCGCGGGCGCGACGGTGCCGCTGACCGGATTCGGCGCGGCGCTGGCCAAAGGGGTCCGGGAGGCGGTCGACAGGGACGGCCTGCTCGGCGTTTTGACCGGCGGGCTGACGGCGTCGTCTGCGGGGATCACGGCGGCGATGGTCTTCGGGCTGATCGCGGCCCTGATCTCCAAGCCGAAGGACAAGGCATAGGCAACAGCAAAACCGGGCGGCTGAGACAGCCGTCCGGTTTTTGTATATCCTCCCGCTCAGGTGTCAGAATTTCCCGTCTTCCATCAGCGCGGGCAGGGCGAGCAGCGCGCCCCAGGTGTAGAAGTTGTCGCTGTTATCGCTGTCGCAGCCGATCCCCAGCTCCGCGTTGTAGTTTTCATGGGTGTGGCAGTTCTCCCGCCATTCCTTGCGGAAGAGGCCGAGGGATTTTTGCGCCAGCTCCCGCGCGGCGTCTTCCTGCCCGCCTGCGCGGAGGGCCAGGTAGGTGAGGAAATTGCTCGGCCCCCAGATCCGTCCCCGCCAGTAGTCCTGCTCCGGGTAGGCCGGGTCATTGCGGGCGATAGTCGGCAGGACGTACTCGCCCCAGAATTCCTCCGGGTTGTACAGGTGCTCGCGCAGCATCCGCTCCGCCTGCGCGGCGGTCACCTTCCCGCTGAAGAGGGGGTAGAAGCTGGTCGGCGAAAGGCGCAGGTTCCACTCGCCCGTGTCGGTGCGGCGGTTGCAGAAGATGCCGGCCTCCCCGTTCCACAGCTCCGAAAGCCCCTCCGCACAACGGGCGGCCCGCCCGCGCAGCTCCGCCTCCTCCTCAAACTTGCCCAGCTGCGCGGCAAAATCCGCGAGAAGGGTGCAGTCGGCAAAATAGAGGCTGGTCAGCCCGACGTCAGCCTGGCGGTGGATGTGCCGCTCCTCATCGAAGGGGACGCCGTCGTACATCGGGGAGTTGTCCATCCCGCTCTCCAGCGCCGCCCCGAAGGCAGCGCCCACCCCGTTTTTCTCCCAGTAGCGCCCAAGGCGCGGCTCGTACGGGTCAGACCCCCAGCAGAGCCAGCCGTTTTGGAGCATCCGGTGCCCGGCATACCAGCGGTTCCACTCGAGAAGGGCGGGAAAAAATTCCCGGACCGGGATCTCCTCCCCGAACCGCTGCGCCAGCATCCGGAGGGCCAGGGCGCCGACCGGCGGCTCGGAGCGGTCGCGGGACTTCATCCCGTCGGGCGAAGCGAAGTTCGGGACAAAGCCCTCCTCCGTCCGCCGGGTGAGTACGGCGCGGAAATTCTCACAGGCAAGCTCCGGGCTGAAAAGGCCGGCCATGACGGCGGCGAAAAAGGTGTCCCAGCAGAAGATCATGTACCCGCCGTTGGCGGCGTTCCATTTCCGGCTGACCCCGGTAAAGAGGGTGTCCTCCTCCGGGTCGTAGACGGTGTTCCAGCCCACAGCGGACTGGATGCCGGCATAGGCGTCGCAGAGGCCGCCGAATGCGGCGTGTTCCTGCATAAGCCGTTCCCGCGCGGCCCCGACGATCTCCCGCGCTTCCTCCTCCGACCGCTCTGTCCCCATCGAAATGACCGCCGGGCGGCCGAGCGAAAGGGCGAGGTAGGGCGCACCGAGCCCCGCATAGGGGTCTTCGGTCCGGCTGCCGCAGGCATAGACGCGGATGAGGCCGGTTTCCGTTTCCGCCTCGAGCGTATCCCCCGCCCGCCGCACGCAGACCGGCCGGTTCCAGAGGACCGTCCCCACGGCAAGCAGGGTCATCGGCAGCTGCCCCTGCCTGACCGGCGTGATGAGGAGGACGCAGCTATCCCTGTCCGCTGCGGATTCGACCACCGTCTCCGACCCGTTCCAGCTGAGGGTCAGGCGGGTGTAGCTGCCGTCCAGGCTGCGGATGTCGGCGCGGACGCTCTCCCCGCAGCCGCCTTCCCACCGGCTGAAAAAGCTGTCGCGCAGCACCCTGCCCGTGCCGGGGTCCTTAAAACAGAGGTTCACTCCAAAGCCGTCGGGCAGCTTCGCGTGGCAGAACAGGCTGTCGGTAAAAAAGGTGTTCCAGCCCTTTTTGAGCGAATTTCCCATAAAAATTCTCCTTTACAAAAAGAAAGGGCGGAATTTCTCCGCCCCTCCGTCACAGGATCGAATGCTTCCGGATAAACCGCATGACCTCCCGGCCTTCCTCCACGGTGTCGACATTGAGCATCAGCACGACCCGGCCGCGCTTGAGCTGGTCAATATACCGGTAGACGTCCTCCGCGGTGCAGCGGATCATGAGCGGCAGCCGGGTGTGGTATTCCATCAGCTCGTCGAGCCGGTCGACCGGCCGCGGACAGTTCGGGTCCCAGCTGATCTCGAGCAGCCGCACCTTGTCGAGGGAGGCGATTTCCCCGTGAACGTGCCAGCCCTTCGCGTGATGGTGGATGTACCCGCCGCCGAAGGCATCGAGGATCTTCTGGGTGCGCGGTTTGCCGAACCGGCAAAACAGCTCGGCGCTGCAAAGGTCGGAAAAATCCTCCGAAAGATAGGGCGCGTCGCCCGGGAACCAGACGTTGGCGGCCACTGTTCCGCCGCAGAGGTAGCCGGTCACCTGCTTGAGCTCCCGCTCCAGCCAGATGGTGGCGTCGGCCGACAGATCAAAGAGCCGCTCCGCCTCGTCCGGCTCGTCGTAGAGGTCATAGAACAGGTCGTTGCCGCGCAGGGCGTTGGCCATGTCGCCGGGCCCGTTGTTGCAGAGGGTCGAGAGGGCGAAATCGCCGTCGTTTACCTCCCGGAGCCGCAAAAGGATCTCCCGCAGGACCTGGTACCAGAAGTTCTCCCGGGAAAGGGTGAGCTTCTCCATGTCGGACCAGTCGCGGATCACCGGGTGGACCCAGCTGGTGTCGATCCCCATCGTGACCTCCGCGCCCGAGTAAAAGGCGCTGTGCACCCCGCAGCCGAGGTTCGGGGAGATGGCGGGAAAATAGTCGTTGTCGAGGCCGTCGGTCTCTTTCAGGAACGCGCGGAGCTGCCGGGCCGCGTGATCGGCAAATTCCCGGGGCTTTGTAAAATCCCAGCTCGAAAGGGGCCGGTCCGGGATGCCGTAAGCCGCGTAATCCATTGGGAAGGTGTACGGGCAGATCATCCCGAGGATCTGTCCGGGGGTTTCATCGGCAAAGAACTGCTTGTACTTGGCTGCCAGCTCGGTCAGCCGGGCGCTGTAACTCATGGAAAATCCTCCTGAAATCTACTATTGGTGAACAGAATGTTCACCAATGACAGCGGCCGTCCCGCATTTTCTCCAAAAGGACGGCCTGCTCCTCCGGGGTGGGGACGGCAAGGGGTTCGGCGGGCTTTGTCAGCTCCCCGTAAAGGTGGGGCTGGCGTTCCCGCAGCTTGCGGGGGTGGATGCCGGCGAAGCCGGAAACCTGGCTCGGGTAGAACCATTCGGGCTGGGTCTTCGGGATGTCGAGGTCGACGTCCTGGAAGACGACGGCATTCTCGTAAAAGCCCGCGTCGGCCAGCACCTGCCCCCAGTAATCGATGACGCTGCTGTGCCCGGCCGCGTTCCAGATGTAGTTTTTCGCCGTCACAAGGTAAAAATCGCCGTCGTTGGCGCGGGTGCGCAGGGTTGCTTCCCCGATGCTGTCGTACCAGCCGTAACCGGCGGTCGGGTGGAAGACGACTTCCGCCCCCTTGAGGGAAAGGGACTGGCACATCTCGGGGAACATCATATCGTAGCAGATACTGACGCCCACCCGCCCGAAATCGAGGTCAAATACGGGCAGCTCGGTCCCCGCCTCGACCTGCCACATCTCGTTGGGGGGGAGGTGGGTCTTGCGGTAGCTGCCCACAATCCCGCCCTCCCGGTTGAAGACGGCGGCCTGGTTGTAGTTTTTCCCGCCTTCCCGCCGGTTGTAGCAGGCGATGATGTTCATCTGATACCGCCGCGCGATCCCGGCGATCCGCTCTTCCACGTAGGGCGCGGTCAGCTCTAAGAGGTCCGGGAAGAGGTTGCCCTCCTCCCGGGTCCCGGTGCGCGCCAGGAAAGCGGCGGTGCCGCAGAGATCCTCGCAGGTGGTGACGGCCCCGCAGCCCGCTTCTCCGGCCTGCTCGAGCAGCCCGGCGGTCAGCTCGATGTAAGGGATGAGCGCCTTTTCAAAAATCTCCTGCGGGTCGGCGGAGAAGTTTTCCCGCACACAGTTGTACTCCGGCGGGAGGGATGGATAGTGAGGCTGGATCGCCCCGAGACGGATCTTTCTCATGCGCGCTCCTCCGTATGGCGGACTGTCCAGGCGCGGCTGGCGGACGCCGCTTTTTCCGGCTCCTCAAAGATGACGCGCCAAACCATATCGCCCCAGTTCCAGTGCAGGCGGCTCTCGGTGATCGGGATCTCCTCGATCCGGCAGCGGAGGGCCGGGTCATAGTCGAGATAGGCGGTTTCCCCGCCGCAGGAGAAGGCAAGGCAGCCGTCGCCCGCCATTTCGGGCTTGCAGGCCAGCATGAAGTGATAGGCGCAGCTTCCCGGCGCTCCCAGCTTCCACTCGTCGAGGATGACGACCGTCCCGGCCTTCCGGTCGAGGGTAAAGGAGCGGTCCCATTCCGTAAGGCCGGCTTTGGCCGGGTAGGCGGGGCTGATTTCGAGGGCGAGGGAGGCCGCATCTTCGGTTAAGCTGCATTCGGCGCGGGAGGCCGCAAATTCCTTGCCGTCGTGCTGGTCAATCCCGTTCACAACCGGGCAGTTGTGGTAACCGGATTGGAGATACCAGAGGGAGAAGCGGTCGGCGCTGAAGGTCTTCGCGGTGTATTCCTCGGTGCCGAGGTCGAAGAAAAGGGGCTTGCCGTTTAAGTAGAGGATGAAGTTGCCGACGTCGTTGTGGTTGTGCGGCTCCTCATTGTTGCCGCCCTTGGCGGCGAGGTAAAAGCCTTTCGGGCTGCCCCCCCGCTCGCGGGCCGTCATGACCTGCGCCACATACATCCAGCTCTGCTTGCAGTAGGGCGCGCCGGTATTGGCCGCGCGGCGCTCCTTTTCCTCCAGAATGTCGGTGAGGTGGCTGTACACCGCAAACCAGGTGGTGATGATGGGGCCGGAGGCTTCCGCGCTTGCGCCCAGCCGTGTGAGCGCCTCGTCGCCGATGCACTTGCCATACTGGTAGGCGGAGGTGCCGGCCGAGACGATGGCGTCGCCGTCCGCGAAGTCGACAAAGTACTTGCCGTCGATATGGACGTTGCGGAAATACTGCCCCATCCGCACGACGATCTCCTCGTCAAAGGCGTCAGCCTGCCCGCCGGTCGCGATTTTGAGCATCTGCAGGCAGGTGCAGAGGTCGCCGCCGGCCGCGCCCCAGTACATCGGGCCCTCCCCGCAGCAGCCGTCCGCGGGGTAGTGCCGGAGGTAGGACTCGAGGCTGCGCATCGCCTTCCACACCCCTTCCGCCTGCCGCTCAGGGTCGTCGCAGGAGAACAGGAGGCAGAAGAGCATATTCTTATTGCACCAGGGGTTCCAGTTGTTGATGTGCGGGGTTTCGACAAATCCCATCCACCAGTAATCGTCGTGGGCAAGATAGGGGGTGATGAGATGCTCGCCCACTTCCTTGCGGATACGGCGGCGGATGCGTGGATCAAAGGCGTCGAGCTCAGAGCCCAGCAGATAATCGGCCCAGGCGAGCAGCGCGCCCGTCTCGGAGCAGCTCAGGTCGACCAAATGGTCTTCCTCGGCCGGGACCCGGGACCCGGTATTCCCGAGATCAAAGGCGGTGATCCAGACGGTCTCCTCGCAGATGCTGAAAATGCCGGAGATAATCTGCTCAAGAAAACGCCCCTCCCCTTCCAGACACTCGGCCAGGATGAGGATACCCAAAGCACTGCGCCGCTCCCAGAAGCGGTGAAGATAGGGAATATTTTCGCCTGTCTTCTGGAAATGAAAATAGTATTTCATGGTAAGGGGCGGCCAGTCGTAATCAAGGTAACCTTCGGCTGCCCGGATCCACTTTTCTTTTGTTTCCGGAACCACGTCCGCCCATTTTTCCCGCTCGGAGCAGGTGGGGGCGGGGCGGAAGGGAATCTCCCGCAGCGCTTTCTGCAGCGCCTCGCGGCTGCATTTGTCGGTCAGCATGGCAAAATCTCCTTTCAGATGCGGACGGTCTCCCCCGGCCCGACCGAAAAGGTCTGCCCGTCTGCATCCAGAAAGACCCGCGTTGCGGTGGGATTGCAGACAATGGAGCAGTCGGCGGTGAACCGGAGGGCCTTGGCGGCGTCCAGATAGTCAAAAACAGCGATGCAGGTCGTGTACCAGACCTCTTCCCGCCCGGCCGTCAGCTTGCAGAAATCGTCGAGTACCTGCCAGTTTCCGTCCATCGCAAATTCAAAGCTGTGTCCGGCCAGGCAGAACAGGGCGTTGGTGTTGAAATCCTCGCGCAGGAAGGCCGCGGCCCGCTCCATGAGGTCCGGGTCGGTGTGCCAGCAGGTGGCGTCAAACCGGAGCGGGTCGTGCGGGAGCTGGAAAAGCCGCTCCCGCCCCGCCGCGCGGGCATAGCGGAAGCCGGCCGCCTGCACGATCTCCCGCACCCCGGCGTCATAGGCGTCAAAGGGGTAGGCAAGTCCGCGCACCGGATAGCCGGCAATCTGTTCGAGGGCGCGCCGGTCCTCTAAGATGTCATAGAGGGCGCGTTCCCGCGGCGCGGCGCTCCAAAAGCCGTGGCTGACGCCATGCACAGCGATTTCATGCCCCGCGTAGAGGGCAGAAAGCTCGCCGCGGGAGAGGGAGCGGATATACTCTCCCGCCGGCGTTTTCCAATCGCCGTAGTCCTTGCCGAAGCTGCCGCTGTTTAAATTGAAGGTTCCCTTCATCCCGTAGCCGTTCAGGATGCGGACCATCTCCCGGTCAGTGGAGGCGCCGTCGTCATAGCTGAAGGTGAGGGCCTTGTGCTTCCCCTCCGGGAAAAGGATACGGATGTTTTTCATGACAATACCTCAGTCGAGCAGTTCGGAGAGCAGGGCCTTCCAGCCGTCCAGCGAAAGCTCGCGGTCGGCCATGACGACCTTCCCTTTGCCGAAGCCGACGGTGCGGGGGGCATCCTCCGCAGACAGGAACGGCAGCCCGCCGAAGGCGGCATACACCTTTCCGTAAAATTCCCCGCCGGTATCCCGGAAGACGTTATCCTTGTTTTTGACCATGAAATCGGTATCGATGACAAGGGTGCCGCCGTTTTCGACGTAGCGGAGCAGTTCCCGCTCCAGCGCCTCGTCGTGCAGGATGCAGCGCGGCGCGAGGACGACGGGCAGGCTGTCCGGCGCCGCGCAGTCAGGCCGGATAACCTCAGCCGACTCGCCCTGCTCGTAAACGGCGCGGTATACGGTGTGCAGGAGGTAGTTCGGGTACCAGAGCCCATCCCGGCAGTCGAGCATCAGGCTCTTCGCGTTGTGGGCCCAGGAGGAATCAAAGTCGTAGAGCAGCCCGACGCGGGGCGCAAGCTGCGGGAGGGGTTCCGTGCGGGCGGCATGGCGGCGGACCGTCTCGTAGTTGGGCATCGGACGGCCGTAGAGGTCAATAAGGCTGGTGCGCGACTGCTCCTGCCCCCAGGGGAAGGGTCGGAATTTGAAGACCGAATACTGCGTACAGCCCCGCTCCTCGGCGATATCCATCATATCCCCCAGCAGCTTGCTGCCGTCGCCGTTTTCCATGACCCAGAACTTCCCGTCCCCGCGCACGCCGCGGAGGAAGTCGCAGTAAAAGGCGAAGATGTACTCCTGCTCGTGGTAGCAGTCAAAGGAGGCGACGTCAAGGTTCTTAAAGAGCTTATAAAGGTCGAGGGTGTCGCCGAAATAGAAGTCGTCGGTGTTGGTGGTGACGGGGACCTTGGTATACCGGTGGAGGATCTCGGCCTGCATGTCGCAGAAGCGGACGATCGAGTCGGAAGAAAAGCGGATGTACTCGAGTCCGAAGGAAGGGTTCTCCCAGATGCAGAGGTCCATCGCGAAGAGCCTGGGCGTCTCGATCTGGTCAAAGCGCTGGTAGTCCTCCGACCAGAAATGCCCGCCCCAGCGGCGGTTTAACTCCCCGATACCGGCGTATTTCCCCTTCAGGTACTCCTGGAAGGCTGCGCGGCAGTGGTCGCAGTAGCACTTTTTCTGCTCGCCGCAGAGCTCGTTGTCGATCTGCCAGGCCGCAATGCGGGGATCTGCGCCGTAGCGCTCGGCGAGGGCGGTGACGATCCGGCGGGAGGCCTCGAGGTAGGCGGGGCTGTTGTAGCACCGGTGCTGGCGGGCGCCGAACCGGGTGCGCCGCCCGCGGATGTCGACCGGGAGGATGTCGGGGTGCTTTTCGCACAGCCAGATGGGCGGGCAGGCGGTCGGGGTGCAGAGGATGACCTTTAAGCCGTGCCGGTCCGCGGCGTCGATCCAGGCGTCGATTGCCGCGAAGTCGAAGACGCCCTCCTCGGGCTCCATCTGCGACCAGGCAAACTCGCCGAAGCGGACGGCGGCAAAGCCGGCTTCCCGGATGAGGGAAAAATCGCGGTCCCACTCGCTTTTGTCAAAATATTCGGGATAATAGGCGGTTACATACTGCATGCGCTATTCCTCCTTGCAGATGGCGGCGGCAACTTCGTGGACTCCGTCCGCGAAAGCCGGGATGAGGTCGCCGTCCAGCTCTTTTCCGTCCACCGTGAGCCGGACGCGGCCGGATGTCAGGCCGTCCGGATTGCGGACGGTGATCCGGTACTCGGCTCCCCGGAACTGCCGCACGACCTCATATTCCTTCCAGTCCGCGGGGATGCAGGGCCGGATGCGCAGGCCGGAAAGCTCGGGCGAAACGCCGAGGAAATCGTTCATCAGGACGTTTAAGATCCAGGAGATGGAGCCTGTGATCCAGGTGAACTCCATCTGCCAGGCGTTGTTGCGGTGGTCGGGGCCGTAATAGCCGTTGGCGTAGATGTAAGGCGGGCAGCGGAGCTTCTTATCCTCCGGCCCGGAAATGTAGCCGGAAGTGAAGCGCCGGAAGGCCGCGTAGGCCTCCTCGGACAGCCCGCAGCAGAGCATCCCGAGGATGAGCCAGATGTTGATGTGGGAGTAGATGGTGCCGTTTTCACAGATGCCCGGCTCCATCGAGCTGATGCGGCCGACCCGGTCGTCGATCCTCGTGTAGGTCGGGGCGAGGAGCTTGAAGCCCTGCGGCGTCTGGAGAAGCTTTTTGCAGGAGGCGAGCAGCTTCTCCGCCCGCTCCTTGTCCGCGATGCCGGAGATAAGGGCCCAGCCCTGGGATTCGCTGAAGAGCTGGCCTTCCTTGTCGAGGTGGGTGCCGACGGGGATGCCGTTGTCGTCGAAGCAGCGCAGGTACCACTCCCCGTCCCAGGCAGTGGCGTTGACCGCGGCGCTGATGCGGGCGCGGCGCGCTTCGTAATCGTCCGCCTTTTCCGGCTGCCCGAGCCCGCGCATGACCTGCGCCAGCCGGGAGAGCGCTTCCGCATACGCCTCGCTCAGCCAGACGCTTTCGCCGCGTCCCTCCCGCCCGACGGCGGTCAGGGAGTCGTTCCAGTCGCCGAACTTGATGAGACAGAGGCCGTGGCTGCCCTTGTGGGTCTCGAGGAAGTCGAGGGCGCGGTCGATGTGCTCCTGGACAGAAGCGACCTCCTCGCTCTGATAGAACGGGATGCGCTCCGAGAGGATGGAGGCGTCGGCCGTCTCGCGGAGGTAGTGGACGAGGGTGAAGGCAAGCCAGAGCGCGCTGTCCGAATAGGGCTTGGTGTCGACCGGGTTCCACCCGCGGAGGGCAAGGCCGTCCGGGTACTGGTAGCGCAGCGCCTCCAGGATGATGGCGCGGGTGCGGGCGGGGTCGAGGGAGGAGACGCCGAAGCCGTGCTGGACGATGTCGCGGTAGCCGTTCCAGCCCCAGCGGCACCAGGCCGCGCCGAAGCTCGCCTGCTCTTTTATCCAGTAGTTGAGCATCCGGTCGAGATGGGGGTCGGGGGTGTGGACGGTAAAACGCCTGCTCATCGCCTGCTTCTGGGCGCGGAGCTCTGCAAAATATTCCTCAAAATGACCGAGATACTTGCCGCGGAAAGCCGCGATGCCGGCCTCATCCTTGACGACGGCGATCAGGACCGAGATCTCCTTCTCCTCGCCGGGCTCGAGCACAAAGTCGTACTGGGCGGCGGTAATCGTCGCGTCGGAGGAACCGGGCGTGTTGGTGCAGCGCCCATTCACGACGGCCTGCGGATCCTTGAGGGTGCCGTAGAGGCCGGTAAAGGCCGCGCGGGTGCCGTCCCAGCGGGCGATCGGCTCATCGGAGGTGAGGCAGGCGGTCAGGTAGTCGTGCGGGCGCACGTAGGGGTGCTTGCTCGCAATGACAGCGTTCAGCTGCGAATCAAAGTGGGAAGAACGGAAGAGCATATCCCCGTAGCTGTCAAAGCCCCATTTGTAGCGGAACTGCATCTGGTTATAAGCAAACACCGAGAGGGTGCGCCTGCCGCCCGAATTATTGCGGAAACGAAGGGTCCAGAGCTCGACCGGATCGCTGCCTGCCGGCACAAAGATCCGCATGGAGGAATAAATGCCGTTTGTTTCGGATTCGATGGTCGAATAGCCGAGGCCGTGTGTGCAGGCGAAGCGGTCGCAGGGGGCGCAGACCGGTTCCCAGTTGAGGTTCCAGAAGGCCCCGTTTTGATTGTCGCGGATATAGACGAGGCGGTTCATCAGGGTGTCCCGCCCGAAGATATCGAAGTCGCAGACCCGGCCGTTGCCGGTGTAGAGCTGCACCGCTTCCTTGTCTCCGATCTGGTAGTCGAAGCAGCCGACGCCGGTCTGCCAGATGTTGGCGAAAACGCTCTCGTTCCAGATAAAGTTGTCAAAAGCGCGCGGCGTCGCCGGATCGGTCACAATAAATTCGTCTCCCGCCGCATTGAAATGTCCATATTGATAATCCATAGATGCCGCCTTTCTGTTGTTATATAGCCGAATCTTAACCCTTCATCGCGCCCAGCGTCATACCGGTCACAAAGTACTTCTGCATAAACGGGTACACGACCAGAATCGGAACGGTGGCGATGACAATCTGAGCCGCCTGGTAGGTCTTGGAGTTGATCTTGGCGAGAAGCTCCGCCTGCGAGGGGTCGGCGAGACTGAAGTCGGGAGTCTGAATGAGGTTTTGCAGGTAGGTCATGAGCGGGTAGTTTTTGCTCGAATTGATGTAGATCATGCCGGAGAACCAGTCGTTCCAGTGCCCGACCGTGCAGAAAATGAAGAGGGTCGCAAGGCAGGGGATGGCGAGCGGGACATAGATCTTGACCAGGCAGGTGAACTGGCTCGCGCCGTCCATCAGGGCGGACTCCTCGAGCTCCTTGGGCGTCTGGCGGAAGAAGTTTAAGAGGATCATCACGTTGTAGACCGAGACCGCGCCCGGGATGATCAGCGCGAAGATGGTGTTGTTGATGCCGGTCGCGTTGACAACGAGGTAGGTGGGGATGAGGCCGCCGCCGATGAACATGGGGATGACGAAAAACCAGGAGATGATGGTGCGGCCGGGCATTTCCTTATTGCGCTTGGAAAGCGGATAGGCAGTCAGCACCAGCAAAACCATGTTGAGGGAGACGCCCAGCACGACCCGCAGGATGGTGATGCCGAAAGCGCGGAGGAAGGTCGGCGTCTGGAAGGCGTACTGGTAGGAGGCCAGCGTAAAGTCCTGCGGCCAGAGTCCAACCCGGCCGGCCGCCGCCATCGCGGAGCTGCTGAAGGAGAGGGCAATCAGGTGGATAAACGGGATCACACAGATAAGCGCGAGAAAGGTCAGAATGGCGTAGTTGATGACATTGAAGACAATATCGCCAGGTGTCTGCTTGATTTTCATAAATACTGCCCCCTTAGAAGATCCGGTAACCGGCGACTTTATATGCGATAAAGTATGAGATTCCGACCAGACCCGCGTTGATCACAGAGGTCATCAAACTGATCGCAGTCGATACGTCATACTGGGCGTTGACAAGACCCATGCGGTAGGTGAGGGTATCCAGAACGTCTGCAACATCGTAGACAAGCGGGTTGTAGAGGTTGAAGATCTGGTCGAAGCCGGCGCTCAGCAGGCTGCCCAGCCCGAGGATACCGGTCAGGACGATGACGGGCGCCATGCCCGGCAGGGTGATGTACCACATTTTCTGGAACCGGTTGGCCCGGTCAATGGTGGCCGCTTCATAAAGGGTCGGGTCAATGCCGGTCAGGGCCGCCATATAGATGATGGTCCCGTACCCGAATTCCTTCCAGACGTCCGAAATGACCAGCACCGGCCGGAAGGTCGATTTGTTGCCCAGGAAGTAGACCGGCTCCATCCCGAACACCTTGAGGATCTCGTTGACAGCGCCGTCGGTGGGGTCCAGAATGGAGATCAGGACGCCGCAGATGACAATCCAGGAGATGAAGTGCGGTAGGTAGATCAGCGTCTGGACGATCCGCTTGAATTTGAGGTTCAAAACCTCGTTTAGCAGCAGGGCGACGACAATGGGGACGACGTACCGGAATATCATCTTAAGAAGCGCGATATAGACGGTGTTGAAGACGATTTGCCAAAAGCCCGGATAGCTCATGACATACTTGAAGTTGGTAAGTCCGATCCAGGGGGAGTTCCAGATCCCCTGTACGATGTCATACCGCTTAAAGGCGATCTGCAGCCCGAAAAGCGGGCCGTAGCTGTAAATTGCCACGATGATGGCTCCGGGGATCAGCATCAGATAAAGCGATTTATCCACCCCGGCAAAGCGGGATTTCTTTTTCGGCTGTGCGGACATAAGCTTCTGCCTCCTTAAAAAAATCCTTCTGCACCGGCCGCCCGGCGCAGAAGGACCGATGTTGTAGAGTGTTACCGGCTCTTGTACCATTCATTGACTTCTTCGACGATGGTCGTGCCGCCCATGTCTTCCCAGGCGGAGACGAACTCATCAAAGCCGCTTTCGACGTCTCTGGTGCCGGAGATCATTTCAACCACATACTGGTCTTCGTTCATCTTCATGTTCTCCCACTGGAGATTCATGGTGTCGGTGGTGTAGCCGTTTAAGGCGCAGCTGATGTACGAATCATTGCTCAGGTAGTCGTTGATGATCGCGTAGCAGGAGGTGTCGCCGTAGAACAGCATATACATGCACCAGTTGTCGGTGGACGGCTTGACGCCCGCTTCGAGGTCGTCAAAGTACTGCTTGACCTTCGGGTACTGGAGAATGTCATGCGAGGAAACCAGGTAGGACTCGTCGTTGTTGTCGATTGCCTGGGTAACGTGGGTGTTGGTCTCCGGGTTGATTCTCGGGTCGCCGATGTACTCGCCCAGCGGGTTGAGCATATGGATGCCGACGCTGTTGCCGTCTTCCTTCTGATAGCTGTGGAAGGTAGCCTGGACCTCGGGATCGGGGTCGGTCAGCTTGTCGGTGACGGCGTTGAGAATCTTGAAGAGGGCCTCAGGATGGTCAAACTCCGCATTGACGGCAAAGTAGGCACCGGAGGCGGCGGGAACCTGCTGGAGCATCTTGCCGTCAAAGGTCTCGGAAGCGGGGACGGGGTAGCAGTTCCAGGTGACGCCGTCGAGCTCATAGTTGGAGTTGAGCGGCCAGGTGATCAGCCAGAACGGGCCCATCATGATGCCGAACTGGTTGCTGGTCATCGACTCGGCGACGGTGTTGCCGTCAAGGGAGGCGAACGCGGGATCGATGTAGCCTTCCGCATAGAGGTCGGCGTAAACCCGGATAGCGTCCTTCATCTCGGGCTGGACGGTGCCGTATTCCAGGCCGCCGTTGCCGTCGTCGATCCAGATCTTCGGGTAAGCGCCGTAGGCGTTGGCCACCGCGGTGATGTCGCACATGTCGCTGGTGATCATGACGTCCTTGTTGAGCGGGAGAGCGTAGGTCGCGAGTCCTTCATCCACAAAGCGCTTGCCGATCTCAATGACTTCCTCCATCGTGGTGGGCTCTTCGATGTTGAGCTCTTCCATCCAGTCGGCGCGGATCATGACCATGCGCCCGTTGTTGTAGTTGGGGCCGGCGACGGTAACGCCGTAGGTGACGCCGTCATAGGTGCCGTACTCCAGCGCCTGCGGGTTGGCCTGCAGGACAAATTCCTGGTATTCGGGGCGGATGTACTCCTCAAACATCCCGGTGACGTCTTTGAGGCGCCCGGCGCGGGCCAGCTTGTCAAACTGGGAATAGTTGGCGGTATGGATGATGTCGGGCATTTCGTTACTGGCGATGGCGAGGTCCATCCTGGTGCGGTAGTCATCGGCGGAACCGACCGTCCACATGTACTCCAGCTTGATATTGTAATCATTTAAGAGCATTTCCGTCCAGGGGCTGTTCTCGATGGTGTAGCCGTCGTAATCGTCGGCGGAGTTCATGCTGCCGCACAGCTTGACGGTGATCGTCTCGTCGTATTTGGCCATCGGGTCAAACGTTTCGGAGCTGCCGCTTTCATCCGCAGTCGAGGTGGCGCCGCTGCTTGCGGTGCTGCTCGCAGTGGAGCTTTCGCCGCCGCCACTGCAGGCAGACAGGAGCATGGCGGAAGCCAGCAGTGCGGTCAGGACGCGTGATGTCTTTTTCATCATCATAATAATCCTCCTTACGTCATGTGACAAAAATTATTTGACTCTCCATAAAACCAATAAAACCAGTTCATTTTATCGATTTGTTTTGTTGAATTCATCATACACCAAATACTTGACTTTGTCAAGCGTATTTCTCGAAAAAATTTCGAAAATTTGAGAAAATTTTGAGAAATACATTTTTTTGGCACAAAAATAGTCATGTTAAATTATTGCCATAGGTCAAGTTGCTCGTAATATGACCGTTATTTTTTATCATTTACTTGACAAGTTACTTGACAGCAGTGTGAAACTCAGATATAATGGAATCAAGAAGTTAAGACAAGGAGTGAGTACGACGCAGAACAAACGCATTACAATGGGCGATATTGCAGGCCGGCTTGGAATCTCCAAGAATTCTGTTTCGCTTGCCCTGAATGGAAAGGCAGGGGTCAGCGATGAACTGCGCAGTCGGATTGTTGAGATCGCGGCCGAGATGGGTTACGGCAGCTATTCCGCCCAAAACGCCAACAAAACCAAAGGGATCATGGTCATCATCCCCGAATACCTGCAAAACGACACCTTTTTTTATGCCGACATTTTTTGGATGGTGGAGCGCGAAATCAAAAAGAGCGGCTACCTTTCGCTCACGACCAGTATTTCCCGGGATACCGAGCACAGGCTCCTGCCCCCTGCCATCCCGCGGGAGCTGGAAATCCTGGGCATTCTGCTGATCGGGGTGGTGAGCAGGGATTACCTGAGCGTGCTCAAGGGGCTGGGATTCCCCATCGTGACGGTCGACATCACCTACCCGAACAGCGGCTTGAACTCGGTCAGCTCCGCAAATTTAAGCGCCGCGCACACGGCCGTCTCCTATCTCATCGAGCGCGGCCACAAAGAGATCGGCTTCATCGGGCCGATCTATACGGCCCAGAGCATTTACGAGCGCTGGTGCGGCTTCCAGCAGGCGCTTTTGCAAAACCACCTGCCGATTGATCCGGCCTACCAAATCCTGGGCGAGCCGGACCATTTCGAGCTTTTTGACACAATGCCGGTCCTCAAGCCCTACCTTGACCGGATCGAGCGCTTCCCCACCGCCTGGTTCTGCGCCGGCGACTGCATCGCCATCGCACTCATCAACCTGCTCAAGGAGCGCGGGAAGCGGGTGCCGGGGGATATCTCGGTCGTAGGCTTCGACGACATCTCGGTCTCCGAGCTGGTCCGCCCCGCCCTGACCACCATCCACATCAACCGCAAGCTGATGGGCAAGCTCGCGGTGCAGAAACTCATTGAAGTCAGCCGCAACCCCCACTATGAGGCGGTCGACCTGCACCTGCCCGGCACGATCGTCGTGCGGGATTCCGTTGCGTCCAGACCATAAAAGGAGGATTTTGCATGTTTTATCCGATCATCCGCTGTCCGGAATTTGTCTGGGTCAAAACCGGGGAGGGGATTTTCCCGATGTCCCCCTGCGGCGAGGGGCGTTTTGCGTACCGGGGCCTTCTGGTCCGCTGCGTACTTGACAAAGAAGGGCTTGACGTCCTGCTTGAAGAAAGCTCCCTCCCCGTCGAGGGAGTCCTGCTGCGCTGGAAAGAGGCGGTAGCAGGGAAAAATCTCCTGCTCAACGACCACTGGGAGCGTTCTTACGGCGATCTGCAATGGTCCACCATGCAGCCGGAGAAGGTCTATCCCTGGTATTTCATGATGTTCGACGGCAGCCGCACCCACGGCTACGGCGTCCGCACCGAGCCGAACGCGATGTGCTTCTGGCAGGTCGACGGAAGCGGCCTGGGCCTCTGGCTGGACGTCCGCAACGGCGGCGGCGGGCTCGCCTTGACCGGCCGCACCCTGACCGCCGCGACCGTCGTCGCCAGAGAGGGCAAGGAGGGGGAATCCGCCTTCGCGGCGGCAAAAGCCTTCTGCCGGCAGATGTGCGCCCGGCCGGCCAGACCCGTCCCCTACATTTACGGCGGCAATAACTGGTACTATAATTACGGCAACAGCTCGGCCGGCGAGATCCTCGACCAGGCGCAGACCATCGCCGACCTCGCCGGGCAGAACCGCAACCGGCCCTTTATGGTGATCGACGACGGCTGGCAGATCTGCCATTCCGCCTCCTGCACCGGCGGCCCCTGGAGCGCGGGCAACTACAAGTTCCCCCATATGGAGGAACTGCCCGCCCGCATGGCCGAGATGGGCGTCCGGGCTGGGCTCTGGTTCCGGCCG
>DVKD01000060.1 GCA_018716285.1 Candidatus Merdivicinus faecavium
ATAGGACGATGCCGGCACAAAGAGAAACCCGTATTACACGGGTTTCTTGTCATATTGCTCCTTAGCTCAGTCGGTAGAGCACGCGGCTGTTAACCGCGGTGTCGTCAGTTCGAGCCTGACAGGAGCAGCCAAAAGAAACAGCCGGTCGTTTGACCGGCTGTTTCTTTTGCTTGCTGTGGTTACGCTTCAATTAGCGATACCGTGTTTCGGCAGGCGCACGGCTGTTAACTGGAGCGAGCCCCCGGCTGGCTTGCCAGACGAAGGCCGCCAGTGGCGGGGGGAGGGAGGGCGAGCTCGGAGAAAACAGGGAGGGATGGAGCCGGGTTCCATCCCGGCGGCAAGACCGACTATGTTTTCGACCGTTGGTCTCGTCAGTTCGAGCCTGACTTGATGCCACTTCCTTTCTGCCTCTTTATACGGGAGGCTTTTTTCTTGCCATTTGTATGAACACGAAACCTTGGAACGGCTTCTGCCGCTGCTGTTTTGGATTTTTAAGTAGAAAATTTAGCCCCGGCCAGGAATGCTGCCGCATCCATATCATAGACTATGGCTGGAGGTGTTATTTTTGAAGATACAATGGAGAAAACTGATTGGCTGTCTCGCCATACCGCTCGCAGCGGGCGGGCTCTCCGCGCTGCTCACCCGCGGCAGCATGGAGTCCTTCGAAGCGCTCAACAAGCCGACTTTGTCCCCGCCGGGATGGCTGTTTCCGGTTGTGTGGACGGTCCTGCTTGTCCTGATGGGGATTGCTTCCTACCTGGCGGCGGTCTCGGGCGCGCCCAACCGGACGGCACTGGCCGTTTACGGCGTCCAGCTTCTTTTCAACTTCGTATGGCCGCTCCTCTTTTTCCGCCTGGCGCAATACCTGCCGGCCTTTATCTGGCTGGTCATTTTGTGGGTGCTGATTTTAGTTACGGCTGTTTTATTTTATCGGATTTCCAAGCCGGCCGGATACCTCATGCTGCCGTATCTCGCGTGGGTAGCCTTCGCAGGCTACCTGAATCTCGCCATCTTTTTGCTCAATTGACAGCCGGATTCTCCGGGAACCGGGTGGGTCACATACCATGGTAAAATTGCGCCGCAACCTCGTTGTGCAGCAGCAGGAGGGAGCAGAAAAGCTCCTCGATTGCCGCGAGGGCGTCGGCGGCGGAGGCGGGCGGCGGCCCTTCCGGAGCCGGGCAGCTGAAATGGCAGCAGATTTCGTCGAGGATCCGCCGGATCCAGCATGCTGCCTCCCGCATCGGCAGCATGCCGCTCTCCACCTGGTCGAGGAGATGGGCGCAGAGGGAGACCGCTGCAACCAGAAAGCCGTCCCGCTCCATCCGCAGCAGCCCGGCGCGGGAGGCGTCCGCCTGTTCCGGGGCGCGGGCGTTGCATTTGGCAAGGATAGAGCTTTCGGTGACCCCGAACCGGCGCAGCCGCTGGAGGGCGCTGTGCTGGGAGTCCGCACTGAAGCCGGTCTGGCGGAAAAGGGCTTCGGGCAGGGAGCGGCGGACGGCCTTTCCGATCAGCTCGCCCAGCTTGAAATGCTTGCCGGCATTGCGGAGCATGGGGCCGCCGTCCGCATTGCAGACGACGATGATCCCGTCCGTGCCGGTGCCGGTTGCGAGGGCGCTCGTATAGCAGCTCCCCTGCATCAGGTCGCGGAGTACCGCGCTTTTCGCCTCAGTGGCGGTCATCATCGCCTCCGCGAGGGCGCCGTCGGAGAGGCTCTGGTTGATGAGGAGGATGATGTTGATGGTGCCAGGGGGAACCGAACAGATCTCCCCCTCCCGTTCATGCAGGTGGGTCGGGTCGCCGGCGCAGCAGGCGTTGTTGTCGGCGCCGCCCGAAACGAGGGCCGTGACGCTCAGGTCCTCGAACCGCTCTTCGTGCAGGACGAGGTTGTCGAGGTTGACGGCGGTGTGCAGGCCGGCTGTGTGGGCAGGGTCGAGGCCGAGCTTTTTCGCGGTGAAGATCTGGTGTTCCTCGAGGTTTTTTCCCTGCATCGGCTCGCAGACGCCGGCAGTCCCGCAGTCGCAGTGGTTGAAGATGGCGGTCAGGTCCCGCCGCAGCCCGCCGCAGTTGGCGCTGGTGCCGATGGTCTTGCGCGGGGCGGCAAAGCGGATGACGGCGGCGCGGGCGGTGAGGGTAAGGGCGTCCCCGTTCGGGAGGGTGCAGCGCTGTTCCATAGAGTCGACATCCTTTCCAGGAATTTCTCTCCTTATTATAGCACGGACGGCTTTCGGCGGCAATGGACAAAAAAAACCTGTTTTTTCAAAATATTCCGCACTTTTGCCCTCAGCCTTGACAGCACTTTTCGAGTGTGATATCCTTTATTCCAGCGGCTTTTCCGGCCGCATTACCCCAGAAAGAAGGAATTCATATGAAAAAACTGCTTGCCGGCCTGATGGCCGCTCTGATGGCCCTGTCCCTCGCTTCCTGCGGCGGGGAGGGCGGTTCCTCTGCGGAGTCCTCCGCAGAATCGTCTGTTGCGGAATCCTCTGAGGCGGAATCTTCCGCGGAAGATTCCTCTGCGGAAGAAAGCTCCGCTGTTACGGCTGAACTTCCCACCGAGGACCCCTCCGGCAACCCCATCACCATCCCCGAAGAGGTGGAAACCATCATCTCGATGGCTCCCTCCGTCACCCAGACCCTGATCGACCTGGGCCTTGAGGACAAGCTCATCGCGGTCGACACCAACTCGGCCGAGTATTATGACCTCGGGGACCTCCCGGCTTTCGACATGATGACCCCCGACACCGAGCAGATGATCGCCCTCGCCCCTGACCTCGTCTTCACCTCCGGCATGAGCTCGGCCGGCGGCAGCGATCCCTTCGAGCCGCTCCGCGATATGGGCGCCTGCGTCGCCGATATCCCCTCTGCGAGCAGCATTGAGGTGCTCAAGGACGACGTCCTCTTCGTCGCCCAGTGCGTCGGCATGACCGAGGAAGGTCAGGCTCTCATCGCGGAAGCGGAGGCGGAAATTGACGCCATTGCCGCCATCGGCGAGACCATCACCGACCGCAAGACCGTCCTGTTTGAGATCGCCAGCGCCCCCAACATCTACAGCTTCGGCAGCGGCACCTTCTTGGACGAGATGATCACGATCATCGGCGCCGACAACGTCCTGGCCGACCAGGAGGGCTATGTCGCCCTGACTGAAGAAGCCGCGATCAGCGCAAACCCCGACGTCATCCTCACCAACGTCAACTACATCGACGACCCGGTCGGCGAGATCCTCGGCCGCACCGGCTGGGAGAATGTCACCGCCGTCGCGGAAGGCGCGGTTTACAGCATTGACACCAACGCCAGCTCCCAGCCGAACCTCCACATCATCGACGCCTTAAAGCAGATGGCCAAAGCGGTTTATCCCGAGGAGTACGCTGAGGTGGAAGATCCCTTCGCGGCACAATGAAAAAGGGAACCGGAGGGAAAATCCTCCTTTCGGCCGCAGCGGCTGTTGTAATCCTCGCGGCGGCAGTGGGGATCGGTTCGGTCTCCCTGTCCCCGTCGGAGATTCTTGAGATCCTCGGGCACAAGCTCTTCGGGCGGGCGCTGCCCGAGGATTTCGACCCCATTCGGGTGTCGATTCTGTGGGAGATCCGCCTGCCGCGGAGCCTGCTGGCCTTCTTAGCCGGGGCCGCCCTTGCGGCGAGCGGCACGGTGATGCAGTCGGTGCTCAAAAACCCGCTGGCTTCCTCCTACACCCTGGGCGTCTCGTCCGGGGCCTCGCTGGGGGCGGCGGCGGTCATTGTGAGCGGCGTCACCCTGCCGGTCCTGCAGATGTTTACCCTGCCGCTGGCCGGCTTTGCGAGCGGCCTGGCGACCGTTTTTCTGGCGCTCGGGTTTGCATCCCGCATTGACCGCAAGATGGAGAACCAGACGGTCATCCTGGTCGGCATGGTCCTCTCCCTCTTTGTCAACGCCCTGCTGACGACCCTGACCTCCCTCTCTCGGGAGCATCTCCAGCAGCTGACCTTCTGGCAGATGGGCAGCTTTTCGGGGCATGGCTGGCCTTATGTGGGAATTCTGGCTGTCGTTACGGCCGTAGGGCTGCTCGCCCTGTGCTGCTTTACCCGGGAGATGGATATCATGACCTTCGGGGAAGAGCAGGCGCAGGCTGTAGGGGTCAACATCAAGCGGGTGAAGTTTATCCTCATCGCGCTGGCGGCGCTGCTGACCGGCACGACGGTGTCCTTTGTCGGGGTCATCGGCTTTGTCGACCTGATCGCGCCCCATGTGGTCCGCAAGGTGTTCGGCTCCTCCCACCGGCTGGTGCTGCCGCTCTCGGCCCTGTTCGGCGGGGCGTTCATGGCGCTGGCGGACCTGATCTCCCGGACGGTGATCTCCCCCTCGGAGCTGCCGGTCGGGGCGGTGACGGCTCTGGTCGGCGCGCCGTTTTTCGCCTATGTCTACTTCAGCCGGCGGAAAAAATCCTAGAAGGAGGGGGACGGATTGCTCACCCTGCAAAACGTCTGCGCCGGATACGGCGGCACAGAGATCCTGCACGATATTTCCTTTACCCTCCCGCTGGGGGAAAACCTCTGCATCCTCGGGCCCAACGGCTGCGGGAAGACGACCCTGCTCAAAGCTATCGCGGCCCTGATCGACAGCAAGGGCACCGTCGAGATCGACGGGAAGCCGGTCCGCTCGATGAAGCGGGCCGAGATCGCCTCCCGCATCGCCGTGATGAGCCAGATGAGCGAGGTTTACTTCTCCTTCACCGTCTATGAGACGGTCATGATGGGGCGGTACCAGCAGATGAAGCGCGGGCTCTTCAATTCCCCCGCGCCGCGGGATCGGGAGGTTGTCGAGCGCTGTCTCGCCCACACAAACCTCACGGCCCTGCGCGACCGGCAGATTTCCGAGCTGTCGGGCGGGCAGCTGCAGCGGGTCTTTCTGGCCCGCACCCTGGCCCAGGAGCCGGAGATCATCCTCCTTGACGAGCCGACCAACCACCTGGACTTAAAGCACCAGACCGAGCTGGTCGCCTACCTGAAGGAGTGGTCGCGGGAGGAAAACCGCACCATCATCGGGGTGCTGCACGACATCAACCTTTCGCTGAATCTTTCGGACCGCCTGATGTTCATGAAGGACGGGCGGGTCGCGGGGCTGGGGCCGGCTTCGGCGCTGCTCCGCCGCGATTTCCTGCGGGAGATCTACGGGATGGATGTGGTGGAGTACATGCTCCGGTCGCTTGAGAAGTGGAAGGACCTCTCCGATTCCCCGGAGAGACCCGGAGAACCGGGATGCAGGTAAAAAATGGCAAAGCGAACCGATATGTGACGGACAGCGAGACCGCCCGGAAAAAATGTCCGGGCGGTACAGTTTATCCGATCGATTTCTTCACGCTTTTCCGGTATACCTTGCCCGCCGGAAGGATGCGGCAGTCGGAAATGGAAAGGAAGTATGAAAATGGCCGTTTCGACTATAAAAGAAAGGATCCGCAGGGATATCCATACGGTTTGGGAAGCTGTTTTAGCTGTTGATCATTATGGCGCATGGCGCAGCGACTTAAAAAAGGCCGAAGTCATAAACGAAAAGCAATTTGTTGAGTATGCGAAAAATGAATATGCCACTACCTTTACCGTTACAGCTATAGAGCCATATAAGCGCTGGGAGTTTGATATGGAAAACAGCAGCATGAAGGGACATTGGATTGGCCTTTTTGCTTCCAAAGGGAATGATACGGAAATAGAGTTTACAGAACATGTGACGCCCAAAAAGTGGTTCATGAAGCCGTTTGTAAAATCTTACTTAAAGAAACAGCAGGCACAATTTGTTTTGGATTTAAAGAAGGCATTGGAGAAATAAGCTCCGGTTTGCCGGGGTTGCCGCACCCCTGAAACGAAAAGTAATAACAGGCTCATCGCTTTTGTGCAGGCCGCCCGTTTGACGGGCGGCCTGATTTTTTCTATGAAAATAAGATGGTGATGGTGCGGAAGCCGTCGTCCGAGAGGTAGCGGACTGTGTCGAGGGTGATCCCCTCCTCCGCGAGCAGCGTGTAGATCTCCTGGCCGCTGAAAAGACTGTCGAGGGCGTGCCGGTAGGCTGTTTCATCCGCAAAGCGGAGCGGCACAAACCGCGCGCCGGACCGGTAGTAGCTGGCGAGGATTTTGGCGGCCTCCCCCGGATAGCTGGAAAGCAGCAGGCCGTTTTCCGCAAAATAGTTGTGGGTCTGGGCGGTGCAGCTCGGCACGGGGGCGTAGGTCTCGTCGATGGTGCGGGAGAGGAGGATTTCGTCGGTGGTGGCGCAGAGATAGGCGTAGTTGCGGTAACCGGGGACCGGGTCGCTGCCACCGCTGAAGCTCGGGTCGCCCCAGGTCGGGTCCATGTGGTAGTATTCCCCGCCGATCGAGACGAGGTTCCAGCCGTGCGAGTCCCCGTCCAGCGTGGTGCCGGTGATATAGGTGCAGAAGACCCCCAGCTCCCCGAGCAGGTACTGCGCCGCCCGGGCGTAGCCCTCGCAGCGGGCTTTGCGCTCGACCAGCGCGCCGTAGATGCTGCCGCTGTGGGGGCCGCTGCTGTCATAATCGACGGTATCGACGAGAAATTCAAAGACGAGCCGGACCTTCTGGCATTCGGTCGATTCGGGCGGGACCTGGGAGAGGAAAAACTCCGAGGCAGCGTCGATCTCCGCCTGCATCCCGTCCAGTTCGGAGGGTTCGGCGGAGGTGCGGAAGGCGTATTCGCTGCGGCCGCCGACGGTGGTCAGGGTGCCGCCGTTTTCCAGCCAGAAGAATTCCGGGTGGTCGTAGTATAAAGCGCGCACGACCGGGGTGATGCTCTCCAGTGAGGAGATGCCGACCCGGGCGGAAGATTCCCGATCCCCGAGCGCGTCAAGGAGGGCGTCGTATTCCTTTTGCTGCTCCGCGGTCAGGTAGGAGCGGTAATAGGCGGCCCGCAGTTCTTCCACAGAGGGGCCGGAAGATTCGGGGAGGCTCTCCTCCGCGCTGCTTTCCGCCCCCTCCGAAGAGGGGTCCGGGGAGGATTCCGCGGACGATTCCTCGGGGAGGAAATCCCGCAGCCCGACGCCAAAGGACTCCGCGCGGCGGTAGGTTTCTTCGGCGATATGGCCGAGCTCCCCGCCGCAGCCGGCAAGGAGGGCGGCGGAAAGCAGGACGGCGAATATTCTCTTACAGCGCATCAGGCACCTCCTGGTCGTTTGTTTGGGGAGGGAGGGGGCGGCTCCCCGCCTGGAAGGGGGTCTTAGGCGGGAGCATCCCCGCCTCCCCGAAGGGGTATTCCGCGAGGTAGCGTTTGAGGCCGCGGCCGTATTCATCGTCGCGGGCCAGGGTAGCGGCTTCGAGGCGGTCGGCCCGGGCAGTCTCCCGCAGCAGGCGGAGGTACTGGATCTCGGTCCAGACCGCCATCCCCTCGTAGACCTCCAGCTCGCAGCGCTCCGCCTCCGCGCGGGGCATCCCGGCCCAGATGGAGCGCAGGACCGCGGTGTCCCAGTTCCGGTACTGCCAGATGTGGGTGAGCTCGTGGACGATGGTGCCGGCGGCGTCGATCCGGGGCGCCCCGTTTTCGACGAAAAGGGTATAGCCGTCGCGATCCCTGACCGCCATCCCGACTGCGCGGCGGGTCATCTCGGCGGTGGGGACGAATCTGCGGCCGGTTTTGCGGGCGAGGGCGGCGGCGTTTACCATCCGCACCCGGATGCCGGCGCCGATGTGCAGGCCGAACCACTCCTCCATCCGGGAGCGGGTCTCAAGGTAGAGCGACTGGAAGCCGGGCAGGGTGTCGATCGCGGTGCGGCGGCAGGCGGTGCAGCGTTCCCGGCCGTCGCTTAAGACATCGTATTCCGCCTCGCTGAGCGGGATGCCGCAGAAATCGCAGCAATGCCCGCTTCCCGCAAAGGAGGATTCCTCCGGCGGGGTCCATTCGCGGGCGGCCCGCAGCGGGTTTTGGTCAAAGCCGAGGGAAATGAGGTAGTCAAGGGCCGCGTCGGGGTCAAGCCCGGCGGGGATTTCGGAGAATCCGTAGAGGAGGTAGTGGCTCTGGGCGTAGCCGGGCAGCTGCGGATGGAGGGGGGATTCTTCCTGGCCGGAAATGCTGAACGCAGCTGACGGCGACGCTTCCTGTACAGCCGGCAGATCGGCGGTATCCGGTGCGTCTGCGTCCTGTATCGGAGCGGGATGGAGATCCGGCTCCGGTGCAGGGCGGCTGCGACCGCCCATCATCTGCCGGTGCCAGAGGAGATAGTCTGTCATCTGCTCGAGCAGCCGCAGGAGCGAGCGCTCAACGGCGACGCAGAGGCCGAGGTCCACCTGGCTGTCCTCGAGGATGTAGATGGATGCGTCTTTTTGGTCTTCCAGGCGGCAGAGGAGGCCGTCAGGCAGATCGGCGGGCGCGCCGGATGCAACGGAGAGGTAGTCGGAAGAGTCGGGGAAGGCGGTGCGGAAGAGCTCGCCCAGCAATACGGCGACCGTCACCCGCGCTTCCTCCCCAATGCCGGGGAAGGTGAGGCGAAGCAGCGCCTTGCGGCGGTAGCAGCGGGGCGGGATGCCCTCCACCAGCACCTTGCGTCCGTTTTTGAGGTCGTCGTAGCGGGGCAGGGAGAGGTAACCGTCGGTTTCGACCGTGATGTCGGCCGAGCCGGAGACCAGCTCGATGCCCGAGATGCGGCGAACGCCGCCCATGCCGGGATCCGCTTCAAAGCGCTCGATGCGGCAGCGGCGGAGCTGCCGGTAGCTTTTCCGTCCGGCAAAGTGGTCGGCGGCGCGCTGGACGAGCACCCCTTTCTCACGGGAAATGGAGCGGATTTCGTAGTACTTGCCGGAGAAGGTGAAATGCTGCCCGGGCAGGAAGGCCTGGTAGACATGGCAGAGCAGCCGGCTGCCGAGGGCTTCTACGGCGCCGTCCCGCTTTTCGGAGAGGTAGTAGGCGCTGCGCAGCAGGCTCACGACCTCCTCCGAGAAGGCGGGGGAGTCGATGGAAAAGAAGCGGCGGCGTACCATCCGCGCGCCGTCCTCCGAGAGCTCCCGCCGCTCCTCAGAGCAGATGGCGCCGGGGTATTGTTCCAGCGGGAAATAGCGGGCGATGAGGGCAGACAGCCGGTCAATGGTTGCGGCGCTGCCGGACTCGCCGCCGGGACCGCCGGTGCGGCTGAGCAGGCGCGCGACTTCTTCCTCCGGGACCGGGCCTTCGGACAGGAGGATGAGCAGGTGGATGGCGGTGTTGCGGGGAGTGGGGGCGTAGTCGGGAGTGATGGAGGGGAAGGCTTTCGGGTCGGCGGCGAGGATCCCGCGGTTCGCGCACATGTAGTCGCGCAGCAGGTACCGCCCCGACAGCACATGGACAAAGGCCCGGCCGGTCGCGCGGGTCAGAAACTGGCGGGAGACTTCAAAGAGGTTGTCAAATTCATCCTCGACAATGGCGAAAAACTGCTCCCGCCGCTCCTCCCCCCAGAGAGCGGGGACAAAGGCGAGGGCCGACTCGACCGCCTGCTGGGAGGCTGGCAGCCCGGCATAGGCGCAGATCGGCTGATGGTACTGCCCGGCAAGCCAGCCGAGGTCGAGGAGCGGGACCCGGTCCGCGCCGATCCAGCGCAGGCCGGTGATCTGATTTTTCATCGCGACGGCGGCCAGCTCAGCGCCGAAACCGAGGTCGCGGGCGACGCCGCTCAGGATCCGCTGGCCGGAGGGGCCGTCGGCGCCCCAGAACATTGCCGCGGCCATCCCGGCAGGGGCTTCGGTCGAGACGACTTCGGTCATGCTTACCCCGAGCAGGTGGGAGAGGGCGTCGAGAAGGCCGTCCTGGTTGCGGTCGCAGGCGGCGCAGACGGCTTGGGGGCTGCACCGGTCGAGCAGCATCCGCAGCCCGATCTGCCCGGTGGCCGCAAGGCGGGAGGGCTCGGTCAGGAAGACAAAGGAGACGGCCGTCAGGAAGCCGCGCTGCCCTTCGAGGAGGGTTTGGTTATAAAGCTCGGTCGAGGGGAGGACGGCGGCGTCGAGTTCCGGTTCGCCCAGCGTCCCCACCCGCCAGAGGCCGGGAATATTGGTCACCGCGTCCAGGCTTTCCCGCAGCCAGGCCACCATTTTTCCGGCCGCGTCGGGCCGGCCGGTGACCAGCAGCACCTTGCCGCCCCGGACCAGCGCCCGGCAGAAGGCAAAGGTGAGGTAGGGGGTCAGATCGCGGTAAAACGGGTCGGCGTAGAGGACGCTTCTGCCCTGAAGGAGAAGCCCGGCCGACCGCATCCGCCCCTCCTCGAGGGGGACGCCGCTTTCAAAGAGGTTGCGGAAATAATGGCCGAGGGCGCGCTGCTCCGGGTCGGAGCTCTGCTCCAGCTCCTCGAGATAGCGGGAGGGGGATTCGGGCGCATACTGCCGCTCGGTCAGGTCGTCGCAGAGGAAGCGGTCGGGGAAGAGCTGCCGGTACAGGCGGCGGAGCTGCTGAAAGCTGCCGGCGATCCGGGCATGCTCCCCCATCCCGAGAATTTCGTCCTCGTATTCGGACAGGGTCAGGCCGCCGAGAAAATTTGCGATTTCCGCCAGAATCAGGACGGCAATGACGGGGTAGATCGGGTAGCGGAAGGCCGCAAGGCGGTCAAAGCGCACCGAGCAGGCGAAGATGAGCAAAGCCGCGGCCGTTGTCCCGCCGAAGAGAAAGCGGGCAAAGCTGCGCAGCTGGCGGAAGGAGGGTTTCAAAACCGGGATGCCGTACTCCTCGCTTTCCTCGTAAAACCGCCCCGCGGTCGCTTCATAGAAGGGCTGGAAGCGGCGGGCAAGCCAGCCGAGCGGGCGGCGGAAGATGAGCTTGCAGAGCGGGTAAAAAAGCAGCATCAGCATCGCCGTCAGGTAGGAGAGGCAGAGGGCGAGCGGGAAATCCAGCAGCGGCGGGAAGACCCGCGCCAGCAGCTCGGCCGCAAAGACGATGAGGAGGGCGAGCTTGTCGGCCAGCAGGACGGCGGCCAGGCCGTAAAGCAGGGCAAAAGCCGGCAGCAGCACCTGACGGTCCCGCTGCGAGCGGGGAAAGTTTGCGGTCAGCGGCAGCAGGCAGGCTGCGCCCAGCAAAACGGTGAGCAGAAGCTGGAGCCAGTCAGTCGCGCGCATCCTCGATCACCTCCTCGGGGCTGAATTGGATGCCGTTTAGGAAACGGTAGGGGGTTGGGAGCCAGTAGGCGGGGTTCTCCTCGGGCAGGACCGACGGCTCAAAGGGGACAAAGGGGACCGGCTCGAGGTGGGCCTCCACCGAATCGCCGAAATAGAGCGCCCAGTCCGCGTAAAGGGAGGCGGTCTCCCGCAGGGCGTAGAGATGCCGGCGGAGAAGCAGGTCATTTTGCTCTTCCGCCTCGGTGCGGCGGCCCAGCCGGTTTAGGTAGGACCAGCCCCGGGCGGCGGCGCAGGTCTCGGTGAGGTAGCGGGCGATCTGCTGGTTTTTCTCCTCAATGGCGGCAAGGGCGGTGTCCGCGGTCGCGTTGAAGCGCCGGATCGCCGCGCGGATCGGACGGCGCAGAAGGAAGAGGGCCGCCCCGCCGGCCAGTATGGCCATCAAGATGCCCGCAAAGGTGGTCAGAAAGAGGACGGGCAGCCCGCCCGACTCCTCCCGGATGGCCGACACAATGGCGGGCAGCATTCCGAGCAGCAGGGCGAGGGCCGCGATCAGCGTCATCACGGCCGCCGAGCGGCGGGTCATCCGTCCGTCGGCGAGCTGCCGCACCTCTTCCCGCTGGGCATCCAGGGAGGAAAAGAGGCGGCTAATCCGCTTCTGCTGGTCGACGCAGGCGCGGTTCATCTCCTCCTCATGGGCGAGGGTCTGCTCGAGCAGATCGCGCCGCTGCCCTTCGTCGAGGACAAGAGACTGGCCGGGGTCGGGATTCATCCGTTCCTTTGTCCGTGCGGCAGCCTCGTCGAGGGTGCGGCGGGGGAGGCTGCGGATCTTCTTGAGGGCGTCCGCAGCCAGCCTGGAGGCATGGGGCCAGAAATCCGCGCCGCCGCGGCGGGAATCGGAAAAAAGGCCGAGCCCGGCGGGATCGACCGAAAGGGTTTCCGGCGGGATCTCCTCGCGGACAAGCTGGACCGGGATGGAAAGAACCGGCAGCTCGCCGGCGGGGGGCTTATGGCGGGCGGCATTCTGCCGGGTGAGCAGGGCCTTGTGCAGGTAGGAAAATTCCGCGCACTTGCGGGAGAGAGTCCGGACAAGGAGCGGCCCGTCAAGAGAGACGGCCGCCCGGTAGAGGCAGAAGGCGTGGAGGGCCGCCTGCTCCTCCTCCCCGCTGAGGGCGACAGCGAGGACGGTCAGCCAGAAACGGAAGCAGTCGGCGGGCGGGATCTGCCCGCGGCGGTACTCGACGTCGCAGACTAAGAAGCGGCTCTGCCAGGCGTAGCCGTTGCGCTGCCAGAACTGGGAGGGAAGGCGGGGCCGCGCCATCCGGGAGAGCCGCCCCTCGAGCTTCTGCTCCTCGGCGTAGTCGGGCAGATAGCGGGTGGACAGGAGCAGCAGACGGGCCGGCCGGTCCTTGGGCGCCAGCGGGGAGCCGGCCCCGTCATCATCCTCTGCGATGTCCCGGGGCTTTTGGGAAAGGAGGTGGGTGAGCCGGACGAGGGCGTTCTCTGAGGGGGAGCAGGGCCTGCCGGCAGCTTCGAAGTCAAAGGGATTTTCCGCAAAAGGGAGGGCCGAGTCGGTCAGGACGAGGGCCTGCCAGCGGCTCTTTCCGGCGGTGAGGGCAGTGAGGGCGGAGAGGAAGGCATCCTCGGTCCGGCCCTCCTCCCCCCAGGGACAGAAGGCGAGCTCCCCGGCAAGGAGATAGGGTTCAAAGAGCAGCCGGCAGTTTTCCAGCGTGCCGGCCAGCCGGCTGTCCGGCAGGATAACGGTAAACATGGGCATTCCCGGCCTTTCGATGGGATGGGGGTGAAATTACGCTAAAAGGTGTTTGAAAGCCGTCAAACCGACGGCCGGAAAAGCAAGGTTTTATGGGAAGAAGGTGCCGTAACAAGTTCGTTTTCCGCCTTTTTCACCAAACAATCAGGGGGTTCAAACTCGTTCTAGTAGCGGCGCAAACCGTTCCGTCACCTCGGCGGCTTCCGCGCGCTTATCCATGCGGACGAGGGCTTCGGCGGCGGTGTTGCGGTAGATCCGGATGAGGGAGTCGTCGGCGATACCCGGCACGCTCTGCTCGAGGATAGCGAGGTTTTGGAAGAAGCGGTCGAGCTGCGCACGGATCGCCCCGACGAAGCGGAGGGCGGCGTCGGCCGGTTCCTCGTGGGCGCGGATGTTGTCAAAAAGGGTGTCGAGCAGCGTCTCAGCCAGGAGGAGGAACTGCGGCTCGTCGTAGTCGGTCTTGGGGAGGCTCAGCTTGTAGAGGGTGACGAGGTCAAAGAGGCTCAAAGTGCCGAGGCCGCGGTTTTCCTCCGGGTCGGAAATCCGGAAGGACTCAAGGGAGCGGCTGAAACTGCCCGCGGCAAAGGGGAGGTTTTCGGCTTTCTCCTCCGCGACGCTGCGCGCGTAGGCATCGTTTAGCGCGTCGACGATGGGCGGGTTGATGAGGAGGGCGCCGTAGAGCTCGTAAAGCTTGTCGCAGGGGGTGCCGCTTTGGGTGGGGAGGTCTTCGGGGAAGTACTCGCCGGTGGCGGGGTTCTTGAGGTGGAGGGCGTAGCGGCGCTGGGCGTTTTGGCGGCTCAGCTTGTCAAAGCTGAAGCTGCCGGAGAGAAGCCCGGTGAGGAAGGCGCGCATGACGGCCTGCTCCTGCCGCCGCATATTCTGCTCGTCCAGGTCGGGGAGGAAGTTCGGCAGGTGCCAGTAGCGGTTTAGGTGCGGGGAGACGACCAGCGTCTGCTGGGGGTCGAAGCTGATCTGGCGGGTGAGCTCGAAATAGGCGCGGTAGTAGTCGCCGCCGTTTTCGTTGCCCATCGCGGGGACAGGGGCGGAGAATTTGGGCAGGTCCATCGCCTTGATGCAGTAGACGGACTGGTAGAAGACGATCTGATACTGGTCGATCTGCTCGACGCCCGCCTCGCTGGTGACAGCGCCGCGGAGGGCGCGGTCGAGGATGGGGCGGCGGTGCTCGTAGTCCTTCTGGGCGAGCTGGTCGCTGTAGGTGCAGCCGTGGATGGTCCAGACGTCGGGGTTATAGGAGCTCTCGATGAAGGGAGCGGCGAGCCGCTGGGTCTCCTGGATGACCTGGATGGCGTAGGCGCGCTTTTCCGCGGCCGAGACGCAGCCGTGCTCAAGTTCGCCTTCCTTTTCGAGGGCGTCGATGATGTCCATGTCGATGACGGCGTCGGCCCGCATCGAGACCAGGTGCTTCCAGTAGCCCATGATGACCTCGTTGAAGATTTTGACAAAGTAGGAGCTGCTGGCGGCGGTCTTTTCGCGGGGGAAGAGCTCTTCAAAGCGCAGCTCGTCGGCGGCCTGCTGGCGGGAGACGGTCCGGGCGGTGCGGCGCTGCTGCTGCGCCTGGAGGGCGTAGTTCCGCACCCGCTCGTAGATGAGGGTGCTGAGCTCGGGCGGGAGGTTCGCGAGGCCGCCCACGGTGGGGACGGCGTCGTAGAGCCCCTCAATGCAGGCGGGGGAACAGCAGACGAGGCGGCGGGCGTAGCCGATGTCGTTTTCATGGCTGCCCAAAAGGATCTGCTGCCGCTCCTCAAGCCCCTGAAGCTGGCCTTCAAGGGCGCCGTAGAAGATGGAGAAGGCGTCGATGAGGGAGTCGATATACTCGCTGACCGCCTTTAAGACGATCTGGTTCGCCTTTGCGGCGCGGTAGGTGGTGGTCGCCTCGGCGAAGGCCGTAAAATTGTTGGAAATGAGGTCGCGGATATCCTCGTTGATCTGCCATTTGCGGCCGAAGAGGGCGCGGCGGCGGGAGGTGAGCTGCTGGATCGCCTCGCCCGCGGAGCGGGGGCGGTCGTTGTCATTGTCGTCGAAAGCGGTGGCAAAGCCCTCCCAGACCTTTTCGCTGTCCCGCACCTGCTTGGCGGCATATTCCAGCTGCTCGCTTAAGAGCTTGCTGATCTTGCAGAGGGCGTAACGCATGGCGTTGGGCGGGATGGCCTGGCCGTTCCGCTTCAAGAAGGATTCGACGAGGTAGGGGGCGTCCTTCTCCCGCATGGGGGTCTTAGAGGCGTGGAGGATGCTGTAGGCGATGGCGTCGGCGGCCGGGGCGGTAGTGCGGGCGGCCTCCTCCTGGTAATTTTTAAGGTTGTTGAGAAGAGAGCTGACCCGCTGCTTGTAGACGGTCTCCTCGACGTCGGCGTCGGGGTCGCTTAAGTCGGGCTCGACGGTGCCGCGGATGCTGGCGGCGCTCAGGAGGGTGGAGCCTTTGCTCTCCAGCTCGGGCTGGCGCTCGGCGATCTGCTCCCTGACAAAGCGGCAGAGCTCCCCGGCGAACTGCTCCCAGACGGTGTCCTCGACCTCGGTGGGATTGTCGGGGTCGCGGATCTCGCACCAGGCGCGGATGGCCTTCGCAAAGCTGTTTTTGCTCGTTTCGACCGCGGTGATGTATTCTGCGATGTCGTCGAAGTCGGAGTCGGCGTAGCCCTCGTCGAGCTTGCGCTGGTGCTGGCGTTTTTTATCCTCGAGGATGTGGTCGGCGTCCAGCCAGTGGTCGGACATGCTGCTCTGGATCCAGCGCAGGGCGATGTACTCGCGGATGTCCTCATAAGGGTAGAGGAGGATGGCGGAGCCCGCGCCGCAGTAGCGGTTGCGGCCCTTGGCGGCGACGAGGGGGCGGAAGGTGTTGTCCTGGGCCGAGTTGCTGCGCTCGGAAATCACGCTGATGGACTGGGCGTAGATGCAGTTGGCGGCGTGCTCCATGTAGGTCTTGAAGGAATTGAGCTTGGCGCCGTTTACATTCTGCCCGTCGAAGAGGAAGCAGTTGTCGTAGGGAAGGACGCGGTAATCCTCCCAGTCGAATTTGCCGGGGCGGGGGAACTCGAGGGTCAGGTCCCGGTAGCGGGCGGGGAGGGTGTTGTCGGCCCGCATGAGGAAGGCGTCCAGCTCGCGGAGGGCGGCGTAGGCGTTGCAGCGGAGGTTGTCGCGCTGGGCTTCGCCGTCGATCTCCTGGTAAAAGACCTCGGGCAGGATGAAAAAGCCCTGGATGATGGCGGCACTCTGGTGGTACTTGGTGAGAAGGTAGTTGCGGATGTACATCCCGACCGGCAGCAGGATGCCCGAGCCGGTGCCGCCGGCCAGGGAGCTGACGACGATGATCCGCAGCGCCTGGTCGATCTCCTTGCCGGTGAGGCGGAAGAGCTCGTCGATGGCGTCGTGGAGGGGGGCGAGGCCCCCCGAGCGGACGGTGGTGTTGAAGGCGAGGCGGGAGATGGCCCGCACCTGGCTTGCCCCCTCGGTGAGGACCTTGTTGTCGAGGAGGGGGTGGACCGGGAACCAGTGCTCTTTGGCGTAGGGGTCGTTGTGCAGGTAGCCTTTGACCGTCATCCGGGCCGAGGTCTGGATGATGCGGCCGGGGAAGGAGCTGCTGCGGAGCGCTCCGAGCTCGTTTGCGTCGGTGTCGATGACAACGAATTTGATATTTTTGCGCTGGGCGGGGCTGGTCATATCTGCGACCATTTTGACGATCTTCCAGCCCATGCCGCCGAGGCCGACAATCAGGGTAGATGCTGCCATAGGGGGAACCTCCTTGTTGAATTGTTCGGATGATCTGCGCGGGGTGCGCCCGGTCAGAGCTTAAAGTCGTAGTCGACCCCGCGCTTGCCTCCGCCGATGTTGTAGTGAAGCTGCAGGTGATAGCCGACCGGCCTGTCGAGACTTGCCCGCTCCAGTTCCCGGCCGTTTATTTTTACCTCTGTGAAGCGGGGGTCCGAGAGGGCCTCGCGCAGGCCGATGACCTTCATTTTGCGGCCGCCGCCGGGGACGCGCACCGCTTCGACGGTGAAGGTGAAGTGGGTCTCGTTGTAGCAGCCGACGTGGACGGTCGCTTTCTGGCTGCGCCCGGGCCGGAAGGGGAAGCAGGTGGGCCCGTATTTGACGCGGGAGGTCGAAGCCGGGTCCGTCTCCTGCCTGGGGCGGAGGGTGGCCGGGGAGCGGGTTGCGGTCATGCTGGGCTTCATCCCGTTTTTCCCGCGGACAAAGCGGGCGGGGCGGATGTAGGCCAGATAGATGGCGATCATCAGGAGAATGAGGAGCAGGGTCCAGAAGATCGGCCAGAAATACCGGATATACCAGGGCGGCGGGTCGAGGACGAGGGGAACCTCCAGCGTGCCCGCGGCCTGCTGGCCGTCGGCGGCGGTGAAGGAAGCGCTGACATAGAGGGTCGCCGTCCCGTAGAAGCTGTCGCCGGGGAGGGGATCGCCGTTTTCGTCGGTCAGGTAGGCGGGATCGGTGAGCCACTGCCCGTCGGCGCCGCGGCAGGTATCCAGCGTGAGGGGACGGGGGTTGTCGGCGGACCCGAGGGTAACGGTGAGGGTCAGGGTGTCGAGCTCCGCTTCGGTGAGGGGGACCCGCTCCCCGGTATCCGGGTCGCTTTTGTAGAAAGAATAGCGGATCTGGAAGGGCTCAAGCTCGTCTGTGCCGTCCAGGCAGCCGTAGGGGACGGGGCCGTCATAGCTGGGCTGCGCCTCGATGTAGAGGGGGCCGAGGGGCGGGGCGACCTCCCCGGAAAAGGAGGCGGTCAGGCTGTAATCGCCCGGCAGCTCGGCCGCCGCCTGAATTTCGAGCGGGCCTTCGGCCAGCTGCACGGTGAAGGAGCTCCCCTCCCAGGAAAGCTCCTCCCCGCCTGTTGTGACGGTGCCGGAAAATACGGCGGAGGAGAGGATGTCGGAAACGAGCCGTTCGCCGGTGGAGGGGTCCTCGAAGAAGGCTTCGATGGTGCATTCCCCAGGGAGCAGCTTCCCGCCGGGGGAAACCGCCTCCCCGTTCTGGCTGACCGTGACGGCAAGGCGGACGGCGGGTTCAAAGTAAATCTGGACGCTGGCCGCGCCGGTGAGGGAAAAGGTGTACTGTCCGGCCGGGATGGGGCTTTCGGAGCTGGCGCTCGCGAATTCGGCGAGGACGCCGGTCAGGTCGCGGGCCACCGGGATGAGGTCTGCGCGGTCGCTGTAGCGGGAGGGGATTTCCTCGCTGTAGCGGACCGCCCCGTCCGACACCCGGCGGAAGACGGAGGCGTCCTCCCCCGAAAGGGCGGCGTTTTCGCCCTGGCTCAGGATAAAGATGCGCTCCATCGGGACGTCAAAGTCGAGGGTGAGGGTATTGCCGGCATAGGTGTAGAAGCTTTCGGGCAGCTGCTGGCGTTCATAGATGGTGTTGCAGATGTCGGTGACAGAGGAGAGGATCTGGTCCGAGCCGGCGGCCTGCCGGGCAATGATGCCGGCGTCCGGGTCGGAGGCCGGCATTTCCCGCACCTCCTCGCCGATGGCGAGGTAAACGACCTTGACGCCGGAGGCCGCGAAGGAGGAAAAGTCCGCATTCAGCTCGGAGGCGGGCTTCCAGTCCTGGCCGTCCGACCCTTCAAAGTCGCCGTCGGTCAGGATGACCAGCCACTTTTCGGAAAAGCCGTCCGCAGCCATCAGGTCGTCGTAGGCGGCGGTCACGGTTTCGTAGTAGGTGCCGCTCGCGCCGTCAGTCATGCTGTGGATGCGGTCGATGCGGGACTGGGGGGAGTCGCTGCCGCTCACCTGCATGGTGCGGCGGCCCCGTTCACTCATCAGGTAGATGTTCATCTCGTCGCGCTCCTCCATCATGGCGGCGAAGACCTCCATCGCATAGCGGGCGCGGCACCACTTGTCGTAATATTCGGTGTGGCTGTAGCCGCCGTTCTGGTCGTAGAACTCATACTGGTACATGCTGCCTGAATCGTCGTAGACGACGTGGATCAGGCGGGAGGCCTCCTCTGCGGCACGGGCCGTTTCCTGCGGCAGGATGGGAAACAGCAGAAACAGGGCGAGCAGGAGGCTCAGACAGCGCGTTTTCATCCTCCATCTCCTCCTTCCGGGGTGAAGTGGCCGGGCTGTCGGAAACCGGCGAATCTTATCTTCATTATAACGAAAAAAGGGACAGATGTCCAGCATTCCGGCGCGATCAGGTAAAATGTAAGAAAAAATTATGAATTTCCGCAGAGAGAACGGGGGAAGGGGGCTTTTTTCTGCAAGATGCGCGAAAAATCCCCGCTTGGGGCGGGGATTTTGGGGGTGCGGGCCGGAGTTATTCGTCGGTCCGGGCAAACTGGCTGTTGTAGAGATGGTAGTAGAAGCCGCCTTTGGCGAGCAGATCTTCATGGCGGCCCTGCTCGATGATGCGGCCCTGGTTCATGACGAGGATGACGTCGGCCCCGCGGATGGTGGAGAGGCGGTGGGCGACGATGAAGCTGGTGCGGCCCTCCATCATCTTTTCAAAGGCGCGCTGGACCAGAATCTCGGTGCGGGTGTCGAGGTTGGAGGTCGCCTCGTCGAGGATGAGCATGGGCGGGTCGGCCAGCATGACCCGGGCGATGCAGAGCAGCTGCTTCTGTCCCTGGGAGAGGTTGCCGCCGTCCTCGGCGATGACCGTGTTGTAGCCGTCGGGCAGGCGGCGGATGAAGCTGTCGGCGTGGGCGGCCTTTGCGGCGGCGACGACTTCCTCCATCGGCGCGTCGGGGCGGCCGTAGGCGATGTTGTTCCGGACGGTGTCCGAATAGAGCCAGGATTCCTGGAGGACCATCCCGTAGAGGGAGCGGAGGCCGCTGCGGGTCATGGCGCGGGTATCGGTCCCGTCGACCGAGATGCGGCCGCCGTTTACCTCATAAAAGCGCATGAGGAGGTTGATGAAGGTGGTTTTGCCGCAGCCGGTGGGGCCGACGATCGCGACCCGGCTGCCGGGCTTGACCGAAAGGTTCAGGTCCTCGATGAGGGGGCGGGCGGGGTCGTAGGAGAAATCGACGTGGGAGATCTCGATTTGTCCCGCAGCGCCCTGCGGGACAACGGCGTTTTCGGGATCCGGCTCCTCGGCGGGCTCATCCAGGACGGCGAAAACGCGCTGGGCGGAGGCAAAGGCAGTCTGGAGCTGGGTGATGATGCCGGTGACCTCGTTGAAGGGCTTGGTGTACTGGTTCGCGTAGCTTAGAAACATCGAGATCTGGCCGACCGACATATAGCCCGCGATGGCGCTGACTGCGCCCGCGACGCCGACCGCCGCGTAGACAATGGCGTTGACAAAGCGGGTGCAGGGGTTTGAGAGGGAGGAGAAAAACTGGGCCTTCTGGCCTTCGGTGTAAAGGCGGGCGTTGATCTCCCCGAAGTGTTCGGCGGAGCGCTGCTCAAAGCCGAAGCTTTTGACCAGCTTCTGGTTCGCGACCATCTCCTCGACATAGCCGGAGAGCTCGCCCTGGATGGCGGTCTGGCTGCGGAAGTGGCGATAGGTGTTTTTGGCGATAAAGGAGGCGACAAAGAGGGAGAGGGGGGTCAGGACAAAGACAAGCAGCGCCACCCAGACGTTTGCAGCCAGCATGAAGACGAGGGTGCCGAGGATGGTGACGATGCCGGTAAAGAGCTGGGTAAAGCCCTGGAGTAGGCCGTCCGAGACCTGGTCGATGTCGTTGACGACCCGGCTGATGAAGTCGCCGTGGGCGGTCTGGTCGATATATTTGAGGGGCACCGTATGGAGCTTGCGGAACAGCTGGATCCGCAGGTCCTTGACGGTGCGGTAGGTGATGAGGTTGGTAAAATAGGAGAGCAGCCACTGGAAGACGGCGGCCCCTACGACGGTGCAGCCGATGAGGACGAGGGTCTTCGCCAAAGCGGTGAAATCGACCTGGCCGGCGGCAATGGCGCAGTCGACGGCGTCGCCGATAAGGACGGGGATGAAGAGGGTGAGGACGACGCTCACGAGGGCCGAGATCATGGCGAGGGCCAGGAAGAGGCTGTAGGGCCGGGTATAGCGCAGCAGGCGGCGGAGGACGTCCTGGTCAAACTTTTTCTTGCTCATTGGGACACCTCCTCGGCGCTGAGCTGGGACAGGCAGATTTCACGGTAGACGGGGCAGTTTTCGAGCAGCTCCTCATGGGTGCCGAGGCCGGCGGGCTTTCCGTCATCCAGGACGAGGATGCGGTCGGCGCGGCGGACGGTGCTCGCCCGCTGGGAGATGAGGACGACCGTCATGCCGGCGGTCTCCTGCTTCAAGGCGCGGCGGAGGGCGGCATCGGTTGCGAAATCGAGGGCGCTGGAGGAATCGTCGAGGATGAGCAGCTCAGGCGACCCGACCAGCGCACGGGCGATGGTCAGGCGCTGTTTCTGGCCGCCGGAGAAGTTTTTGCCGCCCTGTTCGACGCGGGATTCGAGCTTTAGCGGGAGCTTTTCGACAAAATCGGCCGCCTGGGCGGTTTTGAGGGCGGCCCAGAGGGCCTCCGCGGGGGCTTCTTGCTCCCGCCAGCGGAGATTATCGGCGATGGTGCCGGAGACGACGGCCGCCTTCTGGGGGACGACCGAGACGAGCTGCCGCAGCTGGGAGAAGGGGAGCTCCCTGACATCCCGACCGCCGATGAGGACGCGGCCGGAGGTGGCGTCATAGAAGCGGGGGATGAGGTTTGCGAAGGTGGATTTGCCGGAGCCGGTGCCGCCGATGACGCCGAGGGTCTCGCCGCGGTTTAAGGTGAGGGAGATGCCGGAGAGGGCGGGCTCGGCGGAGCCGGGATAGGAGAAGGAGACATCCTCGAAGGCGAGGAGGGGGGCGGCTTCATCGAGGGCGGCCGGTTCGGACACTTCCTCCCGGACGGAGGGCTCCATTTCGAGGACCTCGTTCACACGGGCGGCCGAGGCGGAGGCCTTTGTGAAGATGACCACGAGGTTGGCGACGACGGTGAGGGCGAGGAGGATCTGGTTCATATAGTTGACAAGCGCGACGATCTCCCCCTGGGTGAGGCGGCCGGTGTCGACCTGGAAGCCGCCGAACCAGAGGATGGCGATGATGGCGGCGTTCATGATGGCCATTGTCAGCGGGTTTAGGAGGGCGGAGAGCCGGCCGACCCGGACGGCGGTGTCGGCGACGTCGTCGCTCGCCTCCTCAAAGCGGCGCTGCTCGGCATTTTGCTTCGAAAAGGCGCGGATGACCCGGGCACCCTCGAGGTTTTCGCGGGTCAAGAGGGAGATGCGGTCGAGCTTTTTCTGCATGACCTGGAAAAAGGGGACCGAGCGGCTCATCACCAGGTAGAGGACGAGGACGATGAGGGGGAAGGCGATG
>DVKD01000061.1 GCA_018716285.1 Candidatus Merdivicinus faecavium
CGAACGCACCTTCTACGGCGCGAGCCTCGGGCAGCATTTCTGTGTGATGGAGGGCAAAATGAAGCTCATTTACTGCGTCCGCGGCGGGCACACCCTCCTCTTTAACCTGGAAAACGACCCGATGGAGCAGCACGATCTTTCGAACGACCCGGCTTACGCCGCCGTGCGCGACCGGCTCTACGGGATGCTCCTTTCCCACGCGGCGGAGCACTGCCCGGACGCGATTGCGGACGGGAAATTCAGGGAAATCGCGCCGCCTCGTTTCCCTGGGGATATGCCGGGGCGGTGGTATGGCTTCCACTACCGCGATTATTCGGTCGACACCTTCCACTGACCGGCAGCCGGCTGAAAGGAGGAGCCCATGCCCAACTGGAACCCCTGGCACGGCTGCCGCAAAAAGAGCGAAGGCTGCCAGAACTGCTACATGTACTTTTTAGACGCCAAACGGGGCTTGGACGGATCCCAGATCCGCAGGAACCAGGCGGGCTTTGGGCTGCCGCTTCAGAAAAAGCGGGATGGGAGTTACCTCGTAAGGCCGGGCAGCCGGCTTTACGTCTGCATGGCCTCGGATTTTTTCCTGGAAGAAGCCGACCCCTGGCGGCCGGAGGCCTGGGAGATGATCCGCAGCCGCCCCGACGTGCTCTTCTGCATCCCCACCAAGCGCCCCGAGCGGGTGGAACGCAGTCTCCCGCCCGGCTGGGGGGAAGGCTGGGACAACGTCCAGCTCAATGTGACGGCGGAAAACCAGCGCCGGGCCGACGAGCGGCTGCCCATTTTAAACAGCCTGCCCTTTAGGCGGAAGGGGGTCTTCGCCTCGCCGCTGCTGGGGGAGATCCGGATGGAGCGGCACCTGGCCGCCGGGCAGATCGGGGAGGTCTCGGCCGGCGGGGAGAATTACGCCGGGGCGCGGGTCTGCGACTTCGCCTGGGTGGAGGGCCTTTACCGCCAGTGCCGGGAAGCGGGGGTCGGCTTTGACTTCTGGGACACCGGCGCCCTGTTTTCCAAGGAAGGGAAGCTCTACCGCGTCCCGTACCGGCTGCGCCGCGTTCAGGCGGCAAAGGCGGGTCTGCACCTCGACGGGCCCCTGCCGCCCTTTGTCCCGCCGGAGGAACTGGACGGCGGCCAGCTGAGGCTCAGCCTATCCTGACACGATCGGAGGAATCCATATGAATTTTACGAGACGCCTGCTTTTGATGGCGCGCAAGCACTGGGGGACCCTGATTTTCGCGGCCTGCGGCGTCATCGGCGCGGCCCTGCTAAACCTGGTCACGCCGGAGATCGTCCGCAAGCTGACCGCCTCCCTCGAGGTGGAAGGCGGGCTGACGGTCAGTCTGCTCGCCGGGTACGTCGTCGCCCTGCTCGGGGCCTACCTGCTGCGGGCGGTCTGCCGGTTTATCAGCATCGCCATCAGCCACCTGGCGGCGTGGCGGTTTGTGCCGGAGCTTACGCTGACCGTCTACGACAAGCTCCAGTCCCTCTCGATGCGGTACTACCAGGACAAGCAGACCGGCGAGCTGATGAGCCGGATGGTCAACGACACCCGCCAGCTCGAGCTGCTGGTCGCCCACTCCCTGCCCGACCTCGCGAGCAACCTGCTCATCGTCCTCGGGGTGGCGGTGATGCTTTTTGTCATCAACCCGATCCTCGCCCTGCTGACCCTCATCCCGGTCCCCTTCGTCATCTGGGCGAGCACCCTGTTTTCCAAAAAGGTCGCGCCGATGTTTCAGGTGAACCAGCGTGTGCTCGGGCACTTGAACGGCGTTTTGCAGGACAACCTCTCCGGCATGAAGGAGATCCAGACCTTCGCGCAGGAGAAAAACGTCCACGACAAGATGGTGGAGGAATGCAAGGTATACTCCCGGGTGAATATCCGCGCCAATTTCGCGGCCGCCCTCTACCACCCGGGCGTCGAGCTGCTCACCTCGCTGGGGATGGTTATCGTCGTCGGCCTGGGCGGCTATATGGCCTTCCGGGGGGAGATGCCGGTTTCGGACGTCGTCGGGTTTGTCATGTACTTAAGCCTTTTCTACCAGCCGCTCGCGATCCTCGCCCGGCTGGCCGAGGATGTGCAGATGGCCTACGCCAGCGCGATCCGGGTCTTCGACGTCCTGGACGCGGTGCCGGAGATCACCGAATCGCCGGACGCCGTCGAGATGACGAACTGTAAGGGCGAGGTTTCCTTCGACCATGTCAGCTTCCACTATGACCCGAAGGAGCCGGTCCTCGAGGACGTCACCTTCACCGCCAGGCCGGGCGAGATGGTGGCCATTGTGGGGCCGACCGGGGTCGGCAAGACGACCATCCTCTCGCTGCTCGAGCGGTTCTACGACCCGGTTTCGGGGGCGGTCAGGCTCGACGGGCGGGATATCCGGGAGCTGACCCTCTCCTCGCTGCGGGGTCAGATCTCGATGGTCCTGCAGGACACCTTCCTCTTCAACGGGACGGTCGCCGAGAACATCGCCTACGGCGCGCCGGGCGCCGATATGGAGCAGATCCGCCGCGCCGCGCGGGCCGCCGACGCGGACGGCTTCATCTCGGCCATGCCGCAGGGGTATGAGACGATGGTCGGGGAGCGGGGCGTCCGGCTTTCGGGCGGCCAGAAACAGCGCCTCGCCATCGCGCGGGCCATCCTGCGGGATACCCCCATCCTCGTGCTGGACGAGGCGACCTCGGCGGTCGACACCGAGACCGAAGGGGAAATCCAGCGGGCCATCGACACGCTGGCGGGCAGCCGGACCATTCTCGTCATCGCCCACCGGCTCTCCACCATCCGCCGCGCCGACCGCATCCTCGTTTTGGAGGAGGGGAAGATCGCCGAATGCGGCACCCACGAGGAGCTGATGGCGAAGAAGGGCCGCTATTACGCGCTCTGCAAGGCGCAGGAGGTGCAGAACTGACCGATTTTTGAGAGAAGTGTAGGAGAGAAACATCAGAAGTTTTCGTCGGCGGCAGGCTTGCCTGCCGCCTGCTTTCTTCAAAAGGTGGTGGGGTTGAGGGGCAAAGCCCCTCATCGCGGTCCGCAGGGCGCGAACCAAAAAAGAAAAGGCGGCTCGCAAGCCGCCCGCGGATGTCCCCGCGCCGTCATTTTGCACACAAAATGACGGCTTAGGATTTCCTGAAATTTTATCCACGGCGCATTTGCAGCGATTCCCGTCACCGCAGACGCCCCTATAAAACCAGCCCCTCCGTACACGTATACGGAGGGGCTGACATTTTTCCTGATATTCAGAATTATACTCCCGAGTACGAGCTGAACCCGCCGTCGATCGGGATGACGACGCCGGTGACGAAGGAGGCCGCCTCGTTGTTTAAGAGGAACATCACTGCGCCGACCAGCTCTTCCGCCTTGCCGAACCGCCCCATCGGGGTGGCGGCGAGGATTTTGCCGGTGCGGGGAGTGGGAGTGCCGTCCTCGTTGAAGAGGAGCTTCTCGTTCTGCTTGGTGACAAAGAAGCCGGGTGCGATGGCGTTGACCCGGATGCCGACCTTGGAGAAATGCACCGCCAGCCACTGGGTGAAGTTGGAGATCGCCGCCTTCGCGCCGGAGTAGGCCGGGATCTTGGTGAGGGGGGTGTAGGCGTTCATCGAGGAGATGTTCAGGATGTTGCAGCCCTCGCGGCCGAGCATGTCCTGCGCGAAGACCTGGGTCGGGATGAGGGTGCCGAGGAAGTTCAGATTGAAGACAAAGCCGACCCCGTCCGCGTCGAGGTTGAAGAAGGTCTTGATCTCCTTGTCGATGTCGCCGGGGAAATAGTACTCGTTGTCGGTGGTGGCGCGAGGGTTGTTGCCGCCTGCGCCGTTGATGAGGATGTCGCAGGGCCCGAAGTCGGCGAGGACGGCCTTGTGGACCTCCTCCATAAGGGCCTTGTCGAGGACGTTTGCCTTGTAGGCTTTGGCAATATGGCCTTCGGCGGCAATCTCGTCGGCGACCGCCTGGGCCGCTTCGAGATTCAGGTCGAGGATGGCGGTCTTCGCGCCGCACTGGGCGAGCACTTTGGCGAACATGGAGCAGAGCACGCCGCCTGCTCCGGTGATGACGGCGGTCTTGCCGCTCAGGTCGAGGGTAAAGGGCAGTTTCATGTGAAAAGAACCTTCTTTCTTTTGGTCAGTCGAGTTTTTCCAGCGTTTCCCAGATGCCGTTTAAGTAGGCGGCGCCGAGAGCGCGGTCGTAGAGGCCGTAGCCGGGCTTGCCGGTCTCGCCCCAGATCATGCGGCCGTGGTCTGGGCGGAGGTAGCCGTCGAAGCCGTTTTTCTTTAAGGCGCGCATAATCCCGACGATGTCGAGGGAACCGCAGGCGGAGAAGTGGGCGCTCTCCTCAAAGGAGCCGTCGCCCAGGAGCTTGACGTTGCGGACATGCATGAAGTGGATGCGGCCCATCGCGGAGTACTTGTCCACCAGCTTGACCATGTCGTTTGTCCTGGCGCAGCCGAGCGAGCCGGTGCAGAGGGTCAGGCCGTTTGCGGGGCTGTCCACCAGCTTCAGGAAGCGGTCGATATTCTCCTCGCAGGTGATGATGCGGGGCAGGCCGAAGATGGGCCAGGGCGGGTCGTCCGGGTGGATGGCCATGTTGACGCCGGATTCCTCGGCGACCGGGATGATCTCCTGCAGGAAATAGCGCAGGTTCTCCCAGAGGTCCTCCTCGGTGATCTTGGCGTAGTCGTCAAAAAGGGCTTTCAGCCCCTCCTTGGTGTAGCTCGCGTCCCAGCCGGGAAGGCTCAGCTCGCCGGTGAGGGGGTCCATCTTCTCGAGCTGGTCCTTGTAGTAGACCAGGGCGTTGGAGCCGTCGGGGAGGACCTTGTCGAGCTGAGTGCGGGTCCAGTCAAAGACGGGCATAAAGTTGTAGCAGATGCACTTGACGCCCGCTTCGCCCAGGCGGCGGATATTCTCCTTGTAATTTTCGATGTAGCGGTCGCGGGTGGGCTTGCCCAGCTTGATGTCCTCGTGGACGGGGACGCTTTCGATGACCTCGAAGTGCAGCCCCGCGTCCTCGGTGATCTTTTTGAGGTTCGCGATGCTCTCCCGGCTCCAGAGCTCCCCGGGCGGGACGTCGTAGACGGCGGTTACGATGCTGTGCATGTTGGGGATCTGGCGGATGTACTCGATTTTCACCGGGTCGTCCGGGCCATACCAGCGGAATGACAGTTTCATGACATTTGCCTCCTTTATTTCGGATAAATTACTTAAAATCAGCAAGAATGCTGTCGCTGTTTCTATTATACTGAAAAAAATCACAAGATAAAATGCCGATATTGCTTGACATATTGTGATTCTTGCTATATTATCTTTAGTAGGGAAGGAGGAAAATGCGCGTGAAAAGTTCCGTACAGCCGTTCAGCACCCGTCAGAAGATGCTGGAAGCCGATTATGAAGCCTACCGCTACCGGGACTCGTACCTCTCGGAGGTCGAGCTGCACCACCACGATTTTTACGAAATCTATTTTTTCATCTCCGGCAAGGTGCAGTACACCATCGAGAGCCGGCAGTACGACTTAAAGCCCGGGGACATCCTGCTCATCTCCCCATTGGAGCTGCACCAGCCGATCATCCGGCCCGGCGGGGAGAGCTACGAGCGGGTGGTGCTCTGGGTGAGCCGGGGGTGTCTCGCCAGCCTCTCGAGCCCGGAGAGCGACCTGTCCTCCTGCTTTGATTTGAGTTCCCCCCAGCACACCAACCTCCTGCGGCTCGACGCGGTGATGGTCCGCCGGCTCCAGGATATGGCGGATGCCCTCATCGAGGAGGGAAGCCGCCGGTATTTCGGCTGGGAGCTCAACACCCGCGCCCTGCTGACCCGGATCTTAGTCGAGCTCAACCGCCGGATGCAGGAGTCGCCCGCGGGGTTTGAGGTGCCCGACGAGTCGAGCGGCATCATCGCCGAGGTGCTCCGCTACATCAACGAGAATTTCAACAACGACATCTCCCTCGACTCGCTGTCCGAGCAGTTTTTTGTCAGTAAGTACCATCTTTCCCGCGAATTCAAGCGGCTGGTCGGCACCTCGGTCTACCGCTACATCATCCAGAAGCGGCTTATCATGGCCAAGCAGAAGATGCTCTCCGGGATGAGCCCGACGATGGTCTACTGCAACTGCGGGTTTGGGGATTACGCGAACTTCTACCGCGCTTTCTGCCACGAATACGGGATCTCCCCCAAGAAATTCTGCGAAGACGCGGCGCGGCGGGGAATCCGGGAGGAAAATCCTAAGTAATTTTTAAGATTTTGTAGCCGGATTGTTATTGAAAACAGCCACCGCTTTGTGCTATACTGGTACAGAACCGCAAAATAAGGGGGATTTTCTGGAATTATGGCACAAAGACGGCGCAGACTCAAGAAAAAGAAGATTCTGCTCACGTTTTTCCTGATGGTGCTCATCGCTGTCATGGGGGCGTGTGTGTTTTATATCGTGTCGGTCCTGCGGGACTTCGAAGGCAGCCGGGACCAGAGCTTTACGACCGATCTGTCTGAGCTGGGGATCACGCAGGAAACGGATGTCTCTATTGTCGACGACGGGGATGGTTCCTCTATCGTCAACATCGCCCTTTTCGGCGTTGACCAGCGGGACGAAGAGCAGTGCCGTTCCGACGTTGTGATGATTGCGACGGTGGACAAGCGGCACAACAAGATCAAACTCACCTCAATCATGCGGGACAGCTATGTCCCCATCGACGGATATGGCAGCCGCAAGCTCAACTCCGCCTATTTCTTCGGCGGCCCGGAACTTGCGGTCAAGACCCTCAATCAGGTTTTTGACCTGCAGATTACCGACTATGTGACCGTCAACTTCAGCGAGATGGCCCAGATTGTCGATGCGGTCGGCGGGGTGGAGATTGACGTTTCGGAGGAAGAACGGCTGGACGCCAACCACAATATGATCGAGCAGGCAGCCCAGAGCGGGGAGGAAGTGCAGACCATCCAGCAGGCCGGGCGGCAGACCCTGACCGGGATGCAGGCGGTCGCCTACGCCCGCATCCGCTATGTCGGCAACAGCGACTTTGAGCGGACCGAGCGGCAGCGTGAGGTGATGACTGCCATCTTTGACAAGGGCAAGGCGATGAGTCCGCTCGAATACCCCGGGCTGATTTCCAAGCTGCTGCCGGTGGTCGAGACCTCTCTCGGACTTGATGAAATCCTAAGTATGGCGGGCATCATGCTACGCGATGTCACCATCGAGGACATCCGCATCCCGTATAACGAAGATCTCATTAACGGCGGAGAGATCTGGGTCGACGGGCAGGTCTGCCTCTATTATGACCTCGACGCCTCGCGGGACAAGCTTCACCAGTTCATCTATCAGGACGTCATGCCGCAGCAGCCCTGAATTTCTCTGTCTTCCGTTCCCAGCGGGCCGGTTTTGCCGGCCCATTTTCTTTTTCAAAAACTGTAAAATCCCACAGAATTTGATTGACAACCGGAACAGAACTGGTATAATGAAGAAAAGACCTCAATTTTGAGAAAAGGGAGTGTTTTGGATGCTTGCCAAAAAACCGCCGATGGGCTGGAATTCCTGGAATACCTTTGGGCCCGATATCAATGAACAGCTGATTATGGAGACCGCCGACGCGATGGTCGACCTCGGCTACCGCGACGCGGGCTACGAATACCTCGTCATCGACGACTGCTGGTCGCTGATGGAGCGGGACGCGGACGGCCGTCTCGCCGCCGACCCGGAGAAGTTCCCGCACGGGATGAAATACGTCGCCGACTACGTCCACAGCAAGGGCTTAAAGTTCGGGATGTACTCCTGCGCCGGGCTGCGCACCTGCGCGGGCTACCCCGGGAGCTACGACCATGAGTACATCGACGCTGCGACCTTCGCCGGGTGGGGGGTCGATTTCCTCAAATACGATTTCTGCAACTTCCCGACAAACGCAGACTGCAAAAACCGCTACCTGCGGATGAGCATGGCCCTCAAGGCGACCGGCCGCCCCATCCTCTTCTCCGCCTGCAACTGGGGCAGCGAGGAGCCCTGGAAGTGGATGGCTTCCATTGGCGCGCAGATGTACCGTTCGACCGGCGACATCAACGACAGCTACCAGTCCTTTAAGGACATCGCCTTAAGCCAGATCGACAACCTCTGCATGTCCGGCTCCGGCTGCTTCAACGACCCGGATATGCTCATTGTCGGGATGTACGGCAAGGGCAACGTTGGCTTCGGCGGCTGCACCGACGAGGAGTACCGCACCCATTTCGCCCTCTGGTGCCTCTTCGGCGTGCCGCTGATGATGGGCGGCGATATCCGGAACCTCAACGAGACCAGCCGCGCCCTCCTGCAAAACCGGGCGCTCATCGCCCTCGACCAGGACGAGGAATGCCGCCCGCCCTACCTTGCGAGCAAAAACGCCAACAACACGAGCGAGCAGCGCTACTTCTTCCTCCGCCATCTGGCGGACGGCGAGTTCGCGCTGGCCTATGTGAACCTCACCGACAACGACAACCCGGTCAGCTACGCCTTCAGCGGAGCGTTTGACGAGCTGGGCGTGCCCTATGACTGCGGCTACGGCCTGGAACTGACCGACATGTTCACCGGCGAAAACCTCGGCGTCAAGCGGGACTACTTTGTCCCGGCGGTCCCGGCCCACGGCTGCCGCATCTTCCGGGCAAAGATTGCGAAGGTGTAAATGGAGCCGCGCTGTAAAGAATGCGGCGCGCCCCTCCATCCGGATGAGGTCGCCATCTACCGCCGGATGGTCAACCGCGGCGCAAGGGAATTTCTCTGCATCCGCTGCTTTGCGCGGGAATTCGGGGTCAGCGAGGAGCTGATCCGGGAAAAAATCCGGCACTTTAAGGAAATGGGATGCACCCTGTTCGGCTGAACAGGGTGCGTCTGCATATTTGGGAGGTTTTTGCTGATGAAACTCTGGATTTTGGCTGAGAATACCGCCGCGGCGGGAAATGCCGGCGCAATGCCCACCTTCGGTTGTGAGCATGGCTTGAGCATCCTGGCTGAATGCCGCGGGAGGAAAATTCTCTTCGACGCGGGGGCAAGCGGCCTTTTTGCCGAAAACGCGGCGCGGATGGGGCTTTCCCTCGCGGAGGTCGGGGACGCCGTCCTCTCCCACGGGCACGCCGACCACGGCGGCGGGCTGCCGGTTTTCCTGTCGCTGAACCAAAGCGCCCCGGTCTGGATGCAGCGGCGGGCGCTCGAGCCGCATTTCTCAAACCGCCCTTCGGGGCTCGCCTTCATCGGGCTGCCGCCGCTCCCCGCGGAACGGCTGCGCCTGCTCGACGGCGATGCGCAGCTCGGGGAGGGCGCGCGCACCCTCTCCCATGTGGAGGGGAGGACCCTCTGGCCGCTCTACAACCGCACCCTCCTCATGGAGGGGGAGGGCGGCCCCGTGCCGGACGATTTTGCCCACGAGCAGCACCTCCTGCTCGAGGAAAACGGGGCGCGGGTCCTGCTCGCCGGGTGCTGTCACTGCGGGATCGTCAACCTTCTGCAGAGCGTTTTGGAGAAAACCGGGCGGCTGCCGGACGCGGTTGTCGGCGGCTTCCACCTCTCGAGCCCCTCCTCCGGGCAAAGCGAGCCGCCCGAACGGATCGACGCGGTAGCCGATGCGCTCGCAGCGGCGCCCTGCCGGTACTACACCGGCCACTGCACCGGCGACGCGGCTTTCGCAAGGCTCAAGGAGCGGCTCGGGGATCGGCTGGAAGCGGTCTCGGCGGGGATCTGCCTCCAATTCTGAGAGAAAAACCGGCGTTTTGCTCAAGAAATCCCGTTTCAGCGCGGGAAAAAGGTGGAAAGCGGAGAATTCTTCCAAAATGCCTAAAAATGAAATGAACAAAGAGATTCAAAGAGAAATTAAGAATAATCAAGAGAAAACGAGAGAATGGGGGGTGTAAATTAAAAAAACAGCGATTTTCCGCTTGACTTTCTTTTTTCAAAGGTTTATAATAGGGTACGTTGTGAAAATACTGCCCGTCCCATGCGGGCGGGGTTCTTTTCAAAAAATAATTTGGAGGTACGATTATGTCCACTACTTTGGTGAAACCTGCTGAAGTTACCCGCAAGTGGTACGTTCTGGACGCCGCTGACAAGCCCCTGGGCCGCGTCGCCGCCCAGGCTGCGCACCTGCTCCGCGGCAAGCACAAACCCTCTTTCACCCCCAACGTTGACTGCGGCGATTTCGTCATCATCATCAACGCGGAGAAAGCCATCCTCACCGGCAAGAAGCTCGAGCAGAAGTTCCTGCGCTGGCACACCGGCTGGATCGGTCACCTGAAGGAAGTCTCCTACAAGGACCTGATGAAGAACAACCCTGAGAAAGCCATGACCGTCGCCGTCAAGGGAATGCTCCCCGGCAACGCCCAGGGCAGAAAGCAGATCGGCCGCCTGCATGTCTACAAGGGCGCCGAGCATGTAAACCAGGCCCAGAAGCCTGAAGTTTACGAGTTTTAATCAGTGAGAGGAGGCAATTAGAATGTACGAATCCAAACCTTACTTCTACGGCACCGGCAGAAGAAAACATTCCGTCGCCCGTGTGCGCGTCTATCAGGGCACCGGCAAGATTACCATCAACGGCCGCGATATCGACGATTATTTCGGCCTGGATACCCTCAAGGCTATCGCCCGCCAGCCTCTGGCTCTCACCGATACCGAGGGCAAGTTTGACATTGTCTGCACCCTCGCCGGCGGCGGCGTCACCGGCCAGGCCGGCGCGCTCCGTCACGGCCTTTCCCGCGCCCTGCTCCAGTATGATCCCGAGCTGCGCCCCATCCTCAAAAAGGCCGGCTTCCTGACCCGCGACCCCAGAATGAAGGAGAGAAAGAAATACGGCCTCAAGGCTGCCCGTCGCGCGCCTCAGTTCTCCAAGAGATAACAGGCCCGACAAACCAATTCAAAAATGCTCAAAAAGCCCGGAACCATGCGGTTTTCCGGGCTTTTTCCTTTCCAAAA
>DVKD01000004.1 GCA_018716285.1 Candidatus Merdivicinus faecavium
TGAATACGCTGATTGAAAAAATCCTTGTCCATGAAGCGGTCAAAAGTGAGGACGGAAGCCGGGAACAGGAAGTGGAAATCTTCTACCGCTTTATCGGCAAAATCGAATGACACATCTTGAGATACCCAACAATATCTTTAACTAAGGAAAACGGCTCCTCTGACCCGAGCACCGCCAACCTGATCGCGCTGGCCAGGCTCTACGGCATTTCGGCCGAGGAGCTGCTCCGCGGGGTGGAGCAGCAGGACAGAGCTTGAGCGCTATTCGGCGTGCTCCTTTGCAAACTGCTGGTAATCCTCCCAGTTTGCCCGCAGCAGGGCCGGGGTGTCGAGCTGGTAGGGGCACTTGCTGCTGCACTGGTTGCAGTGGAGACAGTTCTCGATCCGGGCCATCGCCTCGCGCTGGCTGTCGGTCAGCCAGTTCTGGTAGGGCGAGCGCCGCAGCAGCAGCGACATCCGCGCCGCGGTCGGGATTTCGATCCCCGCGGGGCAGGGCATGCAGTACCCGCAGCCGCGGCAGAAATTCCCGGCCAGCTCCTTGCGGTCCTTCTGGATGGTGGCAAGGCGCGCTTCATCGAGGACGGGCGGATTCTCTTCCAGCCCTACAAACTGCTCGAGCTCCTCCATCCGCTGGATGCCGTAGATGGGGACGGCGTTCGCAAACTGCCGCAGATGGGCGAAGGTGACCGACGCGTCGGTAATGAGCCCGCCGGACATCGCCTTCATGACGATAAAGCCGACGTCTTCTTTCTCACAGAGCCGGACCAGCGCCTCCTCCTCGGGGGTGCTCAGGTAGTTGAAGGGGTACTGGACGGTGTCGTATTTCCCCGATTTTGCCGCCTCGACAGCCAGCGGGAGGCGGTGGTTGGTGATGCCGATGAACCGGCAGTAGCCGCGCCGCTGCGCCTCCAAAAGCCCGGCGTACATCCCGTCCGGGTCCTCCGGGTCGGGCAGGAAGGAGGGGTTGTGGAGCTGCAGGAGATCGACGTAGTCGGTTTTCATCAGCTTTAGGCTGGTCTGGATATCCCGCAGCACCCCCTCCTTGTCCTGGCTGGGGGTTTTGGTGGCGATATAAATCTCCTTGCGGAGGTCGGAGAGGGAATAGCCGATCTTTTCCTCGCTGTCGCTGTACGAACGGGCGGTATCAAAAAAGTTGATGCCGGCCTCGCAGGCCCGCCTGAGGATGGCCCGCGCCTCCGCGAAGGAGACCCGCTGAATGGGCAGGGCGCCGAAGGAGGTTTTGGTCACCATCAGCCCGGTCCTGCCGAGACGTACTTTTTCCATAGTTGTCCGCTCCTTTCAAAGCTTCCGGCTGGGGGATTTCTCAATCCAGCAGCGAGAGGGTGATCTCGTACTTGCTGTCGGTCGCGTGCTTGTCCGGGGCCTCGGTCTTGTACTTCTGGACCGAAGCAGTCGCCTTGGCGACCGGCTGCAACGTGCCCGCGCCCGCGACGCAGCCTCCGGGGCAGGCCATGCCTTCGAGCAGGTAGCCGTTATACTTGCCGGCCTTCGCCAGCATCAGCATCTTTTTGCAGTCGTGCAGGCCCTGGGCCGACTGGATCTTGACCTCCCGGCCGGGATCCATCTGGTGGATGGCGTCGGCAACCGCCTGGGCGACGCCCCCGCTGACGGCAAAGCCGCGGCCCGCAGCCGTCGCTTCCTCCAGCGGATGGGAGGTCTCGATCTCGTCGAAACGAACCTCCTTCGCCTCAAACATCCCCATCAGTTCCTCAAAGGTGAGGACGAAGTCGACGTCGGAGCGGATGGTCCGGCGGGAAGCTTCCAGCTTCTTTGCGGAACAGGGGCCGATAAAGGCGACCTTGCAGTTTTTGTGTTCCTTTTTCATCAGCCGGGCAGTCAGCACCATTGGGGTCAGGGCCATCGAGATATAGGGGGCGAGTTCCGGGAAGAGCTTCTTTGCCATCACCGACCAAGAGGGGCAGCAGGAGGTCGCCATGAAGGGCTGGTTGGCGGGGACTTCCCGCATGAAGTCCTTCGCCTCCTCGATGGTGCAGAGGTCCGCGCCGATGGCGACCTCGACCACGTCGTCGAAGCCCAGCTTCTTCATCGCGCCCTTGAGCTTTTCGGGGGTCATCTGGGGACCGAACTGGCCGACAAAGGCCGGCGCGACGATGGCGATGACCCGGTCGCCGTTTTTGATGGAGTGGATGAGCTGGAAGATCTGCCCCTTGTCAGAAATCGCGCCGAAGGGGCAGTTGACGATGCACATCCCGCAGGAAACGCACTTATCGTAATTGATGGTCGCCCGCCCGAGCTCGTCCGAGCCGATGGCGTCCACGCCGCAGGCTTTTGCACAGGGGCGCTCCATCTTGAGGATCGCGCCGTAGGGGCAGACGTCCTTGCAGCGGCCGCATTTGACGCACTTGGACTGGTCGATGACCGACTTGCCGTGCTGGATGGAGATGGCGCCCTTGGGGCAGACCTCCTTGCAGGGGTGGGCGAGGCAGCCCTGGCAGCAGTCGGTCACCCGGTAGGATTTCTCCGGGCAGACGTTGCAGGCAAATTTGATGATGTTGACCAGCGGCGGATCGTAGTATTTCTCCGCGATGGCGCTTTCGACGATGCCCTGGGAGATGGGGGCATGCTCGTCCATCGGGCGGAGGGGGAGCCCGATCGCCAGCCGCAGCCGCTCGCCGACGATGGCGCGCTCCAAGAAGATGGAATCGCGGTAGGTCGAAACCTCGCCGGGGATGATCTTATACGGCAGCTCCTCGATGCGGGAGTAGTCCCCGCCCTCGTAGGCGAGGCGGGCGACCTCGGTAAATACCTTGCGGCGGATATCGGTAACAGACGAGTAGATTCCTCTCATGCAAAAATCCTCCTGTATCTTTGAATTCCTTTTTAGTATACCATATTTTTGACAAAATGAAAAGTAAAGTCGGCCATTATCTGTCCGGGAACGGCAGAAAAAATAATTTTTGTAAGATGCTTCAATTTTATTCCACCAAATCCGCCATTTTTTACAAATTGTCCATTTATTCTTGCAATTTTCCTCCGGTTGTGCTATACTGAATGCAATGAAACCGTTGAAGGAGAAGTAAAACTGCGGCACGGCCGTCCAGCGAACCGGGGAGGGTGCAAGCCCGGCGGGTACGGCGCAGACAAATGGTCTCCTGAGGGCGCGGGGGAACGGGAAACTGCCGGGCGGCTTCCCTTACAGTATCCCGCGACGTCTTGGCCGGCGTTATCGGGCCGCGCGGTGAATGCCGCGGCAGAGTGGGCCGGGTTTCCGGTCAATCAAGGTGGTACCGCAGGTTTACGCCTGTCCTTGTCTTATGGATGAGGACAGGCGTTTTTGTCATTCTGGAAAGGAAGAATCTGATGAAACAGGAACTTTTGATGGGCAATCAGGCCATTGCGCTGGGCGCGATCCGCGCGGGAGTCGGGGTCGTCGCGGGGTACCCGGGCACCCCCTCCACTGAGATCCTTGAGACGGTCGCCGCCCGCAACCCCGGCGATATCTACGTTGAGTGGTCGGTCAATGAAAAGGCGGCGATGGAGGTCGCGGCTGGGGCGGCCTTAAGCGGCGCGCGGGCGCTGGTCACCATGAAGCAGGTGGGCCTGAACGTCGCCTCCGACCCGCTGATGAGCCTCGCCTACATCGGCGTCAAAGGCGGGATGGTCATCGTCTCGGCCGACGACCCCGGCCCGATCTCCTCCCAGACCGAGCAGGACACCCGGCAGTTTGCGGAGTTTGCAAACCTCCCGGTCTTCGACCCCGTCTCCCCCGAGGAAGCCTACGAGATGATCGGCGAGGCCTTTGATTACTCCGAAAAGTACGGCACCCCCGTCCTCTTCCGCCCGACGACCCGGGTCTGCCACGGCTGCGCCTCCATCACCCTCGACGAGACCCGCCGGGAGGTAAAGCCCGAGGGCTTTGTCAAGGACGACGCGAAATGGGTCATCTTCCCGCGGACGAGCTACTTAAACCACCTCAAGATCGCAAAGCGCGACCCCGTCCTCGCCGACGATTTCTCCGCCTACCCCCGCAACGCCGTCACCGGGAGCGGGAAGAAGGGGATTGCCGCCGGCGGCGTCAGCTACGCCTATTTAAAGGAAGCGCTCGCCCGGCTGGACGCCGACTGCAAACTCTTCAAAGTCGCCACCACCAACCCCTTCCCCGAAAAGCGCGCCCTGGAATTCCTCGAGGGGCTCGAGGAGGTCCTCGTCGTCGAGGAGCTCTCCCCGGTCATTGAGCGCGCCCTCGTCCACATCTGCGGCCGCAAAGGGCTGCCGGTGCGGATCCTCGGCCGCCAGTCCGGCGCGATGACCCCCGCGGGCGAAAATACCGTCGAATCGGTCATGGCGGCAGCGGCGGCCTTCCTCGGGACCCCGCTTCCGGAGAAGCCCGCCGCCCAGCCGCCCGAGCTGCCGGTCCGCCCGCCCGTCCTCTGCGCAGGCTGCCCCCACCGCGCCTCCTTCTACGCAGTCAAGCAGGCGATGAAGGGGAGAAAGGCCGTCTTTTCCGGGGACATCGGCTGCTACACCCTCGGCAACGCCGCTCCGCTCGGCATGGTTGACACCTGCCTGTGCATGGGCGCGGGCATCACGATGGCCCAGGGCATCCACCGGGTCGAGCCGGATGCGGTCAACTTCGCCTTTGTCGGGGATTCGACCTTCTTTGCCTCCGGCATCACCGGGGTGGTCAACGCGGTCTACAACGAGACGGATATCGTCCTCATCGTTTTGGACAACTCCACCACCGCCATGACCGGCCACCAGCCCCACCCCGGCACCGGCCGGACGATGATGGGGGAGGTCAGTCAAAAGGTCGACATCGCCGCCGTCCTCCGGGCGATCGGGCTCAAAACCGTCCTGACCGCCGACCCCCTCGACCTCAAAGCCGCCGAAGCGGCAGTCCGGGAGGCCGCGGACGCCAAGGGCGTTTCGGCCGTCATCTTCCGCTCGCCCTGCATCGCAGTCAGCAAGCCCGCGCCCGCCTTCCGGGTGGATGCGGAGAAATGCATCGGCTGCAAAAAGTGCATCCGGGAGCTCGGATGCCCCGCCATCTCCATCCGGGAAGGGAAGGCTGCCATCGACGGCAGCTGCTACGGCTGCTCCATCTGCGCGCAGGTCTGCCCCGTCTCGGCCATCGCGCGGGAATGACGCAGCTTACGACCGCGCGGCTCATCCTCCGCAGGTTCCGCGAAGCGGATTTCCCGGCGGCGCAGGAATACCTCGGCGCCCCGGAGGTCATGCGCTGGATCGAGCCGCCCTTCCCGCCGGAGAAAACAAAAGCCTTTCTGGAGAAATACGCGCTGGCCGCCGACCCGCTTGTCTATGCCCTTGTTGAGAAGGAAAGCAGCCGCCTTGCCGGGCACGTCATCTTCCATGCGTACCCCGGCCTTCCCGGCTGCTGGGAGCTCGGGTGGGTGCTCGGCCGGGCGTTCTGGGGCAGGGGATACGCCTTTGAGGTGAGCCATGCGCTGCTCGCCGCCGCGCAGGACTGCCACCGCATCTCCCGGGTCATCCTGGAGGCTCATCCGGAAAACAGGGCGAGCCTCCGGCTGATCCGCCGGCTGGGCGCTGTCCCGGAAGGAGAGGAAGACGGGCTGCTGCGCTTCTCCATTTCGTGCGGTTTTGCGCACGAAATATCATGCAAAAAACCGCTGTCTGACTGATAGGAGTGGATATGGATATGAAAAACTGTATTTTAGCCGGCGTCGGCGGGCAGGGGACTGTCCTCGCCTCCAAAATCATCGCCCAGTGCGCGATGGAGCGGGGGGAGTTCGTCCGCACCGCGGAGACCATCGGCATGGCCCAGCGCGGCGGCTGCGTCGTCAGCCACGTCCGGGTGGGGGAGGACGCGCATTCCCCGCTGCTGCCGCTCGGCTCGGCCGACCTGCTCATCGCCTTCGAGCCCGCCGAGGCGGTCCGCACCCTGCCGTATCTCAAGGAGGGCGGGGCAGTCGTCGTCAGCACCGCGCCCGTCCAGCCGGTCACCGTCTCGCTGACCGGGAAAAGCTATGACGCCGGGGCAGTCCTCGGCTACCTGCGGGAACACTGCGGGACGCTCGTCGAGGTCGATACCGCCGGTATCTGCCGCGACTGCGGCTCACCGAAGGTCGCAAACGTCGCCCTGCTCGGCGCCGCGGCCCAGTGCGGGGCGCTCGGCGTCAGCGTCGCGGAGCTTGAGGACGTGCTCGCCCGCCGCCTGCCCGCCAAATTTCTCGACATGAACCGCCGCGCCCTCCACGCCGGGGCGCAGGCTGCCAAGGAGGTATTCTGATGCGTATGAAAGAAGAGGCATTCGCCCTCATCAAAGAACAGCTCGCCCGCCTGATGGCGCTGGACGGGGGATTTTACCAAAAAAAATTTGCGGGCATCGACATTTCCGCCATCCAGAGCCAGGAAGATTTCGAAAAGCTGCCCTTCACCAACAAGGACGAGCTGCGCGAAGCCTACCCCCTCGGCCTCGCCGCCGTCCCCGAGGAGGAGATCGTCCGCATCCACTCCTCCTCCGGCACCACCGGCACCCCGATCATCATCCCGTACACCAAAAAGGACGTCTCCGACTGGGCCTACCTCTTCAAGCGCTGCTATGAAACGGCGGGCATCACCTCCCGCGACCGCATCCAGGTGACCCCCGGCTACGGCCTCTGGACCGCCGGCATCGGCTTCCAGACCGGGGCCGAGCTGCTCGGCGCGATGGTCGTCCCGATGGGCCCGGGCAACACCGACAAGCAGATCCGGATGATGATGGACTTAAAAAGCACCGTCCTCTGCGCCACCTCCTCCTACGCCCTCCTCCTCGCCGAGGAGATCGCCAAGCGCGGGGTGGGGGACCAGATCCACCTGAAAAAGGGGGTCATCGGCTCGGAGCGCTGGGGCGAAAAGATGCGCCGACGGATCGCCGCCGAGCTCGGCGTCCAGCTTTACGACATCTACGGCCTGACCGAGGTCTACGGCCCCGGCATCGCCATGAGCTGCGACTATGAGTGCGGGATGCACTACTGGGACGACTTTGTCTACTTTGAAATCATCAACCCCCACACCGGCGAGCTGGTCCCGGACGGCGAGGTCGGGGAGCTGGTCATCACCACCCTCCGCAAGGAGGGCGCGCCCCTCATCCGCTACCGGACCCACGACCTCACCCGTTTCCTGCCCGGCGACTGCGCCTGCGGCTGCCCCTTCCCGCGGATCGACACCCTCATCGGCCGCACCGACGATATGGTCAAGGTCAAAGGCGTCAACATCTATCCCGGCCAGATCGACGATGTTTTGAAGGAAGTGAAGGGCGCCAGCTCCGAGTACCAGGTCATGATCGACCACCTGTACGGCAAGGATATCATGACCCTCTTCTTCGAGACCGAACCGGGCGTGGACAAGGAGGAGGTCGGCCGCGAGATGCAGAATATCTTCAAGCTCCGGGTGGGACTGACCATCCTCACCAAGCCGGTCTCGATCGGCGAGCTCCCGCGCAGCGAAAAGAAATCCACCCGCATTTTCGACAACCGCTACTGAAAAAGGACCGGCGCCCGAAAGGACGCCGGTTTTCCTTTGAATTTTTTGCAAAATTCTTGACAGTTATACAAAAAAACGCTATAATAAAATCGTATATTGACAACATTCTGACAATTTGCCGCAGCTGTCCGGCTTTCGGCAGATTGTACAACCAATCAGGAGGATTTCACATGGATATTTACGTTTGCGTAGGCAGTTCCTGCCATCTCAAAGGCTCTTACAACATCATCCACGTCTTTCAGGAGCTGATCGATCAGTACAACCTCAAAGATCAGGTGGAGCTGAAGGCCTCCTTCTGTCTCGGCCGCTGTACCGACGGCGTCGCGACCAAGATCAACGGGGAGTTTGTCGACCACGTTTCCCCCGAAAATGCGGTCGAGGTTTTCCACGAGCACGTCCTCAAGCCGCTGGGAGTCGAATAAATCCCGTCAACATCATTGAGGAGGAAATGGTATGGAGGTCCTGAGATTTAAAAAAGCAAACTGCAAGAATTGCTATAAGTGTATCCGGGAGTGCCCCATCAAGGCGATCCGGTTTGAGGATCATCAGGCGCAGATCATTTCGGACGAGTGCATCCTCTGCGGCAACTGCGTCCGGGTCTGCCCCCAGAATGCCAAGCAGGTGCGCGACGACACCCAGATCGTCAAGGATTATCTCGCACAGGGTAAAAAGGTCATTGTCAGCCTCGCGCCGTCCTATGTCGCCGCGTTCCAGATCAAGAGCCTGCCTCCCCTCGCCGCCGCCCTCAAAAAGCTGGGCGTTTACGACGTCCTCGAGACCGCCGTCGGCGCCAACATGGTCAAACAGGAATACGAGCGGCTGGTCGATGAAAAGATGCCGGTCATCATCAGCACCTGCTGCCATTCGGTCATCAAGCTGGTGCAGAAGTACTACGTCGACTGCATCCCTTACCTCGCGCCGGTTATTTCCCCCATGCACGCCCACGCGAACCTCATCAAGGAGCAGGACCCCGACGCGGTCGTCGTCTTCATCAGCCCCTGCATCTCCAAAAAGGATGAGGTCGACCAGTACTGCAAATCAGGCGGCGTCGACTGCACCATCACCTTCGACGAGCTGCACAACTGGCTCGAAGAAGAGGGGATCGAGATCGACCGCAGCCTCGAGGACGAGGAGCGCTACCGCTGCCGTTTCTTCCCCGAAACCGGCGGCATCCTCAAGTCGATGGACAAACGGCCGGATTACCACTACATCACCGTCGACGGAGTCGAAAACTGCCGCCGCGCCCTGGAAGAGATCCGGGACGGCAAGCTGCAGGGCTATTTCATTGAAATGAGCGCCTGCCACGGCAGCTGCATCAACGGCCCGGCCATGCCCAAGGATGTCCGCGGCATGGTGGAGGCGCAGGCTTACGTCGACGACGCCGCCGACCCTGTCCGGGACTATGACGTTTCCCACGATATCACGATGGGCAAGGCGGTCAAGAGCGAGCTCAATCCCCGCATGATGCCCGGGGAAGCCACCATCGCCGAAATCCTCGCCAGGATCGGCAAAACCAAGCCCGAGGATATGCTCAACTGCGGCGCCTGCGGCTATTCTACCTGCCGCGAGAAGGCCATCGCCGTCTACCAGGGCAAGGCCGACATCGAAATGTGCCTGCCTTATATGAAGGAGCGCGCCGAGTCCGTCTCCAACAAGATCCTCGACGCTACCCCGCACGCCATCATCGCCGTCGGCCCGGATCTCCGCATCCAGCAGTTCAACTACGCCGCCCACCAGCTGTTCTCCATCCCGCAGGGCGAGGATATGGTCGGCAGACCGATCTCGGATGTGTATGACGTGACCGAGCTTGTCGCCGTCGTCGACAGCGGGGAAAACATTGTCTCCGAGCGCGGCATGCTCGACAGCCTTGGCATCTATGTGGAGAAATCCATCATTTACGACAGCGAGCACGAGCTGGTCTTTATCTTCCTGAAGGATATCAACGCTGAAGAGAAAGAGGCGCAGCGCACCGCCGCCATGCGCCGGGAAACCATTGAAGTCACCGACCAGGTTATCAGCAAGCAGATGCGGGTGGTCCAGGAGATCGCCTCGCTGCTCGGCGAAACGACGGCCGAGACAAAGGTCGCCCTCACCAAGCTGAAAAACTCGATGGCCGACTAGAAAGGCGGGGGGATATGCGCTACTTTATTGAACCCGGCTATGTCAGCCTGAACAAAAAAGGGGAAGAACTCTGCGGCGACCGCGTCGAGACCATCTACCATGACGGCACCATGACGACCGTCCTGGCCGACGGCATGGGCAGCGGCGTCAAGGCCAACATCCTCTCCACCCTGACCTCCAAAATCATCAGCACCATGATGGCCTCCGGCCTCAAGATCGAGGACTGTGTTGACACCATCGTCCAGACCCTCCCGATCTGTAAGGAGCGGCAGGTCGCCTACTCGACCTTCACCATCCTCCAGATCGGCGTGATGGGGGAGGCGTACATGGTGCAGTTTGACAACCCCCTATGCGTCCTCCTCCGGGACGGCAAGCCCTATGACTACCCGGTCGAGGTCAACGTCGTCGAAGGCAAGACCCTCTATGAGACCCGGATGCAGGTCCAGCTGGGCGACGTGTTCGTCATGTTCAGCGACGGAGTCCCCCATGCGGGCATCGGCATCACCATGAGCCTTGGCTGGCAGCAGGAAAACGTCGTCAAGGAGCTGGTCAGCCAGTATTCCCCGACCGATTCCGCCAAAAGTACCGCCGCCAAGCTCGCCGAGGTCGCCAACGCCCTCTATCTCGGGGAGCCGGGCGACGACACCACCGTCGCCGTCATGAAGGTCCGTGAGAAGCAGACGGTCAGCATCATGTTCGGCCCGCCCTCTGATTCCTCCGACGACCTCGCCGTCACCGATAAGTTTTTGCAGACGGATGGGATCAAGATCGTCAGCGGCGGCACGACCTCCAAAATTGTCAGCAGGCGGCTCGGAAAGGAAATTCGGACCTGCATCGACTACATCGACCCCAAGATCCCGCCGGTCGGCACAATGGAGGGGGTAGACCTGGTCACGGAGGGAGTCCTCACCCTCGGCCATGTCATGGAGCTTTCCAACATGATCGTCAGCAAAAATAATACCGATTTGAGCTGGCTGCAAAAGAAGGACGGCGCTTCCCTGATTGCGAAATATCTATTTGAATATGCGACCGACGTCAATTTCTTTGTCGGCCGCGCCATGAACCCCGCCCATCAGAACCCCAATCTTCCGCTCGACCTGAGCATCAAGCTCAAGATTGTCGAGGTCCTCTCTAAAAACCTGGAGCTGATGGGGAAGCGGGTCAATGTTGAATATCACTAGAACCAAACCGGTCTCTGGTCCCGGTCTGCCGGGGGAAAGGTTTTCGAATGAATAGAAATTTTGATACCGATGTACAGCTTTTGAAATATAAGGTGCTCAAGGCTGTCTCCAAGCGCGCCTTTGAGGGCAATCTGGAGACCAGCTACTACGAAATTCCCAAGGAGATCATCCCGGGAAATAAGGCGACGATGCGCTGCTGCGTCTATAAGGAGCGCGCTATCTTGGGCGAGCGCGTCCACATGGCGATGGGCGGCGACCCGGATAACCCCAACGTCATCCAGGTCATCGGCGTCGCCTGCGACGAATGCCCCGTCCACCGTGTGACGGTTGGGGAATCCTGCCGCGGCTGTATCGCCCACCGCTGCCAGAACGTCTGCCCCAAAGGCGCCATCTCTATCGTCAACCGCCGCGCCGTGATCGACCACAGCAAGTGCGTCGCCTGCGGCAAGTGCGCCCAGGTCTGTTCCTACGGAGCCATCCAGGTGCAGGACCGCCCCTGCGAGCGGAGCTGTAAGGTCGGCGCCATCCGGATGGACACCACTGAGGGCGACGAGAAGGCGGTCATCAACAACGACAAGTGCATTGCCTGCGGGTCCTGCGTCTATCAGTGCCCCTTCGGCGCGATCGTCGACCGCTCCTTCATCCTTGACGCCATCCGGATGCTCAAGGAAAGCAAGGACAAAAAGGAATACAAGGTGTACGCCATCATCGCCCCCGCCATTTCCAGCCAGTTTGCCTACGCAAAGATCGGCCAGATCGTCACCGGCATCAAGATGCTCGGTTTCCACGAGGTCGTCGAAACTGCCCTCGGCGCCGATATGACCGCCTATTCCGAGGCCGCCGAGCTGGCGGAGAAGGGCTTCCTGACCAGCTCCTGCTGCCCGGCCTTCGTCTCTTATGTGGAAAAATTCTTCCCGCAGATGAAGGAGCATGTCTCCCACAACCCCTCCCCGATGGTTCAGATCGCCCGCTATATCAAAGAGACCGACCCTACCGGCAAGGTCATCTTTATCGGCCCCTGCACCGCAAAAAAGATGGAATTTCAGCGGGAGGAGGTCCGGCCCTACGTCGACTGCGTCCTTACCTTTGAGGAGCTGCAGGCGCTGCTCGACAGCCGCGACATTGAGCCGGAAAACCTCGAGGAATCCCTCCTCGACAACGCCTCTTATTACGGCCGCATCTTCGCCCGGAGCGGCGGGCTTTCCGCAGCGGTGGAGGAGGCGCTCAAGGAGCGCGGGATTGATTTTGCTGTCAAGCCCGAGATCTGCGACGGCATCGAGGAGTGCCGCCTCGCCCTCCTCAAAGCGAGCAAGGGACTGCTCAAAGAGTCGAATTTCATCGAAGGCATGGCCTGCGTCGGCGGATGTATCGGCGGAGCCGCCTGCCTCACCCACGGTCCCAAGGATAAAAGCGAAGTCGACAAATACGGCCGCCTCGCGATGGAGAAGGGGATTATCGACGCCCTGCGGGTCACTACCTTAAGCAGATAGCGCTGTAAAACCAGATTCCGCCGGATCTTCTTTTTAGAGAAGGCCGGCGGTTTCCGTCTGCTTTATCACAAATCTGTGACAATCATAACGATTCTATTACATTTTAGCAGAAAGCTTGCATTTCCCCTTTCAGTCTGCTATGATAAAAGAAAGTCGGCGGAAAAAACTGCCGGCTGAATTCTGCTCAAGCTGAGCATCTCTCAAGGTGATATTATGCCGATCAAACACTACCACTCTTCCTATCAGCGCAGGAAGAAACGACGGAATTTATATATCCTGCTGGCGTCGCTGATTACCCTCGCGGCAGCGGCAGGATGCTTTGGATATGTCTGGCTGCGGACCAGCAGCGCACAGCAGCCAGACAGGATGTCTGTCGCTGCGGCCGATTCCCAGCTGGAAAGCAGCGCCTCCTCCCTCCCTGCCGAGAGCCTTCCGGAGGAGAGCGCCGACATGGCAAACACTGTCCTCTCAGAGCCGGAATCCTCTGAACCGGAGAGCAGCGCCGCGCTGCCGCAGGACGAGTCCGCGCTTCCCTATGATTTCACCCAGCCGGTTCCGGAGACAGAACCGGTCGAGGACAGTTATTTCAGCGACGCCCTCTTTATCGGAGATTCCCGGACCCAGGGATTCATCCTCTATTCAGGGCTTTCCAACACGACCTCTTATGCGGACCGCGGCCTTTCGGTGGACAAGGTCTTCACCGACACGGTTATCAGTGAAAATGGGGGAGACTATACGGTAGCCGACGCTCTCGCCCACCATCAGGGGGAGTTTAACAAGGTCTACCTGATGTTTGGGATCAATGAACTCGGATGGAGCTATCCGCAGATTTTCCAGGACCGCTACCGCGAGGTCGTTGCCACTGTCCGGGAATCCCAGCCGGAAGCTATCATCTATGTGCAGTCGATCCTCCCGGTCTCGCGGGAAAAATCGACGGGAAGCGACATCTACAATATGGAGCGCGTCAATCTCTTTAACGGCCTGCTCAAAGAGCTGGCTGCTGAGGAAGAGGTCTGCTACCTGGACGTTTCTTCCGGCGTCGCGGATGAGGAGGGATATCTGCCTGACGACGCGTCGACCGACGGCGTACACCTCAACAAAACCTACTGCGTCAAGTGGCTCGACTACCTGAAAACCCATGCTCTCGCATCCCAGCCTTCCGGTGCTTCGGAGGACGCGGTAGCAAGCGCCGAAGCGAGCGTCGAAGAAGCTTTAGAGGAAGCCCAGCAAAGCGCTGCGCAATCTTAATCTAATAAGAAAGGAATTACCTGCATGAAAAACTGGATCAAAACGACCGCTGCGGCTGCCGCCGCCTGCTTTCTCTTCGCTGCCTGCAGCAGCGGGGGAGAAGATATTACCGTTGACGTGGGCGCCCTCGCTGAGGCGCTGAACACCGGCATCACCTACCAGGATCCGCTGGAAAAGCTGGACGACGGGATGGTTGGGATGCTCTACGATGTGGACGGGCTTGTCACAGAGTCGGTCGTCTATATGGGGAGCGGCGCGACCGCCGAGGAGATCGCCGTTTTTGCCTGCAACGACGCGGATACGGCCAAAAATGAGGTCAAACCGATCGTCGAGGAGCACGTGGATGCCCAGATCGAGTCCTTCCGGGATTACGTCCCGGGCGAGGTCACAAAGCTTGAGCAGGCGGTCATCCGCCAGACCGGGAGCTACGTCGTTCTGAGCGTTTCCAACGACCCCGACGGCGCAAACAAGATCCTGGACGAGTATCTCAAATAGTTTTCTGCAAAAACATGCCGGCAAGCACAGGAAAGATGTGCTTGCCGGCGTTTTTTTGCTTTCGTAGATTATGCGTTTTTTGCATTGGCTTTGGCGAGGAACTTTTCCGCGCCGACGACAAACCGGTCGTGTTCCGCCCGGCCAATCTCGCCCGCCTGATCGTAGGCGATCACCAGGAAGCTGACCCGTTTGCGGTCGACGCCGGTGATTTCGGCCTCAGCCCGGACCTTCGCCCCGAGGGGGCTCGCGGAGCTGTGGGCGAGGTTTAAGCTCACGCCGACCGAGGTCTCGCCCTCCTCCAGGAAGCCCTTGAGCAGGGAGGACGCGGCGTTTTCCATCAGCGCCGCCATCGCGGGGGTCGCGTAAACAGGCAGCTCGCCGCTGCCGACAGAGCAGGCGAGCCGCTCCTCGGTGACCTCGCTTTCGACGGTCAGCTTCTGTCCAATCAAAATTTCCTTCATCGGGAAATCTCCTTTCTGAATCTGTGGGATTATTCTGTAACCGCAAAGGTCAGGACGTACACGTCCGACTCTCCCGGTTTTAGGCATTTGACGCCGCGCTTGCTCAGGATGTTGTCGTCCTCGTCGCTGCAGGCGGAAAGCCCCTGCCACGGCTCGATGCAGACGTAGGGCGCGCCCGGCTTGGTCCAAACGGCGGCATAGTCGAAGGTGGGGTAGCCGAGGATGAGCTTTCTCCCGGTCTTCCCGTCGACGAGGGCGGCGCTTCTGGAATTCATGTGGTCAAAAATAATGGTGTCCACCCGTGCAAAAACGTCGTAGTCAAGTTTCAGGGTGCGGTTGTCCGGCTCAAGGAAGGCTTCGCGGCGGTTTACATCGATCTGCCGCGCCGCGCCGTCGTAAAGCGGGCAGCTGTTTTCCTCCTCCTTCTCAAACTCGATGCGGTAGTCGGCAAAGCTGCTCCCCGCCGCCGGGTCGAAGGGGACGTTGAAGGCCGGATGGGTGCCGAAGCAGTAGGGCATCTCCCGCGCGTCGTCGTTGCGGATGGTCATGGTCATGGTCAGCGCGCCTCCGGCGATGGCGTACTCCGCCTCCATCGTAAAACGGAAGGGGTAGGAGGCGAGGGTCTCCTCCGTCTGCCGCAGGAGGAAGGTCACGCGGTCCTCCGCCTGCTCCTTCACCGTCCACTCGAGGTCCTTCGCAAAGCCGTGCATGGGCATGTGGTAGGGCTTTCCCTCGATATAAAGGGTGTCCTGCCGGGCGTTGCTCGCGATGGGGAAGAGAAAGGGCGCGCTCCCGCTCCAGTAGCGCGGGTCGCCCTGCCAGATGTATTCGGTGCCGCCGGTGCGGAAGGATTTGAGCTCTGCGCCAAGGGTATCGACTGCCGCCGAATTCCCGGCTGCGTCCCGGATGGTGATCTTCATAAAAATCCGCTCCTTTGTCAGTTGATAGGATAAACGGTCACGCCGGGGAACTGCCCGCGGCCTGTTTCCTTTTTCATGATACGACATTTTGCCGCCCTTGTCAATGTTCTAAACAAAAAACCCGGCGCATAGGATGGAGTAATCGCAAAGGATGGTGAAGACAATGGACGAGTATGGACAGCTTTTGCCTTACTTCGAGGGCTGGATCCGGGAGGAGCTGGAACGTGTCCCGGCCGCTGTGCGGCGGGATGCGCGGGAGATCCGCCTGCGGCTCGGACAGCCCCTCTCGGTCGTGACGCGGGACGGGCCTTTCTTTCCCTCGCCCGGCGGACGGGCGGGGAGGAAGGTGGCCGCCGCCGAGATTGCCGCCTGCCTGCGGCGGGTCTGCGGGTATTCCATGCAGAGCTGCGAGGGAGACCTTGCCCGGGGCTTCTGCACCCTGCGGGGCGGGCACCGGGTCGGCGTTGCCGGGACGGTCGCGGCAGAGGGCGGGAAAATCCTCAGCCTGCGGGAGGCGGGGAGCCTCAATTTCCGCATCGCGCGGCAGATCTTCGGGGCGGCGGGAACGCTTCCGCAGCAGCTTTACAGCCGGGAACCCCTCCCGTCGGTGCTGCTTGCCGGCCCGCCAGCCAGCGGCAAGACGACCATCCTCCGGGACCTCATCCGCCGCCTATCCTCCGGGGAGTGCGGACATCCTCTCCAGATTTCCGCCGTCGACGAACGGGGAGAGCTGGGCGGCGGGCGGGAGCTGGGGGAAGCCTGCCTCGACCTGGGCCCCTGCACCGACCTGCTGAGCGGCTACCCCAAAGGCCCCGGCATGGCAATCGCGCTGCGGAGCCTTTCGCCTTCGGTCATCGCCTGCGACGAGCTGGGCGGGACGGAGGAGGCGGCGGTTGTCCTCGAGAGCGTCAACGCGGGGGTGCCGCTGCTCGCCACCGCCCACGGGGATTCCCTCGCGGGGCTGCGAAAGCGCCCGGGGCTCGCGGCGCTGCTGGAAGCGGGCGCGTTCGACGCCGTCGTCTGGCTCAAAAACTGCGCGCCGGCCGGCATATCCTGGCTGAAGGAGGGAGCGGCATGAAGGTCATCGGGGTGCTGCTCGGCGGGTTTGCCCTGCTGCTTTTGGGCGGCAGCTTCTCGGCGCGGCTGCGCGAACAGCTGAAGATGCTCATCACCGTCAAGCAGCTTTTCCTGCGCATCGACCGGGAGCTCGCGGTGCGCCGCCTGCCGACCGGGCAGCTCCTGCGCGTTCTGGCGGAAAGCCCGGATTTTTCGGAGCTCTCCTTTCTCAAGGAGATTTCCGCACGCTTTGACGGCAGAGAACCGCTCGAGGAGGTGTGGGCGGCCGCCCTGGACCGGGACCGGCGGGTCAGCGCCCTCCCGGAGATGGCGGCGCTGCTGCGCGAGTGCGGCGGCATCCTCGGCGGGAGCGACTGGGAGAGCCAGACTGCCGCCCTCTCCCTGCTCTCCGAGAGGCTGGACGGGCTGATCGCCTCAGCAAGGGAACGGGCGGAAAAGGAGGGGCGGATGTACCGCTCCCTCGGCCTCCTGTCCGGGCTTTTGCTGGCAATCCTCGCGCTATAACAAACAGGAAGGATGAGAAGCATGGATGTGGATCTGATTTTCCAGATCGCCGCCATCGGAATCATCGTCGCGGTGCTCAACCAGGTCCTGATCCGTTCCGGGCGGGAGGAGCAGGCGATGATGACGACGCTGGCCGGCTTGATCGTCGTCCTCATGATGGTCATCACCCAGATCAGCACCCTTTTTGACACCATCAAGCAGCTGTTCGGGCTGTGGTGACGGAGGGCGGCATGGATATCGTTGCAATTGCCGGCGCGGGACTCATTGCAGCCGCGGCGGCGGTGCTGCTCAAGCAGTACAAGCCGGAATACGCGATGGTCCTTTCCCTGGCGGCAGTGGCTGTCTTTTTCGGCTGGATCCTGTCCGGGCTGCTGCCGGCGCTCAGTACCATGCGGGAAATGGCGGGGCAGGCCGCCGATTCCACCGGCGCGCTGCGGGTGCTCATCAAGTGCCTGGGCGTCTGCTACCTCTGCGAAATCGCCGCGGAAATCTGCAAGGAGGCCGGACAGACCGCCATCGCCTCCAAGGTTGAGCTGGCAGGGCGGGTGGCGGTGCTGCTTCTATGTCTGCCGATGTTTGAAGAGCTGCTGCGGATTGCCCTGACCCTCATCCATCTGTAAAGGGGGGAGCGGATGAAACAGCTTTTTACGGCGATTTTTCTCTGCCTGGCAATTCTGCTCGCGCCCGGGCGGCAGGTCTTCGCCGCCGGGGAAGCCGATCTTTACGCCCAGGCGGAGGAGCAGCTCGCCCAAAGCGGGATCGAGGAGCTCATCCCCCTCATCCCGGAGGGAGGGGAGGCGGTTGCCGAAGACAGCGCCCTCCGGAGAGGGGACTTGAGCGGCTGGAGCCTTCAGTCCACCCTGTCCTGGCTGTGGGAGGTGGTGTGGGAGGAGATCTCCGCCCCCTTCCGGCTGCTGGGGACCCTCTGCGGGCTGCTCCTTCTTTCCTCCCTGATCGCCGCCTTTTCAAACGGCAAGGGGCAGGGGGCGTTCACAACGGCGAGCACCCTCTGCGTGTCGGCCGCACTCGTCAGCGCGGTTGTCCCGCTTATCCGGAAAGTTTCGGAGACCATCGAGGCGCTCACCCACTTTATGCTGAGCTTCATCCCGGTATTCTCGGGGGTGATCGCCGTTTCGGGGCGTCCCGCCTCGGCGGCGGCCTATCAGACCGTCACCTTTGGGGCGGCCCAGCTGTTCGCCCAGCTCGCCTCCAGCCTCATCCTGCCGCTGCTCGGCATCTTTCTCGCCCTCTGCACCGTCGGGTCGGTCACCGACGGGGTGGACGTCAAAGCCGTCGCGCAGGGGGCGAAAAGCCTCTCCATGTGGGTGCTGGGGCTCTGCCTGACCGTCTTCGTCGCCCTGCTCACCCTTCAGAGCCTGACGGCGGGCGCCGCCGATACGGTCAGCACGCGGGCGGTCAAATTTGTCATCAGCTCGGCCATCCCGGTGGTCGGCGGGGCGCTGAGCGAAGCCTACGGCTCCCTTTCCGGATGCCTGGGGCTTGTGAAGAGCGCGGTCGGCGTGTTCGGGGTGATCGTCATGGCTGCGGTGTTCGTGCCCATCCTCGCCCAGGTGGGGATGAGCATGCTCGCCTGCGGCATCGCCGCGGCGGTGGGGGAGCTGCTCGGCGAAAACAGGGCGGCGGGGGTCATCCGCTCCGTTTCCTCGGCGCTGTCGGTGCTGGGCGGGCTCATTTTGTGCTACGGGATGATGATCTTATCGTCGTCCGCCATCCTTTTGTGGATGGGGACGCCGGGCTGAGGGGGATTTTGCATGGATACGATCCGCAGCACCGCCGTTTCCCTCTGCGCGACCCTCGTCGTGACCGGCATCTTCTCCATGCTCCTGCCGGAAGGGGGCTGGAACCGGTACGCGCGGTTTGCCGTCCGGCTCTTCCTGCTTTTGAGCCTTGTCCTTCCCTTTGCGGGCGGGGACTTCCGGCTTGACCTGGAAAGCGGGAGCAGCTGGGAGGAGCCGGCGGGAAACGCCGGAGAGATGGAAGCGCTCGCCGAGGAGCAGCTGCTGCGCAACTTCGCCGCAAACCTCGAGCTCGCCGGGGAACAGGCTTTGGAGGAAGCCGGCATCCCGTTCCAAAAAATTGAGGTGACGGTACATATTGCGGACGAACAGCGCATAGATATTACCAATATCCGAATCACACTGGAGCCGGGAGCGGAGCGCTTTGCCGGCGAGGCGGAATCCGCCGTTGCGGAACGCCTCGGAAAGACGCCGGAAGTTTTCATCGCCGATACGCAAGGAGGTACAGAAAATGGATGAAAAAATCCCGCTGCTCGCCCGGCTGCGCGCCGGCTGGAAAAATCCGGACAAACGCGCCCGGTGGATCGTGATTCTGGGCGCCGCCGGCATTTTACTCATCTTCTTTTCCAGCATTTTTGGGGGAAGGGAGAAAGCACAGCCCGCCGAAACCGCGGGGGAGACGACAGCCGCCGCCTATGCGGCCTCCATCCGGGATGAGCTCTCCGAAATGATCGCCAAAATCAGCGGCGCCGGCAAAACCGAGGTGATGGTCACGCTGCAAAACGACGGTGAAACGCTCTACGCCAAGGAGGAGCAGACCGAGCGCGACTCGGTCCAATCCGCGGGGGAGAGCATCAGCGAGCGGGAAAGCCGGGACGAGGCCTACGTCATGGTCGACGGCACGGACGGCCGCAGCGCCCTCGTCCGCACCCGGATGGAACCGGTGATAAAGGGGGTGGTCGTGGTCTGCGAGGGAGGAGACGATCCGGTCACGGCAAGCCGGATCATGGATGCCGTGACAACCGCGCTCGCCATCAGCTCAGCGAAGGTCTGCATCACAAAACTAGCATAGGAGGATGACTCGATGAAATTCAACATGATTTTGGGAAAAAAACAGATTGTACTGGCTTCGCTGGTGCTGGTGCTCGGCGCCGCCATCTACTTAAACTACACCTTCTCCCAAACCGGCCAGCCCTACGACATTACGACGGCCGCCACCACCTCGGATGAGGACGGAACCGAGCATTACGGGGAGGCGCAGCTGACCGGCGCGTCAGCGGAAGAGGACTCCACCGCCGACGAATACTTCGCCCAGGCGCGGCTCGAGCGCCAGAGAAGCCGCGACGAGGCGGTCGAAACCCTCGCGAACACCCTCGGGAACGCCGATTTAAGCGATGAAGAAAAGGAGCTCGCCACCGCCAAGGCGCTCGAGGTCTCCAAGCAGATGGAGAGCGAGGCGAATATCGAGACCCTCGTCAAGGCCAAAGGCTTTGAGGACTGCCTGGCCATCGTCAGCGACGACAGCGTCAAGGTCGTCGTCAAGACGGAGGGCTTAAACGCCGAACAGGCGGCCCAGATCAAGAACATCATTCTCGAAGAAACCGACGTCCTCGCCGAAAACGTCTCGGTCGGGGAGGTCCAGTGAAAGCAGGGCCCGCAGCTGGTAAAGCTGCGGGCTTTTCCGTATATCCGTTCACTTTTTTTGGAAAATGGTTGTTTTTTTGCAAGTATATGGTATAATATGAGTAAGAGCGCCCTCCGCGGCGGGCAGCAATCTTCCCCGCTTATTATGAAAGAGAGGTTCGGATATATGGAACAGAAGAAGAGCACCAGCGGCAGCGTCAAGATTTCCGTAGGGGTCGTCCGGACAATTGTCCAGAACGTCCTCGCCGAAACAGAGGGGGTCCATTCCCTCGCAGCGCGCGGCGCGCACCGGGAGGCTATCGAAGTCTCGCTGGAGGCGGAAATCGCTGTGATCGACATCGCAGTCAACCTCTGCTACGGCTGCAAGATCAAGGAGGTCGCCAGGCAGATCCAGTCCCGCGTCAAGGATGCGGTTCAGGATATGACCGGCATGGCGGTCAGCCGGGTCAATGTACTCGTCGCCGATATCCGTGAATAAAAATCCACTTGGGAGGACAACATGAAGAAAATCAGCCGTCACCAGATGCGGGAAAACGCCTTCATCCTGGTTTTTGAAAAGATGTTTCAGGACGAAACGGTCGAGGAGATCTTAAACGTCGCCCGCGAATGCGAGGAGATGGAGGTCACCCCGCAGGTCGAGGAGATGTTCCGCGGCGTCTGGCAGAACCTGGACGCGATCGACGCGGTCATCGAGCCGAACCTCAAAAAATGGACCAAGGACCGCATCTCCAAGGTGAGCCTCGCCATCCTCCGGCTCGGCGTTTATGAAATGACCTCCGGGAGCGACGTCGCCGACGACATCATCGTCAGCGAGTGCGTCAAGCTCGCTACCACCTTCGCCCATGAGGACGACGTCTCCTTTGTCAACGGCGTCCTGGGCAGCATTGTGCGGAGCCGGGCCGCAAAATGAGGTTTTTGGGGATCGATACCAGCAACTACACCACCTCCGCCGCCGTCTATGAGGACGGCGCGATCTGTATGGAAAAGCGGCTTTTGCCGACAGCGCCCGGCGCGCTGGGGCTGCGCCAGAGCGACGCGGTCTTCGCCCATGTGAAACAGCTCGGCGAAATCGCCGAAGCCCTCTTTGCCAAAGCGGGGAGCGCCCCGATCGCAGCGGCCGGCGTCTCCGCCTTCCCCCGGCGGGAGGAAGGGTCCTACATGCCCTGCTTCCTGGTGGGGGAGACAGCCGCGCGGGTTTACGCGGCGGCGGCCGGCGTCCCGCTGTACCGCTTTTCCCATCAGGAAGGGCACATCATGGCCGCCCTTTACAGCGCGGGGAAGATGGAGTGGAGAAACCGCCCTTTCCTCGCTTTCCACCTATCGGGCGGTACCACCGACGCTTTGCTTGTCACGCCCGAACAGGGGCTTTTCACCGTCCGCCAGGTCGGCGGGTCGCTCGACCTCAAGGCCGGGCAGGCGGTCGACCGGGTCGGGCTGATGCTCGGACTCACCTTCCCCTGCGGGCCGCAGCTCTCCGCCCTCGCGGCGGAATGGGAAGAGCCGGTCAAGGTGCGGCCGGTCCTCAAGGGGACAAGCTGCTGCCTGTCCGGAATTGAAAACAAATGTGCGGGATTTCAGAAGGAAGGCCGCCCGGCCGCCTTCATCGCCCGCTACTGCCTGGAAGCCATCCGCGCGGCCCTGGCCGGGATGACTGAGACGCTCCTGCGGGAATTTGCGCCGGAATATGGGGCGCTGCCGCTCCTCTATGCCGGCGGCGTCATGGCGAGCAGCGTCATCCGGGAACGGATGGAGCGGGATTTCGGCGGCGTCTTCGCCGAGCCGCAGTTTTCCTCGGACAATGCGGCGGGGACCGCGATTCTGGCCGCGCTCGCGCACGAGAGGGGTGGCGTATGAACCAGGTGATGACCGTTTCGGATGTCAACCGGCTATTAAAGCAGAAGCTGGACGGCGACGTGGAGCTGACCAGCATCTTTGTCCGCGGGGAAATTTCCAACTTCACCCACCACCTCAAAACCGGGCATTTTTATTTCACCTTAAAGGACGGGCGCGCTTCCATCAAGGCGATCATGTTCAACTGGAACACCCGTCACCTCCGCTTTGTGCCCCAAAACGGGATGAAGGCGATCCTCTTCGGCAGCGTCCAGCTGTTTGAGCGGGACGGTATCTGCCAGATCAACTGCGCGGACATGCAGCCGGACGGGCTGGGGGCCCTGTACCTCGCTCTGGAGCAGCGCAAGCGCCGGCTGGAGGCCGAGGGGATCTTTGACCCCGCCCACAAGCGCCCTCTGCCGCCCCTGCCGCGCCGGATCGGGGTCGTGACCTCCGCAAACGGCGCCGCCTTTCAGGACATCCGCCAGATTTTGAGCCGCCGATACCCGGTGGCCGAGCTCATCCTCATTCCCGCCCTTGTGCAGGGGGAGGACGCCCCCGCCTCCATCTGCGCCGGCATCGCGCTGGCGCAAAGCGCAAGCCTCGACGTGCTGATCGTCGGCCGGGGCGGCGGCTCGCTCGAGGACCTCTGGGCCTTCAACGACGAGGAGGTCGCCCGCGCGATCTACCGCTCTGAGGTGCCGGTCATTTCGGCGGTCGGGCATGAGGTGGATACGACCCTCGCCGACCTTGCCGCCGACCTGCGGGCGCCCACCCCTTCGGCGGCGGCCGAGCTGGCCGCACCCAGCCGGGAAACCTTGCTTTCCTCCCTTGCGGAGGTCCGGGAGCGGCTCGAACGGGCGGTCACAGCCCGGATCGGCGAGCTGGAAGGTCAGCGCGAACGCCTCGCCCTCGCGCTGGACAGGCATTCCCCCGAGACGCGGCTCTCCGCCCTTGCAGACCGGCTGGGGAGCCTCACGCAGCGGCTGGACCGGCAGGGGAGTCTGCTCACCGAGCGTCCTCTGGCCGCTCTGCGCCGGCAGGAGGCCGCGCTTGAGGCGATGAACCCCTTCAAAGTCCTGCTGCGCGGCTATGCGGCAGTTTTTGCGGGAAAACAGCTCGTCTCCTCAGCGGCCCAGCTTTCGGCGGGGGAGCAGATCACCATCCGCTTTGCGGACGGACAGGCAGAAGCGGCTGTCACAGCCGTCCTGCCGGAAAGGAATAGCACATGAGCACCATGACCTTTGAAAAGGCTTTGGAAAAACTGTCGGCAGTCGTCACCCAGCTGGAAACCGGCAACCTGCCGCTGGAAAAATCCCTGAAATTATACGAAGAAGGCGTTTCCCTCACCGCTTTCTGCGAGAAAGCGCTGCAGGATGCGGCCCTCCGCGTGCGGGAGCTGCGCCCCGCCGCCCCCAAAAACGAAGAGGAGGCGGATGAAGATGCATAACTGGCTGCCCAAAATCGAAGAAGCGCTGCGGGGATACCTCGCGCCGCCGGACGCGCCCTACCGTTCCGCCGCTGAGGCGATGGCCTACAGCGCCGAAGCCGGCGGGAAACGGATCCGCCCGCTGCTCACCCTTCTGTTCTGCGAGCTGGCCGGCGGGGAGCCGGAGAAGGCACTGCCCTTTGCCTGCGCGGTCGAGATGGTCCACACCTACTCCCTCATCCACGACGACCTCCCCTGCATGGAC
>DVKD01000005.1 GCA_018716285.1 Candidatus Merdivicinus faecavium
TTTCTCTTTACAAATCGTCGGAATCAGGGTAAAATAGAGGTAGTATGAAGGGAGGGCACTGCCATGACTACGGGAGAAAAAATCAAGCGGATACGGCTGCACCGCAAAATGACGCAAAAAGAACTGGGCGACGCGGTCGGCCTGACGGCGAATCGCATTGCCCAGTATGAGATGGGGTATCGGGTGCCCAAAGCGGCGCTGCTGGAAAAGATGGCGGAAGCGATGAAGGTGGCGCGGGAATCCCTTTTGGAAAACAACGGAATGGCGGTGTCGGTGCTGGAGCAGCTGTTCTGGCTGGACGAAGAAGTCCCGGGCATTATCAAGCTGGCGAAGACGGAACGCAGCGGAATGATGTATAACGCAAATCCTGGTTTCTCTTTGCGTTATGATGACAATGACCTCTGGCCCGTACGTCCCCCTATCGCGATGTGGTTCGACTTTACAATACTGGATGATTTTTTACGTGACTGGGCGAAAGTGCAGACGCTGCTTCGGGATGGGATGATTTCCCGGGAGCAGTATTTTGAGTGGAAGATCTGCTGGCCGGGTGGTACAGAAGGCGGGGGCAGGTATCGGGAGCTGGTCGCCTATTAATTCTGCTCGCCCTTATTTGACACCGCCATCAGACGGAGCAGGGCGAAAATCCTCCTGGACGCCTTCGTTCAGGTCAAAGCACATGGTTTTTGCATCGGCGCCCGAAACGAGTTGTCAAAAAAATTATTAAATTCACAAATCAACGCCTCTTTTGGGCCAGGACGAGTTTACTCTCCCCGGCGCATGGGATATAATATAAACAGAGATAAAGAAAACTTGAGTTCTAAAGAATAGAAAGGGGAACTTATATGAATTTGGCGAAAATCTCTGCAAACGGTCAAATCACTGTGCCGTTGGAAATCAGGCGGAAGCTTGGACTAAAATCCGGCGATAAAATCCTGTTCCTCCAAAATCAGAATGGGGAGAGCGTTGTCAGCAACGCCTCCGCTGCGGCCATCCAAAAAACGCAGACGGCCTTTGCCGAAGCCGCCGAAGCGATGGGGGGGTCCAGCGAGGATGATATTCAGGCGCTTGTAGATGAAGTGCGTTACGGAAAGGGACGGTAAAATACGGATATTGGTAGATACAAACATCTTGTTTTCCGCATTGGTTTTCCCCGTTCCACACCTGCGCGGGTTTTGCTCTACATCGCAGATAATTACAAAATCGTCTTGTATGACCGCAATATTGCAGAGCTGCGGGATATATTCTCGGACGGAAGGCGCCAAAGCATCTCCCGGATGCGGAAGTGTTGCTGGCAGAGATGTCCTATGAGTTAATTCCTGCGGTAGACCATGCGGAAAAACTGATACGCGACGCAAAAGGCCAGCCAATCTTAAACGCGGCCATTGTGTCGGATGTGGATGTCATTCTCACAGGCGACAAAGATTTTTTAAGTCTGGATATGGAGCATCCAAAGTGCATGACTGTGGCACAGTTTCTTGAAATTGAAGGCGTGGAGGATTGACCTCTGCGCATTTTTTCTTGGCATGGCAAGGGCTGGGAGCCTGTTTGAAGGTTTCCGGCCTGCTGTGCATACAACAGTAACAAATACTTTGTCCTTCCTCTATATCCCAATCCCCGCTATGTACCGGACAGTAATTTTATGACCCGCCACAATGCGGTTGTCACGCTGAAAACTCGAAGTTCGTACTGTTTTCATCTTCTTGACCATCTGGCCGCCGACAGAGCCGGCCTGCTTGGAGGTCAGGTCGCCGTTGTAGCCCTGCTTGAGGTTGACGCCGACTTCGCCTGCAGCTTCCATCTTGAAGCGCTCCATCGCTTCCTTGGCCTGGGGAACCATCACTTTGTTCTTACTGGACATAATCGAAACACTCCTGTTCTGATTTGAAATTCATTGGTTTTGCGTTTGCGTTAGTATTCTGCGCCGGAACCGTTTGATTATGACTGGTAATTTTTTGTTGCGTGTTTGGCGCTATCCTTCCAAAAAAATCTTTGCCGCGGCAGCCGCCAGCAGCGGATAAGCGCCGCAGCCGGACGGGCAGCAGACCGGCAGGTCCATCGGCTCGATCGTTCCGCGCGCTCCCTCGAGGCTGCGGAGGAGCGAGACCACCGCCCTGTCGTCCAGACGGCTCGAAAAGGTCACCGTATCCTTTGAACTGAGCCCGCAGGTAATGACGCCGGCTGGGAGGTGGGCGAGCTGTTCCAGCTGCCCGTGCTCCTCGGAGCTGACGATGACCGTAATCCCGGGAGAAAATTCCGCATTTTCAGAAAGCCTGATGCGTTCCGGCAGGATCGCCAGCCTTCCCAGCGCGTCCCGCGGGTCGGAAAACTCCACAAGCCTTGTTCCCGCAGGAAGGATCCGGGCAAGCGCCCGTCTCATCTCCGTTTCCGAACCGCCTTTCATCAGATACACCTGATTCAAGCCATCACCTGTTTCCAAACGAATTACCGTTCCGGCTTTTCTAGTTTGCCCCGAAACGCAAAAAAATCAGAGGAAATCCCTGTCATTTTGAACAGGGTTTCCTCTGATTGCTTTACCGCATATTTTTTGACGCCGTTTTTCAGGGCCGCCATCCCGCATGAAACGGGCAGCGCGCGCCCAGGCATTGGCGGTTCTGCGCAGATCGGGTACAGGCGACCGGCCCAAGTTCCATCCGCACGCCCAGCTTTTCTTCGGTGAAACGGACTGCCTCGATGACGGCGAGGTAGGAGTCCCGCTTGCAGCAGCGCGGGCCGCCGTGCGCCGCGATCGCCTCGAGCGCCCGCGCGGTCATCTGGTTTGCAAGGCTCCAGGCTTCCGCGGCGAGCGGTGTGGACTGGGTCGCGATGGACAGGTACATCCCCGCGCTGATCCCCGCCCCGCAGGCACCCCAGAAACCGCAGGCCCCGCCGGGAACGGCGCTCCCGCGGCGGTACATTTCCGAAAGCGCGTGGGGCAGGTCGATCTCCCCGCCTGCATTTTGAAAGGCGGTCAGCAGCGCCGCGCCCACCATCACGTGGTGCTCCGGCCCGTGCATGTGGCAGAACGGCAGCGCCATCATGCTTTCCAAAATTGCAATCGGGTCGCGGCTGCGGTTTTGCAGGCAGAGGGCGAGGATGCTGTCCATCCCCTTGGTGTGGCACTCGTTGCAGACGTAGTGCCCGTTTACGCACCGTGTTTTGCTCATCTCCCGCTTATGGCAGATCGCACACTCCATCGGAGCGTCCTCAGCCAGATATTCCAGCGGCGCCTTACAGATCAGGCATTCTTCACTCATGTAAACCCTCCCCGCGCTCGTCCGATACCCCGAGCAGGTAGTCGGTTGAAACGCCGTAAAACTTTGCCAGCGCCACGATGCTCGAGGCGGTCGGTTCCCGGTCGCCGTACTCAAACCGCTGGTAAGTGCGCAGAGAGACGCCGATGGCGGCGGCAATTTCCAGCTGCAAGACACCATGCTCCCTGCGCAGCGCGAGAATTCTTTCCGACAATTTTGACATTATAAATCCCTCCGTGGGTCGTCCGATACCCCAAGCAGGTAGTCGGTTGATACGCCGTACAACTCCGCCAGCGCAATAATCACCGAAACCGTCGGCTCCCGCTGGCCGTATTCATAATACTGGTAAGAGCGCGACGCGATGTGCAGGATTTCGGAAACCCGCTGCTGGGAATAGCCGTGCTGCTTCCGCAAGGCGATCATTCTCTCAAAATAGGTCATGTCACTCCCCCGATTCCTCGTCGGACAGCCCTAGCAGATAGTCCGACGTGACGCCGTAAAACTGCGCCAGCGCGATGATGCTCGAGGCGGTCGGCTCGTGCTCCCCGTGCTCGTAGCGCTGGTACTCCCGCACCGATTTTCCCAATATTTCCGCCAGCGTTTTCTGCTGGAGGTTCTTCTGTTTGCGCAGATGCAGCATCCGTTCCGATAACTTCGTCATCATAAATCCCTCCGCGGGTCGTCCGACATTCCCAAGAGATAATCAGCAGAAACGCCGTACAACTCCGCCAGCGCAATAATCACCGAAACCGTCGGCTCCCGCTGGCCGCGTTCGTAGTACTGGTAGGTGCGCAGGGCGATTCCCAGAATTGACGCAGTTTTTTGTTGAGAATCATGATGCCCGGTTCGCAGCAGCTTCATCCGTTCCGAGTAGTTCATGTGTTCTGATCCTCTGGATGCGGATTGTCCGACATTCCCAGCAGATAATCGGCGGAAACGCCGTACAAATTCGCCAGCGCGATAATGCTCGAAGCGGTGGGTTCCCGTTGGCCGTACTCATAGCGCTGATATTCGCGCAGTGAGATTCCGATTTCCGCCGCGGCGATTTTTTGCTGAAATCCCTTCTCTTTCCGCAGCGCGAGCATCCGTTCCGATAATTTTGACATAAATTTCTCCTTACATCTCGACATGTCCTAAAGGGCGTAGTATAATAAAGGTGTCCTTTAGGGCATCTTTTGAATTATTACGGAAAATCGAGGCGATCCTATGAAAACCGCCGCCGAGATCCTGTTTGAATCCCGCTATGGCAGCGCCGCCCGGCCGGATGCGAACGACCCTGTCCTCACCAACTACTATGCCCTCCTGAAACGGGAGCTGACAAAGCGCCAGCGGGGTTTCGTCCTGTCCATCATCGACCGGATGGGGCTCTTCATCGAACAGGAGAGCCGCCGGTACTTCGAGGAAGGGCTGCGGCTGGGGCTGTCCCTCTCCCGGCTGGAAAGCACATGGGATGAGGGGCGCTAGTCGAGCTTTTTGCCCTTGACCCGCTCCCAGTAGGCTTTGGCGGCCTGCTCGGTCTTGTTTTCGCCGAAATGGTAGTAGACGCGGTCCTTGAGGGCGTCGGGCAGGTACTGCTGGTCGACCCAGCGGCCTGGGAAGTCGTGCGGGTACTGGTAAAACTGCCCCTTGACCTCGGCGTCCTCGCCGTCGAAGTGCTTATTTTGGAGGGTGCGCGGGATGGGGCCGGATTTCCCCTGTTTTAAGTCGTCCATCGCCTCGTTGATGGCGTTGTGGGCGGTGTTGGACTTGGGCGCGGTGGCGACGAGGATGACCGCGTCGGCCAGGCAGAGCCGCGCCTCGGGCATCCCGACCTGCAGCGCCGCGTCGACCGCCGCCTTGACAATGGGGATGATCATCGGATAGGCGAGGCCCACGTCCTCGCAGGCGCAGACCATCAGCCGCCGGCAGGCCGAGGGGAGATCCCCCGCCTCGAGCAGCCGGGCGAGGTAGTGAATGGCCGCGTCCGGGTCGGAGCCGCGCATCGACTTCTGGTAGGCGGAGACGATGTCGTAGTGCTCGTCCCCTTCCCGGTCGTAGCGCATGGCGCTGCGCTGGGAGAGCTCGTGCGCCAGCTCGAGGGAGACGAACTTCCCCTCCTCCTCATTGCGGGCCGAGAGGGTGAGCAGCTCGACGGTGTTGAGGGCCTTGCGGACGTCCCCGCCGCAGCTTGCGGCGATGTGGGCGGCGACGCCGTCCTCGAGGCGGATGGGCGCGCCGGTCTCCTGCTCCATCGCGGCAAAGCCGCGCATCACCGCCTTTTCGACCTCCTCCGGCTCGACCGACTTGAATTCAAAGACGGTCGAGCGGCTCAGCACCGCGTTATAGATGTAGAAATAGGGGTTTTCGGTCGTCGAGGCGATGAGGGTGATGCGGCCGTCCTCGATGTATTCGAGCAGCGACTGCTGCTGCTTTTTGTTGAGGTACTGGATCTCGTCGAGGTAGAGCAGGATGCCGTTGTAGCCCATGATGGAGTCGAGCTCGTCGACAATCGCCTTGATGTCGGAGATGGAGGCGTTGGTGCCATTCAATTTGTGCAGCCGCTTTTTGGTCTGGGCGGCGATGATCCGGGCGACTGTCGTCTTGCCCACCCCGGAGGGGCCGTAAAAGATCATGTTGGGGATCTGGCCGCTCTCGATGATGCGGCGGAGGCTCTTCCCCTCCCCGAGCAGGTGCTTCTGCCCGATGACCTCCGAAAGCGCGGCCGGACGCAGCCGGTCGGCGAGCGGTGAAGACATGCGCCTTCCTCCTTTGAAACGTTATTCCCTGACCGCGCGGGTGGCGTAAAAGCAGGGCGCGCCGTGCTCGTGCAGAAACCCGCTGCCGTTGGTGTCCTCGTAGATGCCGGTGAGCTTAAAGCCCGCCGCGAGCTGGCCGCCGATCTGCTCCTCGATGCTGTGGGAGAACTGCACGCCGTTGTCGTCCCGCAGGCCCGCCTCATAGAGGGCGGGGTCCCTGAGCGGATTGTAGGGCAGGCGGTAGATAATTTTGGTCTCATCTTCGCCAAAGAGGAAATTGAATCCGTTGTCCAGCCCGGCCAGCAGGATGCCGCCCGGCTTTAAAACGCGATGGCACTCCCGCCAGATGGGGAGGACCTCCTCGACATAACAGTTGGAGACCGGATGGAAGATCAGGTCGAACCGCTCGTCCGCAAAGGGGAGCGGTTTTGTCATATCCGCCCGCACGAGCTCGATGGAATAGCCTTCCCGCTCCGCGACCATCCGCTCGCTTTCGAGCTGGGCCTTGGAGTAGTCGAGGACGGTGCATTCCGCCCCCAGCGCGGCAAAGATGGGCATCTGCTGGCCGCCGCCCGAGGCGAGGCCGAGGACTTTTGCGCCTTTTAAGTCGCAGAACCAGTCCTTCGGGACGGGCTTTGTCGGGGTGAGGACAACCGACCACTCGCCGGCGGCGGCCTTTGCGTAGACCTCGTGGGAGATGGGCGTGCCCCACTCCCAGCCCTCGGCGACCCAGCGGTCGATGGTTTCGGAATTGACATCGGTGTATGCGCGGTTCATATTGCAGGTTCCTCCTTTTCGAGACGGCGCCGAAGCTCTGCCCGCACCTTCTCCAGGTCCGGATCGCAGAGAAACGGGATGAAAGCGGCAAGCTCTTCCGGCGGCAGATTCCACCACTGGAAGCGGCGCAGCAGCGCGATGAGCTCCTCGTCGAAGCGCATTTTGAGCAGGCGCGCCGGATTCCCGCCGGCGACGGCATAGGGCGGCACGTCCTTTGTCACAACCGAATAGGCCGCAACAATCGCGCCGTCCCCGATCTTGACGCCGGGCAGGATGACGCTCTCCCGCCCGATCCAGACGTCGTTTCCGAGGACGATGTCCCCCTTGCGGGGAAGCTGGTCGAGGTGGGGCGGGCTCTGCTCGGCCCAGGCGCCGCCGAAGACGTGGAAGGGGTAGGTGCTGACGCTGCTCAGGCGGTGATTGGCCGGGCCCATGATGAATTTGGCGCCGCTCGCGATGGCGCAGAATTTGCCGATGACCAGGCGGTCGCCGAACTCCGGCCAGTTGAACAGGACGTTGTTTTTCTCAAACCCGGCCGGGTCGACCGGGTCGTCGTAGTAGGTATATTCGCCCACCTCGATATTGGGGGCGGTGATCACGTTGCGGATAAAGCAGGACGTGTGGTATTCATTCGGGAAAATCTCGTTGGGGTTCGGGATAAACTGCATGGAAAACTCCTTTCAGTCGTCGGGCGTCACATCCTTCCTGCCGCTTTGTGCAGTCGCGACGGCCCTCTTTCTGCGCAGTTCTCTCATCATACCGGCACTCCTTATCTGAAACGGGGAATCCGTCAGGATCCCCTGGGGAACAAAGTTTCCTTCGCTTCCGCCAGGAAGCGTTTGCGGTTATTATTCTGCGAATGAAAATCCGTAAGGATTTTCAGGCGGATTTGTCCGCCATAATTTTGCGCCAGCAAAACCGGGCATGATACAATGTTCTCATTATACCACACCTCCACAAAAACCGCAAGGGTCCGGCAAAAGCTCTCTTGCACATCGCCCAAAATCATGCTACAATAAAGGTAATACCGGCGCAAGCCTTAAAGGAGGTCCTTTTTATGAACGCAGTACTCGAAAATATCTACACCCGCCGCAGCGTCCGCTCCTACAAGCCCGATCCCGTGCCCGAGGAGCTTCTGGAGGAGATCGTCAAGGCCGGGCTTTACGCGCCCAGCGCCATGAACGGGCAGTCCTGGCACCTGACCGTCCTGACCGGGGACGCGGTCGAGCGCTTTCACAAGTTTTCTGCCGAAAAAGCCGGGCGGAATGCCTACTACGGCGCGCCGGCCATCATCCTGGTGTTTGCGGACAAAAAGGCCGCCTGGGGAAGCCGCGACGGCTCCCTCGCACTCGGCAACATGATGCTCGCCGCCCACTCCCTCGGGCTCGGCACCTGCTGGATCAACATTATAAACCACATCTTTGACGGCGAGGATGCCGACGCACTCGCCGCCGAATGGGGCATCCCCGCGGGATACGCTCCGATCGGTTCCATCGAGGTCGGCTATGCCGCCGAGCCGCCCCGCGACGCTGCGCCCAGACGGGAAGGGACCGTGAACTGGATCCGCGCATGACCCCCGGCATGCAGGAGGCGTTTTACGAGCGCCGCGACGAGGAGATGACGGTCCAGTATTCCCGGAATATCGACTACCCCGCCCACTTCCACGAGTGCCTCGAGCTTTTTTACGTCCGCAGCGGCGGCTCGCGGGTCACAGTGGGAGAACAGAGCGCCCTGATGGAGACGGGAGATCTGGCCCTCATCTTTTCCAACGTGATCCACTCCTACCTCTCCCGCCCGCAGTCGGAGGAGGCGAGCGACTCCCTGCTCCTGATCGTCCCCCTCTCGCTGACCGGCGAGTACCGCCAGACCCTTGCCGAGACAGCTCCGGAAAACCCCTTCCTGCCTGCCGGCCGCCTTCACCCGGACGTGTCCTACGCCTTTTCCTCGATTGCCCGGGAAGAGGAGCGCAATCCCCGGGCGGAACGGGCGCTGGTCCAACTCATTTTGAGCCGCACCTTTCCTCTGCTGCATCTCAGGAAGGGGGCGGCCGAACCGACCCTCGTCTACCAGATCGTGAGCCAGCTCGCGGCCAGCTACCGGGAGCCGGTGACCCTCGACAGCCTGGCCCTCAAGCTGGGGATCAGCCGCTACACCCTCTCCCGTACCTTTTCCGAAAAGCTCGGCTGCGGCTTCCCCGAATACCTCAACCGCCTGCGCTTAAGCGAGGCGGAAAGCCTTCTGCTCAGCACCGACCGACCGATCACCGAAATCAGCTATCATTGCGGGTTTGAGACCCCCCGCACCTTCAACCGCGCCTTTTTGAAGCGCCGGGGCATCTCCCCCCGCGACTTCCGCCGTCTGGCATCCGAGCCGGCGGACGGAACGGCAGACTGTCAGATAAACTGACGGGAAATCCTTGTGGATTTCCCGTTTTTTCTTTATTTTCGCTAGGAAAAGCCCTTGTTGTTTGTATAAAAAAATGGTTGTAATTTACGGAAAAACATGCAATAATGATAAAGAATAACTGCATTACCCTGACAAAGGCTGGTGTTTTGTATGAAACCGATCCGTATTTTGACCTTCGTCCTGGCTGTGGCAGCGAGCGGCGCCCTCTCCGGATGCGCCCTGTTTCCTGAAGAAGAGGAAGTGCTCGCCCCGCCGCTGAAGGCCCCTGCTGCGGTCAGCTATACGACGACGACCGTTACCCGCGGCGATATCGTCGACAGCGTGAGCGTCTCCGGCACCTTTATCTCGACGACCTCCTACGACCTCTCTTTTGACAAGCGCTCGGGATATTTAAGCGAACTGAACGTCGCGGCCGGGGATACGGTCGAAGCGGGCCAGCTCCTCGCCAAGCTGGACACCGACTCTCTCGAGCTTGAGATCCGCAAGCAGGAGCTCGCTGTGGAACGCGCGCAGATTGCCCTCAACGCCGCCCGGAATGCCGAAGGGGCGACCGCTGATTCCATCCGCCTGGCCGAAATCGACTATGAGCTGCAGCGCATCCAGCTGGAAGACCTGCAGACCGAGCTTTCCAAGCAGAGCATCTATGCGCCGGACAGCGGGACTGTCTCCTACATCGCCAATACGGGGATCGGGCAGTATGTCACCGCCCGCAGCACCCTCATCCGGGTGGTTGACCCAAACTCCCTGCAGATCGAATGCACCGGCGACGATGTCTCCGACTTCCATCTAAACCAGGAGGTCCGGGTGCAAGTTAACAAGGAGGAGTATACCGGGAAAGTCGTCATGACATCGGCGGAAGCGCCTTCCATTGCAATGGAAAAAGGGACCTCCTTTGTCCGCATTGAGGCAGAGGGCCTCCCGGAGGGGGATTACCTCGGCAAAACCGCGACGGTAGAGCTCATCCGGGAGAAAAAGGAGGATGTCCTGGTGGTGCCGCGCAACGTCGTCTCGATGTACTCGGGCGAATCCTATGTCCTGGTGCTGGAAGATGGCGTCAAAAAGGAACGGATCATCGAAACCGGCATCAAAAACGTCACCGAAATCGAGGTGCTGAGCGGCCTCGAGGAGGGTGAAGAGATCATCATCAAGTGACGGGAGGCGGCGTCTATGTTCCGTTTCGCACTGCACAAAATGGGGCGCAGCCGCTGGCTGACCTTAAGCCTGCTGGCCGGATACCTGATGGCGGTCGCCATCGTCTGCAGCATGCCCATATACAGCCACGCCATCCTCGGCCGGATGCTGACCCGGGACCTTGAGCAGCTTCAGATCGAGCGCAGCGTCTACCCGGGCCGAGTGGCCGTTGAAGCCGGACTGTATAACGGCAAGCAGGAACCCTCAGTCAAGGCCAACGCATTTTTCCTCTATGATGACCAGGTTAACAACAGCCTGCTGCCGGATCTGGGGCTGCCGGTTCAGAGCGCAGCCACCTATACGGCGGTGGAATCGATGCGTTTTGTCCATGAAGGCATCACGAAGGTGGAGGAGATCCGCAGCGCACCGTCCGGGCAGCTTGCGGCCTGCGAGGGGCTTTTTGACCATGTGGAGCTGGTGAGCGGCTCGCTCCCCTCCGCCGCCGTGCAGGACGGCGTCTACGAGGCGGTCGTATCCGAGAAGGCCGCCTATGAGCTGGGGCTTTCGCTTGGTTCGACCTACCAGATCTATGACTACGAGTACAATTTCAGCAGCGGCAGCGGGGCGGTTACGCTGGTTGGAACGGTCAAAATCACCGGCGTCATCACTGCTGCGGACCCGTCCGATCTATTCTGGGTCCTGCCCTGGAGCACCTTCGACACGGCGGTCTTACTCGACCCCGGCCTCTTTTCGGAGCTTTATATCCACGGTGACGGCGAACAGATCATCGACAGCGCGCAGTGGGCTTTCGCCCTGGATTACCGGGCCATGACCCCGGAAAACTGCACCCGGATCGCGGATGTCGTGGCGCTCTACAGCGGCAACGACATCTTCCAGCCCACCCTGCGCACCTCTTTTGCCGACATCCTGGAGGAATACGGGCTGCGGCGGGAGGAGCTGAATGCGACCCTCTGGATCATCGAGATTCCCATCCTGCTGATGCTGCTTTTCTACATCATGATGGTTTCCCGGCTCATCCTCGAGCATGAGAAGAACGAGATCGCCGTGCTGCGCAGCCGCGGCGCCTCCAAAAAGCAGGCGGTTTTGATTTACTTCTGGCAATCGCTTCTGCTTGCGGCCGCCGCGATGCTGCTCGGGCCGTCGCTTGGCCTGCTCTTCTGCCGGATCATCGGCGCTTCCAACGGCTTTATGGAGTTTGTCAACCGCAAGGCCCTGGACGTCTCGATTACCCCGGAAACGATCCTCTACGCTGCTGTAACGGCGGTCGTCCTCATCTTCACCATGCTTTTCGCCGTGCTGTTCAGCGGGGAAACCTCCATCGTCTCCTTCAAGCGCAAAAAATCCGGCAAAGAGCCGGCTCCGCTCTGGCAGAAGCTCTGCCTCGACCTGGTCTGCCTGGCGGTATCCGGGTACGCGCTCTATAATTTCCAAAACCGCCTGACCGTCATCCGGGAAACCGGGGCCACTGCCTCCGAGATCCCCATCGACTTTATGATGTACGGCAGCTCGACCCTTTTCATCCTGGGGGTCAGCCTTCTGTTTCTGCGGGTATTCCCGCTGCTGGTGCGGGGCATCTATCTGGCCGGACAGCGGCTCTGGGGGCCTGTGCTCTATCTGTCTCTCCTCAACACCTCCCGCGGCAGCCGCAAAAACCAGATGATTTCCCTTTTCCTCATCTTTACCCTTTCGATGGGCGTCTTCAACTCGGTTATGGTTCGCACCCTGAACCGGAATGAGGAAGACCGCATCCGCTATTCCATCGGCGCCGACATCGTTTTGCAGGAGGAATGGCCCTACACCGGCGGCAGCGCGAACCCAATGGAGGCCGCAAGCGACGAGCCTGTCTATTACACTGAGCCGCAGTTCAGCAAGTACGAACAGATGGAGACCGCCGACAGCGCCGCGCGGGTCCTCAAGGTTCAGAACGTTGAACTTACCTCCGATTCGCAGAGAATTTCCGGCATCACCCTGATGGGCATTGTGCCGGATGAATTCGGCCGGACCTGCTGGATGAAGAACAGCCTCCTTCCCCACCATATCAACGAATACCTGAATCTCCTCGCCGACGAGCCGCGGGCTCTCCTGCTCTCCAGCGCGGCGATGGAGGAATACGGCCTTGCTCCGGGCGACACCGCCTTCCTCTCCATCGGAGAGAACAAGGACCTCGTCCAGTTTGTCATCTACGCGGGGATCGAGTATTTCCCCAGCTTCAACCCGGTGGGGACCGGCGCGCGGCAGCCGGTGCTGGCGGTCGCGAACCTCATCTACCTCCAGCAGGAAACCAAGCTCGAACCCTACGAGGTCTGGCTGCACAAGGCGGAGGGCGTTTCCTCCGCCGACCTCTACGCCGAGCTTTCCGAGATGGGCGTTTCCCTTTTGAGCCTCGGCGACGCCTCCGCCGAGATCACCAGCTACAAAAACGACGCCATGACCCAGGGGATCAACGGCTTTTTCACCCTCTCCTTCCTGGTGACGATGCTGATTGCTTTCGCAGGCTTCTTTATCTACTGGATTTTGGCGATCCGCGGGCGGTTTTTACAGTTCGGCATCCTGCGCTCGATGGGGCTTTCCCGCCTGTCGGTCGTGATGGTGCTGCTCTGGGAGCAGCTGCTCGTCTCGCTGACCGCCATCCTGGCGGGGCTGGGGACCGGCACGCTGGCCGCCATGCTTTTTGCGCCGATTCTCGAGTGCAATGTCGACGCCGCCGAGCAGATTCTCCCGTTCACAGTAACGGCTTCCCCGGGGGACTACTGGCGGATCATCCTCATCGTCGCGGTGATGATGGCCGCGGCGGCGGCAGTCCTCGGGCGGATCGTCTTCCGTCTCCATGCCAACGAAGCCCTCAAGCTGGGCGAAGATTAAGGAGGGCAACATGGGCAATCACGATGAAATTCTCCGCACAGAGCATCTTTGCCGCACATTCGCCTCCCCTGCGGGGGAGGTGCAGGCGCTGCGGGATCTCTCCATTTCGGTCCGCGCGGGCGGGCTCACCATCCTGAACGGCAAATCCGGGTCGGGCAAGACGACCCTCATCAACCTCCTGGGGGCGCTCGACCGCCCGACCTCCGGCAAGGTCTTTTTCGAAGGGCAGGAGCTCTCCGCCCTCAGCGAACGGGCGCGGGACAAGATCCGCCGCACCCGGATCGGGATCGTCTTCCAGTCGGTCGCCCTCATGTCGAGCATGACCGCCTTCGAAAATGTCGAATTCGGGCTCCGGGTCGCCGGCTGCCCGGCTGCCGGCCGGAAAGAGCGGGCCCTTGAATGCCTCGAGCTGGTCGGCCTTTCCAAGCGCGCCAACCACCTTCCGCAGGAACTGTCGGGCGGCGAGCAGCAGCGGGTCGCCATCGCGCGGGCCATCGCCCACCGGCCCGCCGCCATCTTTGCCGACGAGCCGACCGCGCAGCTGGACTCGACAATGGGGCTCCAGGTCATCGCCGTCTTCAAAAAGCTCATTGAGACGCAGGGGGCCACCATCGTCATGACCACCCATGACCCCGACCTCATGCAGATCGCCGACCAGGTCTACACCCTCCGGGACGGCGTGCTGGCGGACGGGAAGGAGGACGCCCATGATCCAGTGTGAAAACCTCGTCAAAATCTACAAAACCGGCGAAATCGAGGTCGTCGCCCTCCAGGGGCTCGACCTGACCGTCGAGGACGGCGAGCTGATGGCCATCATCGGCAACTCCGGCTCGGGCAAGTCGACCCTCCTCAACATGCTGGGCGGTCTCGATGTGCCGAGCGCCGGGCAGCTCGAGGTGGACGGCAAAAACCTCCTCGCCTTTGACAAAAAGCAGATGATGGAATACCGCCGCTCGACGGTCGGCTTTGTCTGGCAGAACCCGGCCCGCAACCTCATCCCCTACCTGACCGCCCAGAAAAACGTCGAGCTCCCCCTTCTCATCAGCGGCAAAAAGCCCGCGGAAATGCCGCCGCTCCCCGCCGCGGACGGGAGCCTCATTCCGGCGAAGACGGTGAGCGAACGCGCCGCCGCCCTCCTCGACCTGGTGGAGCTCTCCCACCGGCGGAAGAGCCGGCTCACCGAGCTTTCGGGCGGCGAGCAGCAGCGGGTCGCCATCGCCATCGCGCTCGCCAACAACCCCCGCCTCCTCCTCGCCGACGAGCCGACCGGCGCGGTCGACTCCAAAACAACCGAGGAGCTGCTCCGCCTATTCCAGCGGCTCAACGAGCAGCTGGGGCTGACCATCGTCATTGTTACCCATGACCGGCTGGTCTCCTCCTTTGTGAGCCGGGCCGTCATGATCCGGGACGGCCGCACGAGCAGCGAATTCATCCGCCGGCCGATTTCCCTCGAGGGGCTGGACACCCTCGACGACGGGGGCGACGCCCCGGATGTGCCCCGCCACGAGGTCGAGGAGCGGACGGTCGTCGACCGGACCGGCCGGGTCCAGCTGCCCCGGGAATATCTGGATGCCCTGGGTGTTACCGGCCGTGAGACAATGTACACCCGCCTCGAGGACGGGAAGATCATCCTGACGCCGGTGCCCAAAGAGCCGGACAATCCGCCCGAACCCGCTCCCGCGCAAAGCCAGGAGCAGGCACCGGAACAAAATGCAGAATAAAAGCAAGCGCCCGCCATCAACAAGGCGGGCGCTTTTCCATGGAAAAGACCGGATTTTTGTAATATTCTTCCCACATATTACCATTTGTCAATGCATGAAGCGGCCAAAGAACATCCGCAGCGCTTTCCGGGTCAGGAACCACATGGTCTCATCCTTCAAAAGCAGCAGCGCGCCGAAATAAACCGCCATGCAGACCGGGATGATGATCACCGCATTGAGCACCGCCCCCAGATCCAGAACATGCACGGCCAGCGTAATCGGGATAAAGGTGAGGGAGAGGAGGAGGTACAGCAGGTTCTCCCGCGTGAAGAAATGGAAATCGATCCCCAGGCGTTTTTGTGTAAACCAGAACAATAATACCATGAGTACAATTTCCGAGAGGATGGTCGTCGCGACAGCAGTCACCGGCGTGAAAATTCCCCCGGCAATCAGCAGAACTTTAAAGACTACGTTTAAAAGCCCGCAGCTCAGCAGCAGCCGCACCAGGACCCGCTCCTGATTGTAGACGTAGAAGATCTGGTTTGCGCAGACAGTGTAAACCGAAGTCTCCACCGTCCGGACGGCAAAGAGGATGAGAACCGGGATGGCGCCGTTATAAACGCTGCTGTTTGTGTAAAGCTCAATCACTTCACGGGCAAGGCAGGCAAATCCCATACAGGCCGGGAAAACAACCAGCATAAAGCTGCGATAGCCCTGATGCAGCAGCTTGTGGTACTCCTCATGCTGGTCGTTCCCGCGATAATAGGAGAGCCGCGGCACTGCGACCATGACGACCGAGGACAAAAGGTTGGCGATCATGTTGGTAATATCCCGCGGGATGCGGTAATCGGCGAGGGCCAGGCTGCTGACCGTCCGGTCGAGGGCCATCATGTCCAGCTGGGTGTAAAGCATGTTGACGTTGGAGATGACCAGCATGCTGATCAGCGGGAGGATGTGCCTGCCGATCTCCAGGCCGCGGAAGCTGAGAGGGATCCGCTTGTTGATATAAATAAAGCTGAGGATGTTGTTGAGAAAGTCGGTCGCGACAATAATCACGCAGTACTTGACAACGTCATCCGGCTTGTGGATGAAGAGGAAAATCAGGACCATGTAGATCAGCCGGACCACAATGGTCTTAATGGTGATGAAGCGGTAGTTTTCCATCGCTTCATTTAACCATTCCACCAGGAAAATGTTGGCAAACACCTTAAATCCCAGCGTCAGATAGATGGCGCGGGTCATCGACTCCATTGAAAAGAGGACAATCGCGATATAGGCGACCAGCACGACGCTGTTGGTGACCAGGTTGATGGAAAAGAGGCTGGAAAAAAGCCGCCGCGACTTCTCCCGGTCGTCCCGGACCCGCGCCGCCTCGCGGATGCCGTAGGCGGTCACGCCGAAGACGCCGAAGATCAGGGCGAAATCCAGCCAGGTGCTGGCGCTCAGGTACTCGGCATAGAGCTGCTCATCCAGGGTACGGATGACGTAGGAGCTGACGAGCACCGGCATAATGAGCCGGAAAAATTTCAGCAGGAAGTTATAAATGGAGTTGGCTGCGATGGATTTAGCCATGCTGTTCCCCCTTCCCGACGTCCATGCCGGGATGGTAGGACTGTGTCGCAGAAAAATAGTAGGGATGGTGGTTGGAGACCTGCTTCTCCTTGGGCGGCAGCTGCATATAGTCGCCGTAGCACACCCGCAGGGTCGCGTCGGTATTGACCGGCACCGGCAGCAGCGCCCCCTCGAAGGGGAGGAGCTTCCCCTCCCCAAGCCACTCCCGCTTGAAGTCGTAGCGGTGGCTGAAGGTAAAGGAATTGATGTCGCTGCACATGCTCCCGTCCTTTTTGAGACGGGGGAAGACCTTCTCAAACCACCAGCGGTAGAGCTTCCCGCTCCGGAAAACGGCGTTGGTCAGGCCATACAGCAGCCCCCGCGCACCGCCCGGCCTGTGGTCGCGGACAGCGTTATAATCGAACATGGCGATAAGCTCCCCGATCCGGCGGAGGAAGCCGTTCTGCACGTAATCATCCAGGGCAAAGAGGTCGACCCAGATGCCGTGGTGCATCTCGACGTTTTGAAACTTCGGCTCGACCAGAGCGGTGCCGTCCTTGCGGATCTTGGTGATCTTCAGGCGGTAGCCCGGATCGGTCTCATAGTCCTGGTAGAAGTAGCCTTCCGGCTTTTCCTCCATCCAGGCGGCCTTGAAACGCTCGAAATCCGCCCGGTAGAGGACGATGTCGATGTCGTCGTCCCAGGGGATGAAGCCCTTGTGGCGGACAGCGCCCAGCTCGGTGCCGTAAAACAGGTAATACGGAATGTGGTATTTTTGGCAGACTGCGTCGATTTTCAGTAAGATGTCCAGCCCCTGCGCCTGCAGCGCGCGGGTCAGTTCGTCAGCCAAGCCGCTCACCGTCCTTTCTTCCTGCCGAAAACCTTATCCGAAAGGCGGGCGAGCAGCGGCCTGCGGCCCTTATCAAACTCAGGATCCACCGCCGTCTCGGCGTCGATAAAGTAAAGGATATAGCTGACAAAGCTCCAGAAAATGATGGAGGAGTAGCTGATGCCGTAAATCAACCCCGTCTCGCTCATCGACCACGCCAGAAGGACCAGCACCATCGCGGACATGGCGGCGACAAAGGGATTCAAACGCTTGCGCTTGCAGGCCCAGACAAAGTACCGCCCAAGCCGCCAGAGGAATCCGAGCGCGATTGCGACGATGATGAGCAGGGCCGGCAGTCCGGAGGACGCCGCAACCTGGAACAGCATGTTGTGAAGGCCGCTGTCAATGCCGGGCAGATAGGGCTCGTAGACGAGAGGCTCTTCTTCCTCATCCGTCTCCTCCGCGGGTTCTTCGGGCAGGATGCCTGCCTCGGCGTCCAGGCGGGCCTGTTCCTCCCGCTGGCGCTCCAATTCCGCCTGCTCCTCGTAAAACTGCCGTTCCGCCTCCTCGTAGCTGGTGGGCCAGGCGGCGTACAGACGGGCGTAGGTGGGAATATTCTCCGCAGTCACACCGAGCAGCGGATGATTGGCGATGATGCCGACCCCGGCGCGCCAGAGGTAATAGCGGCCGCCCAGCGACGTCCCGAAATCATCCCGCTGCACGTCGTCGACCTCTGTGGAAAAATCGGGGTCTTCGAGACCCTTATCCTCCGAATTGGGCAGCTGTGCGAACTGCTCGCTGAAGAAGGTTGTAGAAATTACAAACTTGGGCAGCAGCGTCTGGGCGTAATTTTCCAGTCCCGAAAAGGCCAGCAGCGCAACCAGCGCGATGGAAACCGTCCGTTTGAGCAGCTTTTTCAAGGTGCTGTTCTTGATCCGCTCGGGGAATTCCCACATAAGGATCAGGAAAGGCACGATCAGGATGAAGAGGAACATGCAGTACCACGCCGTCCGGGAATTGCTCAGGAAAAAGACGATCGCCTGCACAATCAGATTGACCAGATAAAAGCGGCGGCGGGTTTTGGAGAGGTTGTTCCGGACCATGACGACGCAGATAAAGATCATGATCACGTTGATGAAAGCAACGGCGCCGGTGGTGTTCGGGTTGCTCAGAATGCCCCACATCCGGCCGCTGAAGAAGCCGAGCTGTCCTTCTGCCTCCACGCCGCTGGAGAGGTAGGTAAAGCGGTACTGTATGTTAAGGACGAAAACCACAATGGTGAGCAGCCCGGTCACCAGCGAAACCGCCATAAAGGAATGGCAGAGATTGCGCACCTCCCGCTTGACCTCTTCCCGCGACTGGGTAGGGTCATAGGCGTAAAAGACGAAAAGGTTGGTCACCATATAGCAGAAGGTCGCGACGTTGCGGGCCAGGTTTTCCCGGTAATACACCAGCGTCGAGATCCCGTAGAGGAGCATAAACAGGTACAGAAGCCCCCGCCATCGGTTGGTGAAGAGCATCCGCTTGGTGAACAGATCCTTCACTAAGACAGCAGCCGACCAGATCAGGGTGAACTTGACCAGCGGCCCGATAAATGGCGCCAGCAGAGCCGAGCTGCGCAGCGTCACCATAATCAGCAGGACGATCCGCATCGCCTGATGGGAGAAGAGGATGTCCAGATATTTCCGTAGTTTGCCCGTTGTCTTTTCCATTGGCAGAAACCTCCGTTTATTGTTCCGATTTGCTGGTGTAGAGCGCCTCGATCTGCTTTTTCTGTGAGGCTGCGTCGTAGCCGCGCGCGATCAGCAGCTCTTTCTGGGAACGGCGCTGCGCGGGATCGTCCCGCTGTTCGAGGATCCGGCGGGCAAGGGCGTCCTTGCTCACCGAAAGCGGGAAGGTTTCGACCAGCTCCCCGACCCGCGCCTCTTCCGGGATGACGTCCGAGGCGTAGCAGCGCAGCCCCGAACAAACCGATTCAATGATGACAAACCCGAGTCCCTCAAATTTGGATGGGAGCAGAAAGGCGTCGAAAGCGCTCAGATATCGCTCCGGGTCGGATACCTGTCCGACAAAGCGGACCGCATCCGCAATCCCGAGCTGGCCGGCGCAGTCCTCTGCTTCCGCGCGCAGGGGGCCGTCGCCCGCATAGACGAAGGCGCTGTGCGGCTCGATTTTGTGCAGTGCGGCGAAGGTTTCCAGCAAAAAACGCGGGTTCTTCTCCGCGGCGATGCGGCCGACATGGCCGAGGATGAAGGTCCCGCCGTCCAGCTCGAGCTCCGCCCGGACCTGCGCGCGCGCCTCCGGCGAGTAGGAGAAGCGCTCGAGGTCGATGGCGTTCGGGACGACCGTCACCGGCGCCTCCCCGAAGAGAAACCGCCCGGCCAGTTTGGAGCAGGCCAGCCGCAGATCGCAGACTTTCCGCAGCCGCGGCAGGTTGAGCCGGTGCAGGAGCGCCGCCGCCTTTCCGCCGCTTAGGCCGGAAGCGTGCGCGTGGCCGATGACCAGCGGGACGCCGGCTTTTTTGGCGGCGATGAGCGGCGCGATGTTGCTGGCAGTTGAAAGGTGGATATGGCAGACGTCAAAATTCCCCTCCCGCATAATCCGTCTCAGGTCGGCGCTGTGCCGGAGCGGATGTCGCTCGCGGGAGGCGATATAGGCGATGTGCCCGCTGTTTTGGAGGATTTCCTCCCCGAAAAAGGGGTGCGGGTCGTTGGAGAGGAAGGTCACGTCGAACCGCTCCGGGTCGAGCCTTTTGAAGAGGTCGACCGCGAAGCGGGACATCCCGCCCTTCCCCTTGCCGATCACGCCGGTGACGATCTTTACCTTACGCATGGGCTTTCTCCTGCATTTCCAGGTCCCGCTTGATCTTGGTGGTGGAAATTTCGGGCGTCCGGGGGAGGTAGATGACCTCGCAGTATTCCTTTAAGAAGTCGAACTTGCCGGCCCAGTCGTCCCCCATGACAAAAACGTCAACCTTGAATTCCTTGACGTCCGAGATCTTTTGCTCCCAGCTGGTCTCGGGGATGACCAGATCGACGTAGCGGATGGCTTCGAGGAGCTGCTTGCGCACCTCGTAGGGGAAATAGCACTCCTTGCCCTTGCCGCGGTTGAATTCGTCGCTCGAGAGGGCGACGATCAGATAATCGCCCTGCTCCTTGGCCCGTTTGAGCAGGTTGATATGGCCGTAATGCAGCAGGTCGAAGGTGCCGTAGGTAATGACTTTCCGCATCAGATTCATCCTTTCTTTTCCAGTCCGAGGAGCCTTGCGAGGTGGGCGGCGCTCTGCCCGTCCCGGTCGGCGTTGACCAAAGCGTTGACCCGCTCCCGCTCGGCGGCGAAGCCGTCGTCCCCGGCGGCCGCCTTTTCGGCGAAGGCGCGGAAATCCGCGTAGGTTTTGAGCTTCATCCCCGGCATCAGCGCGAAGGGATCCTCGACGACAAAGCCGCGGCTGCCGCCGTAGGCGTCGATATCGTCGCAGGTGAAGCCGATCGGCCGGTCGAGGAGGAGGTAGTCAAAATAGATCGAAGAGTAGTCGGTCACCAGCGCGTCGGCGCAGGCGACAAGCTCATAGAGCTGCATCCGCTGCGCCTCGATCTCGCGGTTGGTGAGGAGGCGGATGTTCCCGAAGGAAAACTGCGCGATGTCGCTCTCCTTCTGCATGGGGTGGAGCTTGACCACCATCAGCATCCGGTTTTCCCGCAGCCAGCGGTCAAATTCCTCCATCTGGGCGAGGTTTTCAAAGATGGGGAGCCCCGTCTTTGTCCCGCAGCCGCCGTCGTGGATATAGTCGTTAAAGGAGTTGCGGAAGGTCGGCATCCAGAGGAGGAGCTTGTCAAAATCCCCTGTAAGCCCGAGCTTTTGGAGGGCGTCCGGGGATTTTTGAAACAGGATATCGTTGCGGGCGTGGCCGCAGCAGAGCACCTTTTCCTCCGGCACCCCGAAGCAGGCTGCCATCACCGGCACAAACATCGGCGAGGCCGCGAGGACATAGGTGAAATAATCGTAGTCATAGTGGAAAACGTTTGGGGCGAGCCTGCAGATTTTCTTGAGCGGCGTCCCGTGCCAGAGGTTGACGACCGTCTGCCCCTTCGACGGCTTGATGGGGTAGGTGCCGTTGCAGTAGAAGACGTACCCCGCCCGGAAATAGGCGAAGACGCCGCGCTTGAGAGAGAGGAACTCCACCCCGTCCTGCCCGAGATACCCGTACTGCTCGTGATTTTTGACGGCGCAGCGGATGCGGTAGCGTTTCTGGTAGCCGTTTTGGGTAAGCCAGGTAAAAAAGGCGCGGCTGTTGTCGGTCAGCCCGTCGTTGCCGACAAAGAGGATGACGTCCTTCCGCTTGGGGACGAACCGGTTGAAGACGGTGAGCAGCTTCCCCGCCGCCTGGCGCGCGGCCTTGACAAGATCTTTTGCTTTCATCGGATCCTCCTTACCCGCGGCCCTTGAGCTTCTGCAAAAGGCCCGGAAGCCTTCTGCCCGCGAAATTGCCGGCCCAGCCGATCAGACTGGCGAGAGCCGGGGAGCCTGTCCGCAGCAAAAGCCCGATCACCCGGAACTGGATCCCGCCGGAAAGGTTTTGCAGCGCGTTTTTGAGGGTGGCGCTTTCCAGCAATTCCCGCAGAAAGAGGCGCTTTTCCTCCCGGCGAAGGGTGCAGGAAGGGTGGTGCAGGCTGATGAGGCAGGCGACTGCCCCCTTGATAAAAATCCGGGCGTTTGTTTCCCGGACCGCCCCGGTCAGGCGTCCGCCTGCCTCGTAGAGGGCGTTCAGGGCCGTGTCGAAGCGGCAGAGCGACTCGTAGCGACTGGGCAGGAATTTATAGGTGAGGTTGCCCGTCCCGCGGATATAGTAGTGGAACAGCGCCTCCCCCAGCATCGAAAAGCGCTCCACATGGGAAAAATAGGCGAGGTTGAAAAGGCGGTCCTCGCAGCTCGCGTACTGTTCCGGGAAGGTGATCCCCTCCCGCCGGATGATTTCCATCCGATACATCTTATTCCAGTTGACATACATCAGCTGCCCCTCCATCAGGGCGGGAAGCGCCTCCAGGAAGGAGGCGTGGTTCTCGCAGGAGAGCGGCCCGGCTGTAAAGGGGGTGCTGGAACGGTGTACGCCGTCCTCCTCCCGCTCCAGGAAGTAGCCGCAGGCGGCGAGGGTATAGCCCCGGTCCAGCTCTGCCGCCAGCTTTTCCAAAATCCCCGGCTCGGGGATATCGTCGGCGTCACAGAGGTAGAGGTACTTCCCCTTCGCCTGTTCAATTCCAAAATTGCGCGCCCGGGACGGACCGCCGTTGGGGACGGTGAAGCAGCGGAGCCTCGGCTCCCGCTCCGCATATTGGGCAAGTCGGAGGGCGGTGTCATCGGTGGAGCCGTCGTCCACAACGATCATTTCAAAATCCCGGAAGGTCTGTCTGCAGAGGCTGTCAAGCGTCCGGATGAGCAGCTCCCCTCCATTGTAGGCCGGGATCACGATCGATACTTTGATCTCCAAGTTGTTCAGGCCTTTCCTCTTAAAATGCTCCAATCTGCCAGAAAAATACCGCCGAAACCCGGCGGAAAGTGGTTTCCAGCAAACCGAAAGGAAAATGCGTTGCATTCCAGTCCCGGCACACATGCGGGCAAAACGCCGCGGCGCCGGCCAGATATGGATACTTTTATTATACCAAAAATTCACTCCGGAATCAAGAAAAAACCGAATGAAACGGCATTCCCGTGAAAAATTCAGCGTTTTTTCATATTCCGACCGTTTTTGCATATAAAATCAGGTATTCTGTATGAAAAGAAACTCTGCTAGGAGGGGTATTCATGCCTGTCGCCTTTGATCACCGGGAGGGGGAGCTTGTCGCCCATATCTCCGGCGATATCGACCATCATTCCGCCGCCCAGCTCCGGGAAGCCATCGACCGGATGGCCGAAAGCGTCCTCCCGCGGCTGCTTGTCCTGGATTTTTCCGGGGTCGGGTTCATGGATTCGAGCGGCATCGGCCTCATCATGGGGCGCTATAAGCTCATGCAGTCGATGGACGGGAAGGTCCGGGTGGAGCGCGCCTCCCCCCAGCTCAAAAAGCTCATGAGCCTGGCCGGGCTGTCGCTTCTGCCCATTACCATCAGCTGAAAGGATGATTCCGATGAAAAAACCGCGCAATGAAATGACCATCACCTTTTTGAGCCGGTCGGCCAACGAGGCCTTCTCCCGTTCGGCGGCGGCCGCCTTTTTCTCCCAGCTCGATCCCACCGTCGAAGAGCTGGCCGACATCAAGACCGCGGTGAGCGAGGCGGTCACAAACTGCATTGTCCACGCCTACCGGGATACCCTGGGAAAGATCCGGATGACCGCCCGCATCTACGACGGCGGCGAAATTTACATACAGGTAAAGGACAGCGGCTGCGGCATCCCGGACGTGAAGCAGGCGATGGAGCCGCTCTTCACCACCTGCGAGACCGGCGAGCGGGCGGGGCTCGGGTTTGCCGTCATGCAGTCCTTTATGGACAAGGTCTCGGTCCGCTCCGCCCCCGGAAAAGGGACGGCCGTCACCCTCCGCAAGACCCTGAGCCAGAGGTCCGGCGATGAAGCAGGCGAATGAGGAGCGCGAAGCCTTTGTCGCCGCCAATCTGGGGCTTGTACACTCCCTGGCCCACCGGATGACCGGGCGGGGGATCGAATACGAGGAGCTCTACGCTGCGGGGTGCCTGGGGCTTGTCAAGGCTGCGGAGGGCTTTGACGAGAGCCGCGGGCTGCGCTTTTCCACCTATGCGGTGCCAGTCATCCTGGGGGAGATCAAGCGCCTTTTCCGGGACGGGGGGACGGTGAAGGTCAGCCGCTCCCTCAAGGAATTTTCCCTCAAGGTCACCCGGGAGCGGGACAGGCTGGGCGTCGCCCTCGGGCGGGAACCCACTCTGTCGGAACTCGCGGACGCGCTCCATGAATCAGTGGAACGGGTCGCCGAGGCGGTCAACGTGAGCCTCCCCGCCCTCTCCCTCACCCAGACCGACGAGGAGGGCAGCGGCCAGATCGACATCGAGGTCGAAGCGCCCGAGGAACGGCTCTCGAGCCGGCTCGCCCTGCGGGAGCTGCTCTCCCGGCTCGAGGAGCGGGACCGGGAGCTGATCCGCCTGCGCTATTTCAAGGGGATGACCCAGAGCCAGACCGCAGCACGGCTGGGCATGACCCAGGTGCAGGTCTCCAGGCGGGAAAAAAAGATCCTCACCCGGCTCAGGGAAGACCTGCTTTCCGGGTGAGGAAGGACTGTCAGCGGCTGTGCCGCCCAAAATAATCCCGCAAATATTCTGTGATGCGATGCCGCGCCGGAGCATCCCGCTTCCGGGGCGGCTCTTTGTGCGTTTCGGGGGCGGGCTTGAGCGCCTCCTGCATGAAATACTCCTGCGCGTTAACCGGCGGGGCGTTTAAGGGGGTGCGGAGGATGTATCGGCCGTCGGCAAACTGCTCCCGGGCCTTGACGTTGTCCCGGAGCATGACGTCCATCATGGCGAGCAGCCGCTCCTTGATGGCGGGGTCGTACACCGGGCAGGCGACCTCGACCCGGCGTTCGGTGTTCCGGGTCATCATATCGCCCGAGGCGATGAAGACCTTGGTCTCCTCCCCCACCCCGAAGGCATAGATGCGGGAATGCTCGAGGAACCGGCCGACAATGCTGATGATCTGGATGTTGTCGGTCATGCCGGGAATCTGCGGAGTCAGGCAGCAGATCCCGCGGATCACCATCCGGATCTTGACGCCGGCCATCGAGGCGTCGATCACCCGCTCGATGAGCTCCTTGTCAGTAAAGGAATTGCACTTGACGAGGATCCGCGCCTCCTTGCCCGCTTTTGCCTTCTCAATTTCCTCATCAATATAACGGAGGAGACTCTGCTTGAAGTTTGCAGGAGCGACCCAGAGGTCATGGTATTCCCCTTCGAGGTTGGAGAGGGAGAGGTTGCGGAAGAAGGCGGCCGCATCCTCGCCGATCTGCTGGTTTGCGGTGAGGAGGGCGAGGTCGGTGTAGAGCTTCGCCGTCTTTTCGTTGTAGTTGCCGGTGCCGATCTGGGTCAGGTAGCGGATGCCGCCGGAGGTGCGGCGGGTGATGAGGCAGATCTTGGAGTGGACCTTGTACCCGTCCATCCCGTAGATGACCTGGCAGCCGGCCTCCTCGAGCCGCTGGGCCCACTCGATGTTGTTGGCCTCGTCAAAGCGGGCGCGCAGCTCCATTAAGACCGAGACCTCCTTGCCGTTCTCGGCCGCCTCGATGAGGTGTTCGGCGAGGACCGACTGATGGGCGATGCGGTAGAGGGTGATCTTGATCGAGATGACCTCCGGGTCGGTCGCCGCCTCGTGCAGGAGGTTCAAAAGTGGGCGCATCGATTCATACGGGTAGGAGAGGAGGATGTCGCGCCGGTCCGCCTGGGAGAGGATGCTTTTCCCCGGCTCCACCATTTTGGAAGGCTGGGGGACGTAGGACTGGAGGAGGAGCTGCTTTTTCATCCCGCTGGTGATCTTGGTGTCCAGGGTATAGCAGTAGGTCAGGTCGAGCGGCGCCCGGGAGCGGAAGACCTGCGCCTTTTCGAGCCCGAGGGTCTGGCGGAGGAATTTGACCGCCTCCTCCCCGAAGTCCCCCTGGTATTCGAGCCGGACCGGGGAGAGCCGCATCCGGCGCTTGAGGATCTTTTTCATATGCTGCCGGTAGTCGACGTCCTCGTCGAAAAGCCCGGCGTCCATGTCCATATCGGCGTTGCGGGTGACGCTGATGACGCTGCGGTCGAGCACCTTGAACTTGTCAAAAATGCGGTCGGCAAAATAAGCGACCATATCCTCAATCAGAACGTAGCGCAGCTCCTCCCCGCGCAGGAAAAAGAGCCGCCCCGCCGCCGCGGGGATGGGGATGATGCCGAAAACCGCCTCGCTGCCCTGTTTGAGGGAGACGGCGACGTTTAAGCTCTTGTTCGCCAGATGCGGGAAGGGATGGGAGGGATCGATGATCTGCGGCGAAAGCACCGGCCAGATCTCCCGGCTGAAATACTCCTCCGCCTCCCGCAGCTCGGTTTTCTTTAAATCCGCCATCCGAAGGCAGGTGAGGCCGGCCACCGAAAGCTGGCCGCAGAGCCGCTCGTAGGCCTCGTCCCGGAGGGCATAGAGAGGGGCGCAGGCATGATAGATCTTGGCGAGCTGTTCGGCCGCCGTCATGCCGGTCTTGTTGTCGTAGTAGTCAGAAGAGTACTGCATGTAGTCGATAAGACTGCCCACCCGCACCATAAAAAACTCATCCAAATTGGTGGTAAAAATGGAGACGAAGTGCAGGCGCTCCAGCAGGGGGGAATCGGCGCAGTTTGCCTCTTCCAGCACCCGCTGGTTGAATTTGAGCCAGGAAAGCTCCCGGTTCTGCATACAGCTGCGGTAATTGATCTCGCCCATTTCTGTGTTCATCCTTTTCCTTTATTTTAAAAAACGGTCAATGAGGTAGCCTTCCCGGACGCCGGTCTGGCTGACGTAAAATTTCTCGCTTCCGAACCGCCGCGCAATCTCCAGGATGATGAGCAGCCCCGGCACCATGCTGAACATCCGCTCGGGCAGGATGCGGTAGGCCGCCTTGCTGACGGCAGGATCGTCGCTGGCCGCAATTTTCCAAAGCTTTTCGGCCTCGTCGATGGTGAAGGTACGGTTATTCTTGTCATGGTCCAGAAGCTCCTGGGCCAGCTGGAGGGTCATCCGCATCGAGCCGCCGATGCCGCAGACGAGGGCGCAGTCCTTGGGCGACACCGCCCAGTCGATCCCTTCGAGGACCTGCCTGGCCTCCCGGCGCATCTTTTCCCGCTCCTTCGCGGTGGGGATGAGCCCCTCCACCCAGCGGGTGTGGAGGCCGAGCGACCCGATGGGGACGCTGATCATCTCCTTGGGGCCGTTTTTGACAAACCAGACGAGCTCGGTGCTGCCGCCGCCGATGTCGGCGAGCAATCCGCGCTCCATCGGATAGAACCGGGTCGCGCCCAAGAAGTCGAGACGCGCCTCCTCCTGTCCGGAAATGATCTCAGGGAGGATGCCGGTGGTGCGGCGAATCTCATTGACGACCTCGTCCTGGTTGCTGACGTTGCGCAGCGAAGCGGTTGCAAAGATGCCGGTGCGGTCGGGCTGGAAGCTGTCCAGAATGGCGGACAGTTCCCCGAGGGCGCCGCAGGCCTTTTCGATCCCGCGTCCGGTCATCCTCCCCTTTTTGACATAGCCCGCAAGGCCGGCCATGATTTTTTTCTGTATCACCGGAACAATCTCCACCGGTTTGTTTTCCCCGGCCTCGAGGCAATCGTAGACCGAAAGCCGGATGGAGTTGGAGCCCATATCGATTACGCCGCAGCGCATGTACATCTTCCTTTCCCAGACAGATCCGCAGAATACTGTCATCCTTCTATTTTATCCTGCTTTCTCCGTTTTTCAACCATTTCAAAGTAAAATTCATGAAAAAATATTGTAAAGAGAGGTCAGCAGATCTCCGCCGTGATTTCCTCGGGGATGCGCAGGACGGGGTCCCTGCCGTCCTCCATCCGGCAGTAGAGCGGACCGTAGGGGGTGGGCAGCTCGATCTCCGCCCATTTGAGGCCGTAGAGCCGCGGCACCAGCCGGATCCGCCGGTAGCCGGGCTCGAGCATTTCCAGCCCCAGCAGCCGCATCGGGAGCTGGTAGGCCGGCGTGCCGCCCCAAGCGTGGCTGTAGTCAAAGGCGTAGCCCTCCTCCGGCTTCACCCAGCCCTCCTGAAGGCCCTTGCCGGTGGCGGCGGTCATCTCGTCCCAGCGGCGCAGCAGCTTGAGACCGTATTTGGAGAAAAGGCCGGCCTTCCAGACCGCCTCCAGGGCAAAATGGGTAAAATACGGCTGCATGTCAGGCAGGGCGGGGTCGTCGAGCACCGTCTCGAGGATGCGGCGGCCCTCCGCCGGCTCGCAGAGGCCAAAGAGGACGGCGAGGATGTTGCCATGCTTGGAAAAATACCGGCGGGAGGGATTGGCGGGCCGCCATCTGAGGGTGGGCTCCGGCGTATCCTGTCCGTCGAAAAAGAGCTTTTTCTCCTCATCGTAAAAATAATCGGCGAAGGACACCCGCAGCCGGTCCGCCCGTTCGCGCCAGATGGGGGCAAACTGCCGGTATTCCGGGTCGTCCGCTGCCTGCAGAAGCCGGACGGCGGCCCGCAGCGCGCCGTAGTAGAAGGCGTTGAGCGCCGTCTGGCCGAGAGCTTTGGGCGGGTGGTGGAGGGAATAGCCGTCGACGACAATCCAGTCGAGGAACATGTAGTTCGGGGGCGTTGTCACTACCCCGTTCCCGTCGGCGTAGCTGTGGAAACGCTTCAGAAGGGCGCGGAGGGCGGGAAGGCATTCCCGCACGAGCTCCTTGTCCCCGGTAAAGCGGTAGACGTCCTCGAGCATCAGCACCCAGATGAGGCTGTAGCTCGTGTGGAACATCCAGCCGTCCGTCTGCCGCAGGCGGTCCGCCGTCCGCAGAAGGTCGAGCCGCGCGAGCCGCATATCGCCGAAGACGGCGGCGGTCATCAGGCTCTCGATGTAGTAATCGCCGGTGCAGGCGAGCGGCTCCTGGTGCCGCGGGCTGTCAAGGTGGAGCGTCTGCCGGCAGATGCGCAGCGCCCACTTGCAGAGGTCGTAGGTCCGGTCGAAGGCGGGCTCGGCGCAGCGGAACCGCCCCTCCTGCCTGACCGGGTAGCTGCAGAAGCTGAGGGACGGACAGATGAGCGCCGGAAGCGAAGCGCGGTTGCGCACATGCAGGTCGACGGTCCCTACGCTGTGCATCCGCATCCCGAGGTAGTGGCTGTCGTGGTTAAAGACGATCTCCTCCGGAAAGTCGTCGGCGCGGTCCAGCTCCCGGAAGGAGGCGGTGATCTCGCACGGGCCGGTCACTTCAGCGTACAGGCGGAGACAGGCCGAATAGATCCGGTCAAATTCGACCGAAATGACCCGTTCCTCCCCCGCCCCGACGACGAATTCCCGCGCGCCGAGCGGCTGTACCGTCTGAAAATCCAGCATCGGGATGGGGGCGGGGGTGAGATTCCAGACCGGCTCGTCGATCTCCCAGGCCGGCTCCCAGGGGCCGCCGTCCAGCCGCTGGTCATAGACGTCCGGGGCCGGATAGCGGCCGTTCCGGCGGGCTTCCCAATCCGAACCAGTGCCGATTCTGCGCCGGCTGCCGTCCTCGAGGAGGATCTCCGCCTCCAGGAAAAATCCCCCGCGCCCCTGGGACCAGTCGCAGAGGGCGCTGCCCGGGATCTGCACCTGCGCCAGGAACTCCACCCGGACGCCGGACAGATCGATCTCATACTCGTTGATAAAATGGCGGGGCATGGGGAGGTTTGCCCCGAAATCGCCGCCCGCCGCAGCCGGGCCGGCCCCAACGAACCGGTTGTTGCAGAGCAGCCGGAAGACGGTGTCCCCGCTCACCCGGATCTTTGCCGAAACCGCCTCCCAGCGGAAGTCATAGGTCCGGCGGAATTCCGCCATGCAGTAATTGCCCGGCCGCGCCGGGTTGGCGATGGAAACGGGGCACTCCTGCTCGAGCGGATGCCGTTCCCTGTCCAGCCAGATCCACTTGCCTTGTTGTTCCATATCGGTCAGCTCCTTTCATACCCTCTTGATTTCATGATACCCAATCTATGCGCCCTGCGCAAGACGGAATCCTGCACAAAAAGGGACCGTCATTTTCGGCGCGGAGCGCTTGCGCGAAGATTGCGCAAAGCGCGGAAAGATGGTATAATGGCAAAAACGCACGCCCACCGCCGGAGGTGTTTTATGAAACGCAAAACAATCGCAGCAGCTGCTGCCGCTCTGGCCGCGGCTGCCCTGACCGCCTGGACGCTCTGGGGCAACACCGCCCTGACTGCCGAAAAGATCACCGTCTCGAGCGAGCGCCTGCCCGCAGCCTTCTCAGGTTTTGCCATCGCGCAGGTCTCCGACCTGCACAACGCCGAATTCGGGGAGGACAATGAAAAGCTCCTCGACCTCCTCGCCGGCCTTTCACCGGACATGATCGCCCTCACCGGCGACCTAGTGGACAGCCGCAGCACCGGCCTCGGCATTGCCCTGCGCTTTGCGGAAAAGGCGGCTGAAATTGCCCCCGTCTGCTATGTGCCGGGCAACCATGAAGCCCGCATCGCCGATTATGACGCGTTGCGGGAGGGGCTGTCCGCGGCGGGGGTGACTGTCCTCGAGGACGCGGCGCTCCCCCTTTCCCGCGCGGGGGAATCCATCACCCTCATCGGCCTGCGCGACCCGGATTTCGCGGCCGGCTCCCCCGGCAGCCCGGCCCGGCGGCTGGAAGAGACGCTGACGGCACTGACACAGGATGCGTCCGGCTTTACCCTGCTGCTCTCCCACCGCCCGGAATACTTTCCGGTTTACGCCGGCTGCGGGATCGACCTCACCCTCTCCGGGCACGCCCACGGCGGGCAGATCCGCCTCCCCTTTCTGGGCGGGCTGCTCGCGCCCGGACAGGGCTTCTTGCCGGAATACGACGCGGGGCTCTGCCGGGAGGGGGACGCCCAGATGGTTGTCAGCCGGGGGCTGGGCAACAGCGTCTTCCCGCTGCGGGTGAACAACCGCCCGGAGGTGGTGCTTGTCACCCTCCAGGCCGCTGGAGCAGAAACCTTTGCCGAAAAATGACGCCGGTTTTGCAAAATCTCGTTGCATTTTGACGGCAAACATGCTACAATGGGAACAATATCACTTTTCGGAGGTGCCATTTTCATGTTTACCAAAAAGACGAACTTCAAGCCAATGAAGGCTGATGCCGTCGTCTCCGCTTACAAACGAAACGTGCTGATCCTCTGGGTGCTGCACGCGCTGACTGTCGTCGCTTTTTTCGTTGTCGCTGCCTTCCTTGTGACGCAGAAGATCACCCTGTTCAACGCCTTTCTCAGCGTGATGTTCCTCTGCGTTCTCAACTACCTGTTTTACACCGGGCGCAGGATCCAGCTGCATCTGCTCAACAACATTTTGAACGTCAACTGCGACCCCGTCAAATTTGAAAAGGTCTTCCGCAAGCTGTCGGAAGCCCGCGTCAACAGGGGCGTCTGCCAACTCAATATCGCCCGCGGACAGTATTACGCGGGAAAATTCGAGGAGGCGCTCGCTACCCTCGACGCGATGGCCCGCCCAAAGGACAACTCCATGCAGATTTTCCTCTACTACAACGTCAAAGCCGGCTGCTGCGAGGAGCTCGGCAACTTTGACCGGGTGGTGGAGATCCGCGAAAAGGTCAAACAGATCATGCCCAATCTCAAGGACGGCTCCCCCGCCCTCCGCAACGGGCAGCAGCTGCTCACCATCATCGACGGGATGCTGACCTTCCATCGGGGAAGCTATATGCGCGCATACGAAATTTATGAAGACCTGTTCGAGATGACCTCCTACCCCCTGAGCCGGCTCACCGTCCTCATCAAGCTCGCCAAGATGGACCAGGTGACCGGCGCCATCCGCAGCGCCGCGGATCACTGCGAGTACGTCCTGGATTCCGGCGGCACGACCTTCTATAAAAAGCAGGCCGAGGAGATCCTCGCGCTCTGCCATCCCCGCAAGAAGGCGGAAGAACCGGCCGCAGAGGAGACAGAAGAGGACAAGGAGGATGCAGATGGAGCTGAGTGAGATCCGCCCGCAGATCGACGCGGTAAACCGCGAAATGCTGCGGCTGTTTGAGAAACGGATGGCCCTCTGCGCCCAGGTCGCGGCCTGCAAGAAGGCGCAGGGGATGGAGATCTTTGTCCCGGAGCGGGAGGCCGCTATCCTCGACGGGGTGCGGGAGATGGCCGCGGAGGGGATGGAACGGTACGACCTCGCCTTTTTTGAAAAGCTGATGGAGCTCTCCCGGGAATACCAGCGGGAGCTGCTGGGGCTTCCGGAAAATCAATAAGCAGAACGACGGCGCGGCCCATATAAGGCCGCGCTTTTTTGCGCCTATCTGCGGATCAGCTGCGGCCGCGCGCGGAGGGCGGCGATGAGGTCGCGGTTGTCGCGAATGGGCTTCTCGGTGCGGATGCCGCCGCAGCCGCAGGCGTCGGGGAAGTGGAAGTCCGAGCCGCTGATCTGCAGAAGGTCGTATTTGCGCGCCCAGATGGAGGCAATGTCGTTGCGGGATTCGTGGCCGGGGTGGCCGTTATAGCTCTCGATGCCGTCGAGCAGTTCGGGATAGACGACGGTCATCCCGTCCCGGAAGGGGTGCGCCTGATAGAAGAGCAGCCCGTTTTCCCGCGCGAGGAAGGAGAAGGAGACCGGCCGCATTTCCATCAAATCGGGGTGGGCGAGGAGGAATTCCTCGTCGATGCCGTAAACGAGATAGTCGTTGTCGTTTTCATCAAACCGCAGCTCCATCCCGAGCAGGACGGTGAGCTTCTCCCCCGCCGCTTCGCGGAAGCGCCGCCATCCCGAGAGGAAGTGCGCAACCTGCTCCTCCCAGGACATCCCGTCCGGCAGCGCCTGGAAGGTATAACGGTTCATGTGGTCGGTGACGACGACCCCGTCGTATCCGGCTTCGATGTACAGGCGGGCCGCCTCCTCCGGCGAGGTCTCCGCACAGCGGCTGACGGGGGCGGTGTGGCAGTGCAGTTCGTACTGGTAGGACATAAGGGGATCTTCCTTTCATAGCAGTTGGTGATTTTGCCGGCAGTCACATAAAACAGCCGCGACGCCCCGGAGAGCCGGAGCCGCGGCTGCTTTTCAGGCCCGGCGCTGCCCGGCCTCCTGTTCTTTCAGGATCATATCCTTGACCTTCATGAGCCGGGTCACGCTGCTGCGTTCATTGTCCTCCAGCTTCATGGAGATGAATTTGATGGCCTGCCGGGTCTCCGGGATCATGACATGCTCGAGGGCGTTGACCCGGCGGCGGGTCTTTTCGATCTCGTCTGCCAGCATGGAGCAGGTCTTTTCGACCTGTGCCAGCTCAATGAGCTTCGGCATCAGGCCGGCCAGGTCGAGCACCGCGCCGTCCAGCTCGGCTGAGGTGAAGGCGAAGCCGTACGGAAGATCGCCGACCTCCCCGCCGCCGTCCGCCGTAAAGGTGGGGACGGTAACGCCCATGATGTTGCGCTCCCCCACCGTGACCGAAACATCCCCGCCCGCTTCGGAGAGCAGCGCCTCGCCGATGGCGGCCTCCCCCATCATGGCGGAGGCGACGGCGACCCGCTTCATATCCTGCCCCAGGGCCGCTTCAACCTCGGCGCGCAGCTCCCGGTTGCGGCGGATATAGAGCATGAACTGGCGCACCATCTCGTCCCGCTTGTCCTTTAGGAGCTTGTGCCCCTTGACGGCGGTTTTGAGCCGTTTTTTGAGGCGGCTCAGCTCCATCCGGGTCGGGTTTACGCGAATTGCCATGACGGGTTACTCCTTTTCGTCAGATTTGGGGTAATAGAGGTCAAGGAACTCATCCTTGATGCGCTTTAGCTCGCTGCGCGGCAGGATGCCCAAAAGCTTCCAGCCGATGTCCAGCGTCTCCTCGATGGTGCGGCTCCGCTGGTATCCCTGGGAGACGTACTCCCGCTCGAAGGCGTCGGCAAATTTGGCGTAGAGCTTGTCGATGCTCGAGAGGGCCGCCTCGCCCAGGATGACGGCGAGCTCCTTGGCTTCCTTTCCGCGGGCATAGGCGGAGAAGAGCTGGTTCATGACGCCGGAATGGTCGGCGCGGGTCTTGCCCTCGCCGATGCCCTTATCTTTTAAGCGGGAGAGGGAGGGCAGCACGTCGATGGGCGGGGTGACGCCCTTGTGGTAGAGCTCGCGGGAGAGGATGATCTGCCCCTCGGTAATATAGCCGGTCAGGTCGGGGATGGGGTGGGTCTTGTCGTCCTCGGGCATGGTGAGGATGGGCAGCTGGGTGATGGAGCCCTTCTTGCCCCGGATGCGCCCCGCCCGCTCATAGAGGGAGGCGAGGTCGGTGTAGAGGTAGCCCGGATAGCCGCGGCGGCCGGGGACCTCCTTGCGGGCGGCAGAGACCTCCCGCAGCGCCTCGGCGTAGTTTGTGATGTCGGTGAGGATGACCAGGACGTGCATCCCGAGCTCATAGGCGAGGTACTCGGCGCAGGTGATGGCCATCCGGGGGGTGGCGATGCGCTCGACGGCCGGGTCGTTGGCGAGGTTCATAAAGAGGACGGCGCGGTCGATGGCGCCGGTGCGGCGGAAATCCTGGATGAAGAAGTCCGCCTCTTCAAAGGTGATGCCGATGGCGCCGAAGACGACGGCGAATTTCTCGCCGGTGCCGCGCACCTGGGCCTGCCTTGCGATCTGGGCGGCGAGCTGGGCGTGCGGCAGGCCGGAGCCGGAGAAAACCGGCAGCTTCTGCCCGCGGACAAGGGTGTTGAGGCCGTCGATGGCCGAGACGCCGGTTTGGATAAACTCCGCCGGGTAGTCGCGGGCGGCGGGGTTGATGGGCGAGCCGTTTACATTCATCCGCTTTTCGGGGATGATCTCGGGGCCGCCGTCGATGGGGTTGCCCATCCCGTCGAAGATGCGCCCCAGCATGTCGGGGCTCACTTTCAGTTCGGTGCCGTGCCCGAGGAAACGGGCTTTGGAATCGGCGATGCGCAGGCCGTGGGAGCTCTCGAAGAGCTGGACCATCGCCCGGTCCCGGTCAATTTCCAGCACCTTGCCGAGCCGCAGCTCGCCGTCCGCCTGCTCAATCTCCACCAGCTCGTCGTACTTGGCGCCCTCGACGCCGTCGACCAGCATCAGGGGGCCGACGACCTCGCGGATAGTTTTATATTCTTTACGCATGGTCGTGATCCTCCTCCATCAATGCGGCGAACTGCGCTTCCAGCTCCCCGGTCACAGCGGCATACTGGGCCTCCCACTGATCCTCGGGGACCCGCTTGAGCCGCCCGATCTTTTCCACTACCGGCATGGCGAGGATCTGCTCGAAGGGGACCTCGGCGGCGATCGCCTCCTGCCCCTTATGGTACCAGGTGAGGATGAGCTTTAACATCCCGTGCTGCTTTTTCGTCGAGGTGTAGGTGTCGACCTCGTCGAAGGCGATCTGGTGCAGGTAGTCCTCGCGGATGGAGCGGGCGGCCTCGAGGGTCATCCGGTCCTTTAAGGCCAGCGCGTCGACGCCGACCAGCCGGACAATCTCCTGCAGATCCGCCTCCTCCTGCAGAATCCGGCGGACCTCCGCCACCTGGGCCGACCAGTCGGGGGCGACCTCGCGGTCAAAATAGCCGGAGAGGGTGTCGCTGTAGAGGGAGTAGCTCGTCAGCCAGTCGATGGCCGGGAAATGCCGCTTGTAGGCGAGGTCGGAAGAAAGGCCCCAGAAGACCTTGACGATCCGCAGCGTCGCCTGGGAGACCGGCTCCGAGGTATCGCCGCCGGGCGGCGATACCGCCCCGATGGCCGAGATGGCGCCGGTCCGCCCGTCCGACCCGAGGCAGCGGACAAAGCCCGCCCGCTCATAGAATTCCGCCAGGCGGGAGGAGAGGTAGGCGGGGTATCCTTCCTCGCCGGGCATCTCCTCCAGGCGGCCGGACATCTCGCGCAGGGCCTCGGCCCAGCGGGAGGTGGAGTCGGCGATGACGGCCACGTCGTAGCCCATGTCCCGGAAGTACTCGGCGATGGTGATGCCGGTGTAGATGGA
>DVKD01000006.1 GCA_018716285.1 Candidatus Merdivicinus faecavium
ATTTCCGAGTAGGTTTTTCCCGACTGATACAGGCTTACGATTGTTTTTTTGAAATCTTCGCTGTATTTTGGCGTTGCTTTTGAGTTTGCCATTTTCTTCCTTCCTTTCTTTTTTCCTTGTCTCCTATTTTACCATACTTGTCCTATTTTTTAGTATACATCCACTTGACGCTTTTTAGGATACACAAGAAATCCGCCCGCGCGCCGCAGGGAGAAAGCATAGAAAGACGCGATCCGGAAATCGGAAAACGAACGACTTTCGGGCATTGGGAAGGCGATTGCGTATGCGGAAAGAAAAAGACGAAGGAAGCCTTGTTCGTCCTTTCGGAACGGCTGACGCGGCAAGAAATCATTATGAAGATACCGGATCAGACAGCCGCCAGCGTCGTAGCGGCGCTGAACAAGCTGGAACGCCGATACGGAAAGCGCTTTTCAAAGATATTCAAAAGCATTACGTTTGACAACGGTTCAGAATTCGCGGATTGCGCCGGAATTGAAAAGTCAATCTACGGGAAGAACCGGAAGCGGACGAAGGTTTATTATTGCCACCCTTATAGCGCATACGAACGCGGAACGAACGAAAACATTAACAAAATGATACGGCGGTTCTTGCCGAAAGGAACAGACTTCCGGAAAGTAACCGCCGCATATATCCTTCGAGTTGAAACGTGGATCAATAACTATCCGCGCGAAATATTAGGCTTTGCGAGTTCAAACGACCTGTTTTCCGCCCACATTGCCGCCGCCTAAAAATTTTTTTCGGTTTTTTCTGCTTTTACTCTTGACTTTTCCGGAAATGGTTGCATATTGGAATAGACTTTGCTATAATCGAAGCATACGGGAGCTTCTTCCCGCAAATTCATTTGAAATGGGAGAATTCAAATTGAAACCGATCCGATTTTCGCTGGACGGGCGGCGGGATTCCGTTATCCTCAAAAACCCCGCTCTTATCATTGTCTCCAGCTTCGCCATCCTGATCCTCGTGGGAGCGCTGCTGCTGATGCTGCCCGTCTTCAACCGCCAGGGCGTTGTCACCCCTTTTGTAGACGCGCTTTTTACCGCCACTTCGGCTACCTGCGTAACCGGACTGATCGTCTATGACACCTACACCTACTTTAATACCGGCGGCCAGTCGGTCATCATCTGCCTCATCCAGCTGGGCGGGCTGGGGCTGGTGACGCTGACCAGCTTCTTTTACTTTGTCATCGGCAAAAAGGTGAGCCTCCGCACCGCACAGCTCGCCCAGGAGTCGGTCTCGGCCGACGACCGGGTCAACACCTCCCACCTTCTCAAAACGGTAATGGCCGTCACCTTTCTCACCGAGCTGATCGGCGCGCTGCTGCTGATGCCCGTCTTCATCCCCGAATTCGGAGCGTACGGGCTCTTCATGTCCTTCTTTTTCGCCATCTCCGCCTACTGCAACGCGGGCTTCGACCTGCTGGGAATGAACGGGGAGTATTCGAGCCTCATATCGATACAAAACAACCCCTGGGTGCTTCTGGTGCTGGGCGGACTTATCGTCGCGGGCGGTCTCGGCTTTATCGTCTGGCAGGACCTGTGGAACTTCCGGCGCCGCCGGCACTTAAACCTCCACAGCAAGATTGTCCTCGCGGCGACTGCGGCCCTGATCCTGTTCGGATTTGTCCTCTTCCTGGTCTTCGAATGGAACAACCCCGATACCATCGGCGGGCTGAGCGTCCCAAACAAGATGGTCAACGCCCTTTTCCAGTCCATTACCACCCGCACCGCCGGCTTTGATTCGATCGGGAACGGGGATATGACCGTCGTCTCCAAATTCCTGGGCATCCTCCTCATGTTCATCGGCGCGGCGCCCGGCTCGACCGGCGGCGGCGTCAAAGTGACGACCATTGTGGTGCTTGTGATGACCGTCCTTTCGGTCATGCGTGGGCGGACCGACACCATCATCCGCAGAAGGCGGGTCGACAAGCTGGTCGTCTACAAGGCGCTGAGCGTCTTCGCACTGGGCGCGCTGCTGGTCATCCTCAGCACCGGCGTCGTTTTGGCCACCGAATCAAGCAATTCGGAGATTGACGCGCTCTTTGAGTCGGTTTCCGCCTTCGCGACGGTCGGCCTCTCGGTCGGCATTTCGCCCCAGGCCCACGTGCTGAGCAAGCTTGTGCTCATCTTTACCATGTTCCTCGGACGGGTCGGGCCGGTTTCCTTCGCCCTTTCCATTACAATGGCGGCCGGCAGCCGCACCAGCCGCCAGGTCATGCCCGAAGCAAAGATCTGGGTCGGCTGACACGCACGGCAAAAGGGGTGGCCGCACGGCTCACCCCTTTTCCTTTTTACGATGCTAATCTGTGCTGGCATGGCCCGCCGTCAGCGCCTGCCACAGCATCCGCAGGGCGGTGCTGAAGCTCATCCGGGGGACGGCGTGCCCGGCGAGGACCTCGACCTCGGCGAGCAGCTTGCCGTCCAGGGTGTAGCGGACCGTTCCGACCACAGCCCCTTCCGCAACCGGCGCTTCCAGCTCCTCCGGGATCTCCACCGTGCAGTCGATCTCATCCGCCCGTCCCTTTGCAACCAGCAGGGAGGGAACCTCCCCGAAGACCATCGTCAGCGACGGCATGACCCCGTCCCGGATCGGAAGGGCCGCGAGCTGGACCGGGTCGAGGTGGGGGGTGAAGCTCTCAAAGGCGGAGAAGCCGTAGTCCAAGAGGGTCCGGCAGGAGGAGAAACGGTCGTCCGAGGTCGCGCTCCCCATCGAGACGGCGATGAGGTGCAGCCCGCCGCGCTCGGCGGAGGCGGAAAGGCAGCTCCCCGCGCCGTCGGTGGTGCCGGTTTTGAGGCCGGTGCAGCCCTCATAAAACCGCACTAGGCGGTTGGTGTTGGTGAGGGCGGTCTCTCCGCCGCGGAGGGTGTCCATCCAGATGGTGGTGAATCGGGTGATGTCCTCATGGGAGAGCAGGGCGCGGGACATCAGCGCGATGTCATAGGCGCTCGAGAGGTGCCCCTCTTCGTCCAGGCCGGTGGGGTTTTGAAAGACGGTGTCCTTCATCCCGAGTTCAGCCGCGCGGGCGTTCATCTGCTCCACAAAGGCGTCCTCGGTCCCCGCGACATGCTCGGCCAGCGCCATCGAGGCGTCGTTGGCCGAGTTGACGGCCGCCGCCTTGAGCAGCTCCTCGACCGTCATCTGCTCCCCCGGCTCGAGCCAGATCTGGGAGCCGCCCTGTTCCGCCGCATGGTCGGAGCAGGTGACCGTATCGCCGTAGGAGATCTTCCCGTCCTCGATCGCCTCCATCACCAGCAGCATGGTCATGATCTTGGTGATGGAAGCGGGGGGCATCTGTTCATGGGCGTTCATCTCAAAGAGAAGCTGGCCGCTTCCGGCGTCGAGCAGCACGGCCGACTTCGCGGGAATCGCGCTGACCTGCGCCTCGGTCACGACGGCTTCCTCCTGCCCGGATGCGGAGGTTTCGGCGGCGCTTTCCTCGCGCAGGCCGTCCGCGGCGGCGGGCATGGCGGCCCAAACGGCGGCCGCGGCCGCAAGCAGCAGGGCGCTCAGGCGGTATCGGTAGGCTTTCATCAGGCAGGCACCGTCCTTTTCCATTCGGTTTGCTACAAGATTATGCCCCGCGCGGCCAAAAAAGAACAAGGCCCCGGAAGTTTCCTTCCAGGGCCTATCGCGCACAACAGAGATTCATCGCCGGTCAAAGATTATTCGACAATAAAGGCCTTGATTTCCTCGATGAAAGCGTCGCAGCTGTCAGAGTGAACGTTCAGCTTGATCGGCTTGGAGAGATCCAGGCTGAAAATGCCCATAATGGATTTGGCGTCGATTGCATAACGCCCGGAAATCAGGTCAACGTCGAAGTCATATTTGCTCACGATGTTGACGAACTTTTTCACGTCATTGATGGTGTTGAGCATGATGTTGCAAGTTTTCATTGGTATCGACCTCCATTAAAGTTTTGAAATTTGGCAACCCGGACAAGGCTTCACTAAGCACTATCTATAATTACCATATTTTCAATATATCAGTTGTTTGCTTTCTAGTCAACTGCTAATTGTAAATTTCTCTCAAATCTATTATAATACTAATTATGAAGGCTGATATTTGTCCATATTACACAACCATTTTTCGGCTATTTCCACTGCTTAAACGATAGATTTTAAACGATATGCCGAGTTGTGTGGATCGTTTTAAGTAAATACTAATAAATTCGAGAGGAGGCTGCGGATGCGTGTCGCATTCACAACGCTCGGATGCAAGGTAAACCAGTACGAAACCGAAATGCTCTCCGAGGCCTTTGCGCGGGAAGGGTACGAGGTCGTCGACGCGGAGGATTTCGCGGATCTGTACGTGGTCAATTCCTGCACCGTCACCGCGTCGGGGGATAAAAAGACCCGGCAGCTTCTGCGGCGGCTCAAAAAGCAAAACCCCGGCGCGCTGGCCGCGCTGACCGGCTGTTACCCCCAGGCCTTCCCGGATGAGGCCGCCGCGATCCCCGAAGCGGACATCGTCACCGGCTCCCGCAACCGGGCGGGGCTTCTGGCCGCTGTCCGGACTGCCTGCGAAACCGGGCAGCGGGTCGTCGCCATCCAGCCGCATGAGCGCGGGGAGGGCTTTGAGCCGATGCGGGTCTCCGGCCTGCGGGGCAGGACCCGCGCCTTTGTCAAGATCGAGGACGGGTGCGAACGGTACTGCTCCTACTGCATCATCCCGAAGGCAAGGGGTCCTGTCCGCTCCAAGCCGCCGGAGGAGCTCCGCGCGGAGCTTGCGGACCTGGCCGCAAACGGCTACCGGGAGGTGGTGCTGGCCGGCATCAACCTTTCCTCCTACGGGAAGGAGCTCGGGCTGCGGCTCATCGACGCGGTCGAGCTCGCCTGCTCGGTCGGGGGGATTGAGCGGGTGCGGCTCGGGAGCCTTGAACCGGAGCTGCTGACCGGGGAGGACATCGCCCGGATGGCTTCCCTGCCGAAATTCTGCCCGCAGTTCCACCTTGCGCTGCAGAGCGGCTGCGACCGGACCCTGCGGGCCATGAACCGCCACTACGATACCGCCGAATACGCCCGGATTGCGGCCGATATCCGCCGCGCCTTTGAAAACCCTTCCCTGACGACCGACATCATGGTCGGCTTCCCCGGGGAGACGGAGGAGGATTTTGCCGAAAGCCTCGCCTTTGCCCGGGAAATGGGCTTTGCCAAGGCGCATGTCTTCGCATACTCCCCCCGCCCGGGGACGGCCGCCGCAGGCCGGCCCGGCCAGGTCCCGAACGCCGTCAAGGAGGAGCGCAGCCGCCGGATGATTGCGGCGATGGACGAGGTCCGCAGCGCTTTCCTGTTAAGCCAGCTCGGCCGGACGGAGGAAGTGCTGGTCGAAACGACCCGCTCCCCCCTCGGCTACGAGGGCTTTACCAAAAATTACACCCCGGTCTATCTAAACTGCGCAGAGAAGCTCTGCGGGACCATCTGTAAAATGCGGCTGGAGGCGGTGCTCGACGGGCACTGCGTCGGCACGCTTGTACCATAAATAAACCGACGACAAACCGACGATTTTTCTTGGAAAGGAATGGAACCCATGTCCGTTTACCGAATTTATGTGGAGAAAAAACCCGCCTTCGCGGTCGAGGCTGACGCCACCCGCCGCGACATCAAGGACTCCCTCGGCATTTCCCTTGCAGCACTCCGGCTCTTTAACCGGTATGATGTGGAGGGCATCGACCAAAAAGACTTCGAAACGGCCTCCCACACCATCTTTTCGGAGCCGCCCGTCGACCTCATCCGGGACGAGCTGCCCCCCCTCGCCGAAAACCAGCGCCTGCTTGCCGTCGAGTACCTGCCCGGCCAGTTCGACCAGCGCGCCGACTCCTGCGAGCAGTGCATCCAGCTCATGACCCAGGGCGAGCGCCCCGCCGTCCGCAACGCCCGGATCTACCTCCTCGAAGGGGAACTGACCGACGAGCAGTTCGCCGCTATCAAGAACCACCTCATCAACCCCGTCGAGGCGAGAGAGGCGAGCCTTGAGAAGGTCGACACCTTAAAGACCGAATACGCCATCCCCACCACCGTCGAGACCCTCAAAGGCTTCATTTCCCTCGACCGGGACGGCCTCGCCGCCTTTGTCTCCGACTACGGCCTCGCGATGGACCTCGACGACATCGCCTTCTGCCAGGCCTACTTCCGGGACGGCGAGCACCGCGACCCCACCATCACCGAGATCCGGATGATCGACACCTACTGGTCCGACCACTGCCGGCACACCACCTTCGGCACCATCATCGACGACGTCGAGATCGACGATGCGGCCATCCGGGAGAGCTTTGACAAATACCTCGAGCTCCGCGGCGAGCTGTACGTCGGCCGCAACAAGCCCATCACCCTGATGGACCTCGCCACCATCGGCGCCAAGAAGCTCAAAAAGGACGGCAAGCTCAAGGAGCTCGACGAGAGCGAGGAGATCAACGCCTGCTCGGTTAAGATCAACGTCGAAGTCGACGGCATCCAGGAGAAATGGCTGCTCCAGTTCAAAAACGAGACCCACAACCACCCGACTGAAATCGAGCCCTTCGGCGGGGCCGCCACCTGCCTGGGCGGCGCCATCCGCGACCCGCTCTCCGGGCGCGCCTATGTCTACCAGGCCATGCGGGTCACCGGCGCTGCCGACCCGACCGTCCCCTTCAGCGAGACCCTGCCCGGCAAGCTGCCCCAGAAAAAGCTCGTCACCACCGCCGCCCACGGCTACAGCTCCTACGGCAACCAGATCGGCCTTGCGACCGGCGAAGTGACCGAGATCTACCACCCCCGCTACGTCGCCAAGCGGATGGAAATCGGCGCGGTCGTCGGCGCGGTGCCGGCTAACCACGTCGTCCGCGACGTCCCCGACCCCGGCGACGTCGTCATCCTGCTGGGCGGCCGCACCGGCCGCGACGGCTGCGGCGGCGCGACCGGCTCCTCCAAGTCCCACACCCTGGAATCCATCCACACCTGCGGCGCGGAGGTCCAGAAGGGCAACCCGCCCATCGAGCGCAAGATCTCCCGCCTCTTCCGCAACGCGGAGGTCACCCGGATGATCCGCCGCTGCAACGACTTCGGCGCGGGCGGCGTTTCGGTCGCCATCGGCGAGCTGGCCGACGGCCTGTCCATCAACCTCGACGCGGTCCCGAAGAAATATGACGGCCTCGACGGCACCGAGCTTGCCATCTCCGAATCCCAGGAGCGGATGGCGGTCGTCGTCTCCCCCGAAAATGCGGACAAGTTCATCGCCCTCGCCAACGCCGAAAACCTCGAGGCGACCAAGGTCGCCGTCGTCACCGCCGAGCCGCGGCTCACGATGGACTGGTGCGGCAACCGCATCGTCGACCTCTCCCGCGCATTCTTAAATTCCAACGGCGCGGAGAAGCACACCTCCGCCCGCATCTCCGGCAGCCCCGTCAAGCCGGTCAACTCCCACCCGAATACCCGCGAGGGCTGGATGGAGCACCTCTCCGACCTGAACATCTGCTCCCAGAAGGGGCTGGTCGAGCGTTTTGACGCCTCCATCGGCGCCGGCACCGTCACCATGCCCTACGGCGGCAAGTACCAGATGACCAAGACCCAGGCGATGTCCGCCAAGATCCCCGTCCTCGAAGGGGACACCAACACCTGCTCCATCATGGGCTGGGGCTACAACCCCTATATCGCCGAGCAGAACCCCTACCTCGGGGCGATGTACGCCGTTGTCGAGTCGGTGGCCAAGGTCGTCGCGGCCGGCGGCACCCACTCCCCCTGCTGGCTCACCTTCCAGGAGTATTTTGAGCGGATGAAGACCGATCCCGCCCGCTGGGGCAAGCCGATGGCCGCCCTGCTCGGCGGTCTGGAGGCCCAGCTCGGGCTCGGCTGCGCCGCAATCGGCGGCAAGGACTCCATGTCCGGCACCTTTGAGAACATCGACGTCCCGCCCACCCTCGTCTCCTTCGCCATCTCGACCGGCGACGCGCGGACCGTCATCACCCCCGAATTCAAGCAGATCGGTTCGACCGTCATCCTCCTCCTGCCCAAATATCAGGAAAACGGCGCGCCCGATTTCGAGAGCGTCAAGGAGGTCTTTACCCGGGTGGAAACGATGATCCGGGAAGGCAAGGTCCTCTCCGCCTGGACCCTCGGCTTCGGCGGCGTGTCCGAGGCAATCTGCAAGATGGCCTTCGGCAACAAGGTCGGCTTCAAGTTCACAAAGGACCTCGAGCCCACCGTCCTCTTCAACCCCGTCTACGGCGGCTTCGTCCTCGAGCTGGCCGGCGGCACCTCCGCCAACGAGGCGGAGATCATCGGCGTGACCCGGATGGAGCCCATCATCGAGAGCGCCGACTGCTCCAAGATGGCCACCATTGAAGAGCTGCAGAAGCCCTACGAGGACCGGCTGGAAAAGGTCTTCCCCTGCAACATCGAGACGAGCAGCGAGCCGGTTGAGGCATACGCCTATCAGGCGGCTTCCCGCCCCGCCCCCGCCATCAAGGCGGCCTCCCCGCGGGTGCTGATCCCCGTCTTCCCCGGCACCAACTGCGAGTACGACACCCAGCGCGCCTTTGAGAAGGCGGGCGCCAACACCGACATCTTTGTCATCAACAACCTCTCGAGCGCGGCCATCGAGGAGTCGGTCGCCGAATTTGTCCGCCGGCTCAAGAAGGCGCAGATCGTCATGATCCCCGGCGGCTTCTCGGGCGGCGACGAGCCGGACGGCTCGGGCAAGTTCATCACCGCCTTCTTCCGCAACCCGGCCATCAAGGACGGCGTCCACGAGCTGCTCAAAAACCGCGACGGCCTGATGCTCGGCATCTGCAACGGCTTCCAGGCGCTGGTCAAGCTGGGGCTTGTCCCCTACGGCGAGATCGTCGAAATGGCCGATGATTCCCCCACCCTGACCTTCAACTCGATCGGCCGCCACCAGTCGCGGATGGTCTACACCCGCATCGCCTCCAACAAATCCCCCTGGCTCGCCCACACCCAGGTCGGCGACTACCACACCGTCCCGATCTCCCACGGCGAGGGCCGCTTCGTCGCAAGCGACGAATGGATCCGCCGCCTTGCGGAAAACGGCCAGATCGCGACCCAGTACATCGATCTGAATGGCCAGCCCACCTACGACATCCGCTTCAACCCCAACATGTCGGTGGCAGCCATCGAGGGCATCACCTCGCCCGACGGCCGCGTCTTCGGCAAGATGGCCCACAGCGAGCGCACCGGCGACAACATCGCCAAGAACATCGCCGGCGACAAGGATCAGATGATCTTCAAGAGCGGCGTCGAGTACTTCCGTTAACAGAACGCCAAAAAATCCCCCAAACTATGCCAAATCCCCCGGAACCGCGCGTTCCGGGGGATTTTTGAAAGGAGATTTCGATATGGATTGGATGGACGAGGTCCGTCAGAAAATCAGACGCAAAAACCAGGTCCTTTTTGGCAAGGACAGCCCCCTTCTCGCGGAACTGTCCGCCCTTCTGGCGGAGCAGAACCGCCGGGCCGTCGTGCTGTGGGCCTTTTCGCTGGCCGAGGAGGCGGTCGCGCAGCTGCGGGAGCGGCTTCCGGAAGAGGAGCAGCCCGCTGCGATGCTCGCCGCCTGCCGGCTCTGGGCGGCGGGGACGATCAAGATGCCCGCCGCCAAGCGGGAAATCCTCGCCTGCCACGCCCTCGCCAAATCCCTGCCGCCCGAGGAGGCCGCCCTCTGCCACGCGGCCGCCCAGGCGTGCAGCACCGTCCACACCCCGGGGCACGCGCTGGGCTTCCCCCTCTACGAGCTGACGGCGCTGGTGCTGCGGTACGGGCCGGAAAGCTGCCGGGAGCCGGTCGAGAAGCGGGCGGCGGAGTACTGCGGGCGGCTTATTTTCTGGCAGAAGGAGGAGCAGGAGGGGAATTTCCGCTGGGCGGAATTCCTGCGCAGGGATTAGCCGCCGTACCGGCCGATAAACCGGCCGACCGCAGCGGTGTCCGCCTCCTCCAGCACGCCGGTGGCGGCCTCCTTTAAGGCGGGGACGGCATTGGCGACCGCGTATCCTTCGTCCGCGGCCTCGAAGAGGGGGAGGTCGTTGAGATTGTCGCCAAAGGCCACCACCCGGTCAAAGCCGTACCGCTCCCGCAGAAACCGCACCCCCGCCGCCTTGGAGGCGGAGGCGTCGTATATCTCCACATACCAGTTTTCCGGGTCGTGGACGTCGCGGTAGCGGTAAAAGCGTATCCCTTCGAGGGCGGCCAGTTCCTCTGCCATCCGTGCGGTGCGCTCCTCGCTCTCGATGGCGCAGAAAAAGAGGCGCTGCGCGCTGTCAGGGGCATCCCCCTCCACAAAAGTCTTATAAGGGCTGCCGGTGCGCACTTCGCGGAACATCCGCTGGCTCATGCTCTCCGGCTCGCGGTAATAGACGTCGATATGGCTGCCTTTGACGGTGTAGAGGAAGGCGTTGACGCCGATATGGCCGAGGATGCCCCGGACCTCCCGTTCCTTTTGCAGGGAGAGGGTGCGCAGGCAGAGGTACTCCCCCTTCTCTAAGTCGAAAATCCCGGCCCCGTTCATGACGATGGCGGGCAGCATCCCTCGAATGGGGACGAGGATTTTGGAGACGGTCGCCGGGGTGCGGGCGGTCGCGGCGGCAAAGCCGTCCCCGCGGGCAATGGCGGCGTGGATCCCGGCGGCGCTGTCGGGCGGGACGGCCAGGTCATGGCCGATGAGGGTGCCGTCCAGGTCGGAGAGGAAAAGGGTTTTCATCGCTGCTCCTTTCCGGCCTGTTCCCGCCAGAGCTTATACTCGATCGCATCGACACAGGCCTGCAGGCTCGCCTGGATGATGTCGCGGGAGACGCCGACCGTCGTCCAGACGTCCCGGCCGTCGGTGCTTTCGACGAGGACCCGGACCTTGGCCGCCGTCGCGTCCTGCGGCTCGATCACCCGCACCTTGTAGTCGATGAGGCGGACGTCGCCGATGCTGGGGAAAAACCGCCCGACCGCCTTGCGGAGCGCCCCGTCGAGGGCGTGGACGGGGCCTTCCCCCTCTCCGCCGCCGATCTCGCAGCTGTCCCCGACCCGGATCTTGACGATGGCCGAGGAGCCCGCCCCGCCCTCCTCGCCGGAGAGCCGCTGCTCGCCGACCGTGCGGGAATACAGCACCTCAAAAAAGGGCGGGAGCTGCCCCTTGCGGCGCATGACCAGCAGCTGGAGGCTCGCGGAGGCGTACTCGTACTGGAAGCCCTCGTGCTCCTGCTCCTTGACGAGCCGGACGATCTCGGCGGCCTCCTGCTCGCCGGCGCCGAGCGCCTGGGCGACCGCCGCCCGGCCCGACACCTCCGAGATGAGGAATTCGCGCGCGTTGCCCACGGCGGCGGGGTCGATGTGCTCAAAGGAGGCCGGCGCCTTCCGCACCCCGTCGATGTGCATCCCGCCCTTGTGGGCGAAGGCGTTTTTGCCGACGTAGGGCATCCCGCCGTCCGGGACGACGTTGGCCGTCTCGCCGACCGCCCGCACGCACTGGGTGAGCCCGGCCATCTGCGCGGGCGGGATGCAGTCATAGCCCATCTTGAGCTGGAGGGTCGGGATGAGGGAGGAGAGGTTTGCGTTGCCGCACCGCTCCCCGAAGCCGAGCAGCGTCCCCTGGACCTGGACGGCGCCCGCCTGCACGGCCAGCAGGCTGCCCGCGACGGCGCAGCCGATATCGTTGTGGCAGTGGATGCCGACCGGCGCCTGCACGGCGCTGCAGGCCCTCTGCACCCCCTCGTAGATCTCCCCCGGAAGGGTCCCGCCCCGGGTGTCGCAGAGGATGACGGCCGCGGCGCCCGCTTCGGCGGCGGTCCGCAGCACCCGGAGGGCGTAATCCGGGTTTTCCCGCAGCCCGTCGAAGAAGTGCTCCGCGTCAAAGAAGACCTCCCGCCCGTTGGCCGCGAGATAGCGGATGGAATCCTCGATCATCCGCAGGTTTTCTGTGAGGCTGGTGCGCAGCACCTCCTCCACATGGAAGCAGGACGCCTTGCCGAAAATCGCGACGGTGCGGGTCCGGGCCCCGAGCAGCGCCTCCAGGCCGGGGTCGTCCGCCGGGGCGGTATCCGGCTTCCTGGTCGAGCCGAAGGCGACCAGCGCGGCGTGGCGCAGCGGGATGGATGCGGCCTTATGAAAGAACTCGCGGTCCTTGGGGTTGGAGGCGGGATTGCCGGCCTCCACATAGGGGATCCCCAGCCCGTCCAGCAGGCGGAGGATTTTGAGCTTGTCATTGACCGAAAAACTGATGCCCTCGCCCTGCGCACCGTCCCGCAGGGTGGAGTCAAAGAGGGTTACACGCTTCATCGGAGCCATTCCTTTCACAGTTTTTGCAGAAAAATGCGGACGGGAGCCAAAGCCCCTGCCGGTTCCCCGGCGAGACGCTCCGGCTCCCGCCTGCGCGGACGCTTCGCAAAACTTAAAGCTTACTTAATGAATGCGGTCACAGACTCCGGCAGCTCTTCCCGGTCCGCCGAAACGGTGAAGACGATGTTGACGTCGCGGTCGCCGACCGACTTGTTGAGCTTCTGGAGGAACTTGCCCAGCTTGTCGTAATCCCGGCCGCCGATGCGGAGGGTGGAGTCTACGAACATGTCGGTGATATCGAAGTTGCCGGCCAGGACGCCGGTCAGGAAGCCGTAAAACTCCTCGTATCCTTCGATTTCATCCTTGGATGTTTCCATCAGACGGACAGAGGGGGGGATGCTGTAGGTCAGGTTGGGAACCCGCTCGATGCAGACGACGTTGCCGCTCGACGCAGCCTCCGCCTTGGCGACCATGTCGACCAGGATCTTGGTCTTGCCGGTTCCTTTTTTTCCTACGATCAGAGTAATCATATCGGTTACCTCCATTTATGATAATGTGTTGCTTGGATGTGTGGGTAGTTATTTGGAGATGCGGGCCTCGAGGTCGGCTCTGCGGTCCTCGTAGCCGGGCTTGCCCAGCAGGGCGAACATGTTCTTCTTGTAGCCTTCGACGCCGGGCTGGTCAAAGGGGTTGACCCCCAGCAGGTAGCCGGAGATGGCGCAGGCTTTCTCGAAGAAGTAGATCATGTACCCGAGCTCAAACTCGTTGATTTCGGGGAGCTCCAGCACGATGGCAGGGACGCCGCCCTCGGTGTGGGCCAGGATGGTGGCCTCCATGACCTTGCGGTTGACATTGGACATCTCCTGGTTGGAGAGGAAGTTTAAGCCGTCGAGGTTCTCGGGATCCTCCTCGATGAAGAAGTCCTGCTTGGGCTTTTTGATGTCGATGAAGGTCTCAAACATGATGCGGGAGCCGTCCTGGATGAACTGGCCCAGCGAGTGCAGGTCGGTGGAGAAGATGACGGAGGAGGGGTAGAGGCCCTTGCCGTCCTTGCCCTCGCTCTCGCCGTAGAGCTGCTTGTACCACTCGGCCATCATGGCGAAGCAGGGGTCGAAGCTGGCCATGATCTCGACCGCCTTGCCCTTCTGGTAGAGGGCGAAGCGGGTGGCGGCGTACTGGTAGCACTCGTTGGAGAGGAGGTCGGGGCAGGCAAACGCATCCTGCGCGGCCTTCGCGCCTTCCATGATCTTTGTGATGTCGCAACCGGCGGCCGCAATGGGCAGCAGCCCGACGGCGGTCAGCACCGAGAACCGTCCGCCGACGTCGTCCGGGACGACAAAGGTGGCGTAGCCCTCCCGGTCGGCCAGCTCCTTCAGGGTGCCGCGGGCCTTGTCGGTGGTGCAGTAGATGCGCTCTTTCGCGCCCTCAGCGCCGTACTTCTTCTCAAGCAGCGATTTGAACACCCGGAACGCCAGCGCCGGCTCGGTGGTGGTGCCGGATTTCGAGATGACGTTGACCGCAATATCCTTGCCCTCGCAGATGGAGAGGAGTTCCTGTAAGTAAGAGGGGCTGACGCTGTTGCCGGCAAAATAAATGTCGGGGGTGTCCTTTTTGAGGTTGTTGTAGAGCTGGGACTTTAAGAGCTCGATGGCGGCGCGGGCGCCCAGGTAGGAGCCGCCGATGCCGATGACGATGAGGATGTCCGCCTGGTTTTTGATCTTCTCGGCGGCCTGCTGGATGCGGGCAAATTCTTCCTTATCGTAATTGGTCGGCAGTTCGACCCAGCCGAGGAAGTCGTTCCCCAAACCGGTGCCGCTGTGCAGGGTCTCATGGGCGGTTTTGACCGCGCCGGCGAGCGCGCCGAGCTCGTGATCCGCCATGAATCCTTTCAGATAATTGCCGTTAAAATGAATCGCCATTTCCCATACCTCCCAAATAATCTTGTCTGGTTCATGTTCTTATTGTACTACAGATTGGCAAGCAATGCAACCGGTTTTTATGAATTTTGTTAGAATTATGCAAGAATTCCGCCCGGGGTTTTACTCGGCGCCGGATTCCCAGGGGACGAGCAGGTCGGATAGACGCGCAATCTGCCAGGTCACGGCGCAATCCCCCGGAAGCGGTTTTTCCTTGGGATTATACCAACAGGTGTCGATGCCGTAATTTCTACCGCCGGTCATATCAGAAGTCAGGGAATCCCCCACCATGAGGACCGATTCCCGCGGCGGCTGCCCGAGCTGCCGGAAGACGTGCGCGAAGTAGACCCGGCTGGGCTTTTCCGCCCCCGCCTCCTCCGAGACAAAGATGCCGCTGATATAGGGCGCGATGGCGGATTCCCGCAGCCGCCGCTTCTGCACCCGGGTAAAGCCGTTGGTGGCGATGTAGAGGGGCGCGTGGGCCGAGAGGCGGCGGCAGGCCTCCTCCGCGCCGTCGAGGAGGAAGCGCTCCCCGGCCAGCCGGTCAAGGAACGCCTCGTTCCAGGCGTCCCCGTCGCCGGAAAGGCCCTGTTCCCGCAGGAAGCGGGCAAACCGGGTCTGCTGGAGCTGCGGCTTGGTGATCTCCCCGCGCTCGAGCGCCTCCCAGAGGGCGCTGTTCAGCCGGCTGTAGCAGGCGTAGAGCTCCTCGGTGCATGGCCGGCCGGACAGGGCCTCAAAGGTCTTCCAAAAGGCGTTTTTCTCCGCCTTGCCGAAGTCAAAGAGGGTGTTGTCCGCGTCGAGGAGATAGATCGCGTAACGTTTCATGGCGCCTCCTTACAGGAAAGCGGCAAGGCTGCTCGCCACAACGCCGAGCGCCACCAGCACCGCCAGCACAATGCTGACCAGCCGCACCATTTTTTTGCGCTTGTATTCGGTCAAAAAGATTCCCCCTTGTTGATTTCTTCGATATATTACAGGCTGTTTCCCGCCGGGGCAGCCTTTGCACCCTTATCATACCACATCCCCGCGCGGAATGGCAAGGCGATTTTTGTGAACAATCCGCCCTCAGCCGCTTGACAAAGCCGCACGAATCAGCTATCCTGAAAGCAGAACAAAAAATTACAGGAAACGGAGCGATGAAACGATGAAGCACATCCCCCTCTCCCCCTGGCAGGCGATGGGAACCCTCCCCTGGCAGGCCGATTTTTCCAGGCACATCCAGCAGGGGCTGCCGCTGGCCAACCAGACCCCCTGGTTCCCGGCGTCGGTCCCCGGCTGCATCTACGCCGACCTGCAGAAGGCCGGCCTGACCGAGGACCCCTACTTCGCCAGCAACAGCCTCCACTGCGAGTGGGTGGCAAACCGCTGGTGGGTCTACCGCACCTCCTTCACCCTCTCGGAGGAGGACGCGCGCGACCCGCTGTTCCTCCGCTTCGCCGGCATCGACTACGCGGCGAAAATTTACCTAAACGGCCATTTCCTCGGCCGCCACGAGGGGATGTACCTCCCCTTTGAGGCTGCGGTCAACGATTTTGTAAGGCCCGGGGAGGAAAACGTCCTCGTCTGCGTCCTCGAACACGCCCCCTTTGCCGCCCCGCAGCCCGGCTACACCTCCAGGACCCGCTATCTCAAGGCCCGCTTCAACTATAAATGGGATTTCGCCGCCCGGCTGGTCAGCCTGGGGCTTTACGGGGAAGTCACGCTGACGGCGCACCCCCTCACCCGCATCGAACACTGCGCGGTCCGCCCGGTCAAGGGGCCGGACGGCTGGCGGGTCGAGGTCTCCCTCGAGCTCAAAAACAGCGGCAGCGGGGCGGCGGTGGTCTCCTGCGTCCTCGACGCGCCGGCGGGCGGGACGGTCTTCCGCGCGGAGGAGAAGGTCGCGCTGTCCGGCAGCTTCCAGCGCTGGCGCGGCTCCTTCCCGGTGGAGGACCCGGAGCTCTGGTGGCCCAACGGCTACGGGGCGCAGCCGCTCTATCCCTTCCGCCTGACCCTTTGCGGGGAGGACGGCCGCGTCTGCGACGCATTCTCCTGCCGGGTGGGCTTCCGCACCCTCGAGCACCGGACGGTGGAAGGGCGGGACGACGCACTCCCCTATCTGACCGTCGTCAACGGCAAGCGGATCTACCTCAAAGGCACCAACATCGTCCCCCTCGACTGCATGACCGGCGCGGTCAGCCGGGAGCGCGTCCGGGAAGTGCTTGCCGCGGCGCGGGACGCCAACGTCAACTACCTCCGCATCTGGGGCGGCGGCCACATCGAGAGCGAGGATTTCTACGACGCGGCCGACGAGTTCGGGCTGATGGTTTTACAGGAATTCCCGATGTCGAGTTCCGGCTGCGACGACGTCCCCTCCCGCGACCCGAAATTTTTGCAGCTGCTGCACAGGGCGGCGGTTTATAACATGAAGCGGCTGGGCAACCACGTCTCCCTCACCGCCTGGGACGGCGGCAATGAGCTGACCGACGACCGCTACCTCGGCGCGGAGGACCACGAGGGACATCCCGCGACCTATGAGGACCCGACCCTCGCCATGCTGCGCGGTTTGGCCGAGGCGCTGACCCCGGGGATTATCTTCTACCCCTCGAGCGCGTCCGGCCCCAACGCCCTCCTGAAGGCCGGCGACACCGGCAGCAACCACGACGTCCACGGCCCCTGGGGGTACGGCGGCGTCGAGGGGCACTACGCCCTCTACAACGCCTCGGACAGCATCGTCCACGGGGAGTTCGGCTGCGGCGGAATCAGCTCCGCGGAGGCGATTGCCAAAATCCTTCCCTCGGAGGAGCAGCGCCTGCTCACCTCGGGCGAGAACCGCAACTGGGCGCACCACAGCGGCGGCTGGGACAGCTACTCCTTCCGCGAGCTCGTGATGTTCGGCGATCTGAAACGCATCCCCTTTTCCGATTACATCAAGGTCAACCAGTTTGTCCAGGCCGAGGCGCTCCGCTACGCGCTGGAAGCCAACCGGCGGCGGCAGTGGGCCAATGTCGGCGAGATGACCTGGCAGTTCAACGAGCCCTGGCCCAACATCCAGTGCTCCAACATCCTCCAGTACGACGGCGGCATGAAGCTTGCCTACTACGCGATGCGGGACGCCTACGCCCCCGTCCTGGCCAGCCTGCGGTATGAAAAGCTCTTCTACCTCCCGGGCGACGGGTTCCGGGCGGAGGTCTTCCTCCTAAACGACCGTCCGGACGCAGACTACTCCGTCGCATGGGCCCTCTGCGGCGACGGAGGCGAGACGCTGCTGGCGGGGCGTTTCACCGGGCGCGCGCCCGAGGATCTGTCCCAGAAAGCCGGGGAGATCGCATGGACCGTTCCGGCGGGGTACACCGGCGGCTTCTCGGTGCGGCTGGAAATTTCCTGCGGGGAATTTGCGGCGGAAAAGGAGTACCTCTTCCTCATCGCCGACCGCGACGAGCCGGTCGAGCTGCCGGCCGAAGACCAGCTGAAGGTGCGCCTCTTCAACAACCGCAAGCTGTCAAGCCTGCTGGACGCCAAGCGCGCGCCGGTCGGGCCGGTCCTCCGCTATGTAGACCGCTGCTGGGCAAAGATCCGCTCATAGCGCACAGCCCCCCTTTGATAAAATGCGCAAATGCGCATGCAAAAACGCCTGCCGGAAAATACCGGCAGGCGTTTTATCTTGAATTTATACCAGCTGGATGATCGCCATCTCAGCGGCGTCGCCGCGGCGGGGCCCGATCTTCACGATCCGGGTGTAGCCGCCGTTCTTGTCGGCGTATTTCGGCGCGATCTCATCGAACAGTTTCTTCGCAACGCCCTCTTTGGTGACGTAGGCGAAAACCTGCCGCTTGGAATGAAGGGAGCCTTCTTTGCCGAGAGTGATCATCTTCTCGGTCATGATGCGCACTTCTTTCGCTCTGGTGACAGTAGTCTCAATCTTGCCGTTTTCCAGCAGGAAGGTAACCATCGCCCGAAGCATCGCTTTTCTATGGTCAGAGGTTCTCCCCAGTTTTCTGCTGCCTGCCATTCGGTTTCACTCCTTACCCAGTTATTCGTCTTCCCGGTTGAGGCTGAACCCAAGCGCTTCGAGCTTGGCCATAACCTCCTCCAGGGATTTTCTCCCGAGGTTGCGGACTTTCATCATCTCTTCCTCGGACTTGTTAATCAAATCTTCTACCGTATTGATTCCGGCGCGTTTCAGACAGTTGAAGGACCGAACAGACAAGTCAAGCTCCTCAATGGTCATCTCCAGGACTTTTTCTTTGCCCTTGTCGTCTTTTTCAACCATGATATCGGTCGCGTACACTTCATCCGACAAATCTACAAAGAGATTAAGATGCTCGGTGAGAACCTTGGCTCCCAGCGAAACGGCTTCCTTTGCAGAGATCGTTCCGTCTGTCCACACCTCAAGGGTGAGCTTGTCGTAGTCGGTAATCTGTCCTACACGGGTGTTTTCCACAGTGTAGTTCACTTTGAGAACAGGTGTATAAATGCTGTCGACGGGGATGACGCCGATCACGTTCTGGAGCTTCTGCTTGTTGCGCTCGCTGGGAACGTAGCCGCGCCCCTTGTCGATGACGATCTCCATATAGAGCTTCGCGCCGGGCCCCAGATAGGCGATGTGCATGCCCGGATCCAAAATCTCCACCTCAGAGTCCGCCTTGATGTCGCCGGCGGTGACTTCGCACTCGCCTTCCGCCTCAATGTGGACCGTCTTGGGGGCGTCGCCGTGGATCTTGGCGATCAGCCCTTTCATATTCAGGACAATTTCGGTAACGTCTTCCTTGACCCCCGGTACCGTGGAAAACTCATGTTGAACGCCATCAATCTTGATCGATGTCACTGCTACACCGGGAAGCGAAGAGAGCAGCACCCGCCGCAGACTGTTGCCCAATGTGGTGCCGTAGCCGCGCTCAAGAGGCTCCAGGACAAATCTGCCATACGTTCCGTCCGCCTTCATTTCAGCCGTCTCAATAACTGGCTTTTCGATCTCGATCATTCAGTACCCTCCTATCGCCGGCTTACGCCAGCCGTGCAGTATCGTGAGCTCTTTTGGGCGCAAAAGCTGCGCAAAAAGAGCGGCAACATGGCTATCGCGTTTCCCTTTTTTGTCAAAACCCCGCTTGCAAAAATCGTATGAGCGTCCGCCGCGCAAAGCGGCGGTGCCGCCCACTGCCCGCAACAGGTTTCCGACATTACTTGGAGTACAACTCGACGATCAGGTGTTCCTCGACCTCGAGGTCAATGTCATCACGGTTGGGCATGCGAACGATCTTGCCGGTAAAGGTCTCGCGGTTCATGTCCAGCCACATGGGGACGGGACGGGAGCCGCAGGCTTCCTCGATGGCTTTGTATTTTTCGCTCTGGCGGAACTTCTCGCTGACGGAGATCTCGTCGCCTTCCTTCACAAGCAGGGAGGGGATGTTGACCTTCTTGCCATTGAGCTTGAAGTGGTTGTGGAGCACGAGCTGACGGGCTTCGGCTCTGGAGTTCGCGAGGCCAAGGCGGTAAACCACGTTGTCCAGGCGGCATTCCAGCAGGCGGAGCATGTTTTCACCGGGCTGGCCGGGTTTCTTGGTCGCCATCTCGAAATAGCGGTAGAACTGGCCTTCCAGGACGCCGTAGTAGCGCTTCGCAGTCTGCTTGGCGCGCAGCTGCAGGCCGTATTCAGAAACTTTCTTGCGGTTCTGGCCGTGCTGTCCGGGGGCAAAGCCTCTCGCGACAAACGGGCAGTGTTCGGAGTAGCATTTGCTGCCTTTCAGGAAGAGCTTATGCCCTTCGCGGCGGCACATTCTGCATACTGCACCGGTATATCTTGCCATTTAATTGCACCTCCTAGTCATCTATCCGAAATTATACGCGTCTTCTCTTGGGAGGACGGCAGCCGTTGTGGGGGATGGGGGTCACGTCTTTGATCATCTTGACCTCCAGGCCGCAGGCCTGCAGGGCGCGGATGGCAGCCTCACGGCCGGCGCCGGGGCCCTTGACGTAAACTTCAACGGACTTGAGGCCATGCTCCTTGGCGGCGTTGGCAGCCTTTTCAGCGGCGGTCTGCGCAGCGAAGGGGGTGGATTTCTTGGACCCGCGGAAGCCCATTTCGCCCGCGGAAGCCCAGGAGATCGCATTGCCCTGGGTGTCGGTGATGGTCACGATGGTGTTATTGAAGGTGGACTGGATATGAACGGCCCCGCGCTCAATATTTTTGCGCTCGCGGCGTTTGCGAACGACGGTCTTTTTAGCAGCAACTTTAGCCATCTTTCAAATCCCTCCTTATTTCTTCTTATTCGCGATGGTTTTCTTCGGGCCTTTGCGGGTACGGGCATTGGTCTTGGTCCGCTGTCCACGGACGGGCAGGCCTTTCTTATGCCGGGTGCCGCGATAGCAGCCGATTTCGACCAGGCGCTTGATGTTCAGAGCGACGGTGCGTTTGAGGTCGCTCTCAACCTGGTAATGTTCGCCGATATAGTCACGGAGCTTAGCGGCATCCTCCTCGGACAGATCCTTTACACGGATGTCGGGGTTGATGCCGGTGGCGGCGAGGATGTCGTCAGCCGATTTGCGGCCGATGCCGTAGATATAGGTCAGGCCGATCTCGATTCGTTTTTCTCTGGGCAGGTCTACGCCAGCGATACGAGCCATTAAGTTGCACCTCCAACTGTAATTATGGGTTTCTATCAGAGCTTTGCGGTCCCGTTAAGGGATTAGCCCTGGCGCTGTTTGTGCTTGGGGTTGTCGCAGATCACCATGATCTTGCCTTTGCGCTTGATCACCTTGCACTTTTCGCACATGGGTTTTACCGAAGGTCTTACTTTCACGTGAATACCCTCCTTGTTCAGAGTTCACTACTTGGAACGCCAGGTAATGCGTCCCTTTGTCAAATCATAAGGCGACATTTCCACCGTCACCTTATCGCCGGGAAGGATCCGGATGAAGTTCATCCGGAGCTTGCCCGAAATATGGGCCAAAATGGTGTGACCATTTGGGAGCTCCACTTTAAAAGTTGCGTTCGGCAGCGAGTCGACTACCGTACCTTCAATCTCGATTACATCTTCTTTGGCCAAGAGAGATCCTCCTCTTCAAATGCTGTTCGCAGCGCCTTTCTGAGCTGGCGGTCAGTCTGTATCCGGTCCAGGTCCAGCGTCATGCCGGCTGCCTGCAGATGTTTGAGGTTTTTCTTTTTGGGCTTATCAAGCGGCCTTTGTTTCCCGTTTGCGAGGTACGCGAACGCGTCCTCCAGCCGGACGACCGCAAAGAGCCCCTCGTCATGGCCGCGGATGCTCCGGACCACCGCACCTTTCGTCCACTCCATACGCCACCTCAGCGGACGGTCAGAATGACCGGCCCATCCTTTGTAATGGCGATGGTATGTTCAAAATGGGCGGCGCACTTGCCGGATTTTGTCCGGGTCGTCCATTTGTCCGCGTCGATCGTGACCGCATCCCCTTCGAGGGTAATCATCGGTTCGATCGCGATCGTCATCCCTTCGACCAGGCGCGGGCCTCTGCCGGGACGGCCGAAGTTCGGCACCTCGGGCTCCTCGTGCAGCGCCTTGCCGACGCCGTGGCCTACGAACTGGCGGACGATCCCGAAGCCGTAGGGGGTCACATGGGACTGCACGGCGTTTGAGATATCGCCGATGCGGTTCCCGACCACCGCCGCTTCGATGCCCTTGTAGAGGCTCTCTTCGGTCACGCGCAGGAGAGTCCAGTTCTCCTCGGAGGTTTCGCCCACCACAAAGGTGTAGGCGTTGTCCCCGTGGAAGCCATCGCAGCATGCCCCAACATCGATGCTTACGATGTCTCCGTTCTCCAGACGGTAGTCCGAAGGGATCCCGTGGATGACCACGTCGTTAACCGAGATACAGGCCGAAGCCGGGAAGCCGTAAAGCCCTAAGAAGGAGGGCTTGGCGCCGCTGCGGACAATAAAGTCGTGCATGGCCCGGTCGATCTCCTTGGTGGTGACGCCCGGCCGGATGATCTCCTCGGCGACGTTTAACGACTCCGCGGAGATCCGGCAGGCTTTCTTCATCCGTTCCAGTTCCGAATGGGTTTTCAAAACGATCATGAGAGAATTACGCCTCCACAGCTTTCAGGGTGAGAGCCGTCGTATCGGCGACCTCCTCCTGTCCTTCCACGACGACCAGTTTTCCGGTCTTCGTGTAGTAATCGATCAAAGGCTCGGTCTGCTCGTGGTAGACGCGCAGCCGCTCTTTCACCGTATCCGGGTGGTCGTCCTTGCGCTGGACAGTCTTGCCGCCGCACGCATCGCACACGCCCTCTTCCTTGGAAGGCTTATACATCGTGTGGTAGCTGGCGCCGCAGCTTTCGCAGACACGGCGGCCGGAGAGGCGGGCCGTGATTTTTTCGTCGGGGACCTCGATGTCGATCACCCGGTCGATCCGGATGTTCATCTGGTCGAGCGCCTCCGCCTGCGGGACGGTGCGGGGGAAGCCGTCCAGAATGAACCCATTCTGGCAGTCGTCCTGCTGCAGCCGTTCCTTGAGGATGTTGATGACGATCTCATCCGGGACCAGCTTGCCGCCGTCCATATAGGATTTCGCTTCCATCCCCAGGGCAGTCTCATTCTTGATTGCTTCCCGCAGGATATTTCCGGTGGAAATCGCGGGAATGTGCAGCGTATTGCAGATCACTTCAGCCTGTGTGCCTTTGCCTGCGCCCGGAGCGCCTAACAAAATCAGATTCATAGTAGCCCCCCTGTTCTGTAATTTCATCCGTTTACTCTAAGAAGCCCTTGTGATGACGCATCATCATCTGGGACTCCAGCGTCCGCATCGTTTCCAGCGCGACACCGACGATAATCAGGATCGACGTACCGCCGAGCGAGACGTTCGCCCCGGTAATCGCGGAGAAAATGATCGGGAATACGGCGATAACGCCGAGGAACAACGCGCCGACCAGCGTAATCCGGGAGATGACCCGGGAGATAAAGTCGGAAGTAGGCTTGCCCGGACGGATGCCGGGGATGCCGCCGTTGTTCTTGCGGAGGTTGTTTGCGATCTCAATGGGATTATACTGGATCGCAACGTAGAAGTAGTTAAACCCGATGATCAGCAGCAGGTAAAGCGCTGCATAGACCCAGCCCGTCGTCTCGAAGAGGCTGAAAAAGCCGTCCCAGAAACCGCCCTCTTTGACATTGATAAAGGTGCCGATCATATTGGGGATCGAGAGGAAGGACATGGCGAAGATGATCGGCATAACGCCGCTCATATTGACCTTGATCGGGATGTGGGTGTTCTGTCCGCCGTACATCTTGCGGCCGACCACCCGCTTGGCGTAAGTGACCGGAATCCGGCGTTCTGCATCGTTCATTACGACAATGAACATGATCATCGCGATAAAGATGATAACAACGGCAGGGACCAGGAAGAAGTACTGGGTCTGGCCGGCAAGGCCCGCCTGCCACCAGGCGACCAGGGTCCTCACCGCAGCAGGGCCGCGGGAGATGATACCGGCGAAAAGAATCATCGAGATGCCGTTGCCAATTCCTTTTTCCGTGATCCGGTCGCCCAGCCAGACAACGACCGCCGTACCGGCCGTAAAGACCGCGATGATGGTGATCGCTGCGAGGACGCCGGAGAAGCCTTCGGTGTACTCCAGGACGCCAGTGGAGCGCCGCATCATAAAGTAGAGGCCAAGCGCCTGGACAATGGCGAGACCAAAGGTGACATACCGGGTGATCTTATTTAAGGCCTTGCGGCCTTCCGCACCCTCCTTCGCAAGCCTCTCCAGCGCAGGAATCGCGACGGTGAGGAGCTGGATGATGATGGAGGAGTTGATATACGGGGTGATGGACATCGCGAAGATATTCGCCTGCTCCAGGCCGCCGCCGGTCATGATGTTCAGGTAACCCAGAAAGTCTGCGCTGCTCACCATAGCAGACAGCGCGTCCGGGTTAATAAACGGGGTGGGGATTGCAGACCCCAGGCGGAAAATAAAGAGGATGAAGAGGGTATATAAAATCTTTTTTCGAAGATCTTCCTGTTTGAAAGCGTTTCTCCAGATTTCAAACACCTTACATCACCTCGGCCTTTCCTCCCGCTGCCTCAATCTTTGCTTTCGCCGATGCGGAGAAGGCAGTCACCTGAACGGTGAGCTTCTTGGTCAGTTCGCCATTGCCAAGAATCTTGATGCCGTCGAGCTGATTGTTGACGAGGCCCGCTTCGATCAGAGCCGCTGCGTCGACAACCGCGCCATCCTCGAAGGTGTTCAGATCGGAAACGTTCACAACCGCGTAGTTGGTCGCGAAGTGGTTGATGAAGCCCCGCTTGGGAAGACGGCGGTACAAGGGCATCTGGCCGCCCTCAAAACCCGGACGGACACCGCCGCCGGAACGGGCGTTCTGGCCCTTGTGGCCCTTGCCGGCGGTCTTGCCGTTGCCGGAGCCATGCCCTCTGCCGACGCGGAAACGCTCTTTGGTGGAGCCCGCAGCCGGTGCTAATTCGTGCAGTTTCATGATAGTCGCACCTCCTTGCTTACTTTTCAATAACCTCGACGAGGTGGGAAATTTTAAAGATCTTGCCTTTGGTCGCAGCGTTATCCGGCTGCTCGGTCACGTCGCCGACTCTTCTGAGGCCCAGAGACTCGGCAATCGCGATCTGATCCTTTTTCTTGCCTGCAAGACCTTTGACGAGCTTTACGGTAAGGGTTGCCATTAGTCTGCCTCCTTAACCAAGAATTTCTTCAACGGTCTTACCGCGGACAGCGGCGACCTCGCTCGCGCTGCGCAGCGATTTCAGGCCGTTGATGGTCGCTCTCACAACGTTGCAGGGATTGTTGGAACGGAGAGCTTTGGCGCGGATGTCCTTGATGCCGGCAGTTTCTACGACTGCACGGACGGTGCCGCCGGCGATAACGCCGGTTCCTTCGGGAGCCGGTTTCAGCAGAACGCGGCCAGCGCCGAATTCGCCGATGACTTCGTGAGGAATGGTGGTGCCCTTTAAGGACACTTTGATCAGGTTTTTCTTAGCATCCTCGATGCCTTTGCGGATAGCGTCCGGAACCTCGCCGGATTTGCCGAGGCCGAAGCCGATGATGCCGTTGCCGTCGCCGACAACGACGAGTGCGGCGAATTTGAAGATCCGGCCGCCTTTGACCGTCTTGGAAACGCGGTTGATCGTTACGACTCTCTCCTGCAGTTCCAGGTTAGACCCATCTATTCTAGCCAAACGAATACCTCCCTCTTAGAATTTGAGGCCGCCTTCGCGGGCGCCTGCGGCCAGCTCTGCGACTCTGCCGTGGAAAATGTAGCCGCCGCGGTCAAAAACGACCTCGGTAATGCCCTTTGCAGCAGCATTTTCAGCCAGCATTTTGCCGATTGCGAACGCGCCTTCCTTGTTGCCGCCGTTCCCCTCAAAGCCTTTCACCAGAGAAGAGGCGCTGGCCAGGGTCACGCCGTTCACGTCGTCGATGATCTGCGCGTAAATATGCTTAGCGGAGCGGAACACACAGAGGCGGGGACGTTCCGGGGTGCCGGAGATCTTATTGCGGACCCTGCCGTGTCTTTTTAAACGAGCCTTGTTGCTGTCAGGCTTATTTACCATTTCTTGTCACTCCTTTGACTACTTATTTCTTACCAGTTTTACCTTCTTTACGCTGAATGACCTCGTCAACGTACTTGATACCCTTGCCCTTATAAGGCTCAGGCGGACGCTTCTCGCGCACATTCGCCGCAAACTGGCCGACTTTCTGCTTGTCGGGACCGGAAATGATAATCTTGTTGGGGGCGGGGACGTCGATCTGGATGCCCTCGACCTCAGGCATGATGACCTGATGCGAATAGCCGAGGTTCATGACCAGGTTCTTGCCGTCTTTTGCGACACGGTAGCCGACGCCGTTGACCTCGAGCTCCTTCTTGAAGCCTTCGGTCACGCCGACGACCATGTTGCTCAGCAGCGAACGGGTCAGGCCGTGCAGCGAGCGGTGAGCCTTATCGTCGGTCGGACGGGTGACCTCGATGACGCCGTTATCAAAGGACACGCTCATGTCCTTGTGGAAATCTTGCTCCAGGGTTCCCTTGGGGCCTTTCACAGTGATGTGATGGCCGTCGATCTTAACCTCGACGCCGGAAGGAACCTGGATTGGTTTTCTGCCAATACGAGACATGTTCAGTTCCTCCTTACCATACAAATGCGAGGACTTCGCCGCCGACGTGCTCGCGGCGGGCCTTCTTGTCGGTCATCACGCCTTTAGACGTGGACACGATCGCGATGCCCAGGCCCTTCATGACCTTCGGCATATCTTCGCAGTTGGAATAGATCCGCAGACCGGGCTTGGAGACCCGGCGCAGCCCGGTGATGACCGGGGATTTATTTTCACCGTATTTGAGAGTCATACGGATAATGCCCTGCTTGCCGTCCTCAATCACAGTAAAGCCTTTGACAAAGCCTTCGTCGACGAGGATCTGGGCGATTGCTTTTTTCATATTGGACGCGGGGATATCCACCGTGTCGTGCTTTGCCGAATTCGCATTGCGGATACGGGTGAGCATATCTGCAATAGTATCGGTGATCTGCATACCGTCAACCTCCTTTACTTGGTATCAATTACCAGCTGGCCTTCTTCACGCCAGGAATTTCGCCCTTGTAGGCCAGCTCTCTGAAGCAGATACGGCAGATGCCGTATTTTCTCAGATAAGCGTGGGGACGACCACAGATTTTGCATCTGTTGTAAGCACGGGTGGAAAACTTCGGCTGTCTCTGCTGTTTGAGAATCATCGATTTCTTAGCCATTGATTTTCTTTCCTCCCTTATTTCGCGAACGGCGCGCCGAGGAGGGTGAGAAGCTCTCTCGCTTCCTCGTCGGTTTTCGCAGTGGTAATGAAGCTGATGTCCATACCGCGGATCTTGTCGATCTTATCGTACTCGATCTCAGGGAAGATCAGCTGTTCCTTGAGGCCGACATTGTAGTTGCCGCGGCCGTCAAAGGAGTTGGCGTTGATGCCGCGGAAGTCACGGACGCGGGGCAGAGCCACATTGAAGAAACGGTCCATGAATTCGTACATCTTATCAGCGCGCAGGGTCACTTTCGCGCCGATGACCATGCCCTCACGGAGCTTGAAGTTTGCGATGGATTTTTTCGCAGTGGTCAGAACGGGTTTCTGACCGGTGATGGCGGACAGGTCTTTGACGACGGCGTCCATCACCTTGGCGTTTTCACGAGCCTCACCGCAAGCAACGTTAATCACGATCTTTTCAAGCTTCGGGATCTGCATGACACTTTTGTAGCCGAACTTCTTCATCAGAGCCGGGGCTACATCGCTTTTATAATAATCTTTCAGACGAGCCATGTCTTATCCTCCTTCTTAGAAAGTTTCTCCGCACTTGCACTGACGCTCTTTTTTGCCGTCAGCGTTCACCTTGTGGTGAACACGGGTGGGTTTGCCGCATTTGGGGCAGACGAGCATAGCCTTGCAGGCGTACATGGGGGCTTCCGCCTTGACGATGCCGCCCTGCTCGCCCATTGCGCGGGGCTTGACATGCTTGGTTACCAGGTTGCAGCCCTCGATGATGATCTTGCCTTCCTTGGGGCTGACTTCCAGAACCTTGCCCTGCTTGCCTTTATCCTTGCCGCTGATGATCAGAACCTTGTCACCAGTTTTTACATGCATTTTCGCCATTCTCCGCACCTCCTGATTAAAGGACTTCCGGCGCGAGAGAGAGGATCTTCATGTAATCTTTCTCACGAAGCTCTCTGGCCACCGGCCCAAAAATACGGGTGCCTCTGGGGTTTTTGTCCTCACGAATGATAACGGCCGCGTTCTCGTCGAAGCGGATATAGGTGCCGTCCTCCCGGCGAAGGCCCTTCGCGGAACGGACGATCACTGCTTTAACGACGTCGCCTTTTTTCACAACGCCGCCAGGTGTTGCTTTTTTGACCGAACAAACAACGACGTCGCCGATATTGGCGTAGCGCCGGCCGGTGCCGCCCAGCACGCGGATGCACATCAGTTCCTTTGCGCCGGTATTGTCCGCAACTTTCATGCGGGTCTGCATCTGAATCACAGTGCGTTCCTCCTTTCGGATTTTGAGAAGCTATTTTGTGCGCAGTCGGCGCAAACTTATTTCGCCTTGGTGATAATCTGGGTGACTCTCCATCTCTTGTCCTTGGACAGGGGGCGGGTCTCCATGACCTGCACCTTATCGCCCTCGTTGCAGATGTTCTCTTCATCATGCGCCTTAAGCTTGACGGTGCGTTTCACGATTTTATTGTAAAGGGGGTGACGGACATTGTCCTGGATGGCAACGACGACGGTTTTGTCCATCTTGTTGCTGACAACGATGCCGACCCGCGTTTTTCTGAGGTTTCTCTCGCTCAC
>DVKD01000007.1 GCA_018716285.1 Candidatus Merdivicinus faecavium
GTGGCGGAGAGAGTGGGATTCGAACCCACGGTCCCGTGAGGGATCACTGGTTTTCAAGACCAGCTCCTTAAACCGCTCGGACATCTCTCCGTGCAACCGTGTCACACGGAACGATTATTATCATACCACGAATGGAATCATTTGTCAACAGTTTTTTGCGATTTTTTCGAGATTTTTCAAAAATTGTTTTCCGGTCTCCCCTCCCGGCATTGCGCCGGGAAGGGATACCCGGAAACAAAAGGGTTAGATCTCGGGAATCTCGATCGCAATCTCGCGGCCGAGCTTGGAGGATTCGGCGATGCCGGAGAGGATCGCCTGGTTGTAGAGGATCTGGCTGGTCGGAACGGGCGCGGGGGTGCCGTTTTTGGCAGCGTCGAGGAAGGTGCGGATCTTGCGGTCAAAGAGGTTCGCGTCGTCCTCGATGATCGGGATCTCGGTTTCAACCTGGGCGCCGGCCACCTCATGGTAGATCTTCATCGGGCCGCCGACCGAGCCGTTCCAGCACTCGGTGGAGGGGATGCGCAGGCCGCCCTTGGTGCCGAGGATGATGGTGTCGCCGGGAGTGTCCATGTTCATCGCCCAGGCGATGCGGAAGTCGAGGATGATGCCGCCCTCGAGCCGGACAAATGCCGCGGCGAAATCGTCAACGCCGAAAAGGTCGGCGTATTCGGGATGGTTCGGGTAGTAGCTGGGCATCTTGCCGAAGAAGTCGGACTTGTAGCCGGTGACGGTCAGGGGCTTCGGGTAGCCGATGGCGTTTAGGACCATGTCGAGGGAGTAGCAGCCGATGTCGGCCAGTGCGCCGAGGCCGGCGGTCTTCTCCTCAATAAAGGTGGTGCCGAAGGGGGTCGGGATGCCGCGCCGGCGGCCGCCGCCGGTCTGGATGTAGTAGATCTGGCCCAGCTCGCCGGACTCGACGATCTTCTTGATCATCTTCATGTTGGCGTCAAAGCGGGGCTGGAAGCCGATGGAGAGAACCTTGCCGCTCGCCTTTTCGGCGCGGACGAGGTCGATGGCCTCATCCATCGTGACGCACATCGGCTTCTCAAGCAGGACGTGGACGCCCTTTTCGAGGGCGTATTTGGCGCAGGGGACGTGCTGGCGGTTGTAGGTGCAGACGCTGACTGCGTCGAGCTCCTCGTTGTCGAGCATCTCCTTGTGGCTCGGGTAGCAGCGGACCCCCTCGACGCCGAAGCGCTTGAAGAAGGCTTCCGCCTTGCCGGGGATGAGGTCCGCGCCGGCGACGATCTCGACGTCGGGCATCCGCTTGTAGCTCTCGATGTGGGCCTCGGCGATCCAGCCGGTCCCGATGATGCCGACCCGCAGCTTCTTGCTGGTGTCAATGGCGGGGCCTTCCTCCTGATTTGTCTTGAACTTGTTGAGAATATCCTGTTCCTTCTCAGCCATGTCCATCACTCCTTTTATAATTTTCTTGCACAAAATTGGCTCATACGCCCAGTGTTTTCAGATAATTGCGGCTCATCTCCGCGCACTCCATCGGGGTCTTGCCCATCGAGGGGCGGTCCTGCTCGACGATGACCCAGGAAGCCCCGGCGTCCTCGGAGGCTTTCAGGATGGAAGCGAAATCCTGCATCCCGTAGCCGACCGGGCGGAATTCAAAGACGTCCTCGCCGCCCGCTTTCTGGTCGCTGCCGATGAGCTCATAGAAAGGGGTATCCCCGGCGTTGTCGCGGCTGCTCAGGTAGAAGTCCTTGAGGTGGACGATGGGGGCGCGGCCGGCGTATTTGCGGACAAAGGCCGCCGGCTCTTCCCCGCCGATGTTGACCCAGCAGGTATCCAGCTCGGTCTGGAGCAGGTCGGCCGGGATCACCCGGTACATGTAATCGAGGGCGTACTCCTCCCCCACCTTTTTGAACTCAAAGTCGTGGTTGTGGTAGAGCATGACCATGCCGTTGTCCTTTGCGACCTGGCAGAGCATGGCGATCTCCTTGAGGGTAGGCTCGAAGCCGTCGGTGCCGGAGCGCCGCTCCTCGGGCAGATAGGGCACCGCGACGTAGGAACAGCCGATCTCGGCGTAGCCGGCCAGCACGCCCTGCGGGTCGGCGAGCATCTCGTCGAGCGGCACGTGGGCGGAAATCGGGACAAGCCCCGCTGCCTCGACCGCCGCCCTGACCTCGGCGTAGCTGCGGCCGTACAGCCCGGCCAGCTCGACGCCGTCATAGCCGAGCTCCTTGATCTTTTTGAGGGTCCCTTCCAGGTCCTTTTCCGCGTCCTCGCGGACCGAATACACCTGAAGTCCAACCTTGAAACTCATGAAAATACCTCCATTCAACGAATGTAATCGTTTTCTTCTTTATTATAGCGAAAAAAGAATAGCCCGTCAATCTACAACCTTTCCAGAAAATAGAGGAATTTCTTGTGAAATGATCCGAATATCAGCATCGTTTCCGCCGGAAACCCGCCGAAATGCTGATTCAATTGCAAAAAAGCAGCCCGGAACGCCTTTCGGACGCTCCGGGCTGCTCATATGGCTCAGGATTCTTCGTGCTGGACAGGCTGTGCGGCCACGCCACGGCTGTCCCGGTATTTTTTGGGGGAGATGCCCACCATCTTTTTGAAAACACGGGTGAAATAGCTCTGGTCCTCGAAGCCGCAGAGGTTTGCAATGTCGATGAGGCTGACCTCCTTGTCAAGGAGCAGTACCTTGCTCTTTTCGATCCGCACCCGGTTGATGTAGTTGGTCAGGCTCTCGCCGATCTCTTCCTTAAATATGCTGCTCAGATACGCCTTGCTTAAGAAGGCGTTGCGGGCGATTTCGTCGAGGGAGAGCTTTTTGTCGTAGTTTGCCCGGACGTATTCCATCGTTTTGTAGACGGCGTCGATGTGCTTGATCCGGGAAAAGTCGAAGGTATAGTCGATAAACCGGTGCATGATGCCGGTCAGCCAGACGCTCAGCTCCTCGATCGAGGTGAACTGCTCAATCTTCTGGATATATTCGTTGTTGAAGCCGAAGATTTCCTGGACATCCGCACCTGCGTCGATGCTCGCGCGGGAGATGAGGACAACCAGCTCCATCACCCGCGCTTTGATCTCGTCGAGGTTGAAATTGCTCAAAAAGAAAATCTCGCCCAGCAGCTCGTTTAAGAGCTCCCGCGACCCCGCCTTGTCCCGGCTTCGGATGAGGGCCTGCAGCTTCTTCTCCGATTCGATGGGATACGGCATTTCGCCGTCGCGGGACATGTAGCGTTCCTTGACGTCGTAAATGGCGCTGAGGAGCCGTTCCTGCTCGTAAACAAACTTCCCCGCTTTGCTGTGCGGCATCCCGCTGATCGCGGCGGTGACGGCGGCCAGCACCTCGGCGAGGTCGGTGACCTGCCTGGTGCTCATCTCGGGCAGCTCCTCAAGCTGCGGCGTCATTTCCCCGCAGGGAAGCTCCTGCAGGGTGTCCTGGACGCTCCCCATGATGATCGGCCCGGCCACCAGACCGCCCGCGAGGTTTCCGGTTTCGTCCGAAACCGAAGAGGCGACGAAAACAAGCCCCAGCGGGCAGTAGTAGATGTACTTGCCGTTCCAGCGGTAGGCTTCCGAGCAGCCGTAGCAGTGGGTATACTGCCGCATCTGATTATACTGCGAACAATTCTGGCAAAAAGTCCCCTTCTGTCCGGGCTCGTCCAAAAAGGTGTGAAGGCCCATATCGATGACCGAACATTCTACGCCGCACAGACCTGAGATATGACGACTGTATTTAAAACAACGATCCTGCAGCGATTTTTCCACCTGGAATCCCCCTTATTTGCTGTCAGATTACGTCTATTATAGCACAAAACAGGAGAATTTTCAATGCGGAAAAATTAGGCTTCAAACATCATCGACTCCATATACTGGTCGCTGAAGTAGGGATTGGAGGAGAGCTCGACCGTTTCCATACGGGCCGCGGTCTCTTCCGATTCGGGGGTAAAGGCCCGGCGCTTGAGCATCATGACCGCGCCCTCGAGGGCGGCGTTGCCGACGACCTCCGCCTTCTCTTTGAGTTCCGCCGGGAAGAGGCCGATCGCCGCCGCGTTTTCGACGCTGATATGGCTGCCGAAGCCGCCCGCGATGACAAAGCGCTCCACATCGGACGGGGCAAGGCCCGCCTCATGCAGCAGGGTGCGGATGCCCGCGCAGATGGCGGCCTTGGCAAGCTGCACCGCCCGGATGTCCTTTTGGGTGAAGAGGGTCCGCTCTCCGAAGCGGAAGGCGAGGGTGTCCCCTGCTTCGTCCATATGGCTGACATAGTCGTGATCTTCTTCGAGCAGCAGGCCGGTCTCCTCGACCGCCCCGATTTTTAAGAGGAGGGCCGTCGCGTCAATGACGCCGGAGCCGCAGATCCCCGCGTCGGGCAGCCCGCCGACCGTCTCGCAGCGGATTTCCCCCTCCTCGAGCCGGATGCGGCGGATTGCCCCGCCGAGGGCCGGCATCCCCATATAGATCCCCGCGCCCTCCAAAGCCGGGCCGGCGGCTGTCGAGCTGCAATACATCTTTCCCCGGTGGGTGAGGACGATCTCGCCGTTCGTGCCGACGTCGATGAGCAGCGCCGTCTCCTGCCGCTCCGCGATGCCGCTCGCCAGTACCGCCGTCGTGATGTCCCCGCCCACAAAGGCGGAGTTGCAGCGGGTCAGGTAGCAGGCGGCCTTTGGCGCGGCCGCAAAACCGAGCGGAAATTCCCGCCCGAACAGCTCGTCGGCGTCAAAGGGCGCGTGGGAGAGGCAGTCGACATCCCGCCCGGTCAGCAGGTAGAGCATGGTCGTGTTGCCGGTCAGGATGATGCGGGTGATTTTGCCGCCGTCCAGGCCGGATTTTTCCAGAAGTTCCCGGAGCAGCCCCTCGATGCAGCCGCGGATGGCTTCGGCCAGGGCCGGGCCGTCCCCCGCGAGGGAGCGCTCGATCCGGGAGATGACGTCGGCGCCGAAAGCCTCCTGCGGGTTCTGGGCGCAGGCTGAAGCGAGCTCCCCGCCGCTTTCCAGGTCGATGAGGGCGGCTGCGACGGTGGTGGTGCCGATGTCCACCCCGACGCCGTAGCCCTGCTGCACGTCCCGCTCGTACTGGCGGGAGACCGCCTCGGTCTGGATGACCGAAATGCCGCTCTTTTCGGCGAGGGTGACCTCGGCGTCCCCTTCCGCGACCGTCCGGCAGGCGAGCCGCACGCCGGCGGCCAGCTCTTCGGAGGTGAGAAGGCGCTTTTCATCGGCAGAGGGGGCGGAGAGCGCCCCGTGCGCGGTTACACGGCATTTGCCGCACCGCCCGTTCCCCGCGCAGGGCAGGTCGAGGGGGTGCCCCTGGAGGGCGAGGAGGTCCGCGAGGACCGCCGGCTTGTCAAAGGGCAGGGTGTAGGTCTCGTTCCCGTTATGGATGGTCAGCTTCATCTGGTTTCCTCCTTCTCTGCGTCAAAAAAGAGGCACATCCCGAAATAGGTGACGGTATTGACCCCATTGATGTACTTCATCCCGACCCGCGGCGCAAGCTGGGAGACCGCGACCCCGTACGCTTCCAGCGAGGCGAGGGCCTTGTCCGGGAAGCGGCAGGGCTCTTCATCCCGCTTGGCGCAGCGCTCGCAGTAGTGGCATCCTCCCGCAGACAGATGGAGAAAATCCCCCTTCCAGACCTTCGCGGTCCGCTCGATGAAGGTGCGGGTGTTGCGGTTATGGGAGGCGGCGACCTCCATCATCCCCTCGAAATCGTAGGAATCCTCGATTCCCCCGACCGTCTGGTAGACGATGGCATAAGGGAACGCCTTGGCCTCGGCGATCAGCTCGTCGATGGGACCGACCGACGGAGGGCAGGTCCAGCATTTGCCGTACTGCCCGCACTGGTTGGCCTCGCAGGCCTTGCGGAAAGCCGGGTCAAAGGGGATTCTGTCAATCGTTATCAATCCAGCCGCCGTAAATCCGGCTTCTTTTGCAATATCGCATAAAAATGTGAATTTTTCCATCTGAACTTCTCCTTTTAAGCATGAATACCGGGCTGCCAAACCGCCTTGCTGTCCGGCTTCCCGCATAGGTTGCTACCACTTTATCATAGCGTTTCAACCCTAAATTTTCTATCATTTTTTTTGAGGTTTTTTCACTTTTTTACAAAAACTTGCCGGTCCGGCTGTCCGGCGGGAAATGCTGTGCAAACCGCATAAATATTGAAGAAAATCCGCGAAAAATCGTATAAGGCAGCCTCTTGTTTTTTTCACAAACACTCCGTATAATAAAGAAAGCGAAACTGCGCAAACTTTTTGAACTGCTGAAAGGAACATCGTTATGGCCTACTGCTACAAAAATGCCCGCCAAAGGATCCCCTCCTTTATGAAGCGGCTGGAAAAAAGCTACTCGACCCGGATCGCGGGGTTGAGCTGCACCGCCTACGTCACCCCCGAGCCCGTCCCCTTTTCCGAGCGGATGACCGGCGAAAAGAAGGAGCTTGCCATCGGCGACCGCTGGGGCAACCTCTGGGACTGCGCCTGGATGCACTTTACCGGCACTGTGCCCACCGACTGGAAAAAGGAGAAAAACGAGGTCCTCATCCTCCTCATCGACGTCAACGGCGAGGGCCTTCTCTACGACCGGGACGGCACCCCCATCATGGGCCTGACGACCGGCACGAGCGCCTACGAGTACGGCACCTGCATCAAGCGGACCATCCCCGTCACCCTCTGCGGCGCGGAAGACGGCAAAATCGACATCTGGGTTGACGCCGGATGCAACGACCTCTTCGGCCGGTTCGTCGGCAGCGGCACCCTCGCCGAGGCCTGCATTGCCGTCCGGCACGAGGAGCTCCGCAGCCTCCACTACGACATCCACGTCCTCGCCGACGCGATGGAATCCCTCCCCGAGGAGTCGGTCCGCCACCACGCCATCCTCCGCGCCATCGACGCCGCGGCCAACTGCATGACCGACTATACCGAGGAGGAGGCTGTCAAAGCCCGCGCCATCCTCAAAAAGGAGCTGGACAAGCAGGGCGGCGACCCCTCCCTCCTCGTTTCCGCCATCGGCCACGCCCACATCGACCTCGCCTGGCTCTGGCCCATCCGCGAGACCATCCGCAAGGGCGCCCGCACCTTCACCCACACCCTCCGGCTGATGGAGCGCTACCCCGACTACAAGTTCGGCGCGAGCCAGGCGCAGCTCTACGACTGGATGAAGCGCTTCTACCCCACCGTCTTCGCCGACATCAAGGAGCGCGTCCACGACCGCCGCTGGGAGATCCAGGGCGCGATGTGGGTCGAGCCGGACACCAACGTCACCGGCGGCGAGTCCCTCATCCGGCAGATCGTCTACGGCTCCCGCTTCTGGAAGGAGGAGTTCGGCGTCACCGTCAACAACCTCTGGCTCCCCGACGTCTTCGGCTACACCGGCGCGCTGCCGCAGATCCTCAAAAAGAGCGGCGTCGACTATTTTATGACCCAGAAGCTCTCCTGGAACGAGCACGACTCCTTCCCCCACCACACCTTCTGGTGGGAGGGCATCGACGGCAGCCGGGTCCTCACCCACATGCTCCCCGAGGAGACCTACAACGGACCCGCCCTGCCCCAGTCGGTCGCGACAATCGAGCGGAACTTCAAGGAGAAGGGCCTCTCTGAGCACGCCCTCATGCTCTTCGGCATTGGCGACGGGGGCGGCGGCCCCGGGGCCTACCACCTCGAGCGGCTGGACCGGATCCAGAACATGGCGGGCTTCTCCCCGGTAAAGCAGCGCTTCGCCCGCGATTTCTTCCGGGACATCGACGACCCCGCAGTCGAGTACCCCGCCTGGAAGGGCGAGCTCTACCTCGAAAACCACCGCGGCACCTACACCACCCAGGCCCAGAACAAGCGCTACAACCGCAAGATCGAGTACGCCCTGCGCAACCTCGAGTATTTCGCGGTCCTCGCCGAAAAGGCCGGCCTGCCCTACCCGCATGAGAAGCTCGCCGACATCTGGAAGGAGGTCCTCCTCTACCAGTTCCACGACATCCTCCCCGGCTCCTCCATCAAACGGGTCTACGACGAGTCTCTCGCCCGCTACGCGGTCCTGACCGACGAGGTCGCCAGCCTCACCGCCGCCTGCCTTGCCGCCATCACCGGCGGGGAGGAGACCCTCTACAACACCCTCTCCTTCGACCGCTGCGAGCTCTTCACCCACAACGGCGAGACCCGCCGCGTCCATGTTCCCGCCCTCGGCGCGGCAAAATGGGCGGACGGCGTTCCGGCCGGCAGGGACGGCCTCAAGGCTTCCCCCTGCCTCCTCGAAAACGAGTTCCTCCGGGCCGAGTTCGATGCAAACGGCGCGCTGACCTCCCTCTTTGACCGGAAAAACGGCCGCGAGGTGCTCTCCGGCCCCGCAAACCTCCTCCGCCTCTACGACGATTCGGACGGCGACGCCTGGAACATCCAGATTTTCTACGACGGCAAGCGGGTCGACCAGTTCGCCCTCGAATCGGTCCGCGCCTATCTCGAGGACGGCTGCGCGGTGGTGGAGCAGCATTATGCCTACGGCAAATCCCGTCTGACCCAGAAGATCCGGCTCGCCGCGGGCAGCGAGATGCTCGTCTTCGACACCGAGGTCGACTGGCACGAGCACTTGAAGATGCTCCGCACCTCCTTCCCGGTCGACGTCTACGCTGACGAGGCGGTCTGCGATATCCAGTTCGGCAACATCCGCCGCAACACCCACCGCAACACCTCCTGGGATGTCTCTCAGTTCGAGATCTGCGCCCACAAGTGGGTCGATCTGAGCGACGGCGGCTACGGCGTCGCCCTCTTAAACGACTGCAAGTACGGCTACCGGGTTGAGCAGAACGTCATCGACTTAAACCTCCTGCGCAGCCCCAACGACACGAGCGAGCAGGACTTCCAGCCCCTCGACCAGGGCCTTCAGCGCTTCTCCTACGCCCTCTACCCCCACGCCGGCAACGAAAAGCAGGCGGGCGTGGAGAAAAAGGCCCTCGCCTTCAACATTCCCCTCGTCCTGGCCGCCCCCGGCAGCGCCGCAGAGACCCCTGCCGCCAGCTTTGCCCGCGCAGACGCGGAAAACATCGAGCTTTCGGCCGTCAAGCAGGCGGAAGACGGCAGCGGCACCATCCTCCGCTTCTTCGAGACCTTTGGGCGCAAAGCCGAGGCGGAGATCACCCTCCCCGCCGGGACCGCGCGCTGCTTCCTCTGCAGCCTGATGGAAAAGGAGGAGCAGGAGCTCGCCATCCGGGACGGGAAGGTCCGTCTCCCCTTCCACCCCTTCGAGATCCAGACCATCAAGGTCCGCTGAACGCCTCAATTTCCCATAAAGAGATAAAAACCGGCCGCCGGTATCCGCTTTCATGGATACCGGCGGCCAGCTGCGTCTGCCGGTTATTTTTGGACCCAGATCACGGGAGCCGAGAGGATGCCGGCCGGCAGGAGCTGGTAGCTCTCCGACCACTCGTCCCCCTTTGTCCGCCAGGCGTCCGGCCCGAGCCAGTTGTTGCCCTCACAGCGACGGTGGACCGCCCCGAAGGAGTTCTGCCGGTTGCCGAAGAGGGTGAGATCGAGGACGCCGTCTGCCGGGGCGTCGCACATCAGGTTGTAAGGAGCGAAGGCGATGGATCCGAGCCGTCTGCCTTCCGCCGAGACGCCGACCAGCGCCCCGCGGTAGTGCGGCAGGTGGATGAGAAGCTTCCCTTCGACCGGGACGGGCAGGTGGTAGATCACGTTGCCGCCGTAGAAGGGCAGGCCCTGCGCCGTGATATCGCCGAATCCGAGGGCACGGACAGGCGCTGTAACCGTCGCGCGCTCGCCGCTTACCCGGACGCCGAAGTCGCCGAGGAGATAGCACCACTCGAGGTCGGTGCGCCTGCCGAAGGGCAGCTCCAGCTCGAGGGTATTTTCGCCCGGCATCAGGGTTCCGAGCGCCACCGTCTTGATCGCCTTGTCGGTAAAGAAGCCGGTGATCTCCGCTGGGATTTCCCGCCCGTTCCAGCGGATGCGGGCGCGCTCCGCGTCCTCCAGCGCCAGGCTGACATCCGACACGGCGGTCTCGCTGTGGATGGCAAAGCGGAGGCGGGCGGTGTGGACGAAAGGTTCCTCCGGGATGGTCCAGGGCTGGGCGACCGCGCTGCCGCGGAGCGGGAAGCCGGCCAGGCCGCGCAGCACATTGTCCGCGCGCAGAATCTCCTCAGCCGGGAAATACTCCCCGCCGTCGAGGGCGTACTCCGCCTTGTCGAGAAGCAGGACGTTGGGCTCCTCCAGCGTCACGGGGACCAGATCCGGCACTTTCCAGCAATTCTCACCGGTCCGGTGGCAGGCAGTGTGGAGAGGCTCGCTGTGTACCGCCAGCACATCCTCCGCCAGCGGCTCGAGCTTGAGAAGCAGGCTGTCGTGGTTGTAGAAGGTACGCCGGAGCACGGTCCTGCCCTCCCCGCATTCCGCGGCCATCGGATAGATTTCGCCGGTCATGGTGTCGTAGCAGGTGATCTTGTACATCCCGCGCAGGGTGACGCGCACCTTCTCGGCGCGGGCGTTGTCCTTGAGCGGCGGCTCTTTGCCCTGGGCGAGGAAGAGCCAGCGGCAGCCGTTGTCCTGCCGGAGCTGGTAGAGCATGTGGTTCAGGTAAGAGCCGTCCGCACCGCGGAGCTCGACCTCGCGGAATTCCTCGAGGGCTTCCAGGACGGCGGAGCGTGTAAAGGGGCGCTGCTCCGCACGGGCGCAGAGGGCCGCGGGGAGGTCGCTCTCCCGCGCATCCAGCAGGCGGGGCGCATCCCCGAGGAAGATCAGGCGGCCGCCCTGGGCGCGGAAGGCTTCCAGGCGTTCCAGCGTGGTGGCGCGCAGCGTCTCGCAGGCCGGGACGATCACGGCGTCGTAGGCCATCTCCCCGACCTTCAGCGGCGCGCCGCCCTGCGGGCAGAGGTCGGGCAGCAGCGACTCGCAGATAAAGTCGAAATCAAGGGAGCCGAAGAGCAGCCACTCGGTCAGGTTCTGGAAATTCTCCTCCATCTGCTCGCGCACAAGGCTGGTCTGCTGGGCGGGGCCCCAGTGGAGCCAGTAGCTCTCGATGGGGTGGATGACGCCGATGCGGACGACCGGCCTGCCGCGGGTGAGGGCGGTGTTGACCCGGGCGAAATGGTCCTCGACGAGGGGATACTCCTTGTACCACGGGGACTGGTAGTTGATGGAGGCGGGATAATCGCGCTTGGCCTCCCCCGCCATCGAGACCCACGAGAGGTGCGGGACCCGGACGGTGACGCCGAGCGCCGCCTGCCAGTCGCCCTGGATCTTGTGGCCGCGGAAATCAAAGCTCCAGCCGGTGACGCCGTACAGCTCGGAGAGCATCCCCTCCCGGCCGTACTGGTGGACGGCGGACTGGGCCTGTTTGGCGGTGGTGTACTCAAAATTATGGCAGAGCATGTCGATACCGGGCATCTGGAAGCCGCGGTAGGCGCGCATCGCCTCGCCGAGGGCGGCGGTCTGGCTGCGCAGAGTCGGCTCCTCCATCATGTGGCCGGTCAGCATCAGGCCGTTTTCCCCGCACCATCTGCCGCAGTTGTCGGCAAAAGCCTCGGTGAACCGTTCGGTGATGTGGTCGTGGTAGTGGTAGCGGATGAGCGACACCCGGCCGCCGGGCAGCTCCCAGATGAGCTGGGGCAGATGGGCGATCAGGTCCTCGCCGTAGGCTTCCGCGAAGGTGTCGGCCAGGTCCTCTGTCCAGGGCAGGATGACATCCTTGCTCTCGTCGGGGAAATTGAGGGTATTTTTGTGGGAGAACTGCGGTTCGTCGGTAAAGATGGAGGGGACGGCGCCGCCGAAATCCTCCGCAATTGTCTGCTTGTAGGTCTCGTAGGTCACCTCGATGAATTTGTCGATCGCCTCTTTGCTCAGGGTGTTGACGTAGGTCTGGTTGTTGTACCAGGGGTCGCAGAGCGGCGTCTCGAGGTAGGCGTACCACTTGGTCCCCTCGGCCAGCCCCTCCATCCGGATCCGGCTGTAGTGTTTGAGGCAGCCGCTGCTGTCGAGGACGACGTCATAGCAGGCGAGAAGGGTCCCGTTCTCGCTGCGGGTGACGGCCGCCGTCGCGCCGAGGGCTTCCCCCGCCCCGAGGCCGTAGGGGACGGTCGTAAAGCAGAGGTACCGCTCCCGGTACTTCGGATCTTTGGTGACAATGCCGCCCGCCGCGCCCGAGGGCCAGCGGTCCTCGTCGTAGAGGTATGCGTACATCTGCTCTTTTTTGGCGGTCTCAACGCAGTGTTTGACCAGCCCCATATGCTCGGCGCTCAGATAGGGGTTGCCGAAGCCGGTGCGGGGATGCATGTGGAACCCGCCGAAGCCCATCTCCTTCAGATAAGCGATCTGCTCGTCCAGAATCTCGTTGTCGAGGGTGCAGTTCCAGGCCCAGAACGGGGTGCCGCGGTATTCCGCGGTGGGGTTTTGGAACAGCTCCGCCGAAAGGGCCGGTTCCGTATTTTTTTTGTAAAACATAGATGCTCACCATGCAGTAACCCGCCGTTTTGGGTACTGCTCCCTTTCTGTGTGGCAATCCACACGAAAAATTCAGCGGGCATAAAGGAAAAACAGAAAAACTGCCTTATGCCCGCTATCATTATAATCGATTTATCTTGCCGCCGTCAAGAGCTTTTCTCACTTTTCTTTACTGCCGCCACACGGCCAGGATGTTGTTCCCCTCGTCCACCTCCAGGACAAAATCGCCGTGCAGCACCCGGGATTCCGCGCCGTCCTTGTACTCCAGGAAACAGCTGGAAGTGAAGTACTGCCCCTCCCGCCGGGCGTCCCAGATGTTCAGGTCGAGCAGCGGGTACTCCCCCTTCAGGATGCAGTCGCCCTTTTCCAGGGCGGCGCGGATGATACGGCGGGTCTGGGCCCGATAGCGGCCGATGAAGGCCGCCGCCTCCGGAAGCTCCGGCACGGATTCCCCGCCGGCTGTCACACCGTCGAGCATCGCGCAGGCAAAGGGCCGGTCGGAAAAGCCCGTGAAATCCGCGCCCGCGCTCTTCATGCAGGCGAGGACAGCCGCCCCGACCTTGTAGCAGATCGGCCGGATGGGGAAATAATTGGCGGGGTCGGCGATCTGGTCCAGCACCTTCCGCCAGGCCGCCTCCCCTTTTTCGGGGCTGAGCTGGGACAGGGCGCGGATCTCCACAAACTCCGCCGAACCCTCAACCTGCTCGACCCGCGCCTCATAGTCATATTCATACGGATACCGCTCCGCCCGGGCTTTCCGCAGCCGCAGCAGCTCCTGACAGGCGCCGCGGCTGCCGCTTTCCAGAGCTTCGCAGATGCAGCGGGCCTCCGCCAGTTTTCCGGACAGATTTTCCGCCGCATACTCGTACCGGAAGAGCGCCTCGATCTCGTTTGCCCACCGGTGTTCCCCTGAATTTGTCTGGAAGGCGTGGAACATCTCATGGATGATGGAGGCCGCCAGGGCGTCCAGGTCGCGGGGCTCTTCTTCTATATGCCAGATGGCGATCGATTCGCCGCCGTAGCGGATGCTGGTGTTGCGCAGAATGCGTCGGTTTTGGGGATGTACCCGCCGTCAAAAAAGCAGTCCGCATCGGTATAGACGGCGAACTTCAGCGGGGAAAATCCTTTCCACAGGGCGGAGAAGTCCGCCTTCTCCACCCGCTTTGCGATTTCGCGGTAAATGGAAGCCAGATCCATGCAGATCCCTCCTATAAAGCAATCAGCGGGCTTTTGGGCCCGCTGATTTGCGCTGTGGTAAGCTCTTTACTGCTGTTGCTGTTTTGCCTTTTCCCGGTCACGCTGGGCGATCTCGACCCGGCGGATCTTGCCGCTGATGGTCTTGGGCAGCTCGCTGACGAACTCGATGACCCGCGGATACTTGTAGGGGGCGGTGGTCTTCTTGACGAAGGTCTGGATCTCCTTCTTAAGCTCCTCGGAGGCCTCATACTTGCTGGTCAGGACGATGGTCGCCTTGACAACCTGGCCCCGGATGGGGTCGGGCGTGCCGGTGACGGCGCATTCGAGGACAGCCGGATGCTCCATCAGGACGCTCTCGACCTCGAACGGCCCGATGCGGTAGCCGCTCGATTTGATGATGTCGTCGGTGCGGCCGACATACCAGAAGTAGCCGTCCTCGTCGCGGTAGGCGGTGTCGCCGGTGTGGTAGTAGCCGCCGCGCCAGGCCTTGGCGGTGTTCTCCTCGTCGCGGTAATAGCCGAGGAAGAGGCCGGGCTGGTGCTTTTCGCGGGAGGCGCGGACGATAATCTCGCCGACCTCGCCCTCACCGACCGAGTTGCCGTCCTCGTCGACCAGGTCGACGTTGTAGAGGGGGGATGGGCGACCCATCGAGCCGGGCTTGGGGGTGCTGCCGTAAAGGTTTGCGATGGTCAGGGTGGTTTCGGTCTGGCCGAAGCCCTCCATCAGCGACAGGCCGGTGATTTCCTTGAATTTGTTGAACACTTCCTCGTTGAGCGCCTCGCCCGCAACCGTTGCGTACCGCAGCGAAGAGAGGTCGAAGTTCGCGATCCCCTCCTTGATGAGGAAGCGGAAGATGGTGGGCGGCGCGCAGAAGGTGGTGATGCGGTACTTTTCGATCATGCGCAGGATATCGTGGGGGACAAATTTGTCAAAGTCATAGACAAAGATGCCGGTGCCCGCCAGCCACTGGCCGTAGAGCTTGCCCCAGACCGCCTTGCCCCAGCCGGTCTCGGCGAGGGTCAGGTGCAGCCCGTCGGGATCGACGTTGTGCCAGTGCACGCCGGTGATGATGTGGCCGAGGGGGTAATCGTAGCCGTGCAGCACCATCTTGGGCTGGCCGGTGGTGCCGGACGTGAAGTACATGAGCATCCCGTCCTCTGCCGTGACCGGGACCCGTTCCATTGTAGCGGGCTGCTTTTCGATTTCCTCGTCAAAGTTGATATAATTGTCAAAGTGGCCCATCGCGGAGAATTTCAAGACCTCGATGCCGAGTTTTTTCTCCGCCTCGTCGATATAGGCGTGGACGTTGCACTGGCTGGTGCAGACGATCGCCTTGACCGAAGCGGCCTCAAAGCGGTAGACGATGTCCTTGGTAGTCAGCAGGTTGGTCGCCGGGATGGCGATGGCGCCCAGCTTGTGCAGCCCCAGGATGGCGAACCAGAACTGGTAGTTGCGCTTGAGGATGAGCATGACCGTGTCGCCCTTGCCGATGCCGTAGGAGGCGAAGAGGTTGGCGGCTCTGGTGCTGTAATCGCTCATCTGGCGGAAGGTAAAGATTTTCTCCTCCCCCGCCTCGTTTGTCCAGATCATCGCGCGGCGGTTCGGCTCCAGCTCGGCGATCCTGTCGACGACGTCGTAGGCAAAGTTGAAGTCAGGGGCGGCCGTCACCTCGAATTCGGTGAGATGGCCGTTTTCGTCAAATGCCTCGCGGCAGAATTGTTTATAAAAGTCCTTCATTTCCATTGCTTGTTTCCCCTTTTTGATTTCTACGGTAGGCGAGGTAGCTCTCCAGAATGATGGTGGCGGCGACCTCGTCGATGACTTTTTTGCGCTTTTTGCCTCGGGTATTGGTTTCGTTCAGGTAATTATGCGCCATTACCGTAGTGGATCGTTCATCCCAGAGTTCGACCGGGATGGGAACAAGGCCCTGGAGCTTGCGGGCGAATTCCTCGCACTTCTGCGCGCGGGGGCCCGCCGAGCCGTCCATGTTGCGGGGGTATCCGACGACGATCATTTTGACCTCGAATTCCATTGCCGCATAGACAACCTTGGTGACGATGGCGTTGAAGTCCCGCTCCTGGATCACGCCGACCGGCGAGGCGAGGTATTCGGTCCTGTCGCAGACGGCAAGGCCGGTGCGGGCGTCGCCGAGGTCCACTGCCATAATTTTCATAATTTTCGGATTCCTTTCGTTGCTGTTACCAGGGCTGCACCGTCCCGACAATGTCGGAAACAGCGGGGATCCCCTGTTCGTCCAGCCAGCTCTCCATCCCCTCGATGATCTTTACGGGGGCATAAGGGTCGGTAAAGATGGCCGCGCCCACCTGGACAGCCGAAGCGCCCGCCATCATCATCTCGATGGCGTCCTCGGCGGTGGTGATGCCGCCCATCCCGACGACCGGGATCCGGACCGCGTTCGCGACCTGCCAGACCATCCGCACCGCGATCGGGAAGACGGCCGGGCCGGACAGCCCGCCGACGTTGTTGCGGAGGATGGGCCTGCGGGAACGGATATCGATCCGCATCCCGAGCAGGGTGTTGATGAGGGAAACCGCATCCGCGCCGGCGGCCTCGACCGCCTTTGCGATGTCGGTGATGCTGGTGACGTTGGGGCTTAATTTGACCATGAGCGGCTTTGTGGTCGCCTTGCGCACCGCGGCGGTGATGCCGGCAGCGCTCTCGCAGCTCGTCCCGAAGGCCGCGCCGCCCTGTTTGACGTTGGGGCAGGAGATGTTGAGCTCGATCATATCGACCGCGCTGCCTTCGATTTTGCCAACCATTTCGACGCAGTCCTCGACGGTGCTGCCGGCGACGTTGGCGATGACCCTGGTCCCCTTGCGGGAGAGCTCGGGCAGCTCCTTCTCCAAAAAGGCGTCGATGCCGGGATTTTGCAGGCCGACCGAATTGAGCATCCCCATCGGGGTCTCGGCGATCCGGGGCGGCGGGTTGCCGTCCTTCGGGTTCAGGGTCATGCCCTTTACGGAAATGCCGCCCAGCCTGGACAGCGGGTAAAATTTCTCATACTCCCGGCCGAAACCAAAAGCGCCGGAAGCTGGGATCACGGGGTTTTGAAAGGAAACCCCGGCAACCGTTACACGTAAGTCCGCCATTAAAACACAACCTCCTTGCCGGAAAAGACGGGGCCGTCCTTGCAGACGTGCAGGAAGCGTTCCTTCCCGTCCCGCCGGATCCTGCAGGCGCAGCCGAGGCAGGCGCCGACGCCGCAGGCCATCCGTTCCTCCAAAGAGATTTCACAGGCGATGCCGTGCCGCTCCGCGATTTCAGCTGTTTTGCGGAGCATGACCGAAGGGCCGCAGGCGCAGATCATATCGGGGGATTCCGATTGCAGGAGCTCCTCGAGCGCGTCGGTGACAAAGCCTTTTCGTCCCATCGTGCCGTCGTCGGTGCAAAGGACCGTCCTTACCCCTGCTTTTTTGAAGTCATTCTCGAGAAACGCGGCCTGCGCGCTGCGGAAACCTAAGATCGCAGTGGCGTTGGCGCCGTAATGCGCCGCAACTGCCAAAAGCGGAGGCACCCCGATCCCGCCGCCGACTACGACGCACTTTCGATCGGGCTCGAGAAGGGTATATCCATTCCCAAGAGGACCCAGGAGGTCGGCCATGTCGCCTGCTTTCAAATCCGCAAGGATTTTTGTTCCCTCGCCGCGAATCTCGTAAATAATTCGAATATTGCCCTGCTCCGCGTCGATCCCGGCAATCGAGATCGGACGCCGCAGAATGTGCGCGGGAACGCGCAGGTGGATAAACTGGCCGGGCTTCGCTTCACGGGCGATGCCGGGGCAGTGGATCACCAGGCTGTAAACACCTTTAGCCAGGTTGTCCTTGCGGACGACCGGGTATAGACCCTGCTGATAAGGCATCCTGTTTCCTCCTTCAGAAAATTCATTTTTGCCAACAGGCTAACTAATATTCTACCATATTGTTCCGTAAAAATCAACAGATTCGGCAGTTTTTTTCGCGTCGGACGGAAAATCTCCCGATTTTTTCCGATTTACACAAATTATTTTCTGAAAAATGCCGATCTTATCGCAGATTTCTCTGTTTTCCGGCAGAATCTCTGCGCAAATGAAAAATCGCGCCGGCCTTCGCGCCCATTCCCGCCAAAACCTGGATGAGCGCGCCGGCCGGCGCGGTATGACTTTACTTGACAAAGGCCTCCGAAACCACATTGAGCGCCTTATCGCCGAGCTTTTTGCGGATCAGGACCGAGATCTTGATTTCCGAGGTAGAGATCATCTCGATATTGATGTCCGCTTCGGAGAGTGCTTCAAACATCCGGGACGCGACGCCGGGGTTCGACTGCATCCCCGATCCGACGATGGAGATCTTGGTCACGTCGGTGTCGACGTCGATGGTGCAGTTGTTGATCTGGTCGCGCTCCTCGGTGAGGACCTCGACCGCAGCCTTGTAGCTGTCGATCGGGACGGTGAAGCTGATGTCCTTTGTGCCGTCGCGGCCGACCGACTGCAGGATGATGTCGACGTTGATTTTCCGCGCCGCCAAAAGGGAGAAGATCTTAAAGGCCACGCCGGGGTGGTCGGCCAGGCCGATGAGAGAAATGCGGACGACGTCGTCGTCCTTCGCGACGCCTTTGATCAGCAGCTTTTCCATTCTGGTCACCTCTTTGATTTTTGTACCGGGCTTATCCTCGAGGCTCGAGAGGACCTCCAGGTTCACGTTATACTTTTTGGCCATTTCGACCGAGCGGTTGTGCAGCACCTGGGCGCCGCAGGAAGCGAGCTCGAGCATCTCGTCAAAGGAAATCTCCTCGAGCTTCTGTGCGCTCGGGACGATGCGGGGATCGGCCGTATAGACGCCGTCGACGTCGGTGTAGATCTGGCAGAGGTCGGCCTTGAGCTCGGCCGCGAGGGCGACCGCGCTGGTATCCGACCCGCCGCGGCCCAGGGTGGTGATGTCGTCATAGCGGTTCATCCCCTGGAAGCCGGCGACCACGACGATCTTGCGCTGGTCCAGCTCCTTTTCAAGCCGCTCGGTGTCCACCCGCTTGATGCGGGCGCGGGAATGGTTGGAATCGGTGAAGAACCCCGCCTGCCGGCCGGTCAGGGAGATGACCGGATAGCCCATCTTGGAAATGGCCATCGCGAGCAGCGCGATCGAGATCTGCTCGCCGGTCGAAAGGAGCATATCCATCTCCCGCTTGCTGGGGTTTTCGTCGATCTCATGCGCCTTGGCGATGAGGTCGTCGGTGGTATCGCCCTGGGCGGAAACGACGGCGACCACGTTCGCGCCTTTCCGGTAGGTGTCGGTGATGATCCGCGCCACGTTCCGGATGCGTTCGGCATTGGCAACCGAAGTCCCCCCGAATTTCTGTACGATCAGTTTCATAATTGCCTCCATCTGCGCTGGTTTGCCAGCGCTTAGTAGTCAAGGATCCGGATCCGGGTCAGCAGTTTGTCGCCGGGTCTGAGCAGCTCGTCAAGCAGCTTTTTGAGCTCCTGTTCGGGCATGGCGGGGGTGACGAAAGCCCATTCGTCCGCCGGCTGGTTTTTGCGGTGGAGCTCCCCTGCCTCGGGGATGAGCGCCTTGACCGCGGCCGGGAAGGACTCGTCGCGCGGCGAGGTCAGCCGCAGGTAGAAGGAGAAGGGCACCGTCTCGATATCCACGACCTGGTTGCCGTCGGAATCCTCCCAGCAGAGGGACTTGCTCGTCGTATTGGCCTTGGCCACATCGATCATGTCGGCGACGACGGCGCTTGCAGTCGGGAATTTGCCCGCGCCGCGACCGTAGAAGACGACGTCGCCGGTCGCGTCGCCGCGGATGAGGACCCCGTTGAAGACGTCGTCGATGTTGGCGAGCTGGCTGTGCTCCGCGATAAAGGCCGGGAAGACGCCGGCGCTTAAGGTGCCGTCCGGCAGACGGCGGGCGCGGCCGATGAGCTTGATGACCCCGCCCCAATCCTCGGCGTAGGCGACGTCCTCCAAAGTGAGCTTGGTGATCCCCTCGGTGTGGACGGTATTCGGGTAGACGTGGCTGCCGAAGGCGAGGGAGGCGAGGATGCAGATCTTGCGGCAGGTGTCGTGCCCCTCGATGTCGGCGGCGGGATTGCGTTCCGCGTAGCCGAGCTGCTGCGCCATTTTGAGCGCCTCGTCAAATCCCATCTGGTCGTGGATCATTTTGGTCAGGATAAAGTTGGTTGTCCCGTTGAGGATGCCGGCGATCTCGCTGATCTCATTGGCGGCCAGGCACTGGTGCATGGGGCGGATGATGGGGATGCCGCCCCCGACGCTCGCCTCAAAAAAGAAATTGACGTTGTGCTCCCGCGCGATATGCAGAAGCTGGGCGCCCTTCGCGGCGACAAGCTCCTTGTTGGAGGTGACGACGCTTTTGCCGTGCTCCAGCAGGCTTTTGACATAATCAAAGGCCGGAGAAAGGCCGCCCATCACCTCTGCAACGACCGAAATTTCCGGATCGTTTAAAATCACCTGGAAATCCTTGGTAAAGCGGTCGCTGTACGGCAGGTTCGGGAAATCCCGGATGTCCAGGATATATTTGACCTCCATCGGCTGTCCAGCTTTGGATTCGATGCTGTGCTTATTTTTATGGAAAAGCTCCACAACGCCGGAGCCGACTACCCCGTGGCCAAGAACTGCTACCTTTGCCATTCCAATTCCTCCATTGCCCTATTATATTCTCTTGACCGAAACAACGCCATCGATCTCGGAAAGATTGCGCAGGATTTCCTCCATACTGACCTCGTCGCGGTTGACCCGGATGCTGATGGTGACGATCGCCACCGCGTCGACCGGGATGTTCTGATTGACGGTCAGGATGTTTGCGCCGTTGTCATAAAGCTTTTTGAGCACCCGGGACAGCACGCCGGGCTCGTCCGACAGCTTGAGGTAGAGCGTCCCAAGCTGGCTGTTGTCCCGCTCCTCATATAGCTGTACGTTGTCCTTATACTTGTAGTAGGCGCTGCGGGAAATGCCCACCATCCGGCAGGCCTCCGAGGAATTCTTGGCCTGCGCTTTGGAAAGCAGGCGCTTTGCCTCCAAAACCTTCAGGATGACTTCCGGCAGCACATCGGCGCTGACGATTAAAAAACGCGGTTTTTCGCTCATGATGTTCCCTCCAAAATTCATCTATCCGGAATCTGTGCGCCTATGAAGAACATCCGTCCATAGTGCACATCTGTTAATTCACCAGATACAAATATAGCATGAATTCAACCTTTCTACAATTCCCGTTTTTGGCTGATTTCCGGGATTATTCAGATAATTTGAAATTTTTCTCTGAATTTCTCCGATTTTCTTCATTTTTCTCACGAAAATTGATGTAAATGAGAAATCTCGCATATTTTTCACGGAATCCTGCATGTTTTCTGGAAATTGAATCCAAATGTATGCCGGCTTTTCACCGCCTGTATTCTGCGGCGGGACGGATTATCCGCGCCCACGGCCCTCTTCCTTCAAAAAGGCGCGCGTTTCCCGCGCCGCTGTCCCGCTCAGCAGCAGCACCGCGATGACGTTCGGCACCGCCATCGCGAGGTTTAAGAGGTCGGACAGCAGCCACACGCCCTGAACCGATCCGGCCGCCCCCGCAGCGATTGCCGCGAGATAGCAAAGGCGGTAGACGCTGCGCATCCTGCGGGAGCCGGTCAGGTACTCGAGCGCCTTCTCCCCGCAGTAGCTCCACCCCATCATGCTCGCCGCCGCGAAAAAGAGGATGGCGACCGCCAGGAAGGCAGCCGCGCCCTCGCCCATCGCCCCCTGAAAGGCCGCGAGGGTCAGCGCCGCCCCATCCATTCCGGGCCGGGCGCCCCCGCTCACCAGCAGGACGAGGCCGGTGACGCTGCACATCAGCGTCGTGTCGAGAAAGACCTCCACCACGCCCCACATCCCCTGCCGGGCCGGAGAATCCGCCTCGGCCGCACCGTGGACGATGGGGGCCGAGCCCATCCCCGCCTCGTTGGAAAAGACGCCCCGCGCGACCCCGAACCGCACCGACCGCGCCGTGACGAAGCCGAAAAAGCCGCCTGCCGCAGAGCGGAAATCGAAGGCGTCGGCCACAATCAGCCGCACCGCGCCCGGGATCTCCCGCCAATGGAGGGCCAGCACCCAGAGCGCCGCCCCGATATATAAGAGGGCCATGACCGGCACGATCCGCTCGGTCCACCGCGCGATCCGGCGGATGCCGCCGAAGAGGGCCAGGCCGACGGCTGCCGCGAGGACAAGCCCGGTAACCGCTGCGGGGATGCCGAAGGCGGCCTCTGCCGCCTGCCCGGCCGCGTTGGACTGGGCCATATTCCCCACCCCGAAGGAGGCGAGGACGCTCGACAGCGCAAACCAGACCGCCAGGAAACGGCAGCCGAGCCCTTTTTCCATATAGTACATCGGCCCGCCGACCTGCTCGCCGCGGCTGTTTACCGTGCGGAACTTGACCGAAAGGAGGATCTCGGCGTATTTGAGCGCCATGCTGAATAGGGAGGAAAGCCACATCCAGAAGACCGCGCCCGGCCCCCCGCTCACGACCGCCGTAGCGACCCCGGCGATGTTGCCGGTGCCGAGCGCGCCCGCGAGCGCCGTCGCCGCCGCCTGGAAGGGGGAGATGGTCCCCTTCCCGCCCGATTTTCCGCGGAAGGAGCGGCCGATGGTCTCCCGCCAGATCTGCGGGAAGCGGAAAAATTGCAGCCCGCCCAGCCGAATGGTATAGAAAATCCCCGCGCCTGCCAGAAACAGCAGGAACGCGGGGCCTGTCAGCAAATCCAAAATGCGCATAAAAGCCCCTGCCCTTCGTCGAGATTGTTTTCAACGTCCGGGCCGGGCTCCCCCGGCGAGATGCTCAGGTGTTGTGGTCGGAGACGTGGAAGGTCTTGAGATTGCCGATCTTCTGCCGGCGCTGCTCCAGAATCGCCGCGATGTCGGAAAGCGCGACGCCCTGCTCGACCATCAGCACCATCATGTGATAGATGAGGTCGCACATTTCGTTGGAGAGCTCCTCCTTGTCGTTATTTTTGGCCGCGATGATCATCTCGCTGCACTCTTCCCCGCACTTCTTGAGGATCTTGTCGAGTCCCTTGTCAAAGAGGTAGCAGGTGTAGGACCCCTCCTCGAAATGCTCCTTGCGCTGTTTGACGACCTCATAAAGGCCGGTTAACGTTTCATTCATCCTGATCCCTCCAAATTTCCTTGAAAAAGCAGCTGTGGCTGCCGGTGTGGCAGGCCGGGCCGGTCTGATGCACCTTCACCAGCAGGGTGTCGTCGTCGCAGTCGGCGGTGATGGTCACGACCTTCTGCAGATGCCCGCTCGTCGCCCCCTTGTTCCAGAGGCACTGGCGGGAGCGGCTGTAAAACCAGGTGTAGCCGGTCTCCAGCGTCTTCTGCAGGCTCTCGCGGTTCATGTAGGCGAGCATCAGCACCTCGCCGGTCTCCGCCTCCGCGACAATGGCGGGGATGAGCTCCCCTTTCGCGAAATATTTATCCAGTTCCATAGCGCCCTCCTAAAGCCGCACGGGGATGCCGCGGCTGCGCAGGTGCTCCTTGACCTGCCCCACCGTCAGCTCCTTATAATGGAAGAGCGAGGCGGCCAGCGCCGCGTCCGCGCCGGTTTTTTCAAAGACCTCCGAAAAATGTGCGAGGCTGCCGCATCCGCCCGAGGCGATGACCGGGACGCTGACCCGGGAGATGACGGCGTTCAGCAGGTCGAGGTCAAAGCCCTGTTTGGTGCCGTCCGCGTCCATCGAGGTGAGCAGGATCTCCCCCGCGCCCAGCGCGCAGGCTTTTGCCGCCCATTCGACCGCGTCGACGCCGGTGTCCGTCCGCCCCCCGGCGACAAAAGCGTGCCAGGTGCCGTCGGCCATCCGCTTGGCGTCGATGGCGGCGACGACGCACTGGCTGCCGAACTTATCCGCCGCCTCGGCGATGAGCTGCGGGTTTTTTAAGGCGGAGGAGTTGACGCTCACCTTGTCCGCCCCCGCGCGGAGGAGCTTTGAGAAGTCCGCGACGCTGCGGATGCCGCCGCCGACGGTTAAGGGTACGAAGACCTGCTTGGCGGTCTCGCGCACGACGTCGACGATGGTGTCGCGGTTGTCGCTGGTGGCGGTAATGTCGAGGAAGACGATCTCGTCCGCGCCCTGTTCCATGTAGGCGCGGGCGCATTCGACCGGATCGCCGACCTCCTGGATGCCGACGAAGTTGATCCCCTTGACGACCTTGCCGTCCCGGACGTCCAGGCAGGGGATGATGCGTTTGGCTAACATGCCGCCACCTCCCCCGCTGCGCGGATCGCCTCTTTAAGGTTCAAAGTCCCCTGGTAGAGGGATTTGCCGCAGATGGCGCCGTAGAGCCCGAGCTTCCGCAGGGCGATGATGTCGTCCAGGCTGGAAATGCCGCCGCTCGCGACGATGTTGCAGGAAACCGCGCGGTCGATCGCCGTGAGCTCCGCGAGGTTCGGGCCGGAGAGTGTGCCGTCCTTGGAAATATCGGTGTAGATGATGGTCGAAACGCCGGCCTGCTCCATCGCGCGGGCGAGGTCGAGGTAGTGGGCTTCCGAGGTGTCGAGCCAGCCCTCCACCGCCGCCATCCCGTTTTTGGCGTCGATGCCGACGGCAATGCGGTCCCCGTATTCCCGGACGGCGGTCCGGACGAGCGCGGGGCTGCGGACAGCCGCCGAACCCAGAATCACCCGGCTGATGCCCCGGGAGAGGTAATCCTCCACCGTCTCGAGGCTGCGGATGCCGCCGCCCACCTCGACTTTGAGGGAGGTTTCCCGGGCAATTTCGCAGAAGATGGCGGCATTTTGGGGCTTTGCGTCCTTCGCGCCGTCGAGGTCGACCATGTGGAGCCATTCGGCCCCGTCGGAAGCAAACCTGCGGGCGGTTTCCAGCGGGTCCTCCGCCACTTTATGGGCGGTGCTGAATTCTCCCCTGTACAGGCGGACGCAGGTCCCGTCCTTGATATCGATTGCGGGAAAAATGATCATGTGGTCAGCCTCCCAAAGTTTCTGAGGATGGTGAGCCCCGTCTCGCCGCTCTTTTCGGGGTGGAACTGCGCGCCGAAGACGGTGCCTTTCCCGACCAGCGCCGGGATCTCCGCCCCGTAATCGCAGACGGCGTAGAGGCAGTCCGGCTCGGTCCGCGCCTGGAAGGAGTGGACAAAGTAGACCGACTCCCCTTCCGATACCCCCTCCAGAAGCGGGCAGGGGCGGCGGAATTCGAGGCTGTTCCAGCCCATGTGCGGGATTTTAAAAGGCGTTTCGATCTTCTCCACCGTGCCGGGCAGCAGCCCGAGGCCGGCGGTTTCTTCGAATTCATAGCCGGTCTCGAAGAGAAGCTGCATCCCCAGGCAGATGCCGAGGAAGGGCTTTCTGCGCGCTTCCTCCCGGATGAGGGCGGTGAGCCCGGCGGCGTTTAGCATCCGCATCGCGTCGGGGAACGCGCCGACCCCGGGCAGGATCAGCCCGCTCGCGGAGCGGATATCGGCGGGGTCGCGGCTCACCCGGTTTTCAAGCCCGAGGTAGTTGAGGGCGTTCTGCACGCTGAACAGGTTGCCCGCCCCGTAGTCAATGATGGTGATCAAGGGGAAACCCTCCTTGCAAGAATTGTCAGAAGCGGGCTCAGAGCACGCCTTTGGTGGAAAGCACGGCGTTCCCGGCCGGGACGACCGCCTGTCTCAGGCTGTGGGCCAGCGCCTTGAAAAGCGCCTCCGCCCTGTGGTGGTCGTTTTTGCCGTAGAGACAGCGCAGATGCAGGGTGATCCCGGCGTTATAGGCGAGGGCGCGCATGAATTCCTCCACCATCTGGGTATCCATCTCCCCGATTTTGTCCGCCGTGAAAGGACAGTCAAAGACCAGGAAGGGCCGTTTGCTGATATCCAACGCGGCAAATCCGAGCGCCTCGTCCATCGGGACATAGGCCGAGCCGTACCGGGAGACCGGGACCTCCCCGAGCGCTTTGGCGAGCGCCTGCCCGAGGACGATGCCGGTGTCCTCGACGGTGTGGTGGCAGTCCACCTCGAGGTCACCCCGGACGGTGATCTCGAGGTCAAAGCCCGCGTGGACGCAGAGGGCGGTGAGCATGTGGTCGAAAAAACCAATGCCGGTGGCGATCTTCGCCTTGCCGGAGCCGTCGAGATTTAAGGTGACATGGACGTCGGTCTCCCTTGTTTTGCGGGCAAGCTGGGCTGTTCTCACGCTTTCCCCTCCATTTCTACCAGTATATCGGCCAGGGCCGCGAATAATTCCTCCATCTGGTCCGGCGCGGGGACCGAGATGCGCAGGTACTCCCCGAAATTGCGCACCGCGATGGAGTAATCAAAGAGCCGGCTGTAGATCTCCCGCGCGGCCGCGGTCTTGACAAAAACGAAGTTGGTGCAGGTGGGGTAGACCTTCTCAAGGACCGGGAATTTCTCCGCCAGCCCGCACATCCGCTCGTAGAGGATGCCGGTGAGGCGGACCAGTTCGTCCCGCCGGGCGTCCAGATACGCCTTTTTGGAGAGGGCGCAGGCGCCGATGGCCTGGGAGATGCTGTTGACATTGTAGGGGGATTTGGCCGCGCGCAGGGCGATGGTCAGGGTGGGCTTGGCCACCGCGAACCCGAGCCGCACCGCCGCCATCCCGATGGCTTTGGAGCAGGTCTTCAAAATGATGAGGTTGTCATGCTGCTGCACCTCGGGCAGGAAGCTCTGATCCCAGAAATCCATATACGCCTCGTCGAGGACGACCAGCGCCCTGACCGAGGAGACGAGCCTGCGCACATCGTCCCGGGAAAGGCCGATGCTGGTGGGGTTGCAGGGGTTCGAGAAGATCACCGCCGCGATGTTGTTTTCATTGATGAAGGCGATGGCCTTATCGACCGGGATGGTCAGGCTGGCATCTTTCTCCAGCACGACCGGTTCGAGTTCGTAAAGTTCCGCATAAAACCGGTACATCGAAAAATCCGGTGCGAAGGTCAGCAGTTTCTCCCCCTTCTGCAGGAGAGTGCCGCAGATGATGCTGATGAGCTCGTCCGAACCGTTGCCGGCTGTCACCGAGGATTCCGGAAGGCCGTAATACTCCGCGAAAGCGCGGCAGAGCTCGACGGCGTAGGGGTCGGGATAACGGTTGTAGGCCGCCTTGGCGGCGCAGTCCGCGAACTCGGCGCGCAGCGCCTCGTCCGGCGCAAAGCAGCTCTCGTTTGCGTCGAGGCGGATGCGGTACTCCCCCTCCATCGGCGCGTAGGGGGTCAGGTTTTTGATCTTGCCGCAAAGCTCGTACCCGCAGCTCATGCTTCTTCCCCCTCTCCCCCACAGCGGACGATGATGGAGTTGGCGTGGGCGGTCAGCCCCTCGCGGTTGGCGAAGCGGATGATGTCCTCGCTCGCCTCCTGCAAGGCTTCCTTCGTATAATAGATGTAGCTGGATTTTTTGACAAAAGCGTCGACCGACAGCGGCGAGAAGAACCGCGCGGTGCCCGAGGTCGGCAGGACGTGGTTGGGACCGGCGTAGTAGTCGCCGAGCGGCTCGGGGGAATACTGGCCGAGGAAGATCGAGCCCGCGTTGTCGAGCCTCCCGAGGTACGGGAAGGGGTTGTCGACGATCACTTCCAGATGCTCGGGCGCGACTTCGTTTGCCAGTTCGATGGCCCGGTCGATGTTTTCGCAGATGATGATGCCGCCGAAGCCGGCGAGGGACTTGCGGATGATTTCCCTGCGGGAAAGCCCCTCGACCTGCCGCTCCAGCTCCTTGACCGTCTCGCGCGCCAGCTTCTCGCTGGTGGTGATGAGGATGGCCGAGGCGAGGACGTCGTGCTCGGCCTGGGACATCAGGTCGGCGGCGACGTACTGCGGGTCGGCGGTCTCATCCGCCAGGACGAGGATCTCGCTCGGGCCGGCGATCATGTCGATGTCGACGGTTCCGTAGAGCTGGCGCTTGGCGGTCGCCACAAAGATGTTGCCGGGGCCGACAATCTTGTCGACCTTCGGGATGGTCTCGGTGCCGTAAGCGAGGGCTGCAATCGCCTGCGCGCCGCCCATGAGGAAGACCCGGTCCACCCCCGCGACGGCCGCAGCGGTGAGGATGTCGGGGTTTGCCTTGCCGTCCTTTGTGGGTGGCGTCACCATGATGAGCTCCTCCACCCCGGCGATCTTGGCCGGTACGGCGTTCATGAGGACCGAGGAGGGGTAGGCCGCCGTGCCGCCGGGCACATACAGCCCCACCCGCTTGAGACCGCGGATCCGCTGGCCCAGGATCACGCCGTTTTCCTTGAAGTCGACAAAGCTCTGGTGCTTCTGGCGGTTGTGGAAGGCGGCGATATTTTCCATCGAATTTAAGAGGGTCGAGACAAAATCGGGGTCGGCGGCGGTCAGCGCGTCGTTTATCTCCTCCCGGCTCACCTCGATGGAGGGCGGGAGCTTGCCGTCGAATTTGAGGGTGTATTCGGCGACGGCTTTGTCCCCGTTTGCCCGGACGTTCTCAATGATCTCGGCGACCGTCTGGGTCACCTTTTTGTCCACCTCCCCGCTCCGGGAGCGGATGGAGGCGAGGAGGGCGGCTTCCTCCCTGCCGTTTGCGGATACGATTGGCAGCATATCGGTCCTTCCTTTCTGCTAAATTGCGGTCTTGATGGCGGAAATCACCGCTTCCAGCTCCTTTTTGCGGAGCTTGAGGCTTGCGGCGTTGACAATGAGCCGGGCCGAGAGGCTGATGATGTTCTCGGTGACTTCCAGCCCGTTTTCCCGGAGGGTCGCGCCGGTCTCGACGATGTCGACAATGCCGTCCGAGAGCCCCAGAAGCGGGGCGAGCTCGACCGAGCCCTCGATCTTGATGATCTCGACGTCCATCCCCTTGCCGGCGAAGAATTCGCGGGCGACGCCGGGGTACTTGGTCGCGATGGTCTTGACCTGGTAGCCCGCGTAGAAATCGGTCCCCTTCTTGACGGCGAGGGCGAACCGGCACTTGCCGAACCCGAGGTCGACCACCTCGAAAAAGCTGCCGCCGTATTCCAATATGGTGTCCTTGCCGACTACCCCCATATCGCAGGCGCCGTGCTCGACGTAGGTGATGACGTCGGCGGCCTTGGCGAGGACGATCTCGAGGTTCGCGTCCGGCACCTCGAGGATGAGCCTGCGGCCCTTGTTGCGGAGCTGCGAGCAGTCGTACCCGAGCTTTTCAAACAGCCGGATAGTGGATTCCTCCAGCCGCCCTTTGGTCAGGGCAATGCGAATCGGCTTCATACCCGCACCTCCATCAGATCTTCATTGACGACATAGACGACCGGGATCCCGCGCTTGACCGCGTAAAGGCGGCTCTGCTCAAAGGTCTCGAAGGGGCTGAATTCCGCGCAGAAGCCGTGGGAGGCAAGCTTGCGGATCTCGAGCAGCGCCTTGACCTCATAGCCCTCCTCGGCAAAAACCAGCACGTCGGGGGCCGGCGTCTTGGGCTGGGCAGGCAGCAGCACCTTGGCCACCGCGTCGACGTTCAGGGAAAAGCCGACCGCCGGCTCATCCTGCCCATAATCGGCAAGCAGGGTGTCGTACCGGCCGCCCTGCAGGGCGGTCGCGCCCAGCCCCTGGATGTAGCCCTTAAAGACGATGCCGGTGTAGTAGCCGGTCCGGTTGACGATGCCGAGGTCGAGGGAGACCCGCTCCCCCAGCCCCAGCCCGGAAAGCGCCTGGTAAAGGCCGCGCAGCGCGTCCAGATAGGGGGCAAGCTCCGGGCAGTCAAGGGCCGCGGCCGCCTCGTCGAGCACCTCCTCCCCGCCGAAGAGGGCGGGCAGCTGTTTGAGGCTCGCGGCGGTCTTTTTGTCCTCCATCCGGTCGAGCATGTCGTTTAGGGCCGGGTAGTTCTTGGTCTGGATGAGGGTGCGGATCTCCTCCGACTGCTCCTCGTCGAGATTCAGCTTGCGGATGAGGGTGTTGAAAAAGCCGATGTGGCCGATCTCCAGCCGGAAATCGTCGAGCCCGCAGCTCTGGAGAGTTTCGAGCGCGAGGACAAGCACCTCGAGGTCGGCCCTGCGCCCGCCGGCGCCGATGATCTCCACCCCGATCTGGGGGATCTCGTGGCTGCGTCCGGTCAGGGCGGGGGTGATGGTGTAGATATTCTGGTCATAGAAAAGCCGCAGCGGCCGCACCTGATCGCGGAGCCGGGTCGCGGCCAGCCTGGCAATCGGCATGGTCAGGTCAGGCTTTAGGGCGAGCAGCCGCCCCTTGCTGTCGACCAGCTTATACATGGTCTCCTGCGGGAGGCCGTGGGTCTCCGAGCTGAAGACGTCGTAAAATTCGATGCCGGGGGTGATGACCTCGGTAAAGCCCCTGGAAACGAAGAGGGCCTTGATCTTCTCCTCCACCCTGCGGCGGGCGGCGCAATCCTCAAAGAGGATGTCCCGGGTTCCTTCCGGGGCAATCAGCTTATTCTTCTGCATAGGCAATCCTTTCCGCAGCGGAGGTGCCACCTCTCGCAGCGCTTTACTGTGGTAATATATTAGCACATGAAATTGACGCTGTCAATGCTTTCTGAACTTTTTGCAAAAATCAAACAAATTAAAAGAAGGTCATCTGGCTGGATTTGGGCAAATCTTTGGTAACGCCGAGCTGCCCCAGCGTCTCGATGATGGTTTTGGAGACGCCGGAACGGGTCTGCACCTCCTCGACCGAGATGTAAGGCCCCTGCTGACCGGCCTCCATCAGGCTGTAGGCGGCGGCATCGCCCAGGCCCTTGATGGCGTTGAAGGGCAGGCGGATCTTGCCGTCCTCGATCTGGTACTTGACCGCGTGGGACTTATACAGGTCGATGTTCAAAAACTCAAACCCCCGGCAGAGCATCTCGTTGATGATGAGCAGGGTGTTGAAGACGTCCTCCTCCTTGACGCTCCGGTCCATGTCGCGGAGCTGCAGGATGCGGGCGCGGGTCGCCTCCCGGCCGGCGAGGGCGGATTCCACCTCGAAATCCCCGCCGCGGACGGTGAAGAAGGCCGCGTAATAGGCGAGCGGCTTATGCACCTTGTACCAGGCGAGCCGGATGGCCGCGATGACGTAGGCGGCGGCGTGGGCTTTGGGGAACATGTACTTGATCTTGAGGCAGCTCTCGATGTACCATTCCGGCACGTCGTGGGCGCGCATGTCCTCCTTCATCTCCTCGGTGAGGAGCTTGGGGGCCTTGCCCTTTCGGGTGATCTCCATGATCTTGAAGGCGGTCTTGGGCTCCATCCCCTTGTGCATGAGGTAGGTCATGATGCTGTCGCGGGTCCCGATGACGTTGGAAATGGTGCAGGTCTTGGAGTCGATGAGGTCCTTGGCGTTGCCGAGCCAGACGTCGGTGCCGTGGGAGAGGCCAGAGATCTGCAGAAGGTCGGCGAAGGTCTTGGGCTGGGCTTCCAGCAGCATGCCCCGGACAAAGGGCGTCCCCATCTCCGGGAGGGAGAGGGTGCCGGTTTCACTGAAAATCTCGTCCGGTGTGACCCCCAGCGCCTCGGTTGAAGTAAACAGGCTGAAAACCGCCGGGTCGCTCATGGAAACCTTCATGACGCTGATGCCGGTCAGGTCCTCGATGTGGCGGTAGAGGGTCGGGACATCGTGCCCCAGCTCGTCGAGCTTCAAAATGGTGTCGTGGAGGGAGTGGAAGTCGAAGTGGGTGGTCAAAATATCGCTGTCCGCCTTGTCGGCCGGGTGCTGGATGGGGGTGAAGGCGTAGACCTCGTAGTCGGAGGGGATGACGACCATGCCGCCGGGGTGCTGGCCGGTCGTCCGTTTGACGCCGGTGCAGCCCTGGGCGAGCCGCAGCTCCTCCGCCTTGTGGGCGACCTTCCCCCGCTCCTCGAGGTACTTGAGGACAAAGCCGAAGGCGGTCTTTTCGGCGACGGTCGAGATGGTGCCCGCCTTGAAGACGTGGTCGGCGCCGAAGAGCTCCTCGGTGTAGCGGTGGACCTGGCTCTGGTACTCGCCGGAGAAGTTTAAGTCGATATCCGGCTCCTTGTCGCCGTCAAACCCGAGGAAGGTCTCGAAGGGAATGTCGTGGCCGTCCTGGTCCATCCGCGCCCCGCAGACCGGGCAGTCTTTGGGCGGCATGTCGAAGCCCGAGCCGACGCTGCCGTCGGTAAAGAACTCGCTGTGCTTGCATTCCGGGCAGACATAGTGCGGCGCAAGAGGGTTTACTTCCGAAATCCCCGCCATCGTCGCCACAAAGGAGGAACCGACCGATCCCCGCGAGCCGACGAGGTAGCCGTGCTCGACCGAGTAATGCACCAGCTTCTGGGCGATCATGTACATGACCGAAAAGCCGTGCTTGATGATGGAGTCGAGCTCCCGCTGGAGCCGCGTCCCGACGATTTCGGGGACCGGGTCGCCGTAAACCTCCCGCGCCTTCGCCCAGGTGATCTTCTGGATATCCTCGTCGGCCCCCGCGATGCTGGGGGGGAAGGTCCCCTTCGGGATGGGGCGGATGTCCGGCTCGACCATATCGGCGATTTTCTGCGGGTTTTGCACGACGACTTCGTACGCCTTCTCCTTCCCGAGGTAGCTAAACTCGGCGAGCATCTCGTCGGTGGTGCGCAGGAAGAGCGGCGCCTGCTGGTCGGCATCCTTAAAGCCCATCCCGGCCATCAGGATGGCGCGGAAGATGGAGTCCCGCTCGTTCAGGAAATGGACGTCGCAGGTCGCGACGACCGGCTTGCCGAGCTTCTCGCCGATGCGGCAGATGAGGCGGTTGTTTTCCATGAGCTGCTCCCGGCTGGCGACCGTCCCCTCGCGGAGCATGAAGTCGTTGTTGCCGAGCGGCTGGATCTCGAGGTAGTCGTAAAAATCCGCGATGGCGCAGAGCTCCTCAAAGCTCTTGCCCGCCAAAATTGCCTGGTAAAGCTCCCCCGCCTCGCAGGCGCTGCCGACGAGCAGCCCCTCGCGGAGCTTTGCGAGCTCGCTCTTGGGGGTGCGGGGGTTGCGGTAGAAGTACTGGGTGTGGGCCATCGAGACGAGGCGGTAGAGATTTTTGAGACCCAGGTGGTTTTTGACCAGCAGGATCTGGTGGTAGCTGCGCAGCTGCTTGGGGTCGCCGCCGCCGGCCGCCCGGTTGATCCCGCCGAGGGAGCGGACGCCCATGTCGGCGGAGAGCTTTTCGGTCATTTCGAGGAAGATGCGGGCGAGCATCTCGGCGTCGTCGGAAGCGCGGTGGTGGTTGAAGTCCCCGAGCTTCAGGTATTCGGCGAGGGTGTTCAGCTTGTGCCGCTTGAGCTCGGGGTAGAGGGCGCGGGCCAGCACAACGGTGTCCAGGTAGGTGTGCGGCAGCGAAATCCCGTTCCGGCGGGCTGCGGCGTTTAAAAAGCTCATGTCAAAGGGGGCGTTGTGGGCGATGAGCGGACGCTCCCCCGCAAACTCCAGAAACTGCCGCAGAGCCTCCCCTTCCGCGGGCGCATCGGCGACCATGTCGTCCCGGATGCCGGTCAGCTCGACGATGTGCGGGGGGATGGGCTTGCCGGGGTTGACGAAGGTGTTGAACCGCCCGGCGATCTCCCCGTTTTTGAGGAGCACCGCGCCGATCTCGGTCAGCCGCTCGCTCTGGGCGCTCAAGCCGGTGGTTTCGGTGTCGAAGACGATGAATTCGCCGTCAAAGGGGGTGTCGTCCCCTCCCACGACCGCCTCGACGCTGTCGTTGACAAAGTAGGATTCGACCCCGTAGAGGACCTTGAAGTCCCCGCCCTCCTTGCGGATGTCCGCGACGGTGTTCATGGCGTCCGGGAAGGCCTGGACGACGCCGTGGTCGGTGATGGCGATGGCCTTGTGGCCCCAGCGGAAGGCGGTTTTGATGATGTCGGCGGTGTCGGAAACGCCGTCCATCGCCGACATCTTGGTGTGGCAGTGCAGCTCGATCCGCTTTTCCTCCGCATTGTCGGTGCGGGGGATCTTATTGAGGATCATGATGTCGTAGGGCTTGATGGAGACCTCCCGGTCGTACTTGTCGTCGACCACGTCGCCGCGGACCATGACGGTCGCGCCCTTTTTCATCAGGCTGTACTTCTCCTCGTTCTCCACCGTATCGATGATTTTGATGGTGTTGCTCGAGGTGTAGTCGCTGAAATTCCAGGTGAGGATGACCTTGTCCCCCGCCCGCGTCACCTTGGATTCGCTTGCGAAGATGTCGCCCCAGACGACGACGGTGCCGCTGCTCGGGGTGATCTCCCGCATCGGGATGGGCTGGTCGGTGATCTTGCGGCCTTTGAGGAGCTTGGCCTCCTTTTTAAATTGCAGGGCGGTGAAGTCGACAGAGATCTCCTCCGGCTCGTCCTTGACCCCGCCGGAGCGGCGGGAATAACCGCCGTTTCCGCCCCCGTTCCAGCGGGGAGCCTGCTTGGGGGCGGCGGGTTTCGGGGTAGAAGGCTCGGGCTGCTGGATGACGACCGGTTCGGCGGGGAGGACGGGCTCCTCTACCAGCAGAACGCCGTCGAATACCACCTCGGCCCGGACGCTGAAGCGCTCGAAGATGATCTTCTGGAGCAGCCGGTCGACCCCGGCCTGCATGAGGATATCCCGCCCGCCGTTCTGAAGGCGGACGGTCAGCACAGAGCCATCCCATTCGGGGGAAGCCCCCTCGAAAAAGCCGTTGACCACCCCGCTCAGCTCCTTGAGCTCGTGGACAAGGGAGGGAAAATAATCGACCGAAAAGAGGTTCGGCAGGTATTTCATCTGGAAAGCGACCCGCTTGAGCCCCGCTCTGCGCGCGACCGAAAGGCCGCATTCCTTGACAAGCGCCGCCTCGACGATCTGTTCGCTTTTGACCGTTGCGCGGATGTCCTGGGCCTCCCGGTCCGCATCGATGCGCAGAAGCTCGCAGCCTTCAAATGCCGCGGCGTACTGCGGTTCCAGATATTCCCCGAAAATATAGGCAAAGCTGTTCTGCATGCTGTTCCCCTTCCGTCACATCTTTTCGATTTCCGCCATCAGCTCGTCCACAATGCGCCCCTCCGGGATCTTGCGCAGGATCTCCCCCTTCTTAAAGAGGATGGCGCAGCCGTCGCCGCCTGCGACGCCGATGTCCGCCTCCCTGGCTTCGCCGGGTCCGTTGACCGCGCAGCCCATCACCGCGACCCGGATGGGCTTTTGGACCGACGCAAGCCGCGCCTCCACCTCGTTCGCGAGGGAAATGAGGTCGATGCGGGTCCGGCCGCAGGTCGGGCAGGAGACGATCTGCGGCGCGTCCGGGCAGAGGTCGAGCGCTTTGAGGATGTCCCGCGCGGCTGCGACCTCCCGCAGCGGGTCGGCGGTCAGCGAGACGCGGATGGTCTCGCCGATGCTGTCCGCGAGCAGGGCCCCGATGCCGGCGGCGGATTTGATGATCCCCATCCGCTCGGTCCCCGCCTCGGTCACGCCGAGGTGGAGGGGGTAATCACAGCAGGCGGCGAGCTTGCGGTAGGCTTCGATCATCGTCTGCACCCGGGAGGATTTGAGGGAGATGACAATCTGGTCAAAATCGAATTTTTCGAGCAGCCGGGCGTTATAAAGCCCGCTTTCGACCAGGGCGTCGGCGGTCGGCGCGCCGTATTTGGCGAGGATGTGCTTTTCAAGCGACCCGCCGTTGACCCCGATGCGGATGGGGACGCCTTTGGCGGCGCAGGCCTTGGCGACCGCCTTCACGCGGTCCTCGTCCCCGATATTGCCGGGATTGATCCGGACCTTGTCCACCCCGGCGGCGACCGCCTCGAGGGCCAGCCGGTAGTCAAAGTGGATATCCGCGACCAGCGGGACGGAGACTGCTTCCTTGATCTTCGGGATGAGGGCGACCGCCGCTTTGTCCGGGATCGCGGCCCGGATGATCTCGCAGCCGGCCCGTTCCAGCGCGGCCGCCTGGGCCACGCTCCCCGGGATGTCGGTGCTGGGGACGCTCAGCATAGACTGGATGTACACCCGCCCGTCCCCAAAGGTCAAATTCCCAAGCTTCACCGGAAGCACCTTTCTCGCCACAGCAAAAACTCCTCTCTCGCAAAAAGGGACAGAGCAAATCTGTCCCAAAACATCCGTTATTTTCCAATAAGCCAGCTTTACAGCCGTTTGAATACGACGATTTCGGCGTCCGCGCCGCCGTTCCCGTACTCGCAGACGAGCAGGTAGCCGTCCCCGGCGGTCAGCCCGTAGCAGCGGTCGCTCCCCTTTTTGCAGAGCTCGGCGCCGTAATACATTTTATCGTCGTCCCAGAGCCGCACCTGCTGCCCGCTGGGCAGGGTGTAGCAGAGGTTGATAAAATCGCCTTTCAGCTCGTAGAGCTCGGCGACCTCCTCCATATCCGGGATATGGAGCGCATTAAATTCGCGGATCAGCTCTTCCTTTGTCATATTATGTCCCCTCCGCTACGAAATCAGCCGCCAGATATCATTGAAGGCGACGACCACCATCAGCAGGATGAGCAGCGCAAACCCCGCAAGATGGACATAGGCTTCATATTCGGGCTTGATCCGCTTGCGGCGGATCGCCTCGACAATCAGGAAAAGCAGCCTTCCCCCGTCCAGGGCCGGGATGGGCAGGAGGTTGAAGATGCCGACGTTGATGGTGATGAAGGCCGCCAGCAGGATGAGGCTCGAGGCCCCGACCTTCGCCGCCTCGCCGACCACCTGGGTCATCCCGATGGGGCCCGCGAGGTCGTTTAAGGAGGCGTTCCCGGTCACAAGGTCGAGTACGGAGATCCAGACCAGGCGGCCGATCGAGGCCGACTTTTTCAGGGAATAGCTCAGCACATTCCCCACCGTCGGTTCCAGGCCGACCACCTTGAAGTCGATGACAAGGCTGTTCGCGCCGTCCTCCCCTTCGGTCATGGCGAAGGCGACCTGGCTAAGCTCGACCTCTTCCCCATCCCGGCGGACCGTCATGTCGACGACGCCGTCCGGATCGCGGAGCAGCTCGTAGGCGATGTCGTTCTCCACCCAGACGGAGCGCCCGTTGATGCGCAGGATGGTATCCCCCGCCTGGAGGCCGGTCGCCTGGGAGCTGGCATTCTCCGAAAAGGCCGCGACGGTATTCGAGGTGATGACGTCCGACGCCGCCGTAATCCCGACAATCAGCCCGAACCCGAGCAGCAGGTTCATGACGGCGCCCGCGAGGACGACGAGCATCCGCTTCCAGACCACGATGTTGCAGAAGGCGCGGGGGTCGTTCGAGCCTTCGTCCTCCCCCTCCATGCTGCAATAGCCGCCGATCGGGAAGGCGCGGATGGAGTAAAGGGTCTCCCCCTTCTGCCGCTTGAAGACAGCGGGGCCCATCCCGAGGGCAAACTCATTGACCCGGACGCCGCATGCTTTGGCGACCAGGAAATGCCCGAGCTCGTGGATAAAAATGATGACCAGAAAAATAACCAGCGTTAAGAGAATGTTGACAAACATGGTTTCCTCCAAAAATCAGACGCCGCAGATGGCGTGGACCGCTTCCCGCGCCTGCCGCTCGGCCTCCAGGATGGAGTCGAGGGTGAGCGCGCCCGAAACGGGCAACGAAAGCATCTGGGAAACGGTATCCCCGATCTGCAAAAAGGGAATTTTCCCCTGCAAAAAGAGGGCGACCAGCTCCTCGTTGGCGCTGTTGACCAAGGTCGGGTACAATCCGCCCATGCGGATCGCCTCGAGGGCGGTTTTTAAGCAGGGGAAGGTCTCCATATCCGGCCGCGCAAAGGTGAGCTGCCCGACCGAGAAAAGGTCGAGCCGCCCGGTTGGGCAGGGCTTCCGCTCCGGGTAGGTGAGGGCGTACTGGATGGGGATCTTCATATCCGGCACCCCCATCTGGGCGATCACCGCGTAGTCGGCGAATTCCACCATCGAATGGATGATGCTCTCCCGGTGGACGACGACCTCGACCTGTTCGGGCGCGCAGTCAAAAAGCCAGACCGCCTCGATGCACTCGAAGCCCTTGTTCATGAGGGTCGCCGAATCGACGGTGATCTTGGCCCCCATGCTCCAGTTCGGGTGGCGGAGGGCCTGCTCCGCGGTGACGTTTTGCAGCTCGGCGCGGGTTTTGCCAAAAAACGGCCCGCCCGAGGCTGTCAGTAGGATTTTATTCAATCGGTTCCCGGAATATCCCTGGAGGCATTGGAAAATCGCCGAGTGCTCGCTGTCGACCGGCAGGATGCGGACCCCTTTTTCGCGGGCGGCCCGCATGACGAGGGCGCCGCCGGTGACGAGGGTCTCTTTGTTGGCGAGGGCGATGTCCTTCCCCGCCTCGATGGCGGCGAGGGTGGGCCGCAGCCCGACCATCCCCACCACCGCGTTGACGAGGAGCTCCGCCTCGGGCAGGGCCGCTGTCTCGCAGAGGCCCTCCATACCGCAGACGACCCGCACCGGGGTATCCGCAAGGCGGGTCTTCATGCTTTTCCAGAGGTCCTCTCTGCAGATGCAGACCTGGCGGGGGGAGAATTCCCGCGCCTGCGCTTCGAGCAGGGCTTCATTGGAATGGGCGGCCAGCCCCGCGACCGGGAAGTCCTGCGCGCGGCAGACGTCTAAGGTCTGGGTCCCGATGGAGCCGGTCGAACCGAGCAGGGTGATGGAACGCTGCATGCAAACCGTCCTTTCTCAGTGCAGAATCGGGAAAAGCTGAACGAGCAGGTAAAGGGCCGGCGCGGCGAACAGGAAACTGTCGAACCGGTCCATAATCCCGCCGTGCCCCGGCATGATGGTCCCGAAATCCTTGATGCCGGTCTGACGCTTGATGACCGACGCCGTCAGGTCGCCGCAGATGCCGACCATCGAGCTGACAGCGCCGATGACGGCGGCCGTCAGGTAGGAAACCTCCACCTCGGTCCCCTGCCCGGCCAGGATGCTCTGATACCCCCAGCAGAATAAGAGGAAAAAGAGGACGGCAAAACAGACCCCGCCGATCGCGCCCTCCACCGTCTTATGGGGGCTGATGAGGGGGGAAAGCTTGTGCTTGCCGCAGGCGCGCCCCACAAAATAGGCGGCCGTATCCGAGATCCAGGCCGCCACACAGGCGAGCAGAGTCAGGAAAAGCCCGTGGGCTGTGTTGTCACGGATGTAAATCAGGATGCCGAAGCCGAGCGGCACCACCAGCGAGACAAAAGCCGCGGTCGTAATCTCCGTAAACATCGTCTTCTGATGGCAGGCAAGCAGGGCGCCAAGCAGAACCGCGATGTACAGGATGGTCACATAAAAAAAGGAACGGCTGTCCTGCAATCTATCATAAAAAGGGATCGCCGCGCCGTACAGGACGGCGCAGAAGAGTACGAACCTGTTTTTGACATATCCGGTGGAATGCAGAATCTCAAAGACGGCAAGGGCCGCGATCACCGCGACTGCCGCGTTAAAAACCAGTGTCTCATAAAAAAAGAGCACCACAACCAGAACGACGACTCCCAGGAGCCCCGTTATCACCCGCTGTTTCATCTTTTTCCTCCATACGAGCATCGAGAAGACTATGTGCAGGAAAAAGGGGCCATCGTGAGGACGGCCCCTCTCCTCAAATACCGCCGAAGCGGCGGTCGCGTTTGTGGTATTCTGTGAGCGCCGCTTCCAGGTGGGCGGGGGTAAAGTCCGGCCACAGGACCTCGTCCATAAAGACGTACTCCGCGTAAGCGCTCTGCCAGATCAGAAAGTTGGACAGGCGGTATTCCCCGCTGGGGCGGATGATCAGGTCGACATCCGGCTCATCGCCGGCGTAGAGGTTTTCCGCCACAAGCTGCTCGGTAATATCCTCCGGCGCAAGGCGGCCGGCTTTGACCTGTTCGGCCAGCCGCCGCGCAGCGTGGACGATCTCGTCCCGTCCGCCGTAGTTGATGGCCAGATTCAGAGTCATGCCGGTATTGCCGGCGCTTTCTTCCCGGATCTCCCCCATCTTCTTCTGGATATCCGGCTCAAAAACCGAGAGATCCCCCAAAAAGCGGATGCGGATATTCTTGTCCCGGTATTGGTCCACCTCGTCGAGGTAGTTGCGCAGGAGACGGATAATGGCGTGGACCTCGTCCTCCGGCCGCTTCCAGTTTTCGGTGGAAAAGACGTAGAAGGTGAGGTATTTGAGCCCGCGGTCATTGGCGTAGAGCGCGATTTTCCGGAAGACCTCCGCCCCGGCCTTGTGCCCCATCTTGCGGGGAAGGGCGCGCTTTTTTGCCCAGCGCCCGTTGCCGTCCATAATAATGCCAACATGGGCGGGCAGGAATTGCTGTTCTACCATCTTACAGTTCCATGATCTCCTTGACTTTTTTCTCCGTCATCCCATCGATGTCCTTGACATATTTGTCGGTCAGCTTCTGGGTATCCTTTTCGCCGTCCTTGAGATCGTCCTCGGTCAGCTCGCCGTTCTTTTTCATGACCTTGAGCTTCTCCATCGTGTCGCGGCGGATGGAGCGGACGGCGACCTTGCACTCCTCGCCCATCTTGTGGATGTCTTTGGCGAGCTCTTTTCTGCGCTCCTCGGTGAGGGGCGGGAAATTGAGGCGGATGGCCTTGCCGTCGTTGTTGGGGTTGATGCCGAGATCGGAGGCGAGGATTGCCTTCTCGATGGACTTGAGGGTGGTGGCGTCCCAGGGGCTGATGAGCAGGGTGCGCGCCTCGGGGACCGAAATGGCAGCCATCTGGTTGAGGGGGGTGGGGGCGCCGTAATACTCTACCACGATCTTGTCGAGGATAGCGGGATTGGCGCGGCCGGCGCGGATGGCGCCGAACTCCTTATCCAGGGCGGCGAGGGATTTCTGCATTTTCTCTTCGGCTTTTTTGAGTTGTTCTTTCATGGTAACAAATCCTTTCCGTCAATATTTGGGCAATTATTCCGGGAGAACCAGAGTTCCGATTGTTTCCCCTTTGACCGCCGCGACAATGTTATGCGGGTCGGACAGGTTGAAAACGAGCAGCGGGAGACCGTTGTCCTTGCACATGGAAGCCGCAGTCGCGTCCATGACCGCCAGGTTTTGGGTGAGGACATCGGTGAAGGTCAGGGTATCGTACTTGACCGCGTCGGGATACTTGTGGGGATCCTTGTCGTAAACGCCGTCGACCATCGTCGCCTTCATCACAACGTCGGCCCCGATTTCAGCCGCGCGCAGCGAGGCGGCGGTGTCGGTCGAAAAGAAGGGGTTGCCGGTGCCGCAGCCGAAGATGACGACCCTTCCCTTTTCCAGATGCCGGACGGCGCGGTTGCGGATATAGGGCTCGGCGACCTCCTGCATGGCAATCGCGGTCTGAACCCGGACGACAGCGCCGGTCTCCTCCAGCGCGTCGGCGACTGCAAGGGCGTTCATGGTGGTCCCGAGCATCCCAATGTGGTCGGCACGGGTGCGATCCATCGCGCCGCTGCTCCTTCCCCGCCAGAAATTGCCGCCGCCCACCACGACCGCGACCTGTACGCCCAGATCGACGCATTCCTTGATGGCCTGGCAGATGGGGGTGATGACGCCGTAATCCAGCCCGAATTTTTTCTCACCGGCGAGAGCCTCGCCGCTGAGTTTCAGCAGAACTCTTTTGTATTTCGGTTCCAATGTCGACACTCCATTCTCCAATTTGATACACATATATTCTACCCTATTTGTGGTGTAAAGTAAAGAGTGAGGATGGAATTTTCCCAAAAATTCTCGATTTTTTTAACAAGCTCGTGAAAAATGGCGGCTGGATTTGTGATTTGGCATGAAAAAACGCCCGGAATTCCCGGGCGTCTGGACCATATTTTCTGTTTACCGGCCGGAAACTGCCGCCAGCGCTGCGTCCTGGCGCTCCTTTGCCGATCTGAGGTCATCGAAATCGCCGAGGTCCTCCAGCCGGATGGCGGAGGCGTCAACCCCGGCGCCGGGCTGCTCCTGCTGGCTGCGGAGGGTGGAGGGGAAACGCCCTTCCAGCTGGCCGCGGGCGCTTTCGGCCCGGAGCAGGCAGACCTGCCGGAGGGTTTCGACCGCCAGCTGGTGGTCCGCAAAAGAGCAGAAGGCGGTCGGGTCCTCCTGCACATAGGGGGCGATCATCCGCTCCGTCTGCCGGAGGGAGGCTTCGAACCGGCCGCTCTCGAAATACCCCGACAGAAATTCGTCGAAATAATCGTGATAGCGGGCAAAATATTCGTCGTTCTGCATCAGATTGTGGTAGAGGGGGCGGTTGAGCATGACCTCCCCTTCGGCAGGGGTATTGATGGGATAGTTGATGAGGACGTTCGGGTCGCTGATCGGATCGGTCATCCCCAGCGCGTAGGTGCCGAAGGCGAGGTTGTAGTCCCAGGGGAGGATGCTGAGGATGCCGTCCTCCTCATACAGGAAATAATTGTGGCCGGTGTAGCCGAGATAGCTGTCCCAGTTCATCACAAAGACCTGCACCGCAAAATAGCGCAGCACCTCGTCCACGTCGACCGCCGTCTCCAGGTCCTCCCCGGTGGAAAGGACCCGCAGCGCCTCGACGAGCCGCGCCTTGTCCGCGGCGGAGGGGCTAAACTTCGCCCGCTCAAAGATGCCCGGGTAGCTGTCCGGGTTCTCGTCGATATATTGCAGGGCGACGTCGGCGTTTTCGGCGCTGAGGGAGCGGTAATCGGGCTTGTAGAGCTGCCCGTACTCCGGGCCGAAATTCCGCCGGGCGAAGGCCTCCTCCGGCTCCTCGATTGCCAGGAAAAGCCCCCAGTCCTCCCCGTTCACCGTCACCCAGACATAGCTGCACAGCGGCGCGGGGATCCCCATGAAGTCCATCATCTCATAGGTCAGATAGGTTTTCATATAGCTGTTGTCCTGGAAGGAGGCGTCCAGCGAGAATTTGTCCAGGCCGTAGTAATTCCCGCCGTCTGCAAAGTGGTCGAACTCCAGCTTGAGGCTGTAGCGGGAAAGGCCGTACTCCTCGGTCAGGCGGAGGGAGTTGTTCCCCTTCGCGCGGACTCCGACCTGGTGGAATTCCTCCCCGTCGATTGCGACGGTGCAGGAGGCGTACTCCTCCTCGGGCGCGGCCGCGATGAACCCCGCCCAGTCCTCCATCCGGATGTCGATCCGGTGGACCCGGCTGCCGTCAAAAAGCCGGGCGGCGTACTCGGGGGAAGCGCTTGCCGCCGGGATAAAGCCCATCAGCCCGCCGCAGATCAGCAGAGCGGCGAGGAGGGCCGCAGCTGCCGCGGCGCCGATACAGATTTTGTCGAGATACCTGCTTCCCAGCATCCCGCTCACCCCATGTAGTCGCCGTTGTAGGAGACCAGCACCACCCGGCTGACCCCCTGCATGGCTTCCAGCTCGTTGACAAAAGCGCTGTCGTCGTCCTTTAAGCGGACCTCATAGTTCAGCTCCACGGTTCCGCCGTCTACGCTTTTGCTTTTGAGGTTCAGGCGCTTCACCTGCCCGGCGACAAAGGCCCGCGTCCGCCGTTCGGTCTCGCTGTCCGCGCAGTGGACCACCAGGATATAGGGGGAATCCGCCGTTTTCTTTTTGGCGAAGATCAGGAGCACCGCGCCGATGAAAATGCTGCCGAATACCGCCAGCGGGATGAGCCCCGCCGCCAGCACGATCCCCACCGCGATGGCCCAGAACAGGAAGGCGATGTCCATCGGCTCCTTGATGGCGGTGCGGAAGCGGACGATGGAGAGCGCGCCCACCATGCCGAGCGAAAGAACGACGTTGCTCACGACCGTCATGATGAGCAGGGTGGTGATGAGGGAGAGCGCGACCAGCGTGACGCCGAAGCTCGCCGAATACATCACGCCGCTGTAGCTCTGCTTGTAGACAAAAAAGATAAACAGCCCCAAAAGGAAGGCCAGCACAAGGGCCAGCGCCATATCGAAGAGGGAAATGCTCGCGATGTTCTCCAGAAAGCTCGATTTGAAGATATCCTGAAAGGTCATGGTGAAAACTCCTCCTGTTTGTGTCCGCCTCAGTCAAACCGGCGGCAGAGCGCGTATTTGGAGCAGGCCGCCGCCTGCCGCCCGGGGACCTGCACCGCCATGCGGACCAGGTCGGGCAGGAAGGCGTCGTATTTTACCTCCAGCACGGTCTGCCGTTCCAGCGCAGGCAGACAGGCGAGGCCGGTATTCAGAAAATCCAAGCTGCCGAGGCCGGTGCGGATATCCCGGTCGAGCGTGATCCGCACATTGCCCGGCGCGTAGAGGAAGGCCTCCCGGTCGTAGCGGACGACCGTTTTGGGCCGCAGCCCCTTCCCCATCAGCTTGCTGTAAAGCTCCGCGAGGAGAGGATCCCCCGATTCCAGCAGGAAGCGGTACTCCCCCGCCAGAAGCAGGCGGACCTCTTCTGCGGTCACCCGCGCGCTGCGCTTGCCGCACAGGCCGTTTTCCTTAAACTTTTTTTCCAGCCGGATAAAGGAGGTATCCGTCCCGTAGTACCGCAGGCGGAATTTTTCCCGCCGGTTCACCCCGTCGAGCTTCTCGCGGAGCGCGCTGTCATAGGGGGTGTCGAAATACAGGCTGGTCACCCGGTAGGTCCCGTCCTCCCCCGCGTTGCGGTCGTGGGCAAAGAGTTTGCGCAGCCTTTGGGAAAGCACCAGATCTTCCCGGAGGTTGATCTGGTGCTTCAGCTCATGCCGCAGGGCGGCCGGCCTTGTCGGATCAGTCATCGTAACCGCTGTCCCCGTCGCTGTAATTGCTGCCGCCGTCGTCATAGTTGGTGGAACCGTAGTTGCTGTAGCCATAGTTCGTCGTCCCGTTATCGTCATAATCGGTGTCGTTGTAGTCGGTGACGCCGTCGTTGTTCGGGCCGTAGTCGGTGTCGTTGTAATCAGTGACGCCGTCGTTATTGGGGCCGTAATCGGTGTCGTTGTAATCGGTGACGCCGTCGTTATTGGGGCCGTAGTCGGTGTCGTTGTAGTCGGTGACGCCGTCGTTATTGGGGCCGTAGTCGGTGTCGTTGTAATCGGTGACGCCGTCGTTATTCGGGCCGTAGTCGGTGTCGTTGTAGTCGGTGACGCCGTCGTTGTTGGGGCCGTAGTCGGTGTCGTTGTAGTCGGTGACGCCGTCGTTGTTGGGGCCGTAGTCGGTGTCGTTGTAGTCGGTGACGCCGTCGTTGTTGGG
>DVKD01000008.1 GCA_018716285.1 Candidatus Merdivicinus faecavium
TTACCGGGAGATCGCGGCCGACGCGAGGCGGGAGTGGGAGCGGATCGAGGCGGAGTACCCGATGCCCTACTTCCCCCACGTCTCGGTGGGCTGGGACGCAAACCCGCGCTACAGAAGCCTGCGGCCGGAGATCGTGAAAAACAACACGCCCGAAGCCTTCGCGGAGGCCCTGCAAATGGCAAAGGACTTCCTCGACGCCCACCCGGAGCGCCCGCCGCTTGTTACCATAAACAGCTGGAACGAGTGGACCGAAACCAGCTACCTGCAGCCGGACGACCGGTTCGGATACGGCTGTTTGCAGGCCGTCAAACGCATTTTTGCCCCCGAAGACGGGGAATGAAAGGATGATACAGAGTGAGTTATTACGAGTATGCAAAAGAGCTGTATGCCGGGCTCGGCATCGACACGGAGGAGGTCCTCCGGAAGCTTTCCGAGGTGAAGATCTCGATGCACTGCTGGCAGGGCGACGACGTCACCGGCTTTGAGGGCGGCGGCGAGCTGTCCGGCGGCATCGCGACGACCGGCAACTATCCCGGCAAGGCCCGCAATTTTGAGGAGCTCGCCTCCGACCTCGACGAAGCTTTCCGGCTCATCCCCGGCAAGCACAAGGTGAACCTCCACGCGAGCTACGCCGTCACCGACCGGGAAGTGGACCGGGACGCCCTCGCCCCTTCAGATTTCAGCGCCTGGGTCGATTACGCGAAGGCGCGCGGGCTGGGCCTCGACTTCAACCCCACCCTCTTCTCCCACCCGAAGGCGGCCGACAGCCTGACCCTCTCGAGCCCCGACCCGGCCATCCGCCGCTTCTGGATCGACCACTGCAAGTGCTCCCGCCGCATCGCCGAGAGCTTCGGCAAGGCGCTCGGCCAGCCCGCCCTGGACAACATCTGGATCCCCGACGGGTATAAGGAGGTCCCCGCCGACCGGTTAGGGCCCCGGATGCGCCTGAAGGAATCCCTCGACGAGATCTTCTCCGAGAAGCTCGACGGCTCCGTCCTCTACGACTCGGTCGAGTCCAAGGTCTTCGGCATCGGCCTGGAGGCGTACACCGTCGGCTCCCACGAGTTCTACATGAATTACGCCGCGAAAAACGGCGTCCTCTGCCTCTTGGACAACGGGCACTACCATCCTACCGAGATGGTGTCCGACAAGATCCCGTCGCTGCTCCTCTTCTCGGAAAAGCTCGCCCTCCATGTCACCCGCCCCATGCGCTGGGACTCCGACCACGTCGTCCGGCTCGACGACGAGCTCAGGGAAATCGCCAATGAGATCGTCCGCTGCGACGCGCTCGACCGGGTCTTCATCGGCCTCGATTACTTTGACGCCAGCATCAACCGGGTTGCCGCCTGGGTCATCGGGATGCGCAACATGGAAAAGGCGCTGCTCTCCGCCCTGCTGACCCCGCACGCCAAAATCAAGGCGTTCCAGGACGCGGGCGACTTCACCTCGCTGCTCGCCATGCAGGAGGAACTCAAATCCTACCCCTTCGCGGCGGTATGGGACGAGTACTGCGCCCGCCAGGGCGTCCCGGTCCGGGAGAACTGGCTTGCCGAGGTGCGGCAGTACGAGAAGGACGTCCTCTCCAGGCGCTGACCGGCGCACAATAAAAGTTCTCATCATCGCGGGCGCGCAATGCGCGCCCCTACAGACGATGGGGATCCGTCGCGCGGCAAAATAGTTTTCGTCATCGCAGGCGAACAAAGTGCGCCCCTGCAAACGGGTGCGCGAACTCAAAAGAAAGAGGAATCACATCATGGACATCTGTAAGGAAAAATTTATGGAAGGCTTTATCCGCCTGACCGACGACGCCTTCCGCAAAGGCTGGCACGAACGCAACGGCGGCAACTATTCCTACCGCATCAGGCCCGAGGAGGCCGCGGCGGTCAAGGACGCCTTCTCCTATGACCGGCACTGGCAGGAGATCGGGGTCGAGGTCCCGAACCTCGCCGGCGAATATTTCCTGGTAACCGGGTCGGGAAAGTATATGCGCAACGTCATCCTGAATCCCGCCGCCAACCTCTGCATCGTCGAGGTGGATGAGACCGGCACCAAATTCCGCATCGTCTGGGGCCTCACCGAAGGCGGCCGCCCCACCAGCGAGCTGCCCACCCATCTGATGAACCATTCCATTAAAAAGGAACTGACCGGCGGCAGGCACCGGGTCATCCTCCACGCCCACACCACCAACGTCATCGCCCTGACCTTCGTGCTGCCCTTAAAGGACGAGGTCTTCACCCGCGAACTGTGGGAGATGGCGACCGAATGCCCCGTCGTCTTCCCCGAGGGGGTCGGCGTCGTGCCCTGGATGGTGCCCGGCGGGCGGGACATCGCCCTCGCCACCGCAGAGCTCATGAAGCAGTACAACGTCGCCATCTGGGCCCACCACGGCATCTTCTGCTCGGGCGCGGACTTCGACGAGACCTTCGGGCTGATGGACACGGTCGAGAAATCCGCCGAGATCCTCGTCAAGGTCCTTTCGATGGGCGGCAAGCGCCAGACCATCACCCCGCAGAATTTCCGCGACCTCGCCGTCGACTTCAAGGTCGAGCTGCCGGAAAAATTCCTGTACGATTGAGCGGATTGTAAAATTTTTACCAAATAAAGGGAAAAACTTTTGTGAACGCCCTTGAAAAACGGCAATTCCTCCTGTATAATGAAAATAGGCTTTCAGCTTAAAGCACACAACGGAAAGGAATGTTGGCAAATGAACAGAATGATTCTGAATGAAACTTCCTACTTCGGCGCGGGCTGCATCTCGGCCGTCGTCGACGAGGCGAAGGCCCGCCGCTTTACGAAGGCGCTGGTCGTCACCGACCCCGACCTCATCAAGTTCGGCGTCTCGACCAAGGTCACCGCCCTGCTCGACAAAAACGGCATGGCCTATGAGGTCTACAGCGACGTCAAGGCAAACCCCACCATCCAGAATGTCCAGAACGGCGTTGCAGCCTTCAAAGCCGCCGGCGCGGATTACCTCATCGCCATCGGCGGCGGCTCCGCGATGGATACCGCCAAGGGCATCGGCATCATCTCCGCCAACCCCGAATACGCCGACGTCGTCTCCCTCGAGGGCGCGGTCGCGACCCCCAATAAATCTGTCCCCATGTTCGCAATCCCCACCACCGCGGGCACTGCGGCTGAGGTCACCATCAACTACGTCATCACCGACACGGAAAAGAACCGCAAGTTCGTCTGCGTCGACCCCCACGACATCCCCGTCGTCGCCTTCATCGACGCCGATATGATGTCCTCGATGCCCAAGGGCCTCACCGCCGCCACCGGTATGGACGCCCTGACCCACGCCATCGAGGGCTATATCACCAAGGGCGCCTGGGAGATGACCGACATGATGCACCTCAAGGCGATCGAGATCATTTCCCGCTCCCTCCGCGGCGCTGTCGCCGGCACCCCCGAGGGCCGCGAGGGCATGGCGCTCGGCCAGTATGTCGCCGGCATGGGCTTCTCCAACGTCGGCTTGGGGATTGTCCACTCGATGGCCCACCCCCTCGGCGCTGTCTATGACACCCCCCATGGCGTGGCCAACGCCATCATCCTCCCCACCGTCATGGAGTATAACGCCGAAGCGACCGGCGAAAAATACCGCGAGATCGCCCGCGCGATGGGCGTTGAGGGCGTCGACGCGATGACCCAGGACGAGTACCGCAAGGCCGCCGTCGACGCGGTCAAGCAGCTCTCCAAGGACGTCGGTATCCCCGAAAACCTGACCGCCGTCGGCGTCAAGGAAGAGGACATCCCCTTCCTCGCCCAGTCCGCGATGGACGACGCCTGCCGCCCCGGCAACCCCAAGGACCCCACCCTCGAGGACATCATCGCCCTTTACAAATCCATGCTGTAAAATATCTGTAAACGATAATAGTGCCACGCTTTTTCCAAAGTGTGGCACTTTTTTCAAAAAAATACGCCGATTTTTCACAATAAAATTTGTTCAGAGCGACAAAAATGCGGTTTTGACGAAAAATAAACGAATATTTTTCAAAAAAAATGCTGTTTTGTGACCGGCGTGTGACCGCCGCATGCTATACTGATACCATAAGGTCCGCGTGAGCGGAAAAAACAGCAATGGAGGTATCAATTATGAAGGCAAAGAAAGTGCTCGGATTGGCCCTCTCGGCCATGATGGCAATCTCTGCCGTCGTCCCCTGGACAGGGTTGACGGCGACTGCGGCGGATGGCGATATTCCGCAGGCAAGCACAGCAAATGCTGACGAGAAAAACGGCGGTGAATTTAGCTGGGGTATCAAAGATGCAGTCTTCTATGTCTATGCAGAAGAAGGCGGCTCTGCTATTCTTGAGTCTGGTGAGGATGTGTACTATTCCACCAAAGAAGGTTTTGATGAGGCTTGGGAAGATTTGTGGGTCGGAGACCATGAGGTTTGGGCCTACCGCAACGATACCACTGTCACAGCTCAGCCTGATGAGGGCTATGAGTTCCTCAGGTGGGAAGCGCTGAATCTTTTCGGCGGTTGGTATGCCTTGGATTGGGATCAGACCCATACCCTGACCCGCGATGAAGCCAACGATGAGCTTTCTGTCCGTGCCGTTTTTAAGGAGAGCGATGAGCCTGAGACTCATACCGTTACCTTTAAGGTCCAAGACGGTGTGGAAGGTGTAACACTTCCTTCTGACAGCGCCACTGTCAATGATAGCGAAACGGTCACCCCTCCTACTCCTGCGTACAACGAGGAAGAGTGGACCTTTGAAGGCTGGTTCTATCAAGATGGAACTGCGTTTGATTCCAGCGCTCCGATTACCTCTGATATGACCTTGGTGGCCAAGTTCACGGAGAAGGAGACAGAGCCGCCGGTTGAGCAGGATACAATCAATAAGGTGGTCATCATTACTGGTAAAAATCTGACGGAAGCACTCCTGAATAAGTCTATGGTTCAGATTACTGCCGTATATGATAAGTCCGATCCGAGTAACAAGTGCACAGTACTGTTCCGTAAAGGCAACGTTTCTGACACTTTCTCGACTTCTACTACTTCTAAGATTCCGGCTGATCTGACCACTGAAAACTACGAGGACTTTTACGTTCAATTTACGCCTAAGTATATGTTAAACCATGTGCCTGTCCCAGGCACAGAGGACAATTTTGTTCAGGACATTTATGTTGCCGAAGAAGGCGAACAGAACGTCCTCTACATTAAGTTGGAAATCGAGGGCGAAGAGCCCGAGCAGAATGTCTACGGTGTGAACTTCGTCTCCAACCCTGCCGAGGCGGCGAACATCTCCACTCAGGAGCTGCGCGTCATTGAAGGCAACACGATTCCGGCCGGTCTGCCCTCCGTCGAGTATGACGAGAGCAAGTGGGAACTGGTCAACTATACCGTTGACGGCGAAGTAATTGATCTTGCAACCTACAAGGTCACTTCCGACGTCACGGTTACCGTGAACTTCAAAGCTGTGGAAACCCCTGTCGAGCCTGAGACCAAGTACCCCTATGTGATCGAACAGTATGTTGATGGAAAACTGGCTCAGTCGGTCGATTATTCGAACAACGCTTCGACTGAGGTTGAAGTAGAGATCCCTGAGCGTGCGGATGCGACCCTGTCTCAGATCATGTTTGATGACGTAGATGTGACCGCTCTTTACGGAGAAGGTGACATCGCGAAGGTATACTTCGGCACCGAAGATACCGGCATCAACTATATCAGAATCTACTATGTGAGCGAGACTCCCGTCGAGCCTGAGACCAAGTACCCCTATATTATTGAGCAGTATGTCAATGGGGAACTGGTTCAGTCTGTCGATTACTCGAACAACACCCTGACTGAGGTTGAAGTAGAGATCCCCGAGCGTGAAGGCGCGACTCTGTCCGAGATCTGGTTTGATGATGTAGATGTTACCGCTCTCTACGATGAAGGTGACATCGCGAAGGTATACTTCGGCACCGAAGATACCGGCATCAACTATATCAGAATCTTCTATGTGACTGAGGATGCTCCCGCCCAGGACATGACCCTCAACATGACCTATGCGGATATTGACTCCGATAAGGTTCTGGGCCATGGCGCGGCCGTGATTTCCTCTGACACCGACCTGACCGCCTGGATCAACGAGCAGTACACCGGCGATATCATCACCTATGATGGCGTGCAGTATGTCTACACCGGCGTGTACGCTTCCACCGCGAACGATACCACCATCAATGCAACCCTGTACTACCGCGAAGTCGAAGTTGCTGAAGAGGATAGAGAAATCCAGCTGACCTTCGTCGATGCGGATGATCAGACCAAGGTTCTGGGTCATGGCGCGGGCGTTGTCCCGGCTGGCGAGACCTCTGAGGCTTGGATCTACAACGTTTACAACGGCGATGTGATCGAGTATGCAGGCGCGAAATACGTTTACACCGGCTCGAACACCATTGTTGAAAACGAAGATGGCATCACTGCTACCCTCCTTTACCGGAAGGCCGAAGTTGTCGAAAAAGATCGTGAAATTCAGCTGACCTTCGTTGACATCGACAGCAACAAGACTCTCGGTCATGGCGCGGGTGTCGTTCCGGCTGGCGAAGCCTCCGAGGCCTGGATCTACAACGTCTACAACGGCGATGTGATCACCTTTGAGAATGAGAAGTACACCTACACCGGCGCGAACACCATCGTTGAAAATGAAACTTCTATTACCGCAACCCTGTACTACAAGAAGGCAGAAGTTGTCGGGGAAGACAAGGAAATCCAGCTGACCTTTGTGGATGCGGACGACCAGACCAAGGTTCTCGGTCATGGCGCGGGCGTCGTCCTGGCTGGCCAGACTGTTGAAGAGTGGCTGAACGAAGTTTACCCGATCGGCGATGTGATCGAGTATGCAGGCGCGAAGTACGCCTATACCGGCGCAAACGCCATAGTGGAAGGCGAAGATTCCTTCACTGCCACCCTTCTTTACCGGAAGACAGAAGCTCTGGAAAAGGATAAGGAAATCCAGCTGATCTTTGTCGATGCGGACAATCAGACCAAGGTTCTGGGCCGCGGCGCGGGCGTCGTCCTGGCCGGCCAGAGCATTGAGGAATGGCTCGACGAGGTTTATCCGATCGGCGATGTGATTACCTACAAGAATGAGGAGTACGTTTACACCGGCTCGAAGAGCGTTGTTGAAGGCGAAGACTCCATCACCGCTACCCTTCTTTACCGGAAGGACACCGATCCCACTGATCCTGACGAGCCTGACGAGCCCGATCCCGACAGGCCCAGCAGCGGCGGCGGTTACTACCCCAGCAGACCTGACGAGGAAGAAATCGACGATCCCACCACCCCTGAGGCTTCGAACCCCGGCGATGGCAGCGGTTCTGCCGGCCCTGGCGGTGCGGGCGACGGCGCTGTCCCCGTTGAGGATCCCGGTGAGGAACTTGGCGATGGCAACGTCCCGCTGGTAGAGGCTCCTCAGACCGGCCGCAAGATTGCTGGCAGCATCGCGCTGCTCGCTGGCGCGGCGGTTGTCGCAGTCATTACCCTCAAGAAGCGCAAAGACAAATAAGCGCTGAGTCTCTTTCATAGAGGCTGAATAAAACAAATCAAACCGGAAGGCGTAAGCCTTCCGGTTTTTGTCTACGGTGCAGAATCTATTGCAATCAGGATGCTGAGACTGTCGGAGGAATAGGAAATGCTCAGCGTGACGGCCCCTTTTTGCAGAATTGTGCCGACGGATACCTCGTTTTTTTCCGCGCGTACTTCGGAGTATTCCTGATCTTTTAACCTCTCCACATAATCCGCCGATTCCTCCATTCCGATCTCTTTCCAAAACACCGCATAGCGCCCAGAATCCGAAGCGTCGAAGGCATAATCGATCTGCCCGTCGTCAGGTTCCGAAATCTGAGCGGTGAATTCATTTTCCGGCCATTCGCTCAGATAGAGCGGCTCCAAGCCGGACAAGCTCCAATCTGTTCTGTTTTTTTCCAAAATGCTGCTGCCCGAACATCCGGCGGACAGCGTCAAAGCCAAGCCTGCCGCGATTGAGAGCAGAATGCGTACATGATGCTTCATCTTCCTTCCCCCTTGTTGCTTTACCTGCGGCGGAGATACCGCACAGCAAAAATGGCCGCAAGGACCAGTGCAGCGGCGCCAAACAGGAAGAGGAGCAGGGAGGGATCGACAGCCGGTCCGACGACCTGTATGGAGATCGCTGCGTCCGCCTGCCCGATTGCACCCTCAGGAAAGGAACGCAGCATCCGAATCAGGAATCCTGCTCCGAAAGCAGCGGCAGCCGCGATGAGGGCCCCTCCGATTTGAAGCTTGCCAACTTTTTTCCGCTTTTTGGAAGTGGGGAGGCCGAGCTGCTCGTGAATATTGTCCGCGTAACTCTGCGGGGTGCCCAGACGCTCGATGAGCTCCGCATCCGTTTGCCCGTGCTCTGCGGCCGATTCAAAGGCCTCCAGCAGGTCACGGAGGATTTCGTCCCGCTGTTTCCGTGGGACGCATAGTCTCTTTTTGACTTCCTGAATATATTTTTCTTTCATTCTGCCACCTCCGAATCGTCGCGCGCTTCAATAAAGCTGTTTACGCAGGCTTCATATCGCTGCCAGAAATCAATCAGTTCCGCCAGGGTTTCCCGTCCTTTTTGGGTGATCGCATAGTATTTTTTCGAACCGCCGTTCGCGGCGGCAGGCGCGATTCTGCAGGTGATCAGCCCGGCCTCCTGCAGGCGGTAAAGGATGGGATAGATCGTTCCCTCCCGCGCATATCCCAGCACTTCGGCGCCGCTGTTGTTGAGATTTGTGATGATCTTGTAGCCATAGGTCTCTTTCCGGGCGATCAGGCAGAGCAGGATCATCTCAAGCGAGCCTTTTTTGAATTGCTGCACATAACGGCTCTCCACCAGCTGCCATCCTCCTTATTTGGATTGCTATTTAGCGTTGCTAAGTAGTAATTTTATTATAACCCCGCCTGCCTTTGTTGTCAAGGGGGAGGGCGTAAAATGGGATCGCCTCATTTTCCGATGAAGAAAGGAGCGGCGGCCGGGGCTTGCTGAAAAGCGGGAGCAGACGGGCCCTCTGCAGGCTGCATGCGGTTTTCCCGAACGGGTATACAAACTGTCCAAAGGAAAGCGGAAGGAATCGTCATCCTGGCGGCTTGACACTTCTGTCCTGCTGTGATAAAATAAAAACGCTTGCTCGGAGGGCAAATCATTCATTAGAAATGATGGGCTGGATAAGGCACAGACTGAAACGTCTGTCCTTATCCAGCCTTTTTATGTTAAAGGAGGAATCGGCAGAATGAATTTTCTGAACGGCAAAATCAAAACACTCTATTTCAAGTACCTGGCGGCAGCCTTTGGCAGCGCCCTCATTACGTCTGTCTACTCCATCGTGGATATGGCAATGGTGGGGCGGTATCACGGGCCGGAGGGCACGGCCGCCCTAGCGGTTGTGGCGCCCATCTGGAACATCATTTACAGCCTGGGGCTGCTGATGGGAATCGGCGGTTCCGTCCTGTTCAGCACAATCCGGGGGAAAGGGGGGGCGCAGACGCGCAGGTCCAACGAATACTTCACCGTTTCGATCATTGGATCGGTCATTCTCGCGGCGATTGCCTGGGCGGCCATCGCGTTCTGGGATCAGCCGCTGCTCCGGATTTTCGGCGCGGAAGGGCACACCCTGACGCTGGCCAGGGAATATGTCCTGCCCATTAAGTTCGTCGTGCCCTGCTTCCTGTTCACCCAGACTCTGGCGGCCTATCTGCGCAACGACGGAAACCCCGCGCTGGCTACCGCAGGGGTGCTGGCAGGCGGCATCTTTAACGTGTTTGGGGATTACTTCTTTGTCTTTACCTGCGATATGGGGGCGTTTGGCGCGGGGCTTGCCACAGCCATCGGCACGGTCATTTCCATCCTCGTCATGCTCTCCCACTTTTTTACAAAGAAAAATACCCTGCGGCTGGTCCAACCCACGAGCCTGCTCCACAAATTCCGGGAGATTTCGGTCACCGGTTTTTCCACCTTCTTCATTGATATCGCGATGGGTATCCTGACCATCCTGTTCAACCGGCAGATCATGTCCTATCTGGGCACAAACGCGCCCTCTGTCTACGGGGTCATCGTCAACATCAGCACCTTTGTCCAGTGCTGCGCCTACAGCGTCGGCCAGGCCTCCCAGCCGATCCTTTCCACCAATTTCGGCGCGGGAAAAGGGGACCGCATCCGGCAGACGCTGCGCTACGCCCTCGGGACGGCGGCCTTTTTCGGCATTGTCTGGACGGCGCTCTGCCTGGCGCTCCCCAACCGGTTTATCCATCTATTTATGTCGCCCACCGAAGAAGTGCTGCAAATTGCGCCGGCGATTATCCGGCATTACGGCCTTTCGTTCCTTCTGCTGCCGCTCAATATTTTCTCTACCTACTACTTCCAGGCGGTTATGAAACCGAAGGCGGCCTTTGTCGTCTCCATATCGCGGGGACTTGTGATCAGCGGACTCTTCATCCTGCTGCTGCCCGCGGTCACCGGGGCGGACTCGATCTGGTTTGCAATGCCGCTCACCGAATTGCTCGTGGCCATTTATGTTGTATGGAGGATGGTTCGTTATACAAAGCAATTGCCGACGGAAAAGAAGGGTGCTCATGCATAAGATCATCACCAATGCGCGCGAATTCGGCAGGCGGCTGTCGGAACAGCCGGGCTTTGCCTACTGCGGCCGGGAAATCATCCGCGAGATTTCCAAAAGGACGTCCCTGTCTGAACAGGATGTCCAGGTGATTGCAGAGCACCGGCCCTCGTTTTCATTTCCCATCCATATCGGGCGGAGCTTCTGCTCTTCGGTCAATCCGGCCCTGGAGCGGCAAGCTGAATTTTGATTTGTGCATCAACACTACGCAGACGGTCATCAAAGAAATCGTACCCGCCGTCGCAAAACTGTTTTGTGCCGACTGATAGGCCCTCCGCCTGAAAAGCAGCGAAAAAGAAAAATCGGAGCGTTCCGCCGGTATCCGGGCCGGATGCTCCGATTTTCTTTGGCTGTTTTTACAGGAAGCGTTGCCGGGCAGCCGCCCGCGGTCACAGCTCCGGCCGTTCCAGCTGAAAGCCGCCGCACTTTGCAGGCTGTGCGGTTTCACGGTATTCATAGTCCAGAATGCTCATGACGATGTCGGAATAGTACTTTCCTTCGATAAAAGCGCTTTCCCGCAGAACTCCGTCCTGTTTGAACCCGCATTTCTGGTAGCAGCGGATCGCCCGGTGGTTGTATTCCAGTACCTTTAGTTCGATTCGATGCCACTTTTTGACGGTAAACCCATATTCCAGCAGCAGCCGGGTCGCTTCTGTCCCAATCCCCTTCGAATGCTGCGCCGCATCGAAAATGCCGATCCGGTAGGTCGCGGAGTGGTCCGCAGGGGAGATGTGGTGAAACCCGGCTGAACCGATGCAGCGGCCGCCCAGGTCAATGATCCAGAGGTTGTCCTCCGCCCTGGTTTTCCGGAACCAGTCGGCCCACCGGTCGCGGCTGGGGTATTCCGGCTCGCGCAGCGTTTCTCCCCCGCACATGTGGACAAATTCATGGTGCCTGCCGATCGCAAGCCGGTCGTCGATGTCGCTTTCCCGTATGGCGCGCAGCGTGATGTGCGCCCCCTGAATCGTCGGTACCGCCATCCAATTCTTCCTTTCTCATCATAAAAAGCCAGCCCCCGCGGGGCAGGGACTGGCTAGGGCAATGGTTTCGATTACTTTGGGTTCCGCGATCAGTAAGTGACCCGCAGCGTCTTGATCTCGAACGGACGGAAGGTGAGTTTCACCGAGCTGGCTGCCGGCAGTTCCTGCACCTTTTCCTCGAGCATGTTGGTGAGCTCCACCGATTTGGGCGCGAAGCCGAGCCGCAGGTCGGCGTGGGTGTAAGCCCCTTCCGCCTCATAGGCGCGGACGATGAAGGAATGGCCGCTTTCCTCGCAGGGCTTGACCGTCTCGATGACGACGTTGGGCGCGCCGCTCTGGAGCAGGGAGGGCATCTTGCGGGAGCCGGACAGGATGATCGGCTTGTAGTTGAAGGCATAGGCCGGCGCGATGACCGAGTCGGCCGAGAAGCCGCCGTCATGGGGCAGGAAGGCGTACTCGCAGTAATGTTCGCCCTTGTCGCCGTTAAAGTCGGGGCGCAGACCGCCTTTGTGCAGCGAGAGCCGCAGCTGGCCTTCGTAGGCGGAGATGCCGTACTTGGAGTCGTTGAGGATGGCGACGCCGTAGTGCGGCTCGGAGAGGTCGGTGTACTTGTGGTTTAAGACCTCGAATTTCGCCTTGTCGACGTCGTTGTTGCGGGTGGTCGGCCGTTTGAGGTAGCCGAACTGGATCTCCTGGCGGACAAGGTCGCTGAAAACGCTGGTGTCGAAGGCGGTCTTTAAGAAGCGGTGGTCGTCCTGCCAGTCGATCATCGTCTCGAACTTGACCATCGGGCTGGAGGCGTAGAAGATGACGTCCTGGACCAGCTTGGAATTATCGGTGAGCTGATAGCGGTTGCGGATGCGCAGCTCGACCGCGCCCTTGGAGACGACCTCGGAGGCGATGAACTGGGCGCTGTCCTTGAACTTGAGCTGCAAGTCGGCGTCGACGTCCCAGTTGTCCCAGTCGGCGGGGAGGTCCTCGGCGATGAGGAAGGTGTTGAGGGGGTAGCCGGGGCCGGCGAGCTCGCGGTTGGCCTCGGTGTCGATGAAGGATTTCATAAAGCCGCGCTCGTCAAAGGTGACCTGCGCGAAGGGGGTGACGAGGTCGCGCCCGCTGATGCCGAAGGGGGAGCGGCCGTCCAGGCTGCCCGGCTCGAGGGTGAGCACGACGCTGCCGTAGGGCGGGATTTCGACGCCGGAGACGGCGAGCTTGCGGCCGTCCTGCAGGGTGTCGGTGATCTGCTGGAGGTAATCGCCCTTGACCCGCATGCCGGGGACGTAATCGATGTAGATGACCTCGTCGCGGGGGAAGGAGGTCGGGTTGATGACGGTGATCTGCTCTTCCGCCTGGGCGGGAGCGGCGGCCTTGCGGATGAGGACGGCGGCTTTTTCGAGCAGCTCGCCGGTCTGGGCGAGGGACTCCTTGTGCGCCCGCGGGATGCAGGTGCCGGGGAGGATGTCGTGGAACTGGTTGACGAGCAGGGTAGACTGGAGCGCGCGGAAGGCCTCGTCGGTGGCGGTCTCATGGTTTTCCACCGCGTTGTAGACGGTGAGGTACTCGAGGTTGTGGAGGGCGATCTCGGACAGGCGGTTGTTGCGCTTGATCTGGTGCTGGTTGGTCAGGGTCCCGCGGTGCAGCTCGAGGTAGAGCTCGCCGTTGTAGGTATCCGGGTTCTTGACCGACCGCTCCAGCTCGCTCATAAAGTGGCTGACGGTGGTGTGCTCGGCCTTGGGACAGCCCTCGAGGTCGCGGCAGCGCCGGGCGAGCTCGATCATCTCAAACTGCGGGCCGCCGCCGCCGTCGCCGAAGCCGTAGGAGATAAGCTTGCGGTTGGAGACGTGCTTCTGGCGGACAGCGTCCGGGCTCTCGGTGCCGTAGACGTACTGGTAGAAGTCCTTGGGCGCCGGCCAGACGTGGGTCTTGTTGAAGTGGGCGAAGACCTTCGTCCCGTCGATGCCCTTCCAGTAGAAGGTGTCGTAGGGGAACTGGTTGGTGTCGTTCCAGGCCATCTTGGTGGTGAGGAAATACTTGACGCCGCAGCCCTGCATGATCTGCGGGATGGCGGCCGAATAGCCGAAGGTGTCCGGCAGCCAGAAGGCGTCGGAGGTGTAGCCGAAGTACTTGCGGGTGAAATGCTGGCCCCAGAGGAACTGGCGGATCATCGACTCGCCGGAGGTGATGTTGCAGTCGCACTCGACCCAGACGCCGCCGTTCGGTTCATAGCGGCCCTCGAGGACCTTCTGGCGGATGCGCTCGAAGAGCTCGGGGTAGTGGGTGCGGATCATCTCGCCGTGGTAGGCGGAGCTCTGGATGAACTTGTACTCGGGGTACTGTTCCATGAGGTTTAACTGGTTCGAGTAGGTGCGGGCGCACTTTTTGACCGTCTCGCCGATGTGCCAGAGCCAGGCCGTATCCATGTGGGAATGGCCGATGAGGCCGACCGACGGGGCGGTCGAGCTGTTGCGGCGGGCGAGGGCGGGGGCCATGATCTTCTGGCCCTGGTCGAGGGCGGCGTAGAATTCTTCGCGGCTGACGCAGGCGGGGTCGTAGTAAAGGACCTCGTGCAGCTCGAGCATGGTGCTGACAAGCTCGGCGCGGCGGTAGCTTGTCTCATCGAGGACTTCGATGAGCTCGTTTAACACCCGGAGGTTGAAATAGAAGTTCGCGACCTTCTCGTCCTTGGTGCAGATTTCCATCGCGGTGAAGGGGAAACGGAAGTCGGAGCGGGGGTATTCCTCAAACGGCATGCAGCCCATGACGTAGTGTCCGGCGTAAAATTCGAGGTCGATGGCGATCTCCTGGCCGGCCTTCGGGGTCTTGACGAGCATGTCGCAGTAGTGGTTGCCGTGGCCGGTGACGACGATCTTGGTGGCAAAGGTGCCGAAGGGCCTGCCGTCGACCCAGAGCATCGCCTCATAGCCGCCGACCTTCGGGCGGAGGAAGAGCGACTTGCCGGCCAGCTCCTGCGGCACGGTGTAGGCGGATTTGAACCAGCAGTAAACGCCTTCGCCGCCCCAAATATCCCCGGGCTTGACCGGCTTATAAAGCGAGGAGTCGGGGATGCTGTCGAGCGGTTCTTTGGTTTCATAGGCGGAAACAGGGAGTTCGCAGACTTTTTGGAAGATCATGGAGTCGAGCGTATCCTCAAAGCGCTTCATCTTTTTGAGCATACGGGCAATTTGCTTGTCGTTGAGCATGGAGCGTTCCCTCTTTTCTGTTGTATTTTTGGGCGGCATGGGTGGATGCGGCCAATCCCTATCTTTATGATACAACATGGGCGGCGGCCCGTCAAGGGTAAAAAGGGGAAAAGTGGAAATCCGTCCCCTTCCGACCGGAAGCGGCAGGGGGCAACAGCCTTTTCCGACCGCTTTTGCCGCTCCCTGCACGTATAATGAAAGAAGGAAGTTTGCAAAAGAAAGGACGAAAAACCATGCTGCGACAAGAACTCACCACCCGGCTGCGGCAGAATTCCGCAAGGCTTGGCCGCTTCCTCCCCTACGCGGGGAGCGGCCTGTTCACCTTTTTCCTCTCCAATACCCGCGTGCTGGGGAGCTTATCCCCGTTCGGGGCCGCCTTCTCGATGGCCATGCCGGGGAATTTCTCCCTCTCCTCGGTGGCGGGCGGGCTTTTGAGCTGCACCCTGCTCGGCAATTTTGAGCAGAACATCCCCTATCTCATCGCCTTCCTGTGCATCCTCGCCTTCAAGCTGGGGGTGGCGGGGCAGCCGCGGCTGCGGGCAAACCAGACCTTCCTGTGTGTGAGCGCCTTTGCCATCCTGGCGGTCAGCCTGGAGGTCGGGACCGTCCTAAACGGCGAAAACCTGGCGGGATTTCTGCTGCGGCTGGCCGAAAGCGCCCTGGGCGGCGCGATGACCTGCTTTTCCCTCCATGCGGTGCGGGCCCTTTCCGATATCCGGGAGGGGCGGGAGCCGGCGGGCATCCGGCTGGCGAGCTTTGCCATCCTCTGCCTGACCGTCCTGGCGGGGATGGCGGGGGTTTCCCTCTGGATGCTCAACCCGGGGCGGATCGCCGCCGCCTTCCTGCTGCTCTGGATCTCCGGGCGGAGGGGGCTGACGGCGGGCGCGGTGGGGGGCCTGGCGGCAGCCGCGGCCTTCACCCTCGCCAACCCGGATTTCGCGGTGAGCGGGGGGATTCTGGCCGTCGCGGCGATGCTCTCGGGGGCGTTCGGGCGGTTCGGGCGGCTGACCCAGACGGCGATGTTCCTCTCGACCGCCACAGCCGGCATCCTCATCACCGGCGCCGGCCCGTCCGTCGTCACATCGGGGTTTGACCTGCTCATAGGGGCGGCGGCCTTCCTGCTGCTGCCGGAGCGCGTCTACCTGCGCCTGAAGCCCGCCCAGACGGCCGACGCGGCGGTCCCGTCCGAAAACAGTCGGATCGCGGCGCAGCTCTCCTTCGCGTCCCAGACGGTGCAGGAGATCCGCGCGTCGGTCGACGCCGTCTCCAAGCGGCTCGGGAAGACGGCCGGCTCGAGCATCCAGGACGTCTACGACCGCACCGCGGAGCGGGTCTGCCGCCGCTGCGGGCTCAAGATGTTCTGCTGGGAGACCGCCTTTAACCAGACGACCGACGCCTTCCAGAAGCTGACCCCCCTCCTCAAGGAGCACGGGCGTGTCTATAAGGAGGACCTCCCGCACTTTTTCACAAGCAAATGCCCCAAAACCGACGAGCTCGTCCAGAATGTCAACGGCTGCTACCACGAATACATCTCCCGCGAAAATGCCGGCCGCAAGGTGCTCGGCGCCAAACAGGTCGCGATGGAGCAGCTCGAGGGGGTGGCGGAGCTTTTGGAGGACGTCGGCCGCGACCTCGACGAGGGGGAGCTGACCGACCATGAGGCCGCCCGCAAGGTCGAGGGCTTCCTTTCCGAGATCGGGGAGGAGGCGGGTCGGGTCTTCTGCGTCGTCGACCGGTACGGGCGGATGCGGGTCGAGCTCTACCGCGACCGGCCCCTCCGCTCGGAGCGCGGGCTGCTGACCGAGCAGCTGTCCGAGCTGCTTGAGCGCCCCTTTGACCTGCCCTGCGTCGTGACGGCGGGGGATCTGCACCGGGTCAGCTTCTTTGAAAAGGCCAAATACACCCTGGAGTTCGCGGCCTGCCAGAAAAATGCCGGGGACAGCACCGTTTGCGGGGACAGCTACGAGTACTTCGCCGACCCGCGCGGCTACGCCCACATCATCCTGAGCGACGGGATGGGCAGCGGCGGCCGGGCGGCGGTCGATTCCATCATGACCTGCAATTTTGTGTTAAAGCTTGTCAAGGCGGGATTTCGTTTTGACGCGGCGCTGCGGTTCATCAATTCCGCCCTCCTCGTCAAGGCGGGGGACGAGTCGCTCGCCACCCTCGACATCGGCTGCATCGACCTCTACACCGGCACGGCGGAATTCCTCAAGGCCGGCGGGGCGAGCTCCTTTGTCAGCCGTGAGGGGCGGGCGGCGCCGGTCAAGGGGACCTCCCTGCCGGTCGGGATTTTGCAGGGGGTCGAATACGACCGGCACAAGGTCCAGCTGCGGGAGGGGGACCTCGTCGTTATGGTAACGGACGGCGCGCTGCCCATCTCGGACGAGTGGATGGCCGAAGAGATCGCAGCCATCGACGGGCAGCCGGCCCGCACCATCGCCGAGCGGCTGGCCGAGCTTGCCAAATACCGCCAGCAGGGCCGCGGCGACGACATCACCGTCATCGCCGCCCGGCTGACGGCGGCGGGAATGTGAGCGGCCCCCGGCCTGAAGCGCCCGCGCGGGGATTACCGGCCCGGCCAGGAGTAGGACGGGTCCTCAAACAGGCAGAAGGGATGGCCCGCCGGGTCGAAAAAGACGGTCACCCCCTCCAGAAACTGCACCGGCGAGATCTGCGCGCCGCAGGCCGCCGCATGGGCGCAGGCTGCCGCGAGGTCGTCGACGAGGAAGTCGAGGTGGATGGACTTCTGCTGCGCGCCCGGCTCCTCCGGCCAGACCGGGGGACGTAGTCCTCCTCCGCCTGGAAGGAAAGCCCGGTCCCGCCGCCCGGATCCCGCATCAGGACCCAGTCGCGCTCCGTCGCCGTTTTTTTCCAGCCGAGCAGCCGGGCGTAGAAGTCGGAAAGCTCGTGCGCGTCGGCGCAGTCGAGCACCACCGTCCGCAATTTGATCTGCATCAGAATTTCTCCCTTCCCCCGCGTGCATTTCCCTGCGGGATACCCGATTCCACATATTTGACCTGAAAAAGTGAAGAAAAAACCGCCCGACGGGGGTTCCCCGAAAGGGCGGCTTGTGCCGGCGTTAAATCCGGCTGAAGATCCGGACGCCTTCGCCGGTGTACCAGTCGAATTCGCGGATCTCCTCCCCAAAGCGCCAGCGCGCCGGGCAGGAGGTTTCCATCCAGTCGAGCGGCTCGGCGTCGGGGGCGGGGCCGTCTGCCTTGGCAAAGGCCGCGGCGACCGCCTTGGAGGGTTCCCCGCCCATCATGTCCAGCTGCATCGAGACAAAGAGGGGGGTGCCGGTCGCGGCGACCAGCTCGAGCCACTGGCGGTTGAGCTCCCACGGCACAGCCCGGGTGAGGCCGACGCAGTCGGGGTCCGCGGCGTAGAAGACGCCGTGCTGCGGCAGGCGGAAGGCGAGGGTATTGACCCCCATCTTGCGGGTGCGCTCCCACTCGAGGCCGCTCGTGTCGTCGCCGGTCCGGCTGATGTCGAAAACGCCGGCGGACAGGTGGCCGAAGGTGTTGCAGCCCATGATCAGCAGATCCGGCGCCGCATCCCGCAGGGCGTGGTAGAGGCCCTTGACCGCTTCAGCGTTGGTGATGCCGCGGTTATAAAGGTGCCAGCCCGATTCGGTCAGGGTGCAGCCCATCTGGAAGCCCCAGCGGCCGAAGAGGTCGCAGCTTGAGAAGTCGTGCTTCACAAGCTGGAAGCCCCATTCCGCGAAGCGGCGCATATCCCCGGCCAGCTTTTCTAAGGTATAGGGGGCGCTCGGGTCGAGGAACTGGCCGTTCAGGTACTGGTACTGGAGCCCCGGCAGGAAGCGGCTGTTCGGGAGCACCGCCTCTTCAGGCGCCGCCT
>DVKD01000001.1 GCA_018716285.1 Candidatus Merdivicinus faecavium
TCCTCGGTCATGGTGTATTCGCCGCTTTCGCTCAGCTCCCGTTTGCCCTTTCCGTCTGCGCCGATCTCGTCCCAGTAGACCTCGGTGATCTTGCCGCCCTCGACGGTCATGCGGAGGGTCGGGGTGTAGCCGTCCGACTCCGCGCCGGTGGCTTCATACTCGCCGTCCGCGAGCTCCCCGAAGTCCTGCTCCGTGTCCACTGCCCCGCTCAGGGCAACCGGGGCGGAAACGCCGGCAAACTGGTCCAGGAAGGCGGCCTCGGTCACCTTGCTGCCGACCTGCTCCGTTTCCCCCTGCTCCAGCACCCGGACGCCGGTGATCGTCGCGCCGGTGCTGTCAAAGCGCACCTCGGTCACGATCTCGCTCTGATAGCCTTTCACAGCCGCCGTGACGGCGTATCCGGCCGTGCTTCCGTCGCCGTTCAGCAGCCGCTCCGCTCCGCGGAGGCCCTCAAAGCCGGAAACGTCGAGCGTCTCGCTCTGCTGCGCGGGGGTCCCCTCCTGCGCAGAGCTCTCCGGCTCGGAAGTGAGCGCCCGCGTCCCCAGGATGACCCCAAAGGAAAGCGCCGTCACAAGCGCCAGGGCCAGCGCGCCTTTTACATGTTGATTCATGAACCATTCCTCCCATTTTTTGCGGTTTTTCCATAGATGTGGCGGCTCTCAATCAGCGAGATCAGCCCCGCCAGGCAGTTCGCGGTCAGGATGCCGAAGCAGACGCCCTCCGGATATGCGCTGAAGCAGCGGAATCCCGCCGTCACGATCCCCGCCGCGAGGGCGCAGAGCAGCCTTCCCCTGCGTGAGACAAACTGATAGTCGGTCAGCATGAAGCACCCGCCCAGAATGAGGCTACCGCTCAGCAGATTTTGCAGGATACTGCCGGTAAACAGGCCGTCCGGCCCGAAGACAAAGGTCAGCAGCACGACGCTGCCGATATAGACCGCCGCGGCGCCCGCGTTGACAAGTCCCCGCAGGCAGAGGTAGCCGAAGCCGACGAGCAGCAGCAGCTTGCTCGTCTCGCCCAGCGCGCCGGGGATTTCCCCGATGAACATCTGCCAGAGGCTGTAGCCGCTCTCAGTACCGGCCTTTGCGGCGTTCAGGACGGTGGCCGAGGTGAAGGCGTCGGCCGGAAGGGTGCGGGGAATCGGGGCCTGCAAAACGCTCGCCGGCCAGACGGTCATCAGAAAGAGCCGCCCCATCAGCGCGGGGTTTGCGATATTGCTCCCGATGCCGCCGAAAAGCTGCTTGACCACTACGATGGCAAAAACTCCCGCCACCGCCACGGCCCAAAACGGGACCGTCGCAGGCAGGTTCATGGCGAGCAGCAGCCCGGTGACCAGGGCGCTTCCGTCGGCCGCCGTCACCGGCTGCCGCGCGAGCTTTTGAAAGACAAACTCGGAAAGGACGCAGACAACCGCCGAAACGAGCGCCGTCCACAGCGCCCGCAGCCCGAAGAAATAGACGCCGCCGGCCAAAGCCGGCAGGAGCGCCAGGCAGACGTCCCCCATCACCGAACGGGTTGTCCGCTCGGTCCGCAGGTAAGGCGCATAGCTTTCCATCAGGCATTCCTCCTTTCCCGCTGCATCGCCCGCACCCGGTCGCGCGCGAGGATGGTGTGGCGGGCAAGCTCCCGCCGCGCCGGGCAGATATAGGAGCAGCATCCGCAGCCGATGCAGGCGTCGGCGTCCAGCCGCTCGCAGAGGGCTCCGTCCCCGGCCCGCTCGGCAAAGTCAATCTTCCAGGGCGTCAGCCCCGCCGGGCAGACTGAAACGCAGCCGCCGCAGCGGATGCAGGGGCTCTCCGTAAGGCGGGCGGGCGGCAGGACGACAATGCCGGAGGTGGTCTTGGTCACAAATCCGATCTCTGTCTCCCCGTCATAGTTGCGGGCAATGCAGCGCCCGGTCATCGGGCCCCCCAGGATGACCCGGTTTTCCCGCGAGTTTACCCCGCCGGCGGCCGCAATCAGCTCCTGGAGCGAGGCGCCGATGGGGGCGAGGAAGTTTTGGGGCTCCCTGACCCCGCCGGTCACCGTCACGACCCGGCTGGTCAGCGGTTCCCTGTCCATGAGGATGGCGGCTGCCGTCCGGGCTGTCGCCACATTGGAGACGATGACCCCCGCATCGGCAGGAAGCCCGCCTGCCGGGACCTCCCGCCCGGTCACCGCCTGGATGAGCTGCCGCTCCCCGCCCTGCGGGTAGCGGGTGGGGAGGATCTTCAGCTCGGGCGGGTCCTCGAACAGCCGAAGCGCCTCCTCAAGGGCGCGCGCCGCCTCGGGCTTGTTGTCCTCCAGGCAGAGGACGGCCCGGCCGGCCCCCGCCGCCTTTTTGAGGAGCATCGCGCCGTTTAGCACCGCCAGGGGCTGCTCGGTCATGAGCCGGTCGTCGCAGGTCAAAAAGGGCTCGCACTCGGCCCCGTTTAAGAGAAGGGTGTCGATCTCCGCCTTGGTCTCATACTTGACGGCAGCCGGGAAGCCGGCTCCCCCCATCCCCACGAGGCCGCCTTCCCGGATAGCGGCGATGATCTCCTCCCGGCCAAAGGCGGCGGCATCGACCGGTTCCAGCGCGGAGCGGCCGAGCGGAGAAGGCTGCTCCTCATCGCCGCGGATGGCGCAGTAGAGGGTCCCCTTGGCCGTCCGCAGGCCGGTGACGGCCCCGCTGATACTCGCGTGGACGGCGGAGGCGGTAAAGGTCTGCGGTTCCCCGATCTTCTGGCCGCGCCGGACCCGGTCCCCTTCCCGCACAAGCGGCTCGCAGCGGCCGCCGGGCGTCTGCTCCATCGAGATCCAGACCTGACCGGGCCGGAAGGGACGAATCTCCTTTCCGGCCGACAAGGCCTTATCCTTCCCATCTGTCGGGTGTACCCCGCCCGGAAAGGGTCGTTTGTGAAAAATCCGCATCAAATCCCCCCATATACTTGGTTCGCCCCGCCCGGGATACTCTCCTCTAGTATGACGCGGCGTCCCGTTTTTATCCCAAATGACAGAAAATGAGCCCGGCGGTATGCGGTTTTCCGCAGAATACCGCCGGGCGGCGTCCGGCAACGCGATCAGTCGATCGCAACGTATACATCCAACGGCATGCCGCTGGAAAGATCATAGGTATAATCGGACGAGCCGATGCCCACCACATAACCCGCGGGATAGTCGCTGCCCACCTGGTAAATGACCCGGTAGGGGACGTTCAAGGCGTCCAGCTTCATGAGGTAGGCTTCCTCCGTCTGCTTCTCATATTCGGGAAGGGCAACCTTCTGGCTGCCTTTGCTGACGGTGAGGACGACCCGGGTGCCCTTGGAGATGGAAAGCCCCGGCGTTACATCCTGCTCCACAATATATCCTTCCGGCTGCTCCTCACTGTACACATAGGTCGGCTCGGCAAAGATATAGAGGTCCTTGTAGCGTGTGTCGTTTATGACGTCGGCATACTTCTGGCCGGCAAAATTATCCATCACATAGCTTTCCTCGGAGGACTCGGCAGAGGATTCCGCCGAAGATTCCGGCCGGGAAGAGGCCTGGCTTTCGGGCCTGCTGCTTTCTTCTTCCCGCGAAGATTCCACCCGGGAGGAAGTATCCCGCGAGATTTCAGACCGCTCGGGATAGGAGGAGACGAGCCATTCATCAGAAGCTACGGTATCGGACGACTCTGTCCCGCTTTGCTCCGATCCGCCTCCCCTGCTGTTCCCCCCGAACAGGAGCCAGAAGGTGAGGATCAGGGCCAGCAGCAGGATGGGCAGCGCGATGAGCATGCTGTTCATGACCAGCCTGCGGGTCCGCCTCCGCTCGGCGGCGCGTCC
>DVKD01000009.1 GCA_018716285.1 Candidatus Merdivicinus faecavium
GCCGGCGGGATGGCCCGCCCAGGCGGCCGTATCCCTGATGGGGGCCGCCGCTTACAGCGTGGGCATGGGGCTGTACCTCTACGCCGATCTCGGCTGCGGCCCGATCGACGCGCTGATGATGCATTTCCTGGAGCGGACCTCCATCCGCCTGCGCGCCTTCAAGGTCCTGTTTGACATCGCCTGCGTGGCGGCCGGCTGGGCGATGGGCGGCTCTGTCGGGGCGGGGACCCTGATCGCGGCTTTCCTCACCGGCCCGATGATGTGCGCGGTGATGAAGGGGCTGGATTCTTTCCGGGGGATGTTCCGGAGAAAGAGAAAGGAGGCGGTTTTCAAATGAAGCGGGTTTTTCTGATCGTATTGGACAGCTTCGGGATCGGCGCGCTGCCGGACGCCGCGGCATATGGGGACGCGGGCAGCGACACCCTGGGCGCTGTCCGGAAAAGTACAGCCTTTTCGGCGCCGAACATGGCGCGGCTGGGCCTTTTCCATCTGGACGGGGTGCCTCCCCTGGCCGGCGGGCCGGATTCCTTTGCCGGCTGCATCGCCCGGCTGGCGGAGGCGTCCAAGGGGAAGGACACGGTCACCGGCCATTGGGAGATGGCGGGGCTCCCGCTCCGGGAGGCCTTCCCCACCTATCCGGAGGGCTTCCCCGAGGATTTCTGCCGGGAATTTTCCCGCCGCACCGGCAGACTGCTCCTCTGCAACCGCCCGTACTCCGGCACGGAAGTGCTGAAGGATTACGGCCGGCGGCAGGTGGAGACCGGCGGGCTGATCCTCTATACCTCCGCCGACAGCGTCTGCCAGCTGGCCGCCCATGAGGAGGTGGTCCCGGTGGAGGAGCTGTACCGCTGCTGTGAAATCGCCCGGGAAATGCTGCCGGTGGGCCGGGTGATCGCCCGGCCCTTCCGCGGGGACGCCCCTCCCTACGAGCGGACGCCCCGCCGGAAGGACTTTTCGCTCGAGCCGCCCGGGGAAACCATGCTGGACCTGCTGCGCCGCAGCGGGCTGGATGTCGTCAGCGTCGGGAAAATCTGGGATATCTTTGCCGGGCGCTCGATTACCAGAGAATACCACACCTCCGGGAACGACGAGGGCATGGCGCGCACGGCCGCGCTGGCCGGGGAGGATTTCACCGGCCTCTGCTTTGTCAACCTGGTGGACTTTGACATGAAATACGGCCACCGAAACGACGTGGACGGCTATGCGGCGGCCATCTCCCGGTTCGACCGCTGGCTGGGGGGCTTTGTCCCCCAGCTGCGGGAGGGGGACCTGCTTTTCATCACCGCCGACCACGGCTGCGACCCCTCCACCCCCAGCACCGACCACTCCCGGGAATATGTCCCGCTGCTGGCCTGGGGAAAGGGGCTGAAGCGGGGGGTCAACCTGGGGACGCGGGGGAGCTTTGCGGACATCGGGAAAACAGTCCTGGATCTCTTCTCCGTCCCGAACCGGCTGGCAGGCGCTTCGTTTCTGGACGAGATCCGCGCCTGACGGCAGGAAGGGCCCGGACGCACCGCAGACAGGAAAGGAGAATGTATGACGCACGCCGAACTTTTTGGAAACGCGCGCTGGGTTTCCCCCAGCGCGCCCTGCTCCCAGCCCTACCTGCGGAGCGCCTTTACGGCCTTCGGGGACGAGGACGCAGAAATCATCATCACCGGTTTGGGCTTTTTTACGCTCTACTGCAACGGGAAACGGGTCAGCCCCGACCTCCTGACGCCGGCCTGGACCGATTATGAGCCCCACCGCTTCCCGGAGGACGGAGCGCTGTCCTGCGAGACCCGGGGCCACCGGGTGCTGGCCATGCGCTACCGGCTGACCGGCTTGCTGCGGCCGGGCAAAAACGTGCTCGGGATCCTCCTCGCCTCCGGCTGGTATGAATACTTCCAATACGGCACGGTCAAGGCCTGCTTCCGCCTGACCTTGACCGGGGAGGGCCGCGATGCGCTGTTTTTCTCGGGGGGAGAGATGCGCTGGGCCCCCTCGCCCATCCTGCAAAGCCAGATGCTGAAAGGTGAGGTCCACGATTATGCGCTGGAGATCCCCGGCTGGGCGGACCCGGACTTTGACGACAGCGCCTGGGCGGCGGTGCGGGAGGTCCCCGCGCCGGAGAGCAGCTTCTACATTCAGGAGTGCCCCGCCGACCGGGCCGTCCGCTGTATTGAGCCGAGACTCCTGCGGGACGAGGGCGGCCGCAGGCTTTACGACGCCGGCGAAAATATCGCGGGCTATGCCGTCCTCTGCTGCCCGGAAGGGGCCTCCGGCGAAGCGGCGGTGTTTTACGCGGAAGAACTGGGGCAGGACGGCTGGCTGGATTTTGGCACCTACTGCGATGAAATGGACGTGGACAGCCGCCAGCAGGACCGCTACCTGCTGGACGGGAAGGCGCGGGAGCTGTTCCCCCGCTTCCTGTGGCACGGCTTCCGCTATTTTACGGTCTCCGGGAACGCGCTGCCGGCCCGCGTCGCCGTTGCCAACGCCAATGTAGCGGTCACCTCCTCCTTCACCTCCAGCAGCCCCGACCTCAACTGGCTTTACGACGCCTACATCCGGACGCAGCTTGCCAACATGCACGCGGGGATCCCCTCCGACTGCCCCCAGCGGGAGGGGCAGGGCTACACCGGGGACGGCCAGCTCACCTGCGAAACCGCCATGACCACCCTGGATGCCCGGGCATTTTATGAAAAGTGGATGGAGGATATCTCCGACTGCCAGTGCCGTGAAACCGGGCACGTCCAGAATACCGCCCCCTACACCCCCTGCGGGGGCGGCCCGGGCGGCTGGGGCTGCGCGATCATCGCGGTCCCCTACGCCTTCTACCGCCATTACGGGGACGCCTCCGTCCTCAGGCGGTACTATCCCCAGATGCGCCGCTACCTGGACTATCTGGAGTCCCACAGCGACGATGACCTGGTCACCCGGGACGACCCGCCGGACGCCTGGTGCCTGGGGGACTGGTGTACGCCGGATGAGATCGCCATCCCCGCCCCCTTTGTCAACACCTATTTCTATGTCAAATCCCTCCTCCGGATGCAGGAAATCGCCCGCATCCTCGGCCGGCCGGAGGACATTCCCGGCTACAGGGCCCGGGAGGAGAAAAAGCGCGCCGCCCTTGTGCGGGCCTACTTTGACCCGGATACCGGCTCCTTTGCGGGCGGGATCCAGGGCGCCGACGCGTTTGCCGCCGACATTGGGCTGGGGGACGGGCGGACCTTCCGAAACCTTGTGGCAAAGTACCAGGCGTCTGGGATGTACGATACCGGCATTTTCGGCACCGATATCCTGACCCGCCTCCTCTTCGAGCGGGGCCGCGCCTCGCTCGCCTACCGGCTCTTAACCTCCCGGAAGGAAATATCCTTCCACACGATCCGGATGAAGGGCGCCACGACCCTCTGGGAGTACTGGACCGGCCAGGCCTCCCACAGCCACCCGATGTTTGGGGCAGTTGTGCGGTATCTGTTCCAGTACCTGCTGGGGATCCGTCAGCCCGCGGACGGCGCGGGGTTCGGGCGGCTCCTGATCGCCCCCGCCCTGCCCGACGGGCTGGACAGCGCCTCCGGCTGCGTCGCGATACCGCAGGGAAAGGTGTCGGTCTCCTGGGTCAAAACCGCGGACGGGCCGGTATTCCAGCTGGAGGTTCCCGCCGGCGTCCGGGCCGAATTTCGTTACGGAAAGGAGGTCCTCCCCCTCCGGCCGGGAAGGACGGAAGTCTTCGGAAGGCCATAAAGCCGCCGAAAAGCAAGAATTTTCAAGACAAATTCATAAATTAGCCGTAACAAGGAACGCAAAAACTGTTTTTTGGGCAGATTGCAAAAAGCACACATTCCTGTATCGATTGCTCATTTTTCTGCCTTCAAAATCATCCGCCCCGCTGCATACTGATTTTGCAGCGAGGCGGATGATTTTTTGATTTCGAACCATGCGGGGCGGAATTCTGCCGGAACAGGGGAGGCTATTCCGCGCCGCTGCGGTACTCGCCGGGCGTCACACCCATTGTCTTTTTGAATACCCGCGCAAAATACTCCACATTCTGATAGCCCACCCGCTCCGCGATCTCGTAATTCTTCAGGTTGGTGTTTTTGAGCAGGCTGGCCGCCGCCTGAAGGCGGACGGTATTGATGTAGGAAATCAGGCTGTCCCCATACTCTTTGGAAAAGGAGCGGCTCAGATAGTTGGGGTTTACCCCCATTTCCTCCGCAATGCCGGTCAGGGAAAGCTCCTGAAAATAGTTGGCCAGCACATATTTTTTCACCCGCTTTACCAGGCTGCTGGAATGGTATTCCTGCTGCAGGAGGGCGGTAGCGACCTTTTCCAGCCACTGGTTCATTTCCGCAAGGGTCCCGTAATACTTGAGATAATCCTCGAAATACGCAAGGTCCTCGTAGATCCGCTGGGTCGCGTTGTTTTCCGCGGCGTATTCGCGAATGTAGAAGGCATAGCGGAAAAAGGCGGCGCGGATCCGGGGGATCTGGGAAGGGTCGGCCGTTTCCGGCCGGATCTGATATTCTGCGAGGCGGTCCTTGAGTCCCTTCGTGTCCCTGGCCGCGAGCAGCTGGCGAAACGAGGGGACCATATCCTCAATACCCCCCCCTCCCCCCGCGGTCGGGCGGAATGTCAATAACGGGGCCTTCCCCAGCAGGAAGAAGGCGCTGTTTGCGCGCTCCGCCTCCTCCACCATCCTAGCCGCCGTTTTGGCCGGATCCGGCTCTGTGCCGGAGGTGGAGAGGATGGTCTCCATCAGCAGGGAACTCTGGAAGGCCGACTTCACAGCCGTATACAGGTCGCGGATCCTGCACTGCAGGGCAAACCTGCCGTGCCGCTCCGAAGTAAACAGAAGGTATTCGTCCGGCCGGAAGCAGAAAAACACGGTGCCGGGGAAGCCGGCGCAGATCTCCTCGAAGATATTATGCAGGGCAAATTCGAAGAGGGAGCTGTCGTTTTCCCATGTGTCCCGGAGCAGCCGGTAATAATCGTCGAGCTTTACCAAAAGCGCCGCGGCCGGCGGCTCTTCCGGGAGGAAGGCTGCGGCGCCGGGGAGCTTCCCCGCCTCGGAGAAGGGGATGTTTTTGTAAAGCAGGTCGCTCAAGAAGCGCTTTTTCATTTCCCGCCGGCTGCTGTCGACCAGGGCCTGGAGGGAGCGCAGCTGCGCCGACATCTCGGCGAAGCGCTGCTTCTGGACGGCTCCCCGCTGCTTTTCCAGGAGCTGCCCTTCCCGGCGCTCCTCGCATTTTTTCAGGATATCGAGGATCTGCTCCGACGTGATCTCCTGCTTGAGGACGTAATCCTTTGCCCCGAGCTTGAACGCCTGGCCCACCATGTGGAAATCGCTGTAGGAGCTCAGGACCACGAACTGGTAGGCGGGGTCCAGTTCCATCGCGCTGCAGATGAGCTCCAGCCCGTCCATGACCGGCATCTTGATATCGGTGAAGATCACGTCTGCCCCGCTGCTTTCCAGGATCTCCATCGCCTTCCGCCCGTCGGCCGCCGCGCCCACGAGCTGGCAGCTGTACGGGCAGCTGCGCAGAAAGTCCTGCATAAATTCCAGGAAAAACGGCTCGTCGTCCACAATCAGAATTCTCAGCATCCGTTTCCGCCCCCTTCTGCCGTCCTGTCCCGCAGCTGCACGGTCAGGGTCACACAGGTATACTCCCCCTTCACGCTCTCCACCTGCACGCCGTATCCGCCGCCATAAAGGCTCTTCAGCCGGCTGTCGATGTTATGCAGCCCGATGTGCCCGTCCTTTTCCGGCTCGGACGGCGGGCGCATCACCGCCGCCAGCTCCATATCCGTCATCCCGGCGCCGTTGTCCCGGACCTGGAGGAGCAGCCGCTCCCCCTGCCTGCTGGCCCGGATGTCGATGCCGGCGGGCAGGCCCCCGGCGATATTGCCGCTCACGCCGTGCTCAATGGCGTTTTCCACAATCGGCTGGAGGATCATATTGGGGATCCTGCAGGCCATCAGCTCCGCGGGGATGCACAGGGAGAAGCGGATCCGGCCGTTATAGCGGACGCTGTAGATTTTGATGTAGTCCTTTAAATTTTGCAGCTCCTCCTCAAGGGTGATGAAATGGTCCCGAATATTGATCGTGTTCCGCAAAAGGCGGTTTAAGGTCCCCAGCATGTCCACGATCTCCCCGCAGCCCTGCTTCATGGCGTACATCCGGATGGAGGCCAGGGTGTTGTAGAGGAAATGCGGCTTGATCTGGTAGAACATGGCTCGGATCTCCGCCTGGTTGCGGCTCTTCTCCTCCTCCACCGCTTTGCGGAAATATTTCCCCAGGTTTTCCGCCATGACGTTGAAGCCCGCGTAAATCAGGCCGATCTCGTCGCGGCGGTCCGTATGCAGCCGCAGGCTGAAATCATTTGCCTCGATGACCTTCATGGCGTCGGATATCCTGGTGATATCGTCGGTGATCCGGGAAAGGTAGCGGATCTGGATCAGCCCGAGGAGCAGCATGATCCCCACGGCGATCACGCCGTTGAGGAGGATGAGGCGCTGCATGCTGTCCGTCAGGATACCCAGCGGGATCTGCAGGCAGAGGCTCCACCCGGTCTCGGCGGAGCGGGTGACGGTCAAAAGGCTGTCGTTGTCCCGCGCCTCCGTCTGGAAGACCTCGCCCCCGGCGGCGGAGGAGGCCGGCAGGCTTTCCGCCAGCTGCCCGAGCTCCTCCTCTCCGTAGGTTTCCACCGGGGAGCCGGTTTCGTCAAAGAGATAGACGCTGGCGCCGCTGGTTTCCACAATCGGCTGGTAGATGGAGGAGAAGACGTCCTCCTCCAGCAGGATCAGGGCGACCCCGAGGCTGCGCAGGTTCTGGTAATCCACAAACGAGTGGGTCACGATATAGGCGTTTTCCCGCGCGATCCTGTTCTGAATGGGACGAACCCCCTCCCAGTGGAAGCGGTCCGTCCCGGAAATCTCCTTTACATATTCCGGCTCGAAAAAGGCGTCCAGAACGCTGGTGTCCGGGTTGTAGTAGTTGTAGAAGTAGAAGCTGCCGCCGCTGTTGCAGAACAAAAGCCCCATAAACTGCGGGAACTGATGCTGGAAGCTCTGCATCACCCAGTCGGTTTCCAGGTAGGCGCTGTACACCTGCCCGTCCGGATGGCTGAAGTCCGTCTGGCTCAGGTTCCGCATCACGCCCTCCCCCGTCAGGATGAGCTGGATGGAATCCTCCAAAGACTGCACCTTCTGGTCGACGCTCTGCAGGATCTGGAGGGCCTGGCTTTCGCAGGAGCGGTAAAGCTCTTCGAGGTACAGGCGGGAAAACATGGCGGTCGAAATCAGGTTGCACAGCAGGCAGGACAAAAAGATGGCCATCGACGTAAACAGCAGCATTCTGGTCTTAATGTGCCTCACAGAACCCCTCCCGGATTGACGCGGCGGGCGGAAACATCCCCTCGCAAAACAGTTCCTTCTCTTATATTATAAGGGATTTTGAAGAAATTGTACAGTAGCTATGCGAAATTTTCTCTTTCCGCTGTCATTTTGCCGGATCTGTGGGGGCGCTGGGCGCTTGGAGGACGGCGCGCGTCCGGATCTGCCCGGCAGTCCCCTCCCGGACAAAGGCGATCTGGTTCTGGATCCCGCCGCCGAAGAGCTCCAGCCTCCGCAGCTCGCAGCGGCAGCCTTCGGGGACCTCCACCCGGACGGCGGCGCGCTCCCCTTCGATGAGGACGGCGTCCCCCTCCTGCCGGACGGGGAGAACGGTGTTCCAGAGGAACTCTACCCTGCCGCAGCCTTCCTTCAGGCGGTAACGGTCGGTGATCACCAGCTCCTCCGGGGAATCGCTTTGCAGCTCCCGGGTCCAGGACTCGTAGTAATCGGGGTACGCCTTCCCCGCCTCGATCGAAGCGCGGAGGCGCTGCGCATCCCCTTCCCCATCCGGGGAAATGGTCTGCATGCAGGGGTTTTCCGCCGCCGGCCGGACGCGGCTGCCCGCGGGGACCAGGACGTTGTGGCGCTGGCAGTGCTTATAGAGCATGGAGAAGGGGCTGCTGTAGTCGCAGGTGCCGGGGTCCATCGCGAAGGTCTGGCCCGCATACTCGAGGATAAAGCTCCCCTTGTCCTCGTGGGTGTGCCCCGCGCCGCTGCGGTTGCCCAGCAGCACGATCTTGACTGCCTCCCCATGCAGCATGCGGTGGGAGGCGAGCAGGTTCATCTCCGGCATTTTCACAAAGGCCGGAGGGCTGTAGGCCGACCTGCGGCCGGCGCTCTGGGAGAGCAGGGCGAAATAATCGTCCGCCAGCCCGCCGGAGCGCTCGACCGCCTTCCAGAACATGGCGTTCCAGCCGCTCTCGGGCAGGAGCTTGGCCATAAAGGCCAGGTGGGACTGGGGCATCAGCGGCTTCCCGTCGCAGATGGGGATCATATCCTGCCCCTTGTCGGTGGAGAGGAGGGCGTCCGCAAAGTTTACAGACGCCTTCAGCCGCTCCGGCGTGACCTCGGCGAGGTCTTTCCCGGCCGCGCGGGCGTAAAGGTAGAGGGCCTGGCCCCCGTTCTGCCCGACGCAGGTAAAATAGGTGGGGCCTTCCACATAGCCGCCGTCGGGGAGGACGGTGTTTTCGATGTTTTCCTCCACATCGCGGAGGGCGAGCTCCATATACGGAGCGGTGCGGGGCCACTCCTTCCCGAGCAGGGCGTAGGCCGCCATCCGGCCGTGGGAGAACCAGATCATCTGGTTGTTGTGGAAGATGTACTCGTGCCGCCAGGCGTTGAAGTTGATGGAGGCGATCCCCTCATCTGCCAGCCGCCGGAACAGGCGGGACTTCGCGGGCGGCGCAAAGAATTCATGGGCCAGGTCGTAGATGAAGACCAGGTCGTAAAGGCAGAGCGACTGGACAAAGCAGCGGTGCTCCCAGCTCCCCGCCGGGAAGTCACAGATCATCCCGTCGTCCCAGTGGGCGCAGGCGAGGATGGACATGGCGTAGCGGGCCGCCAGCCGCAGCGAGGCGGCGTCCTTTTCCAGAACGCCGTACATGGCGGCGCGGACGCCGTTGCGGATGAGGTAATGACGGCTGTCCCGCTCCCGGCAGTAGCGGGTGTCGTCCCAGAAATTGACAAAATCGCCGATGCACCCCTCCGGGTCCCAGTATTTCTCATAGGAATCGTCGGGCGCATAGGGGGACGCCGCCCCGGCCGCGCGTTTTTCCCGGTAAAGGGCGCGCATATCCTCCAGCTGCTCGCCGGAGAAGAAGATGCCGTATTTGGGGCGGAAGGAGAGCGGGATCCCCTCGGGGTAGAGGCTGCCTTCCCATCCGGCGTCATATTCCCGGAACTGCGCCAGGTAGTCGGGGAGCCGCGCGCTGCTCTGGAGTCCTGCCCAGTTGAACCAGCCCACTCCGGACGCATCCCCGGCCGCCAGGACGGTCAGCCGCAGGGACAAAATCCGCGCGGCCCCCGCAAGCGGCAGGGCAAGCTCCCGCTTCCCCTCCCCGAAGGGTTCGCTGTCCATCTGCCGCGGGCCCCTGTCGGTCTCCGCCTCGATGCGGAGGACGCAGCCGTTCGGGAGCATGGCGGACAAAAGCAGCAGGTCATACCGGCTCACGTCCACCCCCTCGCCGTAGCGGCGGGACATGGAGAACACCGGCTCCCCCTTCTCCCCTGTCTGCCACTCGAAGTTGAAGCTGCACCACCAGTCAATCAGCTTTATCCCTGTTTTTTCCGGCAGCTCGAAGGACCACTGGTCCATTTCCCGGAGCTCCGGGTCCCAGAACGGTTCGAAAATTGCCTCTGCCGTATTGATGGAAATAACCTGCATCTGAATACCTCCTTATGGAAAAAGCGGGATATGCCAGGGCATATCCCGCCAGATGTGCGCAAGCCTGTCAGTCAATCTGCGCAATGATGCCGTCCATGATCGCGCCGCCTTCCTGATAAGCGCGGTTGTACTCGTCGGTCAGCGCCTGGCCGCCCGCGTCGTACCACTGCTGGCGGAGGGTGTCGTAATCCTCCAGCGGACGGGTGCCGGTGATGATGTCGATGATGCCGCTGATGAAATCAGGCTCGATGTCGGCGGAAATCGCGGTGATCTCCGAGTCGGTGAAAATGCTCACCCAGTCGACGTAGCTTTCGCCGGGGACGAGGGTGCCTTCCAGCGCGTACTGGCTGTATTCGGCGTCGTCGGTGCGGGCGTAGCGGGCCTGCAGCTCCGGCACGCCGGGGGTAGCGCCGAGCATCCTGCTGCCGAACTGGGCCTGTTTATTGACGTCGTCCGCGTACAGGTCGACGTAAGCGCCCACATCGTTGCGCTCCCAGTCGGTGCCTTCCACGCCGTAGCGGATGTACTCCGCGTCGTCGGTATTGGCGGAGACAAAGTCGACGACCTGCAGGCAGAGGTTTAACTTCTCCTCGTCATTGGCCAGGTGGGAGCCGAAGGTGGTGGAGGAGGTGATGGAGCCCCAGGTGTTGTAGCCGTAGTCGCCGTTCGGGCCCTTGAGGGCGGGGCCGACGACCAGCTCGGCGTTGGGGTCGCCGGAGATGGCGTTTAAGTAGAACTCACCCTGCGGGGGCTGCGCGCGGTTCCAGGTGGCGCTGGTCAGGTAGACGATGCTGCCGTTGGCGACCTTCTGGTTGAAAATCGCCGCGTCGGTGGTGACAAACTCAGGGTCGATAATCCCCATGCTGTACCAGCTGTTGAGGAGGGCGAGACCGTCCTTAATCTCATCCCGCATCCAGCCGTAGGTCAGGGTGCCGTCGTCGTTTACCATCCACTTGGCGGGAAGGACGCCGAAAGCGGAGAAGATTTCCTCAAACAGGCGGGAGGAGGAATCCTTGCCGCGGAAGGTCAGGCCGTAGGTGTCGCCCGCGACGCCGTTTTCATTGACGTCCGCTTCGATGATCTGCAGGAATACGTCCTCGGCTTCCTCGAGGGTGGTCGGCACTTCGGTCACGCCGACCTTTTCGAGGTAATCCATCCGCCAGTGGTCCGAGAACGGTGCGATGACGCTGGGCTGCATGATGGGCAGGCCCCAGTTTTTGCCGTCGGCGTAGGTGGCGAGCCAGACTTCCTCGCCGTAATCCTTGGTCGCCTCGTAGATGTTGGGGGCGAATTCCTTGGCCTTCTCAATCGGGACCTCGCAGATGACGCCCTGCTGCGCGTACTGGGCGACAATGTTCTGGGAATCGCGGTAGATAATGTCGGGGATGTCGCCGCCGGCGACCCGGGTGTTGATCTGGTCCTGCCAGGTGGCGCGCTCAAAGGGCATGAAGTCGATCTCCACGTTGGGCATCTTCTCCATCAGCCGCTGCTCCGCGTCGTTATCCTCTTCCACAGAGGAATCCACCCACATAGCCCATGAAATCTGGACTTTTTCCCCGGAATCGGCAGTGGAACCGCCGTCCGATTCCGTCGTGGCTGCGGACGAGCCGCTGTCTGCCGTCTGGCTGCTGCCGCCGTCGCCGCCGCAGCTGACCGCGAGCGGGACCGTCATGGCCGCCGCCAGGATTGCCGACAGGATTCTTTTGTTCAGTTTCATACGTACGCCTCCTAATATAAATATTCAATGGAACACAGCTTTAACCTTTCACCGCGCCCAGCATGACGCCCTTGGTGAAATACTTCTGAATGAAGGGGTAGACGCAGATGATGGGGATGGTGCTGACCATGACGATGGCGCCCTTGGTGGTTTCCGGCGTCTGCGGCGCGGTGCCGGTATCGATAACGCCGGTGGGCAGGTATTTGTCCAGCTCGTTTTCCAGGAGGATGCGCCGCAGTACGACCGGCAGGGTGTATTTGGAGCGGTCGTGCATGTAGATCATGGCGTCGAAGTAGTTGTTCCAGTGGGCCACCGCGATCCAGAGCATGACGGTCGCCAGCACCGGCTTGGAGAGCGGGAGAACGATCTTATACCAGATGGTGAAGTAGGACGCCCCGTCGATCCGGGCGGATTCCTCCAGGCTCGGGGGGAGCCCCTCGATGGAGTTGCGCATGATGATCAGGTTGTAGGCGGTGACCGCCGTGGGGAGGATCAGCGCCCAGATGGTGTTCATGATGTGCAGGTCCCTGATGAGCAGGTAGCCGGGGATCATGCCGCCGCTGAAGATCATGGTGAAGAGGATGATGAAGGTCACAGCCTTGTTGAAGGGCATATCCCGCTTGGAGAGCGGGTAAGCCGTCAGGGCGGTCAGCCCCAGGCTGATCACCGTCCCCAGCACCACCCGCACCAGGGAGTTCCAGAAGCTGCGGATAATTTCATTGGATTCAAAAACCGACTTGTACGCTTCCAGCGTCGGGGCCAGGGTGAACAGCCGCAGCCCGGGCTTGAGCGCCTCGGAGCGCGGGGAAATGGACAGGATGAACAGGTCCCAGAATGGGTAGAAGGTGACGACCACCAGCAGCGCCACAAAAATGTAGCAGCACACCACAAACGCCGTATCCCGCTTTGTATCTGTCTTGATCATTCTGCTCCCTCCTTACCACAGGCCCGCGTCGTGGTCCGGGCTCAAACGCTTGGCGATCACATTGACCGCGACTACCAGGATGAGCCCCACCACCGACTTGAACAGCCCCACCGCAGTGGAAAAGCTGTAGCTCATATCGACAAGGCCCCGCCGGTATACATAGGTATCGAGAATATCGCCCACATCATAGACCTGGGGGCTGTACAGGTTGAACACCTGGTCAAAGCCCGCGCTCATGATGCTGCCCATCGACAGGATGAGCATCGTGACGGCGATCGGCATGATGCTGGGCAGCGTGATCCGGGCGATCCGCTGGATGCGGCTTGCGCCGTCCACAATCGCCGCCTCGTAAAGCGACGGGTCGATGCCCGAAAGGGCCGCCAGGTAAACCACTGAGCTCCATCCGATCTCCTTCCAGATGTTGGTGATGACGAGGATCGGCCGAAACCAGTTTTTGTCCGCCAGGAAATAAATGGGGTCGCCGCCGAACTGCTGGATAATAGCGTTGACGACGCCGGTGCTGGGGGAGAGCAGGTTGTTCATAAGGCTTGCCACAATGATCCAGGAGATGAAGTGCGGCAGGTAGGAGATGGTCTGCGCCACCCGCTTGAACGCCTGGTTCCCGATCTCGTTGAGCACAAGGGCCAGCAGGATCGGCATCGGGAAAGAGAAGACGAGCTTGAGCGTGCTGATGATGATCGTATTGGTCAGCGCCCGCGTCGCCGCGTCTGTCGTGAGGAACTTCTGGAAATGCTCCCACCCGACCCAAGGGCTGTCCCAGATCCCCAGCCCGATGTTGTAGTCCTTAAACGCGATCTGAAGCCCGTACATGGGCCCATAGCAGAAAATGACGATCAGCGCAAGCCCCGGCAGGAGCATCAGATAAAGCGCAGCGTAGGGCTTCATCCGCTGCAGCAGCGTTTTCTTTCCGATTTTGTGTGCCGTCTGAGTTTCGCGCTTCATGGTAGCCGCCGACATCCAAACACCTCCGGTTCTCTGTTCGCTCTGTTTTCACTGTCTTGATGATTCCAGTATATCGTGATTTTGGCTATTTCTCAATGATGAATTTAAACCTTTCTTGCACATTATTTACCTTTCCGCTATTTTTTATCTACACACGCCTGAATATTTGGGTATTAAGCTCAATATTTTCGATGCCTGCGGCTGTTTGTGCAAAAGACATTCACATTTCATCAAAAAATGTTAATTTTCATCATGGAAATTCCCGCGCACGCACGCTACAATAAAGGTACGAAGACCTGTGAGCATGCAGTTTTCCGGTTTTCAAACACGCTCACGCCTGAGACAGGAGGTATCTTATGACAAGCAAGGAACTGATCCGGCGGGTGATCGAATACCGCGACCCTCCCCGCATCGGATTCGACTTCAATCCCCCCCATCCCAAGGACATCCTCTGGCTTTCCGGCGCGCGGCTGCAAAGCCCGCGCTATGAGCCTTACCTCGCCTGGGGCGACTACCCGGAGATTAAAGCCCAGGTCCCGGATTTCCACGGGCAGGTGCATTATAACCTCTTCGGCAACATCTACGGGCGGCTCGGGCACGACAGCAACGGCGAGTGCATCAAAGGCGCCCTGCAGGACGGCTGGGAGCTGCTGGACGGCTACCAGCTCCCAGCCCTCGACCCGTCCTACTACGACGAGCTGCGGGCCAAGGGCGTCCCGGAAAGCGACAAATTCGTCCTGGGCTTCATGCCGGTGGCGGCCTTCTCCACCCTGCGGGACGCCCGGCTGATGGACAACGCCCTGGCAGACACCCTATTGGAGGAAGAAAACGTCCGCCGCTTCCTGCGCATGGTCACCGACAAGATGCTGGAGACCATCGGGTACTGCGCGGGGGCCGGGTTTGACGGCCTCATCATCTACGACGACTGGGGGATGCAGCACGCGCCCTTCATCAGCCCCGTCACCTTCCGCAAGCTCTTCAAGCCGGTCTACAAAGAGGCTGCGGACGCCCTCCACGCCCGGGGCATGAAGCTCTTCGTCCATTCCTGCGGGCTTGTCTACTCCTTTATGGAGGACTTCATCGACGCCGGGGTGGACGTGATGCAGTTCGACCAGCCGGAGCTTTCGGGCAGCGAGGTGCTGGCCGGGGAATTCGGCGGGCGGATCGCCTTCCACTGCCCGGTGGACATCCAGAAGATCATGGCGACCGGCGACCGGGAAACCATCGAACAGGGCGCGGCCCACATGGTAGACGCCTTCAAAACCCTCTGCGGCGGCGGGCTGATTGCCAAAGACTACCCCACCTGGGAAGACATCGACGTTAAGCCGGAATGGGCGGACTGGGCCCGGAATGTGATTTTAGCCCGGGCAGACCTGAAAGGAGCGGAATGATGATGAAAATCGGTGTTGCGGATTACGGGATCTACGCCTGGGAGGGCGGGTTTTACGACTATCTGGAACGGATGAAAAAGGTGCAGAGCGTGGGCTACGACGGGCTGGAGCGGCTCCATGCCCAGACAGCGGAGCAGGCGCTCACCCTTTCCGCCCAGGTGCGGAAGCTGGGGGCGGATTTCGCCACCTGCCTGGCCCCAACCCCGGAGCTCTCCTTACAGTGGACGGCGGCGCTGGGGAAAGCATACATGTGGACCAACGTGATCGGGAAGGATTTTGACACCTTCTGCCGGCAGGTAAACTGCCAGATTGCCTACGCGAAGCCCTACGGCGTGGAGGTGGCCCTCCACAACCACCTGGGCTCGCTGGTCGAGACCCAGGACGAGCTGCTCCGTTTCCTGGACGCCTGCCCGGAGGCGAAGCTCGTGCTGGACACCGGGCATCTGAGCGTAGCCGCAGGCGGCGACCCGCTCTACATCGTCACCCACTACTATGACCGCATCGCGGCGGTACACCTCAAGGAGTGGGTCTCCACCGACCCCTCCGCCGAAAACTGGTACGACCGCGGCTATTTCTGCGAGCTGGGCGGCGGCAACATTCCCTCCCAGAACGACGAAATCGTCCGCTGCCTGGCAGAGCGCGGCTACAGCGGCTGGCTCTTTGTAGAGCACGACAGCCACAAGCGGGAGCCGCTCCTCGACCTGAAGGCCAGCCGGGACTACCTGCGCCGGCTGGGCGTGTAAATAAGGAGGAACAGAACATGGCAAATCCGATCAAATTGGGGTTAGTCGGCGTCGGCAGGGCAGGCTGGGGGATGCACTGCGAGGAAATCGCCGGCAAAGAGGAGCTTTTCCAAATCGCCGCAGCCTGCGACCTCATCCCCGAGCGCCGCGAGAAAATGGAAAAGCGGTACGGCTGCCGCACCTACGCCGACATCCGGGAGCTTGTAAGAGACCCCGACGTCGAGATCGTCGACATCGCCACCCGCTCCTGCGACCACTACGCCCACGCGAAGCTCGCGCTGGAAGCCGGCAAGGACGTCCTGCTCGAAAAGCCCTTCTGCGAGACCTACGCCGAAGCCTGTGAGCTCCGGGACCTGGCCGAAAAGATGGGGCGAAAGCTCTACGCCCGCCACAACCGCCGCTTCGAGCTCCATTTCCAAAAGATCCGGGAGCTGCAGAAGAACGGCCTGCTGGGGGACATCTACGAAATCCACATTGCCCGCAACAGCTACAGCCGCCGGGACGACTGGCAGACCCTCTCGGAGTTCGGCGGCGGCCAGCTCCTAAACTGGGGGCCCCATATCATCGACCAGTCTTTGCAGTTCTTAGACGAAAACGCCGAGCTCCTCTGCAGCGACCTAAAGCACACCGTCGCCGCCGGGGACTGCGAGGACCATCTGACCATCGTCCTCCGCGGGCGGGAAAGCGGGACCCTTGTCAACATGCAGATCAGCGGCGGCGTTTCCCTCCCCTGCCCGGAATACGAGGCCTTCGGCACAAAGGGCAGTCTGCGTGTCTTTGGGGACACGATGCACTTAAAATACCTCGACCCCGCCTGTCCCCTCCCCGACCCCATCGCCGACCCCGGGACCCCCGGCCAGACCTTCGGCGCGACCGGCACCTTCGCGAGCAGCACCCCCCTCCGCTGGATCGAGGAGGACTGGAAGCGGGAAAACGAGGACTTGAGCGTCATCTGGACGGCCATGTACAGGGATTACCGGGAGGGCGTCCCCTACCCCATCACAATGGACGAGGCGCTGGCCGTCATCGAGGTCATCGACAAGGCAAAACAGGGCACCCCCTTCGAGCGGAAGCCCCGGTAAAGGAAGAAGCGCCATGAACGACAAAGCAATCCTCTACGATTTGGCGAGCCGGGTAAACGAAATCGCCCGCAGCGGGCAGATGGAGGAAAAACGCCGCCTCTGGCGGGACCAAAACAGCTTTTTAGGGGAGCGCCCGCTCATCTACCTGCGGGCCTTCGCCTTCGACGAGTTTTTTGACCCCTCCGTCCTGCGCTGCACCGACCCCTTTCTGCGGCGGTATGAAAAGGAACTGCATCAGACCCTGTTCCGGAGCGCGCTGGGGGACGACTATGTCATCGAGCCCTGGCTCACCCTGGACGCCTCCTACGTCATGGAGAACGGCGAGCGCTGGGGCGTGCCGGTCACGCTCGGGGAAAAGCCTCGGGAGGGGGGCGCGGCGGCCTTCGCGCCCATATTGCGGGACGAGGATTTCTCCTGTTTAAAACCCGCTTCCTACGCGGTGGACGAAAAGGAGACCGCCCTGCGGCGGGAAAAGCTGGAGGAAGCGTTGGGCGGCGCCATGACGGTGTTCGTCTCCCGGCAGGGGCCCTACTCCATGTGGAGCGGGGATATCTCCACCGACCTCGCCAAGATGCGGGGCCTCGAGCAGCTCATGTGGGACGCCTACGACCGCCCCGAATGGCTCCACAGCCTTCTTGCCTTCATGCGGGACGCCATCCTGGCGAATCTTACGCAGGCGGAAAAGGCGGGCGGCTTCTCCCTCGCCGACCATCAGAACCAGTGCATGCCCTACTGCCGGGAGCTTGCAGACCCCGACCCCACCGTGACCGGCGTCCCGATGAACAGGCTGTGGCGGTTTTTGGCGGCCCAGGAATTCACCGGCTTCAGCCCCGCCATGTTCTGGGAATTTATTTTACAGTACCAGCAGCCCATCCTCGAGAAATTCGGCCTCACCGCTTACGGCTGCTGCGAGAACCTGACCGGGGTCATCCCCTACCTGCGCCGCATCCAAAACCTGCGGCGAATCGCCGTCTCCCCCTTCGCCGACCTGCGCAAATGTGCCGAGCAGATCGGGCGGGATTACATCCTCTCCTGGCGCCCCAACCCGTCCCTCATGCTGGCGACCGGGCTGGACGACGATTTTGTCCGGCAGTACATGCGGGAGAATTTCGCGGTGCTCAAGGAGTGCGGGAGCTTTTTCGATATCACTTTAAAGGACGTCGAGACGGTGAGCCACCGCCCGGAGAACATCCGCCGCTGGACCGAGATCGTCCGGGAGGAGATCGCCCGCTGCTTTTAGGAGGGAACCGCCATGAATTACCGCCAATACCTGACCATATCCGACAAAAAGCGCCGCGAGCTGGAGGAGAAGCGCGAAAATTACGAGAAATTCTCCTCCGACCCCGAAAACGCCCGCCCCATGATCCTGGTCTTCACCCCGGTGCAGCGCAGCTGCACGGTGCGGGAGATGACCCACGACCCCCGGAAGATGCTCCAATGGGGCCTCGACTCCATCCGCGCCCACCTGATGACGGGGGACGACGCCATCCCCGCCGTGCGGGTGGAATTCGGCACCGGGCAGGTTGCCCACGCCTTCGGCTGCGGGCTTTATGAGCCGGAAAACGACATGCCCTGCGCCAAAAACCACATCCTCTCCTCCCCGGAGGAGGCGGCGTCGCTCCCCCTCCCCTCCCTCACCGCGGGCAGGTTCGGGGAGCTCGAGGAGTACCTCGCCTTTTTCCGGGAAAACGCCCCGGACTTTGTGCGCATGCAGATCCCGGACCTGCAGGGGCCCTTCAACAACGCCCACCTCATCCGCGGCAACGACATCCTGCTCGACTTCTACGACGCACCGGAGATGGTGGAAACGCTGCTTCAGAAGGTCACCGACTACCAGATCGCTCTCGCCCGCCGGATGAAAACCCTCTGCGCGATGGATCCGGACTTCTTCTGCGACTGGGGCGGCTGGTGGAAGGGGAGCGGGCGCATCTCCAACTGCTCGCTCCACATGATCAGCGCCGGATTTTACCGGCAGTTTGTGCAAAAATACGACCAGCAGTTCCTGGACGCCGTCGGCGGCGGGCGCATCCACTACTGCGGCACCCACGACAACGGGCTCTTTGACGCCTTTTTCTCGATGAGGAACCTCTCCGGCGTCGACTACGACGGCGCCTACCACGACCTGTGGGAGCTTTCCGAAAAAGCGCCCCGGAACCTGACGCTGCTTCAATACATGAAGCCCGCCCAGATCGAGCGGCTGCTCGCCGGCGACTGGCCCAAAAAGCGCAACATCATCCTGCAGGTCTCTGCCGGGTCGGCGGAGGAAGGGAAGGACCTCCTCCGCCGTCTGCGGGAGAGCATGCCGGCGTGATTATGCCGGAACAAAGGAGGAATCATTCATGACAAAACGCGAAGCCGTGCTGGAGGCGCTGGCCCACCGCCCCGTCGAGCCGGTCCCCTACTACATGGATTTCACCGGGCAGGAGGGGGAAAAACTCGCCGCCTACCTGGGCGACCCGGACTTCCGGCAGAAACTCGGCAATTACTTAAGCTGCGCCTATTACAGCGGGGATTCCCTCCCCATCCCCGGCCGGCCGGGCTATTTCCGGGATGAATTCGGGGTGGTCTGGAACCGCAACGGCGCCGACAAGGACATCGGCGTCATCGAGGAACCCATCTTCACAGAGCCCGACCTCTCCCTCTACCAGTTCCCCGAGCCGGACAAAGAAAAGCTCCACGCCCTCTTCTCCGAGCTCGAGAGGCGGCAGACCGACGGCTTCAAGATCGCCATGTTCGGCTTTTCCCTCTTTGAGCGGGCCTGGACCCTCTGCGGGATGGAGAACCTCCTGGTCTACATGGTCAGCGACCCCGCATTCGTGGATGGCCTTTTTGAGGAGATCACAAACTGGAACATGCAGGTGCTCGACATCGCCCTGCAATACAAATTCGACGCCTTCCACTTCGGCGACGACTGGGGCCAGCAGCGGGGGCTCATCATGGGGCCGCGGCACTGGCGCAGGTATATCGCCCCCTGCTTAAAAAAGATATACGGCAGGGTCCGGGACGCCGGGCGCTTCCTCTCCCAGCACTCCTGCGGCGACATTTACGAGGTCTTCCCCGACCTCATCGAGATGGGCCTCAACATCTACCAGACCTTCCAGCCGGAGATTTACGACGTGGAGAAGGTAAAAAGGGAATACGGGCAGGACCTCACCTTCTGGGGCGGCATCAGCACCCAGGCCATCCTCCCCCACGGCTCCCCAGACGAGGTCCGGGCGGAAACCCGCCGGATGATCCGCATCATGAACCAGAACGGCGGCTACATCGCCGCCCCCACCCACTCGGTGCCGGGGGACGTGCCGCCCGAGAACATCCTCGCCATGCTCGAGGTCTTCTCGGACGGGAAGATCACCGCCGCAGACTGGGGACGGTAAAGGAGGACGCCATGAACGAAAAGGAATACCTGAAGGAACTCGGCAAACGCTACCGGGAGCTTGCCGCCTCCCCCGTGATGGCGGAGCGCGCAGACCTCTGGCTTCGCCACAACGACGGGGACAAGAGCTGTTCCCCGGTCATCATCGAGGTGGACAGCTTCCTCTCCGACCTGCTGCCCCCGCTCCGCTGTGAGGACCCCTTCCACCGGGAGCTCGAGCAGATCATGCTCACCGAGATCATCCGCGCCGAGGAGGTCGGCGACGACCGGGTCATCCCCGAAACGCTCGAGCTGCCCATGCGCATCCATTTCCGCCACCTCGACTACACCCCGAAGATTGCCCACGCGAGCGAGTACGGCTTCCACCCCGAGCCGGTCATCCTGGACATCGAGCAGGACCTTGCAAAGCTCAGGCGCTCGGTCTACTCCTACGACCCCGCGGAGGACCGGGAGCGGCTCGAGCGGGCCAATGAGATCCTCCCCGCGGAGCTCTCCAACCAGAAGCTGCGCTGGCTGCTGGTCTACACCAAATATGTGGTGGATATGATGGGGATGGAGCCGTATTTCTACGCGATGTTCGACAGCCCGGACAGGGTGCACGAGTTGATGGAGTTCCTCCGCACCGACCTCGAGGACTACGTCCTCTGGCAGGAAAAAGAGGGGCTTCTGACCCCCAACAACGGCAACCACTATGTAGGCAGCGGCAGCTACGGCTTCACAAATGCCCTCTCCGGCGAGCCGGTGCTTCGGCAGATGTGGGGGAACCTGAATTCCCAGGAGAGTGTGAGCATCTCCCCGGAAATGTTCGGCGAGTTCGTCTACCCCTACTACGAGAAGACCGCCCGGCTCTTCGGCAAGGTCTACTGGGGCTGCTGCGAGCCGGTCGACAAGATCTGGGACGACTACATCAGCAAACTCCCCCACCTCGCGAAGGTCTCCATCTCCGCCTGGTGCGACGAGGAGGCGATGGGGGAAAGGCTCAAAGACTCCCCGGTCATCTACTCCCGCAAGCCCTCCCCCAACTTCGTCGGGGTGCCGGACGTCTTCGACGAGGAGGCCTTCGCGGCGCACATCCGCAAAACCGCCAAAGCCGCCCGGGACTGCAATCTCGAGATCATCATGCGGGATATTTACACCCTCAAAGGCGACCGCGGACGGGCCAAACGGGCGGTGGACATCGCCCGCGCCGTCCTGCAGAGCCGGTAGCCCGGTTTTGGGCGCGCAATTCATTGCAGGGCCCCCGTCTGGTCCGTTTTCGCCATCTCGCCGCGCAGATGGCCGCCCTTTGGGCCGTGGAAGGATGCCGGCTTCCAGCTTGCGTTCTTTTCTTCGTTTACGCTTAAGCAGTTCTTTTACCACCTGCTTGTCTGAATAGCCGTAGCATTCCGCAATTTCCCGCCGCGTTTTCCCCTCTGGCAGCATAGCTTTAATCTCTGGCAGTAGCTCCTGAATATGCGTGTAATGTCGTTTCTTCATGACAAGACCCCCTGATGTAGTCTATTTTCCTACATCAGGGGGCTTTTGTCACTGTCCTTTTTTACTGGACCTGTTCACAATGGGGGAGGGGGGATCACGCCGCCTCAGTCCGCGAGGGAGCCCATCGGGTCCCAGGGGTTCAGCTCGATCGGCTCTTCAGAGAGCAGGGCCTCTTTTTCGCCGAGGTATTTGCGCTGGACGACCGCCTGGTAGACGAACTGGTCAAACCAGCTGTCGCTCGCGATGTAGTAGCCCTTGTTGCCCTTGTCGTCGCCCCAGCTGTTCTCGATCTTCCAGCGGTTGGGCTTGCCGTCAACGAGGTTCACGCCGGTGATGACCATCGCGTGGTTCATCGCGCTGTCGCGGTAATCGAGCCGCTCCTCCTTGGTCAGGCGGAAGGTGAGGCCGGTCAGCTCCTCGTAGCCGAAGGAGCGGTCGTCCCAGCTGCCGCCGGTGCGGTCGCCGAATTTGCCGACGTCGCTGCCGAACCAGACGACCTCCCCGTCCTGGAGCTGCCGGATGACGAGAGCCTTGAGCTCCTCCATCGGGAGATTCAGGTAGGAGACGCGCTGCCCCTCCACCACGTTGCCGAGGTAGCGGACGGTGTACATCCGGTTGTAGGGCTTATCCTTGGTCGGCGCGTGGATGACGCTGACATAGTCGTCGAGATTCATCCCGACGTACTTGTCGTAGAAATCGCGCGGGGTGAGGTCCCGGTCGGCGTGGTAGCATTTCTCCTTGTCGGTGCACTCGAAGTCAAAGCGGGCGGGCGGCTCGCCGTAGCAGGTGCAGAGGTAGCAGAAGATCTTGCCGAGCATCTCCTCCTTGGCGGCGCGGAGGTCCTCCATCGGGCTGCCCGCGGCGTGCATGGCGCGGAGCTTGACGGCGCACTCTTTCAGATTGGTGTTGAGCAGGCTGTTCATCATGCCGGTGTTGCTGCTCTGGAAGGTCTCGGGCATGACGTTTTTGGGGACGACGCCGTACTTTTTGACCACATTGACGAACATATCCCACTGCCCGCCGTCGTGGACACCGTTCTGCAGGACGGTCGCGAGGACGCGGTCGTCGGCGTCGAGGTCGAGGGTGTCGAGGATGGTCTCGAGGAAGTAGTTTGCCCGCTCAAACTTGTCCCAGAAGGCAAGGTAGCTCTGGGAGAGCTCGAAGTCCTCGAGCCCCATTTTGGAAGCGACCCGCTCCCGCAGGACGTTTAAGGCCGCGAACATCCAGCAGCGGCCGCTCGCCTTCTGGTTGGTGACGGGGAGGGTGGGGATTTCGATCGAGAAGTTGTGGTGCATCCGGGCGGCTTCGGTTCCGCAGAAGGCGGCGTCGGCGAGGCCGGTCTTGGAGAGGGCGTTGGCGGCGATCCGGCGGGTCTTATCGTTCTCATACTGCGCGCGGAAGGCGGAAAGCTGTTCTTCGGTGAAGGGTACTGCATCTTTCATGGGATCACGCTCCTGGAATTTGGTAGTAGGCTGTCCGTTTCAGACACCTCCATTATAGCAGAATCGCAGTTTTTTGCAAGTATTCTGTCGAAAAAAGGCGGCGCTGCCGCAAAAAATTCTCCGTTCTGCGCAAAAGCCCCCGCCTTTTTCCGAAAGGCGGGGGGGAAGGGGCGGCCCTTAATACTGCCGGCCCCAGTAGAGCATGTGCTTGGCGGGCTTGCCGCAGCAGACGCAGGTGTCGCCCAGGTGCTCCTCCTCGAAGGGGATGCAGCGGGACTTGATATTGGTGCGCTCCTTGATCTTGTTCTCGCACTCCTCGTCGCCGCACCACATCGCCTTGATGAAGCCGCTCTTATTGTCGGCGATCTCGAGGAATTCCTCCCAGTTGTGAGCGACCCAGGTGCGCTCCTCGCGGTTTTTGAGGGCGCTCTCATAAAGCCCGTCGCGGACGGCCAGCAGCGCCTGCGGGACGGCGGTCTCCAGCTCGTCGAGGGAGACGACGATCTTCTCGCGGTTGTCCCGGCGGACGAGGACGCACTGGTTCTGCTCGATGTCCTTCGGGCCGATCTCGAGGCGGAGGGGGACGCCCTTCATCTCATACTGGCTGAACTTCCAGCCGGGGGAGTTGTCCGACTCGTCGAGCTTGACCCGCGCGATGGGCTTTAACCGGGCGGCGAGCTCCCGCGCCTTGTCGAGGACGCCCTCCTTGTGCTGGGCGATGGGGATGATGACCAGCTGGATGGGGGCGATGTCGGGCGGCAGGGCGAGGCCGTTGTCGTCGCCGTGGGTCATGATGATGCCGCCGATGAGGCGGGTGGAAACGCCCCAGGAGGTCTGGTGCGGGTAGGCGAACTTGTTGTCCCGGCCGGTGAACTGGATGCCGAAAGCCCTGGCAAAGCCGTCCCCGAAGTAGTGGGAGGTGCCGGACTGCAACGCGACGCCGTCGTGCATCATCGCCTCGATGGTGTAGGTCGCCTCCGCGCCCGCGAACTGCTCCTTCTTGGTCTTCTGGCCCTTGAGGACGGGCATGGCGAGGGACTGCTCGCAGAATTCGGCGTAGACGTCGAGCATCTGACGGGTCTCGGCCATCGCCTCCTCAGCGGTTTCGTGCATGGTGTGGCCCTCCTGCCAGAGGAACTCGACCGAGCGCAGGAAGGGGCGGGTCGTCTTCTCCCAGCGCACGACCGAGCACCACTGGTTGTAGAGCATGGGCAGGTCGCGGTAGGAGTGGATGACGTGGGCGTAATGCTCGCAGAAGAGGGTCTCGGAGGTGGGGCGGACGCAGAGCCGCTCGGGGAGCTGCTCGGAGCCGCCGTAGGTCACCCAGGCGACCTCGGGCGCGAAGCCCTCGACGTGGTCCTTCTCCTTCTGGAGGAGACTCTCGGGGATGAACATCGGCATCGAGACGTTCTCATGCCCGAGCTCCTTAAAGCGGGCGTCCAGGATGCGCTGGATGTTCTCCCAGATGGCGTAGCCGTAGGGGCGCAGGATGTAGCATCCCCGGACGCTCGAGTAGTCGATGAGCTCCGCCTTCTTGACGATGTCGGTGTACCATTTTGCGAAATCCTCGTCCCGGGAGGTGATCTCCGCGACGAGCTTGTCCTGTTTTTTGGCCAAATTGATCGCTCCTTCTCTGCAAAATTGCTGCTGTCCTCCATTATAGCAGATTTGCGGGCGGATTTCAATAAAAAATGCCCGGCAAACTGCGCTCCGGGCGGAAAATACTGGAAACCGCGGGCGGGATGTGCTATAATACCGGATAGAAACGAACTTCGAAAGGATGAGGCCCGATGTTTTCCTTTGTCTGGCGGCAGTACCCCGAGGACCTGACCGACCCTTACTTTATCCGCGAAACGGTGTTTATGGACGAGCAGGGCTTTTCGGAGGAGTTTGATGAAACCGACAAGCGCGCCCTCCACCTGACCCTCTATCTGGACGGCGCGCGCGCCGGATGTGCGCGCCTCTACGAAGAGGAGGGCGGCTGGCACATCGGCCGGGTGGCGGTGCTCAAACCCTTCCGCGGGATGGGGCTGGGGGCGGAGCTTTTGCGCGAGGCGGAGCGCAGGGCGGCCTCCCTGGGGGCGGAGGCTGTCCGCTTGAGCGCCCAGGTGCAGGCGCAGGGCTTTTACGAGAAGCTCGGCTACCGCGCCGTGACCGGCCCCTATCTCGACGAGCACTGCCCCCACGTCGGGATGGAGAAAAAGCTGGGCGGCTAAGGGAAACTTTTCCTTTACACAGGCCGGCAGTTATGGTACAATAAAAGATGAAAAAAGCAGAGTAGGGTTCCGCGCGTCAAGTGCCGTCCGGACAGGGAGTTGCCGGATGGACGAAAAGCCGATACGGCTTGCGGTGCGAAGCCCGCATCCCGCTGCTATATACCGGGGAGAGTGCCTCCTGCGGGTATGTGGCTACGAGTGACATGTCTGCAAGGAGGTATTTTTATGGAAAGAACACTGTTTGCAACCCCCTTCAGCGCCGAATACTGGCGCCTCGCCGCAAAGGAGCTGAAAAAGCCGAAGATGCTGGTCGTCGCGGCGCTGCTCATCGCGCTGCGGGTGGCCCTCAAGTCGGTGGCCATCCCGGTCGGGCCGTACTTGAACATCACGGTCGGCTTTTTCGTGAGCGCCCTGGGCGCGATGATCTTCGGCCCGGTGATAGCCATCCTGGCGGCGGCGGTCTCCGACACGCTGGGCTGCCTGCTCTTCCCGAGCGGGGCGTACTTCTTCCCCTTTATCTTTGTGGAGATCGCGGGGTCGCTCATCTTCGCGCTGATGCTCTACCGGGTGAAGGTCACGACCTGGCGGGTCATCCTGTCGCGGTTTCTGGTGATGTTTGTCTGCAACCTCGTCCTCAACCCGGCCATCATGATCCTTTACAACAAGATGGTGCTGGGCGGGGAGTACGCCTTCCTGACGGTGCCGCGGCTGGTCAAGAACCTCTGCCTCTTCCCCGCCGAGGCGTTCCTGCTGGTGCTCTTCCTCAACGTGATGATCCCGGTCACAAACCGGCTGGGGCTCACCTACGGGACGCGGGAGAAGCTGCATGTCCGCCCCCGGCACATCGTCACCCTGATCGTCATGGCCGTCGCCGCGGCCGCCGCGGTGGCGCTGTACGGGTACTATAAGGCAAATGCCTAACGCGTGACTGCGCTGGACAATTCGCCGCGGCAGCCTGCCCCGCGTCAGGCTCCGGCTGGCGCGAACAAGTCGCGCCTCTGGGGCGCAGTACCCCGCATTTTCATTTCATCCCCCGTGAGGCCGCGGCAAAGCTCCAAAACCCGACGCCACAGCTCCACGCCCCACTCCACCCGAAGGAATGTCCTATGGTGGAACCTCTCCTGGCCGCGGGCGCCAGCCGCGTGTACAGCGTAACAGGCTGTACAAACGTGACGCGCGGTGGGCGGTCCATGAATGTCCGCCTGCGGCGGTCATTCATAGGGGCTCCCTCCTGGCGGCTTTTTCTCCCCCATCTTTTTTGCCGCAAAAAAAGATGGGGCGGCGCGTGACACCACAGGTCAATCCGATGCAACAACCTTTCCCGCGCCGGACATGACGCCGCGGCAGCCTGCCCCGCGTCAGGCTTCGGCTGGCGCGAACGAGTCGCGCCTCTGATGCCTGTTCCCCGCTTTTGCCATATTTTTCGTGACCGCCCCGCGGTTTCCCAACAAAATCTAAGGAGGGCTCTCTATGGACAAAAAAACAAAACGCGGCGGGATGGGGTTCCTCTCCACCCTGACCCTCATCTTCGTGGTTTTGAAGCTGCTCGGGCTGATCGATTGGCCGTGGCTGTGGGTCTTGAGCCCCATCTGGATCCCTGTCCTGCTGATCGCGGCCGTTTTCGGCGTCATCCTGGTCGCCGGGAGGATCAAAAAGGGCAGATGGTGAATGGATTAGGAGGACAACGCCGATGATCAAACTCATTGCCGCCGACATGGACGGCACGCTGCTCGACTCGCAGAAACGGCTCCCGCCGGAGCTTCCCGCCCTGCTCGCGGAGCTGAAAGCAGCCGGCATCCGCTTCGCCGCCGCAAGCGGGCGGCAGTACTACACCCTCGAGGCGCAGTTAGCGCCCTGCGGCGGGGAGATCCTCTACCTCGCCGAAAACGGCACGATGGTCTTTTCAGACGGCGCGCCCATCTTCCTCGACCCCATCGCGGAGGAGGACTGGAAGGCGGCCGTCCGGCTGCTGCGGGGCATCCCCGGCGCCTGCCCCGTCCTCTGCTGCCCGGATACGGCCTATTTTGAGGACGGGGACCCGGAATTCCTCCAAAACGCCGGGATGTACTACCTCCGCCGCAGGCGGGTGGACGACCTCCTCGCGGTAACGGCGCAGGTCTGCAAGATCGCCGTCTACGACCTGCGCGGCGCGGAGCAAAATTCCTTCGCGGCGGTGCGCGGCAGGCTGGGGCCGCGGCTAAAGGCCACCCTTTCCGGGGAAAAGTGGATCGACCTGATGGGCGGCAGCAACAAGGGGACGGCCCTCGCCGCCGTCCAGGAGCGCCTCTCCATCCTGCCCGAGGAGACGATGGCCTTCGGCGACTATTTAAACGACCTCGAGATGATGGACCGGTGCTTTTACAGCTGCGCGATGGCAAACGCCCACCCCGCCCTCGCCGCGCGCTGCCGCTTCACCGTCGGCAGCAACGACGAAAACGGGGTCGCCGCCGCCATCCGGGAGATGGTGCTGGGGGAGGGCGGCTTCGCCGTCCGCGAGATTCCCTTCGGCGGGGAGGAATATGCGCAGTGTCTCCGCCTGCGGGACGAGGTCCTGCGCCGCCCCCTCGGTCTGAACCTCTTTGCGGAGGACCTGTCCGGCGAGGGGAACTGCCGCCACATCGCCGCCCTGCGGGGAGAAAAGGCGGCCGGCACAGCCCAGCTCCTACCTGACCCGGAGCGCCCCGGCGCCATGCGGGTGCGCCAGGTCGCCGTATCGGCGGACTGCCGCGGGCAGGGTCTCGGCCGGAAAATGCTCGATTTTGCGGCGAAGCTGGCCGCCCGGGAGGGCTTCTCCGCTGTCACCGTCCACGCGCGGGAGACGGCCGCCGGCTTCTACCGGAAGATGGGCTATGTGCAGACCGGACCCGGCTTTTTGGAGGTCGGCATCCCCCACCTGCCGATGGAGCTTGCCCTGCGGGGCGAGCCCCGCTGACCGCCGCGCCGGACAATTGAAAGCAGGCTGTCCTGCTCCCTTCCCTCGCCCATTGGGGTGGCGGGAAGGAGCCGGGCCGCCTGCTTTTTTTCTTTTTGATGAAGGAAATGTAAACAAATCTGCGAGATCCCCGCCCCCTTCTTGACTATTTGGGATCCGGGAGTATAATAGTTATTGAAATAACCGTTCTGAATATAACAGTTATAAGAAGGAGGATTTCAACATGTGTGCCATGCCCTCCCTGCTCGCCAACATCCGGCGGATCGTCAAGCTCTACGACGGCCTGCTGAGGCCCGTCTGCGAGCATTACGGCCTGACCCAGATCGAAGCGACCATCGTGAGCTTCCTCTATAACAACCCCGGCAGGGACACCGCCGCGGACATCGTCGAGCTGCGGATGCTCTCCAAAAGCAACGTCTCCCAGGCAGTCGAGAGCCTGATTCAGAAGTCGCTGCTCGTCCGCCGGCAAGATACCGAAGACCGCCGGCGGATCCACCTCTCCCTCACTCCCGAGGCGCGCCCCATCACCCGCGAGGTCGAGCAGGTGCGCGAGGCCTTCCACCGGCAGATCTTCCGGGGCTTTACCGAGGAGGAACGAAGGCAGTTTGACGCCTTCCATGACCGCATCGCGGCAAACACCGCGGCGGAGAATACTGCGGCAAATGACGCCGCGACAGAAGGAGAGGAAACACTATGAGGGAAGACAGGGATTTTCTGGGGAAGGAGCCGGTAGGCAGGCTGCTTTTAAAGCTCGCCCTCCCCACCGTCACCGCGCAGATCATCAACATGCTCTACAACATTGTCGACCGCATCTACATCGGCCACATCCCCAAAATCGGGGATGTGGCCCTGACCGGCGTCGGGGTGTGCATGCCGCTCATCATGATCGTCACGGCCTTTGCCGCCTTCGCCGGGTACGGCGGCGCCCCCCGGGCGTCGATTTTCATGGGCCAGGGCGATCATGACTCGGCGGAGAGGACGCTCGGGAACTGCTTTGTCATCCAGCTCATCATCTCAGCGGCGCTGACGGCGGTGCTGCTCATCTGGAACCGCGATTTCCTGATGGCCTTCGGCGCCAGCGAAAACACCATCGAGTACGGCGTCGAATACATGAACATCTACTCGGTTGGCACCATCTTTGTACAGATGACCCTGGGGATGAACGCCTTCATCACCGCCCAGGGCTTTGCGCGGACCGGGATGCTCTCGGTCCTCATCGGCGCCGTCGCCAACATCGTCCTCGACCCGGTCTTCATCTTCGGGTTCGGCATGGGGGTGGCGGGGGCCGCCTGGGCGACCATCCTGTCGCAGGCCATGTCCTGCGCCTGGGTGCTGCTTTTCCTGTGCGGGAAAAAGACCCGCCTCAAACTGCGGGTGAAAAACATGCGCCTGCGGGCGGGCATCGTCCTCCCCGCGCTGGCGCTGGGCCTCTCGACCTTTATCATGCAGGCGAGCGAAAGCGTCATCTCCGTCTGCTTCAACTCCTCCCTGCTCAAATACGGCGGCGATATTGCGGTCGGCGCGATGACCATCCTCACGAGCGTCATGCAGTTCGCCATGCTCCCCCTCCAGGGCCTCGGACAGGGCGCGCAGCCCATCATCAGCTACAACTACGGCGCGCGCAACCCGGAGCGGGTGAAGGGGGCCTTCAAGCTGCTTTTAAAGGCGAGCCTTGTCTACTCCACCCTGCTGTGGCTGCTGGTCATGCTCTTCCCGCAGGGGTTTGCCGCCATGTTCACAAACTCCGAGGCGCTGCTCGACTTCACCGGGTCGGCGCTGCGGATCTACATGGCCTGCCTGCTGCTCTTCGGCATCCAGGTCGCCTGCCAGATGACCTTTACCTCGCTGGGCAAGGCGAAAGCCTCCATCCTGGTGGCGGTCATGCGCAAATTCATCCTGCTCATCCCGCTCATCTACATCATGCCGGCAATTTTCCCCGCGGACAAGACGACGGCGGTCTACATGGCCGAGCCGGCCGCCGATTTTATCGCCGTGACCTTCACCGCGGTCTTCTTTGCCTTCCAGTTCAAAAAGGCGCTCAAAGCGATTTCCGACCCTAAGGAGGACGCGGAGCCCTTGCATTCAGCTTAAACCAATAAAGGAGGAATTTTCATGCACGAAGAGGTTGAAAACAGAAAAAGCCCCCCAAAACGGCCGTTCATCTTTTACGCGGTGATCGCCATGATCGTCATCATGCTCCTTAACGCCTGGGTCTTCCCCTCCCTGCTGCGGCGCTCCGTCGTTGAGGTGGGGTACGACCAGTTCCTGGAGATGATCGACAGCGACGAAGTCAAGGAGGTCTCCTACGACGAAACATCCGGGCAGTTTGTCTTCATCGCCGAACGGGACGGGGAGAACTGGATCTGCAAGACCGGCATCTGGCCGGACGACGGCGAGCGGCTGCTCCAGCAGCTGATGGAGCACGACGATATCAAGTTCTCCGCCACCATCCCCACCCAGGCGGACCCGCTCATCACCTTCGTCGTGAGCTGGATCCTGCCGATGGCCTTCTTCTTCCTCATCGGCGACCTGTTCTACCGCTGGATGCGCAAAAAGATGAACGGCCAAATCCCGGGCGGCATGGGCAACGCGATGTCGTTCGGCAAATCCGGCGCAAAAATCTATGTGGCTGACGCCAAAACCGGGGTGAGGTTCAGCGACGTCGCCGGCCAGGACGAGGCCAAGGAGGCGCTGGTGGAGGTCGTCGACTTCCTGCACGAGCCGAAAAAATACACCGCCATCGGCGCGAAGCTCCCCAAGGGCATCCTGCTGGTCGGCCCTCCCGGCACCGGCAAGACCCTCCTCGCCAAGGCGGTCGCCGGGGAGGCGGGCGTCCCCTTCTTCTCCATCTCCGGCAGCGAATTTGTGGAAATGTTCGTCGGCATGGGCGCGGCAAAGGTCCGCGACCTCTTCAAGCAGGCCAATGAGAAGGCCCCCTGCATCGTCTTCATCGACGAAATCGACGCCATCGGCCAGAAGCGCAACACAAGCGGCATGGGCGGCAACGACGAGCGGGAGCAGACCCTAAACCAGCTCCTCGCCGAGATGGACGGCTTTGACGGGCAGAAGGGCGTCGTCCTGCTGGGCGCCACCAACCGCCCCGAGAGCCTCGACCCCGCGCTGCTCCGCCCCGGCCGGTTTGACCGCCGGGTGCCGGTGGAGCTGCCCGACTTACAGGGCCGCAAGGCCATCCTGACCGTCCACGCAAAGGACGTCAAGGCCGAGCCGAACATCGACTGGGACGTCATCGCACGGGCGACGGCGGGCGCTTCCGGCGCGGAGCTTGCCAACATCATCAACGAAGCGGCGCTGCGGGCCGTCCGGGAGGGGCGCAAGGCCCTCACCCAGGCCGACGTCGAGGAGAGCGTCGAGACCGTCATCGCGGGCGCGCAGCGCAAGAGCGCGGTGGTGTCCGACAGGGAAAAGAAGATTGTCGCCTACCACGAGATCGGCCACGCGCTGGTCGCGGCGCTGCAATCCCACTCCGCGCCGGTCACCAAGATCACCATCGTCCCCCGCACCTCCGGCGCGCTGGGCTACACCATGCAGGTGGACGAGGGCGAACGGATGCTCATGAGCCGGACCGAGATTCTGGGCAAGATTGCCACCCTCACCGGCGGCCGCAGCGCGGAGGAGCTCATCTTCGGCGAGGACAACATGACCACCGGCGCCTCCAACGACATTGAGCAGGCGACCAAGCTCGCCCGCGCCATGATTACCCGCTACGGCATGACCGACGAGTTCGACATGGTCGCCCTCGAGACGGTCCAGAACCAGTACCTGGGCGGGGACGCCTCCCTGACCTGCGCGGCGGACACCGCCTCCCGCATCGACGAGCGGGTCGTGGAGACCGTCAAGGCCGCGCACGAAAAGGCGCGCAGCCTTCTCGCTCAGCACGAGCCGCAGCTCCACAAGCTGGCGGCCTACCTTCTCGAAAAGGAAACCATCACCGGCGAAGAATTCATGCGGCTGCTCAAAGAGTAAAAAGCATCCCCGGCCGAGCTGTGAAGCCCGGCCGGGGATATTTTTTTGCCTGTCAGAGGGGTTCGCCCTCCTGCGCCGCCGCCATCCCCTCCCACTTGGGCGGGAAGGCCGGGCAACGGTTCTGTCTTTTGGCGGCGCGCAGCTCGACAAAGCAGCCGCACTGGGCGCAGATGCCGTTTGCAAGCTCCCCGCACCCCTTGCAGAGGGCGAGCCTGCGGCGGTACTCCGCCTCCGGGGCCTTCACCCGCTCCGGGAGGGCGGCGGCATACTCCGCGATGCTGCGGAAATATGGGTCATCCCCCATCTCGGCGAGGAGGCAGCGGCGGCAGACGCGCTCCGCGCTCATTCGGCGAGGGTGATCTCGGCAGCCGAGCAGGGCGGCAGGGTGAAGGTAACCTGTCCGCCCTCCAGCGACACGCCGTCGAAGGGGGCGATCTTGACCGCCTCGGGCTGCTCGAAGGTGTTGTGGGCGCCTATCTCCCCGGCGAGGATGCGGGCGGAGACGGTTTTGGCGGCAAAGCCCGCGAGGTTTACGGCGACCGGGCAGCTCCCGTCCGCCGAAAGGTTGGCGGCGGTCAGATGGAGCAGGCCGTCCGCGTCCACCGAAGCGGAAGCGGAAAGTTCAGCAACCCGCTCCCCATCAAGCACCCCCGCCTGCCCGCAGTCAATGTGGCAGTCGATGAGGTCGGCGTCCTGGTGGTGCTGGTAGAGGTCGAAGATGTGGTAGGTCGGGGTGAGCAGCATCCGCTCGCCCTCGGTCAGGATGACCGCCTGGAGGACGTTGACCATCTGGGCGATGTTCGCCATCCGGACGCGGGAGCTGTGCTCGTTTAGGATATTTAAGGTCAGGGCGGCGACCATCGCGTCCCGCATGGTGTTCTGCTGGTAAAGGAAGCCGGGATTGGTGCCGGGCTCGACGTCGTACCAGGTCCCCCACTCGTCGACGACGAGGGCGACCCGCTTCTGGGGGTCGTAGCGGTCCATGATCTCGCTGTGGCGGGTGACCAGCTCCTCCATCCGCGCGGCGCGGAAGAGGGTGCGGTAGTAGATTTCCCTGTCAAAGCAGGTGGCGCTCGTCTTGTGCTGCCAGTCCGGGCCGGGGACGGTGTAGTAGTGCAGGGAGATGCCGTCCATGTAAGGGCCGGCGAGCTTCATCACCGTGTCCATCCACTCGTAGTCGTCCGCGTTGGGCCCGCAGGCGATGCGGAAGACCTTATTGTCCCCGTAATTGCGGACATAGGTCTGGTAGCGGCGGTACTGGTCGGCGTAGAATTCGGGGCGCATGTTGCCCCCGCAGCCCCAGTTCTCGTTGCCGACCCCGAAGTATTTCACCTTCCAGGGAGCGGGGTGACCGTTTTGCGCCCGCAGCTCGGCCATCGGCGAGACGCCGTCAAAGGTCATGTACTCCATCCACTCGCTCATCTCGCGGACGGTGCCGGAGCCGACGTTGCCGTTGATGTAGGGCTCGCAGCCCACCTGGCGGCAGAATTCGAGAAACTCGTGGGTGCCGAAGGAATTGTCCTCCACCACCCCGCCCCAATGGGTGTTGATCATCTTCTTGCGGGATTCCTTGGGGCCGACGCCGTCGAGCCAGTGGTACTCGTCGGCAAAGCAGCCGCCCGGCCAGCGGAGGACGGGGACGCGGATTCTTTTGAGGGCTTCGACGAGGTCGGTACGCATCCCGCTCACGTTGGGGATGGGGGAATCCTCCCCCACATAGAGGCCGTTATAGATGCAGCGGCCGAGATGCTCGGAAAAATGGCCGTAGATGTTCTTGCTGATCCGCGATTTCCGCACCGCGGCGTTCAGGTGGATAACCGCCATTGTGAGACCTCCTTTGTCAGTCCTCGACGGCCGCCTTCTGCTTCATGCAGGCCGCCATCTTCTCGTAAATCTCCTCCGGGAATTTCTTCTCGCGGGCATAGGTGTACAGGCCGTTCTGCTCCTGCTCGACGTCGTAGAGCTGGGTGTAGCAGAGCCCGCAGATATAGGGGTTTTGGAGCAGGGTGTCGGCCAAGCCGGTGTAGCGGCGGCAGACCTCCTCGACCGTGGCGGGGCGCTCGCCGTAGCCCCAGGCGTTCTCGGTCTGGGTGCTCCACCAGGTCCCGCCGTACTCGCTGACCATATAGGGCTGGCCGCCGTACTGCTGGCGGTCCCCGTGGTTGTCAAAGGGCGCGCCGCCCGCCGCCATCTCCGCAAAGGCCTTGGCGAAGACCGCAGGCTCCTGCTCGTACCAGTGGATGTCGTAGATGTCGGTCACGACGTGGAAGTTACCGCTCGTGTCGATGACCGGGCGGATATGGTCGGCCGCCTTGGTGGCGAGGTAGATGGAGCGGAGGACCTCGTCGTCCTGCCGCGTGCCGGTCGCGCCGTCGTCCCAGGTCTCGTTGAAGGGGCACCAGCCGATGAGGGCGGGGTGGTTGTAGTCCCGCTCGACGACCGAGAGCCATTCGGGGAGCATGATTTCCAGCCCGGTCCCGCTCGTGATGTCGAGCCCCCAGTTCGGGTACTCGCCCCAGACGAGGTACCCCATCTTGTCCGCCCAGTAGAGGAAGCGCTCCTCAAAGACCTTCTCGTGCAGCCGTGCGCCGTTGAAGCCCATCGCCTGGGAGAGACGGATGTCGTTTTTGAGCGCCTCGTCGCTCGGGGCGGTGTAGATGCCGTCGGGGTAGAAGCCCTGGTCGAGGACCAGCCGCTGGAAGACGGAGCGGCCGTTTAAATAGAATTTCTTGTCCTTCCATTCAATCGAGCGGAAGCCGGTGTAGCTCCGGACGGCGTCCGTGCCGCCCGCCGTCTCGAGGGTGAAGGAGAGGTCGTAGAGGTTGGGCGCGCCGATGTCCCAGACCTTGACGTCCTCGACTTTGAGCTGCCCGCGGACCGACGCGCCGCGGACCTTGAGGGAGGTCTCCCCGGCGGGGGCGCCCTCGAAGGAGGCGGTAACGGTCAGCGTCCCCTCTGCGGCCTCATTGAGCTTCGCCTCGAAGGTGAGCAGGCCGTTGTCCGGGTCGGTCTCCATTTTCAGGGCGGAGATATAGGTTTTGGGGACAAATTCCAGCCAGACGCTCTGCCAGATGCCGGTGGTGCGGGTGTAGTGGCAGCCCTGGGAGGCGTACTGCGGGCACTGCTTGCCGGTGGGCTGGAGGGGGGAGCGGACGTCGTCGGCGGCGTAGAGGACGACGGTATTTTCGCCGGGCTGTACCGCGCCGGTGATGTCAAAGGTGAAGGAGGAGTAGCCGCCCTTGTGGGAGCCGGCGGGCGTTTCGTTGACCCAGACCTCGCAGCGGTAGTCGACCGCCCCGAAGTGGAGCAGCACCCGCCCCGCGCACTCCTCCGCGGAGAGGGTGAAGCTTCTCCGGTACCAGACGGCGGGGATAAAGTCGGTGAAGCCGACGCCGGAGAGGCTGCTCTCCGGGCAGAAGGGGACGGTGATCTTGTGGGTGTAAGCGCCGTTTTTCCAGAATTCCCGGGCGCGCTTGCTCACACTCATGTCAAAGGCGAAATCCCATTCGCCGTTTAGGGAGCGCCAGCCCGCGCGGGTCAATTGGGGACGCGGATGTTCGGGACGTGGAAGCATGTTCATTCTCCTCTCGGTGCAAAAGCCGTTTTTTGTTCACATCAGGGCGGGATACCCGTCAATCTCATTATACACCGAAGACGGCGGGATGCAATGGGAAATGCTATGAAAAAATTGACGGATCCTATGATTTTTGTTATACTGAAAAAAAGGAGGAATGGAGATGCTCACCCTGCACCAGGTCGGCTGCGGCTACTGCCACGAGGCCGGCTTTGAGATTTCCCGGCCGGAGGGGTCTGGGAACTGGCTCTTTCTCATCCTAAAGTCCCCCACCCTGCTCTATCTCCCCGGCGGGGAGCTGGAAACCGCGCCGGGCGCCGCCATCCTCTACCCGCCCGGCTTAATCCAGCACTACCGCGCCCTGGTCACCCCCTGGGAGAACGATTTCCTCCACTTTTCCGGGGAGGAGGCCGCCGCCCTCGCGGAGAAGCTGCGGCTGCCGCTCGGGCAGGTGCGCTACCCGGCGGCGCTGGGGGAGATGATGCGTCTGCTCCGGGAGGTCGAGGAGGCGGCCGTCCGCACGCCCGAACTCGCGGACGTCGTCGCCGACGCCTCGCTCCGCAGCCTCTTCCTCCTCCTGCACCGGATGGAGGAGCAGCCCGCCGGCCGCAACGCCGAGCCCCTCCGGCAGCTGCGGCTCACCCTCTACCGCACCCTCGCGGAGCCCTGGAGCGTCGAGCGGATGGCCGAGCAGGTGCATTTGAGCCCCTCCCATTTCTACGCCGAGTACCGCCGCCTGTTCGGGGTGAGCCCGACCGCCGACCTGATTGGGATGCGGATTGCGCTGGCCAAATACTACCTCGAGAACACCGCCCTCCCCCTTGCGTCCATCGCGCCGCTGGCGGGTTTCTCGAACGAGTACCACCTGATCCGCCAGTTCAAGCAGCACACCGGCCGCACCCCCGCCCGCTACCGCCGCGGGGTGTAATGACGCGGCATCCGCGATTCTGGCGAAATCCGCCGGACGCGCAATACCTTGACACAAATCACAGCCCCGCCGGAACGGAATCCTCCATCCCGGCGGGGCTGTGCGGCGTCCATGCGGGCGGGCAGCGATTTCCCCGCAAAATCAGCCGTACCGCTCCCGCAAAAACCGGCGGATGGGCGTAAGGCCCGGCAGGCTTTCAGCGCATGTCCCCAGAAACCGCCCGCAGATCTCCGCGATAAAATCCGCGCCGAAATCGTGGAGCAGCAGCCCGTCAAACAGCGCGTCCGCGAGCGGCCCCTCCCCCGCCCAGAAAGCCCGGGCGAGGGACGGGTCGTAGTCAAAGAGCGAAAAACAGATGGGCGGCAGCTCATAGCAGGCGGGGGCCAGCACCGTGTCGGCGAAGTCGATCGCCGCCGCCCCGCCCGGCCCGACGAGGATGTTTTCCGCCGTCAGGTCGCCGTGGACGCAAACCTCCGGGAGCTTCTGAAGCCCATCCAGCTGCGCGCGGCGCTCCGCCTCCGCCGCGGGGGTAAGCCGCCGCCAGCGGGGATTTTGCAGGCTCCGCCCCGCCATGTCCCTCCGGAAACCCGCTGGAACTTCGTCCGCGGTGTTCCAGCGGGCAAGCAGCGCCCGCAGCCAGCCGCAGAAGCGCTCTTTTTGCGCACGATCCGCCGTTTTCAGCCACTCCCCTGCCTCCATCCCCGGGATAAAATCGGCGACGAGGTAGTAAAAGCGGTATCGGTCGTCCCAAAACCCCTCCGCCCGGAGCCGCGGCGCGGCGATGCCCAGCCGCTCCGCCCGCCGGATGGCGGCCCGCTCCGTCTCAAAATCCGCGCGGGCGTCCAGCCCTGATTCCGCCGGGGCGAAAATCTTGACCACCAGCCCGTCCGCCCGGAAGACGGCGTTGGTTCCCGGGGTCAGCGGGGCCGCCTCCCGGATGGGCGGCAGACCCTCCTTCGCAAAAATTTCCCGCGCCAGCGGCAGGAAGGCCGGAATGTCCTGATAGACCTTCCCCCAGTCCGCCCAGCTCCGGATCGTCCTGTCAAACAGCACGGCGTTCCCTCCTCACTGTTCCAGAATATATTTGAAAGCTCCGGCTGTTTGGTGAAAAAGGCAAAAAAGCTGCCTGCCGCAGCACCTTCTTCCCATAGAGCAGGAATTCTGCGGTCAAACCTGCTCCAGGCATTCCTGGCAGAAGCGCAGCAGCAGCCCCGCGCAGTCCTCCGGCAGCCGGTGCTCCCGTAAGGCGCTTACAACAGCGCGGGAAAGGCCCCCGCACTGCTCCGCAAGGCGCGCAAGCTGCCCCTCATACCGCCCGGTGCGGAGGTATTCCCGGGCGGCTACGAGGAACCTGGCCGACTTGAGGGCGGCAAAAAGCGCCTCCTCCGACGGCTGGCCGTAGAGCGCCCGGTGGACGGTCTCGTGGAACAGCCCCGCCGCCCCGATGCGGATGTATTCCCGCGCCTCATCCGGGCCGGGGGGCGCGATCCAGTCGGAAAGGCAGCCCACGACCGGCTCGGTGTCAAAGTACAGGGTGAACAGGTCGTACCGCGGCCAGCTTTTCAGCTCCGCGATCCCGCAGAGGAAGCCGCAGAGGTTCGGCCATTCCTCGAAGCCCGCCGCAGCCTCGCGGTAGCGGATCAGGTCGCCGGGGTCGAGCCGGTCGAGGATAACGACGACGTCAAGGTCGCTGGAAAAAGTCTGCTCCCCGCGCCGGAAGCTCCCCTGCAGCCCGATAAACCGGATGCGCTCCCCAAAGGCAGGGCGCAGCCGCTGCTCGGTAAAATCGGTAATCAAAATTTCGCCCAACACGTCCATATCAAAACCTCCTCACATAATTCGGGCCGTCCGGCCCATACAAATGATTGCCGCAATGCAAAAAAACGATATCCACGCCTGCATCATGCAGGGAACTGGTAATGTGACCTCGCGCCTGTCGCGAGGTCCGCGGATCTGTCGTGGGGTACAAACGCCGCGTCGTCATCGGCAACCCGGACACCGGGCCATGCCTGCTCCCCGCAGGGAACCGGTAATGTGACCTCGCGCCTGTCGCGAGGTCCGCGGATCTGTCGTGGGGTACAAACGCCGCGGCGACACCGGCTGCCCGGACACCGGGCCATGCCTGCACCTTGCAGGGAACCCCTACCAGAGGCGCGCAGCTTGTCGCGCGCCAACCGAAGCCTGTCGTGGAGTACGCATGCCGCGTCGTCATCGGCTGCCCGGACACCGGGCTCAGGAGCCGGTCGAGCGGTAGTGCCGCAGCCCGAACCGCCAGAAAAGATACGCCGGGACCAGGAATAAGAGGGTCGCCAGCGGCGAGACGGCGTTCCAGATGCTGTCCGTCCGGCCCAGCAGGAAGAGCAGCGGGTAGTACTGGATCATCGCCATTGGGATGACGAAGGTCCAGAACCGGAGGATCGCCTTGCCGTAAATTACCGCCGGGTAGGAGCCGAACTCCCGCCCGCCGTAGATGAAGATGTTGAGCACCTCCAGCCCCTCGATGGTGAAAAAGCTCGCGCCGGCGTAAAACAGGAACAGCCCCGCGAAAATCGCGACGCCCCCCAGCAGCATCCCGCAGAGGGTCAGCGCCCGCGGCAGGGTCCACTCCACCCCGGAAGTTGGGATGGCATAGCAGAAGACCACCACCGCCTGCAGAAATTTCCCCAGCCGGGAGAAATCCATCTGGGCGCACAGGACCTGGAAAAGCGTGCTCCGCGGCCGGATCAGGATCCGGTCGAACTGCCCGTTGCCCAGCAGCGACGGGAACCGGTCGAAGCCCCGGAAAAAGCACTCGCAGAAGGAAAACGGAAGCATCACCGCGGCAAAACAGAGCAGCACCTCCTGATAGCTGAACCCCTCCACCGCATGGAAGCGGTCGAACAGGAAATAGATGCTCAGGAAGGCGGAAAAGGCGGCCAGAAACTGCCCGAAAAAGGTCATCCAGAAAGAAGCCGGGTACTGCATCGCGCTCCGCAGATGGATGGAAAAATACCTTGCGTACAATTTCATCGGTTCATCCCCCCTGTACAACTGCCCGCTTTAAGGCGTTCCTAAAAATCAGCCCGCCGACCGCAATCAGCGCCGCCGTCCAGAAAACCTGCAGCGCGACGCCCCAGAGAATATCCATCCCGGCAATATCGCCGCTGTAAATGCGGAAGGGCAGGTTCTGCACCGACGCGAAGGGCAGCAGCTCCAGCACCTTCTGCACCCCGTCCGGCAGGAAGGGCAGCGGCACCAGCGCGCCGGAGCAGAACTCGGCCGCGGAGGAAAAAATGGTCCGCAGCCCCAGCGGCGACATGGTGTAAAAGGTCAGCCCGTAGATGATCATGGTCATCGAAACGGTCAGCAGCAGCGCCATCCCCATCGTGGCAAGGAACAGGAGGAAGACCGGCAGGCTCACCGGCAAAGTCATCCCGAAGGGATCCGGCAGCAGGAAGGCGATCACCAGCACCGGCAGGCAGCGCAGGGCGGCTTTTGCCACCCGCGTCGCCGCGCTGCGGACAAACCAGAATCCGTAGAGGTTCATCGGGCGGCAGAGCTCGTAGGCGACGTTTCCGCCTGTGATGGCGTCGAAGATCTCCCACTCGAAAAACCAGCTTTCATACAGGGTGAGAAAGGCCTGCTGGAGCCAGATGTAGCTGACCATCGCGGAAAACTCCATCGGGAAGGCGGCGGGGTCGGCTCTGTAAAAGGCGCGGTAGAGCAGGATCTCCATAAACCCCCAGAAAAACTGGGTGGAGACCCCCGCCAGCGCCGCCAGCCGGTACTGCAGCCCGTTGACAAAGCGGATGCGGAAGATGGACAGGTATTTTGCGGCAAAACGCACCGGAACCACCCCCTATATCCGGTATTCCCGATAGAGATTGGCGACGATCTCGTCGATGGGGGTCTCCTCCACCGAGACGTCCCGCAGCTCCACCTGGGCCGACAGGCTGGAAATTGCCTCCGACACGGAAAGCAATTCCGGGGTGAGAAGCAAGACGCCGTGGTTCTCACCTTTTTCCTGCCAGCAAAGGCCGTTCGGCAATTCCGGAGTCTCTCCCTGATACTCGATGCGGAGGATCTTCCCGCCCGAAAACTGCTTTTTGAGGCTTTCCAGCGCGCCGTCCAGCAGGATTTTCCCCTTGCCGATCAGAATGACCCGGGAAGCGAGCGCCTCAATGTCCTGCATGTCGTGGGTGGTGAGGAGGACGGTGGTTCCCCTGCGCTGGTTCAGCTCCCTGATAAAGCTCCGCACCGCCAGCTTGGAGACCGCGTCCAGGCCGATGGTGGGCTCGTCCAGAAAGAGGATTTTCGGGCTGTGGAGCAGGGAGGCCGCGATCTCGCAGCGCATCCGCTGGCCCAGCGAGAGCTGGCGGGTCGGCGTTTTGACGATCTGGGCGAGGTTTAACAGTTCCACAAGCTCGTCCAGGTTGCGCCGGTACTCCGCCTGCGGCACCCGGTAAATATCCCGCAGCAACTCGAAGGAATCGATTACCGGCACATCCCACCAGAGCTGGGAGCGCTGGCCGAAGACGACCCCGATCTCCCGGACATGGCGGGTGCGGTCCTTCCACGGGCAGCGGCCGTCGATCTCGCAGCGCCCGCTGTCGGGGGTCAGGATGCCTGAGAGGACCTTGATGGTGCTGCTCTTGCCCGCGCCGTTGGGGCCGATGTAGCCGACCATCTCGCCGTCCCCGATGGCAAAGGAAATGTCGTCGAGCGCCCGGACGGTGTCGTACTGCCGCTTCCAGAGGGCCTTGACGGCCTCCTTCATGCCGCCGCTCCGCCGGGCGACCCGGAAACTTTTGCTGATGTGTTCAACGGTAATCATATCTTCCTCCTTTTCTTCCGTTCCCTGCCTTTCCTCCGCCGGAGGAGGTTCAGAAAACGACGCAAAAACGCCTGAATGAACAGCGCATCCAGGCATGCCAATATAAAAAGCCCCATAGGGCGGACAAGGCCCCTGTGAAAACTCACAGGGGCCGAAATCCCGATTTGGTAAGTATTTAGTTGAGGATGACCTTCTCGGTTTCCTTGTCGAACAGGTGGATGTTGTTGACGTTGATCGCCATCTTGATCACATCGCCGGGACGGGCGGTGGAGCGGGGCGAAACGCGGGCGGTCATATTGACGCCGGCGCAGTTGACGTACAGGTAGGTCTCAGCGCCCATCAGCTCGGTAACTTCGACGTTGCAGTCGATCAGGCCGGTCGTCGCAGCGCTGATGTACATCTCTTCGTCTCTGAGGTCTTCCGGACGGACACCGAGGACGACTTCCTTGCCGACGTAGTTGGCGAGGGTCTCGTTCTTCTTGCTCTCGGGGATCATCACCTCGAAGGTGTTGGTGTCATCGCCGAAGGTAATCGCATAGCGGCCGTCCTTATTGACGACAGTCGCGTCGATGAAGTTCATCTGGGGAGAGCCGATGAAGCCGGCGACGAAGATGTTGGCGGGCTTGGTGTACAGCTCCTGAGGAGAGTCGACCTGCTGGATGAAGCCGTCCTTCATAACGACGATTCTGGTACCCATCGTCATAGCCTCGACCTGGTCGTGGGTAACGTAGATGAAGGTGGTGCCGAGTTTCTGGTGGAGCTTGGAGAGCTCGGTTCTCATCTGAGCACGGAGCTTCGCGTCCAGGTTGGACAGCGGCTCGTCGAGGAGGAAGACCTGGGGCTCACGGACGATAGCACGGCCCAGCGCAACACGCTGACGCTGACCACCGGACAAAGCCTTCGGTTTGCGGTCGAGCAGGTGGGTGATATCGAGGATGCGGGCAGCCTCTTCAACGCGGCGCTTGATCTCATCCTTGGGAGTCTTGCGGAGCTTCAGGCCGAACGCCATGTTCTCGAAAACAGTCATATGGGGATACAGCGCGTAGTTCTGGAAAACCATCGCGATGTCGCGGTCCTTCGGGGCAACGTCGTTGACCAGACGGTCGCCGATGTACAGTTCGCCCTCGGAGATTTCTTCCAGGCCGGCGATCATACGCAGGGTGGTGGACTTACCACAGCCGGAAGGACCGACCAGGATGATGAACTCCTTGTCTTCGATCTCAAGGTTGAAATCGGAAACCGCAGTTACGCCGCCGGCATATTTTTTATAAATGCCTTTCAAAGATAAGCTTGCCATAAACGGACCTCCTAAATTTTCTGGTGTTTTTTGCCTTGATAATACTATATCAAATTTTTCCCCTTCTGCATAGCCATGTATTACCCAAACTTTTCAAAAACGATTTGTGAATATTGCGCATTTACAAATTTTAGACCGTTTTTTGTAAAAATCAGGCAAAATCCGACATATTTCGAAAAAAACTCCACAGAGCTCCGCTATTCGCCGGATTCCTGCATAATTCCATGCATAAACCCCCCCAACTCTAACGAACAGATATCGCCCGCGATAATTTTCCCGTCAAATATCAGCAGGTTTGCACGAACTTCCCCGGAATAGTTTGGGTAATTTGTTACCGCATACTGATACCGCTCCACTGCCTTTCCGGCGTATTTTTCCAGGTCAAACCCCTGTTTCCGCTGGATCTGGTTGTAATTCCGATACACATCGTCGAATTCAGGCGGAATCTGCACGCAGCCGGTTGCTGTTGGGAGCTCTGCCACCTCCCAGCCGCAATGCTCCAGAAAGGCAATCCGTTCCGGATTGCTGCGGCCGGAATATGTAGGAGCGTCCTTCCCCAAAGCGATGATCCCCGTAAACAGGGGGATCAGCCCGAGCAAAATCAGCAGCAGCCATTTTTTTATCCTTTTCCCTATCTGCAGTCCCATCCCGCACGCCCCTTTCACATTATGGGTATGACATGCGGGACGGGATTATGCACTTATGCGTCGGCGAGCTGCTTGGAATTTGCGATAACGGCCGCCTCGAGGTTGCCGGGCAGCGGGTCGTAGCGCAGGAATTCCAGCGTAAAGCTGCCGCTCCCCTGGGTCATCTGGCGGACAAGGGTCGCGAAGTCCTGCATCTCGCTCATGGGGGTCTCGGCTTCGATCTCGGTCATGCCGTCGCCGATGGAGTTCATGCCCAGCACCCGGCCGCGGCGCTTGTTGAGCTCGCCCATCATATCGCCGGTGGTGTCGTCCGGCACCTGGACCTTGAGGCTGCCGATCGGCTCGAGGATGATCGGGGAGGCCTGGGGCAGGCCGGCCTTGTAGGCGAGGCTTGCGGCCGTCTTGAAGGCCATTTCGGAGGAGTCGACGGGGTGGTAGGATCCATCGACGAGGGTCGCCTTGAGACCGACGACGGGGTATCCCGCCAGGACGCCCTTTTTGACGCAGTCCTGGAGGCCCTTCTCGACCGCAGGGAAGAAGTTGCGGGGGACGGCGCCGCCGAAGACGTTCTCGGCGAAAACCAGCTCCTCGCTGTCGCAGGGCTCAAACTCGATCCAGACGTCGCCGTACTGGCCGTGGCCGCCGCTCTGCTTCTTGTGCTTGCCCTGGACCTTGACCTTTTTGCGGATGGTCTCGCGGTAGGCGACGGTCGGGGGCTCGAGCTTGACCTCGACGCCGAACTTGTTTTTGAGCTTGGCAACGGTGACGTCCAGGTGCTGTTCGCCCAGACCACTCAGGACCTGCTCCTTTGTCTCTGTGTTGAGGACAAAGGAGAGGGTGGGATCTTCTTCGAGGAGGCGCGCGATGCTCTGGGAGATCTTGCTCTCGTCCCCCTTGCCGACGGTCTTGACCGCCATCGAGTAGCAGGGCGCGGGGAATTCCGCCTTTTCGAGGGCGACCTTGCGCTTGGGCGAGCAGAGGGTGTCTCCGGTGTTGGCGGAGAGCTTGCTGATGGCGCAGAGGTCGCCGGCGGTGACCTCCTTCA
>DVKD01000010.1 GCA_018716285.1 Candidatus Merdivicinus faecavium
TTGCGGGGCGCGATCCGCACATTTCTAAGGTAAGCTTTCGCTTCCATTGAAAAATCCTCCTTTCGGCCTTAGTTTCCGTTGTTGGATGTTTTGGATCCAGCGTGGCCTTTATACGTTCTGGTGGGAGCAAACTCACCGAGCTTGTGCCCGACCATATCCTCGGTTACATAGACGGGGACGTGCTTGCGGCCGTCATGGACGGCGAAGGTGTGCCCGACGAATTCAGGGAAAATGGTGGAAGAACGGCTCCAGGTCTTTAAAACCTTTTTCTCGCCCTTCTCGTTCATATCAACAACTCTTTTGTACAGGGCCTCCTGTACGAAAGGGCCTTTCTTTACGCTTCTGCCCATTTCATCTGCCTCCTTTCGATTACTTCGCGTTTCTGCGTTTCACGATAAACTTATCGGAGCGCTGATGCTGCTTGCGGGTCTTCTTGCCCAGCGCGGGCTTGCCCCAGGGAGTCAGCGGGCCGGGATGGCCGATCGGGGACTTGCCCTCACCACCGCCGTGCGGGTGGTCGCAGGGGTTCATGACGGAGCCGCGGACGGTAGGCCGCCAGCCCATGTGGCGTTTCCGGCCGGCCTTGCCGATGGAGACGTTCTCGTGGTCGATGTTGCCGACCTGGCCGACGGTCGCCTTGCACTTCGCGGAGAAGTTGCGCAGCTCGCCGGAGGGGAGGCGGACCAGAGCGTATTCGCCCTCTTTCGCCATCAGCTGCGCCATGTTGCCGGCGGCGCGGACGAGCTGGGCGCCCTTCTCGGGGTAGATCTCGATGTTGTGGATGAAGGTACCGACCGGGATGCTGGCCATCGGCAGGGTGTTGCCGGGCTTGATATCCGCATCCTCGCCGCTTCTGACGGTATCGCCGACCTTGAGGCCGTTGGCAGCCAGAATGTAGCGCTTCTCGCCGTCCTCATACTGGACGAGGGCGATATGAGCGGAGCGGTTGGGGTCGTACTCGAGGGTCAGGACGGTGGCGTCCATGCCCACCTTGTCGCGCTTGAAGTCGATCACGCGGTATTTGGTGCGGTTTCCGCCGCCGCGGTGGCGGACGGTGATGCGGCCGTAGCTGTTGCGTCCGGACTTCTTCTTCATGGGCTCGAGGAGGCTTCTCTCAGGAGCAACTTTGGAAAGGCCGGAGTAGTCGGTTACGGTCATCTGGCGCCGGCCGGGGGTAACGGCGCTGTAGGACTTGATAGCCATTTATATTCACTCTCCTAATTCGGTTTAGCGAGGGAGCGCGTCCTCCCTCATACATCACCCCGGGGCATTTCACTGCCCCGCAGACGGGTCGCCTGGCTTACGCCATGCCCTCGAAGAACTCGATGGCCTTGGAATCTTCGCTCAGGGTCACGATGGCTTTTTTCCAATCGGGACGGTAGCCTTCGTTGCGGCCCATTCTCTTAAAGCGGCCTTTGACGCTGACGGTGTTGACCTTGACGACCTTGACGCCGAAGAGGGTCTCGACAGCGCGCGCGATTTCGATCTTGTTGGAATCCTTGGCAACCTTGAAGGTGTATTTCTTGTTCGGAATGCCGTACATCGACTTTTCGGTGATAACAGGGGCAATCACGATCTCGTTAGCCAGTTTCATGCGTACACCTCCTGCATTTTTTCAGCGGCGTCCTTGACGACGATGAACTTGTCGCAGTTGAGGACGTCGTACACGTTCAGCGTATTGACGTAAGCGGTCTTTACGCCGGGGATATTGCTGAGGCTCTTGAGAACCTTCTCATCCGCGCTGTCGAGCACGATGAGGGGCTTCTTCTCGGCGTTCAGCGCCTTGAGCATCGCGACCATGGTCTTGGTCTTATATTCAGCGGTCTCGATCTTGTCGACGACGATCATATCGTTGTCGAGGACCTTCGAGGAGAACGCGGACTTGAGGGCCAGTCTTCTGAGCTTCTTGTTGATGCCCAGACGGTAATCGCGGGGCTTCGGGCCGAGCGCAACGCCGCCGTGGGTCCACTGGGGAGCGCGGATGGAGCCCTGTCTCGCATGGCCGGTGCCCTTCTGTCTCCAGGGCTTGCGGCCGCCGCCGCGGACCTCGGTACGGGTCAGGGTGGACTGGGTGCCCTGACGCTGGTTGGCAAGGTAGGTCACCACTGCCTGATGCATCGCAGCAGCATTGGGCTCGATGCCAAATACGGCGTCGGAAAGCTCGATCTCAGCGACAGCTTTGCCGGCCATATCCACTACAGAAAATTTCGGCATTGTAATTTCCTCCTTCCCTTATGCTTTCTTGCCGTCGGTCACAATGACCAGGCCGCCCTTGGGGCCGGGGATTGCGCCCTTGATGGCAATCAGATTGTTTTCGGCGTCGACCTTGACGACTTCAAGGTTCTGGATGGTGACGCGCTCGGCGCCCATATGGCCGGCCATGCCCTTGCCCTTGAAGATACGGGACGGGTCGGAGATGGCGCCCATAGAGCCGGGCTGTCTGGCGACCGGGCCGGTACCGTGGGAAGCACGGAGGCTCGCGTTGCCGTGGCGCTTGATGGCGCCGGCGTAGCCCTTACCTTTGCTGGTGCCGCAGACATCGACGATGTCGCCGCAGGCGAAGGTGTCGGCCTTGATGATATCGCCGACGTTGTAGCTTGTGCAGTCATCGAAGCGGAACTCGCGCAGCGCCTTCTTGGCGGCGACGTCCGCTTTCTCGAAGTGGCCCTTCATCGGTTTGTTAACCTTGTGAACCTTAGCGTCGCCGAAGCCCAGCTGGACTGCGTCGTAGCCGTCGTTCTGAGCGGTCTTCTTCTGCACAACGGTGCAGGGGCCGGCTTCGATAACGGTTACCGGAACGACTTTTCCGGTCTCGTCGAAAATCTGGGTCATCCCGATTTTCTTGCCCATGATTCCTTTTTTCATGTTCTTTCCTCCTATCAGGCTATTGGTTGGCTTTCCACCAACTTGACCCTCCGGCTGCCGCAGTTTTGCGGTTCCGGACCGCGAGGCGTTCAGACTCTTCTGTCGAGATTACAGGTTGATCTCGATTTCAACGCCGGCGGGGAGCTCCAGGCCCTGAAGCGCTTCAACCGTCTTGGCGGAAGGTCTCAGCACATCGATGAGCCGTTTGTGGGTTCTCATCTCAAACTGCTCGCGGCTGTCTTTATATTTGTGAACAGCGCGGAGAATGGTGACGATCTCCTTGTCGGTCGGCAGCGGGATGGGGCCTGCAACTCTGCAGCCGGTTCTCTTCGCTGTCTCCACGATCTTTGCGGCGGAAGCATCCACCAGGGTGTGGTCGTAACCTTTCAATTTGATTCTGATTTTTTCTTTGACTGCCACTGTCATCGCCTCCTGAAATATTGATGGGGACAAGACCAAAGATCGAACACGTTTCCGTGTGTTTCGCATCCAGACAAAATAAAAAACCGAAAAACATGACGTTTTCCGGGAATCTGAACCGTTTCCATCCCCGCCGCTGTTGGTCGCAAGCCGGCAGGCCTGGGGCACTTGCAGCCTCAAAAGGCGCAGTTTGCCTTGGAGTTGGCCCGCAGCCTCACTTGCGCAAAGCCGGTTACACGGGGCACTTCCATCGTATTCATCTTTTGTCGCCCGGTTTAAAATCGGACATACTCGGCGAAAATTACCCGCGCTGGGACCTGTCCGGAGACAGGATCTTGACCTCACGGCCGGCGGCAACCTCTCGCTTCATCGCATATCTGTCGCAGTCACGCAAGTGCTATTATACAACCTCCCGCCCCGTTTGGCAAGGGGTTTTGCAAATTATTTTGTGAACGTTTTGTAAATATTTGCGCCGGGTTGGAATACCCGAAAAACCGACATAATTTTGATCTGGAAAAAGCCGGAGTCGGGCGGGGCGTTTATATCCTGCCGAAATCGAACAAATCCTTCGGTGCGATTTCCAGGATGTCGCACAGGCGGAAAATTACGTCCAGCGAAACGCCCGCCGCAGCCAGTTCGATCGCGCTCATATGGCTGCGGTCGATCCCCAGTTTTTCGGCGAGCTGCAGCTGAGTCAGCTTCCTCGCTTTCCGGTAAAACGCGATATTCAGCCCCAGCTTCCGGTATTGCTCATGATAGGCAGCATCCATGAAATCACCTCCATCCGATTGATGCACCGTCGTTTCCCGCCGGGGAACGCCCCGCAACCATTATCCCTGTCCCAGCGCCTTTTTCACCTCATCCCGCAGAAAATCCGCCATCGGGTCGGCGGCGAACTCCATCCCCGTAAAAAGCCGGAAGGCGTAGATTGCCTGATAGATGAGCATATCGAGGCCGTTTTTGCAGGGGAGGCCGCGGGCCGCGGCGGCTTTGAGGAGGCTTGTCTCGGCCGGCTTGTAGACGATGTCGCAGAGGAAGGGCCTCCCCCCGCCCAAAAAGGAGAAATCCGCGAAATCCTGCCCGAACCCGCTCATCCCGAGGGGGGTGGCGTTTACGATGATGTCCGCCCAGCCGCCGCAGTTTTCTGCGCTGAGGGCCGAAAAGGGCAGGGCCTCCCCGCGGCTGTCTCCGCCGGCGAGCTGCAAGCCTTTTTCGGGGGTCCGGCAGAAGACGCGCACCGCCTCCGCCCCGCAGTCGAGGGCCTTGCGGCAGATGGACTTGGCGGCGCCCCCCGCCCCCAGCAGGGCGACCCTGCTGCCGGAAAAATCCGCGCCCATGCCGCGCAGGGCGGCGCGGATGCCGTCCCCGTCGGTGTTGTGGCCGGAGAGCTTCCCTTCCCGGACGCAGACGGTGTTGACCGCCCCGCAGCGCTCCGCGTAAGGGTCGATCTCATCCAGAAAGGGGATCACCGCCTGCTTGTGCGGGATGGTGATGTTGAAGCCGTCGAGCTCCTCCCGGGCGTACCGGACAAACTCCGGCAGCTCCGCGGCGGCGACGTGATGGGCGGCGTAGTCCCCTTCGACCCCCAGCCTCTCCATCATCTTCCCCTGAATCAGAGGGGAGAGGGTGTGGCCGATGGGGTCGCCGATGACGGCGAGATTCCAGCGCATCAGTCCCCCTCCTTCCGGGTGGAGATGGCCTCCCAGACCATCTGCGCGACCATCTCCGGCGCGCGGCTGCTGGGGACGGTCAGCTCGGCGTATTTGCGGTAAAGGGCGATGCGGGCGTCGTAGAGCTCCTGCAGCCGCTCCTTCCGCCCGTCGAGCAGCGGGCGTCCGCTCAGCTCGGCGGCGGCGAGCTCCTCGACGTTGCGGTCGAGGAAGACGACCGTCCCGGTCCGGGAGAGGGCCTCCATATTCTCTTCTTTTAATATAATGCCGCCGCCGCAGGCGATGACAAAGCCCCGGAGGGCGGCCGCCTTGCGGGCGCAGTCGGTCTCGCGGAGGCGGAAGCCCTCCTCCCCCTCCTCATAGAAGATGCGGGGGATATCCTTCCCGGCGGCCCGCTGGATCTCGTCGTCGAGGTCCAGGAAGGTCATGGCCGTGAGGGCGGCGAGGCTGCGCCCTACCGTTGTTTTACCGCTCCCGGGCATCCCGATGAGCACGATGTTGTCTTTATAATCCATAATTCCCTCTCAAAACTGCGTATCGTCCGGCAGCGCGCGGTGGGGGTAGCAGCCCAAGAAGCGGAAGGTCTGGGTCGCCCCCTCGACCTCGCTTAACAAAGCGTCCCACCGGCCCTCGCCGGCTGTGACAAAGTCCAGAAAAAACAGGTACTCCCAGTTCCGCTCCGGCATGGGGCGGGACTCGATCTTGACTAAATTCATCCCGTGCCGCTCAAAGAGCTGCAAAACCCGGCAGAGGCTGCCCACCGTGTGCGGCAGGGTGAAGAGGATGGAGATCTTGTTGCTCCCCGGCGCGAAATCCGGGTCCCGCGACACGATGACGAAGCGGGTGTAGTTTGCCTCCCGGCGGTTGATCCGGGCGGCGAGGATCTCGAGGCCGTAGCATTCGGCGGCCCGGCGGGAGGCGATGGCGGCGAGCGACCGGTCCTCCCCCGCGGCGACCATCTGGGCCGCCGCGGCGGTGTTGTAGACGGGGCGGCAGCGCCACTGAGGGTGCTCGGCCAGAAAATCCGCCGACTGGGAGAGCCCCTGCTCGTGGGAGACGACCTCCCGGATCTCGGAAAGCTCGGTCCCGGGCTTTGCGAGCAGGCAGTGGCTCACCCGGACGTACTCCTCCCCCACGATGGAAAAGCCGTAGCGGGACAGGAGGTCGTAGACCGCCGAGATGGCGCCGGTCGTGCTGTTTTCAATGGGCAGCACCGCCCGCTCCGCCTCCCCGGCGGCGAGCTTTGCGCAGGCGTCTCCGAAGGAGGAGGCGGTCAGCAGCCGGGCCTCCCCCCCGAAAAACTGGAGGGCCGCCTCCTCGGCGTAGGAGCCCGGCACCCCGGAATAGACCGCTTTCAGCAAAATTTCTCCGCCCCTTCCAGAAAATACTCGTCCCGCGTCATCGAGTAGCAGCATTCGTCCAGCCACTCCCCGCCGTACCGCAGGAAGCAGCGCCGCAGCCTGCCTTCATAAGTAAAGCCGCACTTCTCGATCACCCGTTTGGAGCGGCTGTTGAAGGAGAAATGCTGGATCGTGAGCAGTTCGGCCCCCATCTCCTCAAAGGCGCAGGAGACCATCCGGCGCGCGGCCTCGGTCATGATGCCCCGCCCCCAGTAATCCGGGGAGAGGACGTAGCCCAGCATCTTAATTTCCGGGGAGGCGCTCCGCCGCCCGTCGGCATGCAGCCCGACCGAGCCGATGACCTTCCCCATCTCCTTCCAGACGATTGCCCAGACCTCCTCCCCCTCGATGAAGCCCGCGAGGATGGCGCGGCTCTCCTCCGGATTGTCATGGGGCTTCCAGCCGGCGGCCGGCCCCACCTCGAGGCGGGAGGCGTATTCGTAAAAATCCGCGAGGTCCTCCTCCCGGAAGCGGCGGAGGATGAGACGTTCGGTTTCCAGCGTTTTCTGATTCATAAAATTCCCTCCTGCGCGGTTTCGACGGCTTCCCAGAGGGCCAGGGCGGCTGCGCTTTCGATGACGACCGCCGCCCGGCTCAAAATACAGGGGTCGTGGCGGCCCTTGATGGCCAGCTCCCCGTCCTGCATCCTGCCCAGGTCGACCGTCTGCTGGGGCTTCGCGATGGACGGCGTCGGCTTGATGGCCGCCCGGAAGAGGATGGGCATCCCGTTGGAGATGCCGCCGGTGATGCCGCCGTTGTTGTTTCGGGTGCAGACGACTTTGCCGTTTTCCATCCGCATCGGGTCGTTTGCCTCGCTGCCGCGCTTTCCGGCAAAGCCGAAGCCCAGCCCGAAGGAGATGCCCTTGACCGCCGGGACGGCGAAGATCTGCCGGGAGATGAGGCTCTCGAGGCAGTCCTGCCCCGGCTCCCCCACCCCGGCGGGCAGCCCGCAGGCCGCGCACTCGATGATGCCGCCGACCGAATCGCAGTCCATCCTTGCGGCCCGGATCTCCTCCTTCATCGCCTCCCCGGCCCGCGGGTCGAGCACCGGAAAGGCTTCCTCCTGCAGCGCCCGCAAAAGCTTTTCCGGGATGCGGACGGGGTCAAAAGGCGTGTCGCAGGCCGCGCCGACCTGCAATACATGCGCCCCGATCTCGACCCCCTTTTCCCGCAGGAGCTGCCTGGCAACGCTCCCCGCAAAGACGAGCGGCGCCGTCAGCCGGCCGGAAAAATGCCCGCCCCCGCGCGGGTCGTTTGCCCCCCTGTAGCGCACAAAGCCGGCGTAATCCCCGTGGGAGGGCCGGGCGAGCTGCCCCGCCGCCGCGTAATCCTCCGACCGGGTGTTGCGGTTCTGGATGACGGCGCAGAGCGGCGTGCCGGTCGTCTTCCCCCGGTAGAGGCCGCTCAAAACCTCGGGGAGGTCCTCCTCGATGCGGCTGGTGGAAAGGCCGTCCCCCTTGGCGCGGCGGCGGCCCATCTGACGGGAAATTTCCTCCAAATCGAGGGCGAACCCGGGGGGCAGGCCCTCCATCACCACCCCGATGGCCGGGCCGTGGGATTCCCCGAAAATCTGATAATTCATCTGCACTCCTCCGCCTTTCCGCCCAGCCGGGCAAAGTCCTCCCAGAACGCCGGGTAGGATTTTCTCACGCATTCCGCGCCCAGAAGCCGCACCGGCCCCTCGCAGATGCAGCTCGCTTCGGCCGCCGCCATCGCGATGCGGTGGTCGTTTGCGCAGTCGACCGTCCCGCCGGCCAGCCGGGCCGCGGCGGGGATCCGCAGGAAATCCCGCCCCTCCTCGGCCGCGCCCCCGAGCGCCCGGATGAGGGCCGCCGTCGAGGCGATGCGGTCGCTCTCCTTCATCCGCAGCCGGGCGGCGTTCGCGAAGGTGACGCTCCCCGAACGCCGCCCCGCCGCCGCGACGGCCAGGGCCGGGATGAGGTCGGGGATGTCGGCGCAGTCGACCGTCAGGCCGCCCGGCTGCTCCATCTGCCCGAGGATGCGGATTACCGCCCGGTCCCCCTGGAGGGAATCGGGGTCGAGCCCCTCGAGCTTTACCGTCCCGCCCAGGAAGTTCATCCCGAGGAAGAAGGCCGCCTGCGACCAATCCCCCTCCACTTCCCCGGAAAAGGGGCAGTACTTCTGCCCGCCGGGGATGGAAAACCGCTCCCAGCCGTCGTTTCGGGCCGTCACCCCGCACCGCGCCATCGCGGCGAGGGTCAGGCTGACGTAGCTCCGCGACTCCAGCCGGTCGGTGATGACGATCTCCGAATCCCCTTCCAGGAGGGAAAGCCCGAAGAGCAGCCCTGTCACAAACTGGGAGCTCACCCTGCCGCTCAGGGCATACCGCCCCGCGGGGAGGCTCCCCTTCACGGCCAGGCGGTCCCCCTCCCGCCGGTAGGAGACGCCCTTCTCCTCAAAAATGCGGAAATAGGGGCCGAGCGGCCGCTCCATCAGCCGCCCGCGCCCGGCAAAGGCAGTCTCCTCCCCGCCGGAGCGCACAATCGCGGGCGGGATGAGGAAGCGCAGGGTGGAGCCGGATTCCCCGCAGTCGATGAGATGCCCCGCGGGGGCCGCGCCGGGGCGGATCTTCACCGTGTCCCCGCTGATTTCAGCCTGTGCGCCCAGGGCGGCGAGACCGTTTAAGGTCGCCTCCATGTCGGCCGAGAGGGAAAAGCCGGAAAGGGCGCTCTCCCCTTCCGCGAAGGCGGCGCAGAGGAGCATCCGGTGGGCGACGCTCTTGGAGGCGGGGAGCCGCACCGTCCCCGCGAGACGGGCGGGCGTGAGGGTTAAGTCCATCCGCTATCCCTCCAGCGCCCAGGCGGCGAATTCCGCCTTGGGCATTTTTTGCAGGAAGGCCTCCCCGACATCCCGGCAGAAAACAGCCGTCAGGCTGCCGCCGTCCGACTTTTTGTCGTAGGCGAGGGTCTCCTTGAGCGCCTCGGGCGGGATACCGTCCGGCCGGGTGGGGAGCCCGAAGCGGGAAAGCAGCGCCTCCGCCCGGGCGGCCGTCCCCGGCTCTGTCAGGCCGTGGGCCTCCCCGATCCGCAGGATGGCCGCCATGCCGCAGGAGACCGCCTCGCCGTGCATGTACCGGCTGTAGTTCCCGAGCTTTTCATAGGCGTGTCCGAGGGTGTGGCCGAAATTCAAGAGCATCCGTTCCCCGGTGTCCTGCTCGTCCCGCTCGACGATGCGGCGCTTCTGGTCGCAGCTGCGGTAAATAATCTCCTCGATCTGTTCGGAGAGCTCTTTGCGCCCGGCGCAGCCCTCAAGCAGCGCAAAGAGGGGCGCGTCCCCGATGAGGCCGTACTTGACCACCTCGGCCATCCCGTCGAAGAAGACCCGGTCGGGCAGGGTGTCCAGGGTGTCCGGGTCGATGAGGACGGCGCGGGGCTGGTAAAACGCGCCCGCCAGGTTCTTGCCCTGCTTCAGGTCGACCGCGACCTTGCCCCCGACCGAGGAATCCACCTGGGCGAGGAGGGTCGTCGGGATCTGGACAAAGGACACCCCCCGGAAGAGGGTCGCCGCCGCGAAGCCGGCCATATCCCCGGTGACGCCGCCGCCCAAAGCGACAATCAGCCCGCCCCGGGTCAGCGGGAAGGGATAGGGGGAGAGCAGCCCGTCGTAGAGCTTTACAAGCGTCTCCATATTCTTGCTCGGCTCCCCGGCCGGGAAGGAGACGGATTTGACCGCAAACCCCGCTTCCCGGAGGGAATCGATCACTGCTTTGGCATAGAGGGAGCCGACGTTGCTGTCGGTGACGACGGCGGCTTCCTTCCCGCCGTAAACCTTGCGGATCTCCTCCCCGCAGCGGGAGAGGATTCCCCGGGAAATGGTGATGTCATAGCTGCGCCCCGCGGGCAGGGCGACGGTGAGCTGCTTCATACCGGCACTCCTTTCTTAAATAATCAAATAATCAGAGGGTCCTGCCGTTTAAGGCGGCGAAGGGACGGACCGTCTCGACCAGCTTTGCGAAGGCGTCGGGGGTGATGGACTGCTTGCCGTCGCAGAGGGCTTTCTGGGGGTTGTTGTGGACCTCGATGATGAGGCCGTCCGCCCCGACGGCTGCCGCCGCCTTGGCCATCGGCTCGACCATCCAGGCGATGCCGCAGGCGTGGGAGGGGTCGACGATGACCGGCAGGTGGGAGGCCTTTTTGAGCATGGGGATGGCCGAGATGTCGAGGGTGTTGCGGGTGGCGGTCTCAAAGGTGCGGATGCCGCGCTCGCAGAGGATGACGTTGGGGTTGCCGGCGGCCATGATATATTCGGCGCTCATCAAAAGCTCCTCGAGGGTGTTGGCGAGGCCGCGCTTTAAGAGGACGGGCTTGCGGACGGTGCCGAGCTCCTTTAAGAGCTCGAAGTTCTGCATGTTCCGCGCGCCGACCTGGATGACGTCGACCTCCTCGAAGAGGGGCAGGTGGGCCGGGGACATGATCTCGGTGACGATGGGGAGGCCGGTCGCCTTCTTGGCTTCCAGCAGCAGCCGGATGCCCTCGTCGTGCAGCCCCTGGAAGGCGTAGGGGGAGGTGCGGGGCTTGAATGCGCCGCCGCGGAGGAGCTTGGCGCCGCTCGCCTTGACCGACCGGGCGATGTCGGAAATCTGCTCCGCGCTCTCGACCGAGCAGGGGCCGGCGATAATCTGGAACTCCTTGCCGCCGATGGAAACGGGGCCGTCCGCGGCCGGGACCTCGATGACGCTGTCGTCGGGGTGGAACTTGCGGTTGGCCATCTTGTAGGGCTCCTGCACCCGCTTGACCGACTCGACGATCTCGTTTGCGGCGATGTCGTCCTCGTTTAAGCGGGTGGTGTCGCCGACCAGGCCGATGACGTTGGACTGCTCGCCGATGATGGTGTTGGCCTTGATATTCCCGCAGGATTCAATATCGGCGATCAGCTTCTGCACCTCTTCGGGATTTGTATTCTTTTTCAGTACGATAATCATAAATAAGCGCTCCTTTTTGAGAATTGGCGGCCCCTTCCCTGCGCTTCGGAAGCGCGCTTTTCCGAAGCATTCCGAAAAATCAGCCGCAAAAAAGCCCGTACCTTCGTTTCCAAAGATACGGGCTGCGTTTCTGGCATCAGATCGGACTACAGCATGGCAGTATCGGGCAACGAAAGTTGAGTATGGGAAATCAGACCGGTGCTAAAAAAGTAGCCCCAGCCAAAAAAGCCCATAAATCGACGGGTTGCCAGCTTTTTGGTCATTGCTGTTCCTTCCTTTCCGAATTTTTCTTCATTGTACCGCAGATTTTCCGAATTGTCAAGAAGAAAATTTGCGAAAATCTGTAAAATGTTTGCAGGATGCGCCTGTTACGGCTGCCTGCCCGCATCCTGGTGGCGGATCTGGGCGCGCTTGATCTTGCCGCCCAGGGTCTTTGGCAGCTCGTCGACAAATTCGACGATGCGGGGGTACTTGTAGGGGGCTGTGACCTTTTTGACGTGGTTCTGCAGCTCCTTTTTGAGCTCCTCGCCGGGCTTATAGCCCGCCGCCAGCACGATGGTCGCCTTGACGACCTGGCCGCGGATGGGGTCGGGGGCGGCGGTGATGGCGCACTCGACGACGGCCGGGTGTTCGAGCAGGGCGCTCTCCACCTCAAACGGCCCGATGCGGTAGCCGGAGCACTTGATCACATCGTCGTTGCGGCCCACGAACCAGTAGTAGCCGTTCGAATCCCGCCAGGCGACGTCGCCGGTGTCGTAATAGGCCCCGCCCAGCTTCTCCCGGGTCATCTCCTCGTTTTTGAAGTAGCCGGTAAAGAGGCCGACAGGCGGATTGTGGGCCACATCCATGACGGCGATGGTCCCCTCCTCGCCGTCCGGGCAGGGGCTGCCGTCGGCGTCGATGAGCTGGATGTCGTAGAGGGGGGACGGCTTGCCGGTCGATCCGGGGATGGGGTCGAACCACTGGAAGTTGGCCAGCATGACCGAGGACTCGCTCTGCCCGAAGCCCTCGCAGAGCTTTAAGCCGGTCAGCTCGTACCATTTGCGGAAGACCTCGGGGTTTAACGGCTCGCCCGCGATGCAGCAGTGCTTGATGCAGGAGAGGTCAAACTGGGTGACGTCCTCCTGGAGCATGAAGCGGTACATGGTGGGCGGCGCGCAGAAGGTGGTGACCTGGTATTTGGTGATCATTCGGAGCAGGTTTAAGGGGATAAACTTGTCCATATCATAGGCAAAGATGACCGCGCCGCAGATCCACTGACCGTAGATCTTGCCCCAGCCGAATTTCGCCCAGCCGGAGTCGGAGACGCTCATGTGGAGCTTGTTCTCCTGCACCTGCTGCCAGTATTTGGCGGTGACGATGTGCCCCAGGGGATAGGAGAAATTGTGCTGCACCATCTTGGGCATCCCGGTCGTGCCGGAGGTGAAGTAGACGAGCATGATGTCGTCCCAGCGGGTGGCCTCCGCGCCGGCCGGGCGGGGGAATTCATCGGAGAATTTGGCAATCTCCTCCTCAAAGCAGAGCCAGCCCTCCCGCTTGTCCACAACGAGGATGCGGTTTTTGAGGGTGGGCGCGCTGTCCCAGGCCTCCTCGACCTGCCGGATGACAAAATCGTCGTTGACGCAGACGATCGCCGACACGCCGGCCGCGTTGGCGCGGTAGACGATGTCCTTTTTGGTGAGCTGGAGGGAACCGGGGATGAGGGTTGCGCCGATCTTATGCAGGGCGGTGGCGCAGACCCAGTACTCCCACCGGCGGCGGAGGATCAGAAGGACGACGTCGCCCTTTTGGATGCCGAGGCTCCGAAAAAAGTTCGCCGCCTGGTTGGACAGGCGCTTGATGTCGGTAAAGGTGAAGGTCTTCTCCTCGCCGTGGTCGTTGACCCAGACGAGGGCCTTCTTGTCCGGCTCCTGCTCGGCCCAGGCGTCGACGATGTCAAAGCCGAAGTTGAAGTCCTCCGGCACGTTCACTTTATAATTCTCTTTGAAATCCTCGTAGGAATCGAATTCCATCCGGGGAAGGAAGCGGTTGAGCAGCATGATACGCAATTCTCCTTTGCTGGAAATTCCCGGTCATTCGGCGATGACGGTCAGAAAACGGGCCTTGACCGTCCCGACGCAGCGCTGGCCGTGGGGGTGGGAGGGGTTGAAGTAGATGGAATCCCCCGCCGTCAGGACCAGCTCCTTGTCGTCGAATACGACGGCGATCGAGCCTTCCAGCACGAGGTTGAATTCCTGCCCGGCGTGGGTGACCAGGTCGGCAGGCTCGTCGGAGGGTTCGAGGGTAACCAGCAGCGGCTGCATGATCTTTTTGTTGAACCGGAAGGCCAGGTCCTCAAACCGGTAGCCGGGGTAGCGCGCGACGCTCCGCCCCTCGCCCCGGCGGACGATGTGGTAGGTGTCGAGCTTGGCCCGCACGCCGGTGATGATCTCGGTAAAATCCACCCCGCAGCGGTTGGCGATCTCATAAATGGCGCTGATCGGGATATTTTCGCCGTGCAGCTCGTACCCGGCGTAGGTCTCGGGGTCTACCTTGACAAAGGCCGCCATCTCCTCCTGGGTGTAGCCGCAGGCGTCCCGCAGCTCGCGGATCCTGGACGCAATCTCTTTGAATTCGTTTCCCATATATACGGTCCTTTCTGTCGGAAATTGACCTTTCAAATCAGTCTTACCGTTTATTATAGCACACCATGCGGCGCAATGCAATATATTTTCCGGTATTCAGCCGCATTTCAAGAATTTTTTGCATTTCAGGGGGCCGCCGCCCGCAATTTGGACGCCAATTTTCCCCGCCCGACAATCGCACGCATGTATGCACCCCCGTTGTAGGGGCGGCCTGTGGTCGCCCACGATAACGCCCCCCCTATTCCTTCGGAAACGGCCGGCGCTCCTTGGTCAGCCCCAAAAGGTAATCGGTTGTCACGTCGTAATAACGGGCCAGGGTAATCAGATAGGAAACCGGTATCTCTACCTTTCCGGTTTCATAACGTCTGTAAACCTCCCGCTGGCAGTGCAGAATATCCGCGATATTTTGCTGCGTTCTCATACATTCGCAGCGCATTTCTCTTAATCGTTCAAAAAACATTTTTATCACCTATTGACTATGCTACCATATTGTGGCATAATATAGGTGAAATGCTACTATTTAGTTGCATTTAATTTGAAATGCCTGTTTTGTAAAAATACAACAGGTATTTTTAATAACAAATATACAAGGAGTGTTTCCCATGTGTACGGAACAAACCTGCGGCAGCTGCAAACATTTCCGGCGGCATTACGTGCGCCAGGCGCGGGGGCGGTATCTACCCCTGATCTACGGCCACTGCGTAAAGCCCCGGCTGAAAAACCGGGATGCAGACACCAGGGCGTGCCCCCACTGGCAGGAAAGGGAACCCGACCCGCGATGACGCACCCGCGCCCCGGCATGCCCCTCACAGCAAATCCTCGTCATACCGCGCACGCTCCCCGCCGACAAAAGGCGGGCGGGTGCGGGCCATGATGAGGACGGCGCTGCCGATGCGGTTCACACTCCCCCGGAAGGGGACGGCGACCTCTTTTAAGTGCATCCCGATGAGGGTGCCGCCGATGTCCATCCCGGCCCCCGCGCGGATATGGCTGACCAGGACGGGGCGCACGAATTTCTGGTAGGCGGTCGTCCCCATCGCCCCGCCGCCGTGCGCCCAGGGGATCGCGTTGACCTGTTGCAGGCCGTATTTTTCGGCGCAGGCTTCCTCCACCACCAGCGCGCGGTTTAAGTGCTCGCAGCACTGGGCGGCCAGATATAATCCCCGCTCCTCCGCCAGCTCCCGCAGGACGGAAAAGACCGCCCCTGCGGCCTCCATGCTCGAGCAGGTGCCGATCTTCTCCCCCACGATCTCGCTCGAGCTGCACCCGACCGCCAAAATTTCGCCGGGCTTCAGTTTCGCGGCGTCCAGCAGCTCGGAGGCCGCGGTGCGGGTCTCCTGCCGGATCTGTTCCAAAAATTCTTCGTTCATGCAAATTCCTCCTTGGCGGCGAGCGCCGCTTTTTTGAATGCCGCAAAGGCGCTGGGCAGGGCGTACCCCGCTTCCAGCTCCTCCCACCGGGCGAGAGCCGTCCCCTCCGGCGGGGAAATTTCCCCGCAGAGGGCGAGGAAGCCATCCATCCGCCACTCGATGTGGGTGAACAGGTGCTTCGCCGGGCGGAGGGCGCGCAGCTTTTGGGGGGCGATCCCCCACCCTGCGAGCGCCGCGGCGGCCTCCTCCCGGGACAGCCGCCCCTCCGCCCAGGGGAATTCCCACAGCCCGGCCAGCAGCCCCCCGTCCGGGCGCCTGCGGAGCAGCACGCCCTCCAGGCAGGCGGCGACAAGGACCGTCTTTTCCTCAACCCGGCGCTCCTTTTTGGCGGATTTTACCGGGAAGGCCCCGGGGTTCCCGCCGGCATACCCCCGGCAGAGGCGGGCAAGCGGGCATTCCCCGCACCGCGGCGGGCCGTTGGGCGCGCAGAGGGTCGCCCCCAGCTCCATCAGGGACTGGTTGTAGTCGCCGGGGCGGTCCTGCGGCATGGCCGCAAGCAGCAGCTGCCGGTACCCTTTGCGGACGGCGGGGGCGAGCACGTCGCTCTCGGCCGCCAGCAGCCGGGAAAAGACCCGCAGGACGTTGCCGTCCACCGCCGGGACCGGGATGCCGAATGCGATAGACGCCACCGCCCCGGCCGTATATTCCCCGAACCCCGCCAGGTCGAGCAGCAGCTCGTAGGAGGGCGGCATCTCCCCGCCGTACCGCTCCATGATCTGCCGGGCGGCCTTTTGCAGGTTGCGGGCGCGGCTGTAGTAGCCGAGGCCCTCCCAGAGCTTTAAGAGCTGCTCCTCCGGCGCGGCGGCGAGGGCGGGGATGTCGGGCAGGGCCTCCAGAAACCGCCGGTAGTAGGGCTTGACCGCCTCCACCCGGGTCTGCTGGAGCATGATCTCCGACACCCACACCCGGTAGGGCGTCGGCTCCCGCCGCCAGGGGAGGTCGCGGGCATTTTGGCGGTACCAGCCGACGAGCGGCTCCGGCACGGCCGCGGCCAGGCGGAAAATTTCCTCCTCCGGGAGGGGCAGATGCAAAATTTCGTGTAAGGGTTTTCTGGTCAAAAAGGTTCCTCCTGCAGGGCAGTCCATCCGGGCTGCCCCTATTTTTTCGGGAACGGCCTGCGTTCCTCGGTCAGCCCCAACAGGTAATCGGTTGAAACGTCGTAATAACGGGCCAGAGTGATCAGCGCGTCCACGGGCAGCTTGCGCACCCCCTTTTCGTAATGAAGATACGCCAATTCCCTGCATCCGATCAGCTCTGCGATTTCTTTCTGGGTTTTTCGGTTTTCCCTGCGCAAAATCTTCAAATTCTCTAAAATCATAAAAATCCCCCTTGACAAGAACATCAGAATATGCCATAACAAAACTATCCAAATGAAATGTTTTTGGTTGTGGCACAACGCCACCGTATTTTACTAATCAGGCAAACCGATTCCCGGCAATGATCGCATGATAAGGAGTGATTTCAATGTGCAGTGAACAGACCTGCGGGAACTGCAAACATTTCCGCGCGGGGGCGGTATCTGCCCCTGTCCTACGGCCATTGCGTAACCCCCCGGCTGAAAAACCGGGAGGAGGACACCAAGGCGTGCGCCCATTGGCAGGAAAAGGACCTCGGCTGCGGATGAACGCCTACCGCGATGATTCGGAATACAGAAGCCCCGGTATCTTGTTTCATGATATGCCGGGGGCAGAGGTGCGCTATCGCGGGCGGCCAATGAATTCACCCGCCAAAGGCGGATGAATGCCCCTGCAAATGGTTTACGGTAATCACGGCCCGGGCGGGTCGATGCCCTTGCAGTCGTAGTACTCCGGCTGAAACCGCAGCCGGCTGTAGTCGAAGGCCGCCTGCACCCGCTTGACCTCCGCGAAGGCGTTTTCCATCGGGGAAAGCCCGAGCGTTTCCGCCAGCGCGTCCAAAACCGCACGCTGTTCCGGCCCCGGCCGGTTTTCCGGGGCGGCGAGGTAGGCGCGGAACTGCCCCTCGTCCCACCAAATGATCTGCTCCAGCGCAGCCGCGTGGCCGGCAAAGAGGATCATCCGCAAAAAGTCGGTGAAATTCTCCGCCAGCGGATAGACGTTTAAGTCCGCGCTCTCGGGGTTGACGGCAAACACCGTCTCCCCGAACCCTTTGACAAAGCAGTAGTGGATGCCGCCAACCCCCTCCCAGCCGATGACCTTCGCGCCGATGGGGGTGCAGAAATATCCCCCTCTCGCCGGGTTCTTTTCCAGCCCGATCCGGCCGGTATCCAGGTCCAGTTTTTGGTACTGCTCATAAACGGTCATGGTTTCTGCACCTCCAGCGCCGGATATTCCCGGTCAAAATGATAGCCGAGCTTTTCCGCCAGCGCAACCGAAGCGCAGTTCGCCGCGTCCCAGCTCGGGTACTTCCCCTTTTCCAGGCAGGAGAGAATCAGGTGCGCGGCGCAGCAGAGGGCCAGCCCCTTCCGGCGGTGGTCCTCCCGGGTGTCCACCTCGATCTCGATGCCGTCCCGGTAGGCGGTGTAGGAGGACGCCCCCGCGACAGCCTCCCCCTGATACAGGGCGACGAACCCGCCGCCGTACCGCGCGTACTGCTCCCAGCTGTTAAAGTTCGCGCAGAAATCCCGGCTCCACTCCTCCCGTTTTACCTGGGAAAAGAGCGCCCGGTCAATGGGAACGACCGCGTACCCCGCCGGGACGCTGCGGGCAAATTCCCGCAGCCGCTCCCGGTCAAAGCAGTCCGGCTCCTTCTTGATGGCGTAGCGGGCGATGCGGCGCGCCTGCGGGAAGGCAGCTTCCACACAGGCGGCCCACCCCTCACTTTTGGGGACGGCCAGCAGGAATTCCCGCCCGTCCATCGCGGAACGGGCAAGCCCCCTGTCCGGTTTCCCGGCGAAAAAGGCGAAATCCCCGAGCAGGATCCGGGCGGATTTTGGGTTCTCCGGGTCGTCGGCGGCGATCTCCCCCATGACCCCCTGCAGCGCCGACCAGATCATGCTCTCCTCCCAGTCCGCGAAGAGGGCGGAGATTTTTTCGATGTTCATAACAGCTCCCTCTCGTACCGGCACTCCCAAATCTCCTTCCCGCCAATGGAAAAGGGCTGTTCCGGGCCGGAAAGGCGCATCCCCATCTTTTCGTAAAACCGCCGGGCGCGGGTGTTTTCCACCAGCACCCAGAGGAAATACCGGCCGTATCCCCGCCGCCGCAGCTCCTCCTCAGCCGCCCGGAAGAGGGCCGTGCCGGAACCTTTGCGCCAGTATTCCGGCAGCAGGTAGATGGCCCGCAGCTCTCCCCAGTCCGGGCGTTCCTGATCCCGGGACGCGCCGATATTGGCCAGCCCGAAGACAGCGCCCTCCTCCGATTCCAGCACCAGATAATCGGCCGGCATGATCCCCCGGTAGGCGGCCTTCCAGGAGTCGCAGTAGATCTTTCCGACAGCGGCGGCGTCCTCCGCCCTTGCGGGCCGAATTTTCATCAAAATCCCTCCCTGCATCCGCATTCCGCGGCGCTTCTTTCCTCCTCATTGTAATCCGCAGGCGCCTGTTCTGTCAAGGGGAGGAAAAATTACAGGGGGCGATTCCGCATCGCCCCCTGCTTTCTGTATGAAAAACGTCATGTTGCAGCCTCACAGCGTTTGCGTGAGGCTCTTTTCTTCCTCATTTGTCTCCAAATTGCGCAGATGTTCTTTTAGCACCACATTGATGTACTGAGAGAGCGAACGGTCGCATTCATCCGCCAGCGTTTTCAGTTTTTCCACTACATCCCCATCCAGCGTGATGCTGACTTTCTGTTTTAACGGTTTCATACGCTCCAACCTCAATCGAATTTCTTATCGTTATTATAGTACAAAAAGCGATGATATATTGACTTTTCGCCTAAAGTAGTATAAAGTAGTACAAAAGAGGTGAGACAAATGGAATTATATCAACAGATTTTTTTGAAGGCGCTTGAAAAAATGGACAGAAAACTGTTTGTTCCCGGCTTTACCATCGACGCAGAAAAAATTGTTCAGATGGAGTGCTATAAAGCCATCCAGAAAATCAAGGAAATTATCGAGGATGAGACCCTGGACGACCCAGAATGCTTTATAAAAATTGAAGAAATCATTTCTTTGTTGGAAGAAATGGGCATTCCCAGCGGGATGCGGCACGATTTCGGATAAACGCCGGTTCCCCGCCCCTGCAATCGGTTTACGGCGCGTGGCCGCAAACGGCAATGGGGCGCGTTATAGGCCGCATGGAAATATGCACAAAACAGGGGTGCTGTAATCGTTTACAATTCGCCTTGCAATCCGCCGCGGGATTTGCTATACTAAAACCAGACTGGGGCATTGTCCCCGCGATTTTGAAAGGAATGGTGATTCCCCATGAAATTAGGTTTTGTCAGCGCGATTTTAGGCGACCTCTCCTTTGAGGAGATGATCGACTTCGCCGCCGAGAACGGCTTCGAGTGCGTCGAGGTGGCCTGCTGGCCCAAGGGCAAGGCGGAGCGCCGCTACGCCGGCGTCACCCACATCAACGCCGACGAGGTCGACGAGGCCAAAGCCGCCTACTTAAACGACTACTGCGCGAAGCGCGGCGTCGAGATCTCCGCCCTCGCCTACTACCCCAACACGATGGACCCTGACCTCGAGAAGCGCGCCGTCTACATCGAGCACCTCAAAAAGCTCATCAAGGCCGCCAAGCTGATGGGCATCGGCACCGTCAACACCTTCATCGGCCGCGACCCCAAAAAGAACGTCGACGAGAATATCGAGATCTTCAAGGAGGTCTGGCCCCCCATCATCGCCTTTGCCGAGGAAAACGGCGTCCGCATCGGCATCGAGAACTGCCCCATGCTCTTCACCAACGACGAGTGGCCCGGCGGCCAGAACCTGATGACCACCCCGGCCATCTGGCGGCGGCTCTTTGAGATCATCCCGAGCAAGAACTTCGGCTTGAACTACGACCCGTCCCACTTTGTCTGGCAGCAGATCGACTACATCCGCCCCATCTACGAGTTCAAGGACCGCATCTTCCACGTCCACTACAAGGACATCAAGATCTACCCTGAAAAGCTCGCGGACGTCGGCATCATGGCCACCCCCCTCCAGTACATGTCCCCCAAGCTCCCCGGCCTGGGCGACGTCGACTGGGGCAGGTATGTCTCCGCCCTGACCGACATCGGCTATGACGGCTGCACCTGCATCGAGGTCGAAGACAAGGCCTTTGAAGGCTCCCTCGACGCGGTCAAGAAGTCCCTGCTCCTAAGCCGCAACTACATGCGCCAGTTCGTCCTCTAAGCCCTGACCCGCAGCCCCGGCCGAAGCCGCACGCCTTCCGGCCGGGGCTTTCTGCATGACCCCGGAAGGAGGCCGCTTTATGAGCAGGATCATCATCGACACCCGCACTCCCCTGCACAAATCGACCAGCCACATCATCGGCGCAAACCGCAACTACCTGAGCGGCGAAAAAAACCTGGCGGGGAAGCTCGCCGCCTACGGCGCGATCCGGCCGGTTTTCGGCGAGCGCAAAAAGCTCTACCGCCTCGGCCACGGCCCCACCGACGGGCGGCTCGACGAGCCGAACCGCTACATGACCGGCTACCATTTTGAGGATTACTGGGGCAAGGACGGCCCCTACCCCTACGACGACCTCCGCTACGGCCTGCGGGAGGCGCAGGCGATGGACTGCGACCTGACCGTCGTCGTCAACTACGGCTCCGGCACCCCCGAAGAGGCCGGCCGGCTGGTCAGCTACCTCAACCGCAGGGACGACCCGGTCCGCAATGCGCACGGCGATCCGCCCTGGAACGTCACCTGGTTCGAGCTCGGCAACGAGGTCACCTGGCGGATGCAGGCCGGCCACGACCCCTACGCCCTCACGCCGGAGACCTACGCCGCCCGCGCAAGGGAATTTGCCCGCGAGATGCGGAAAAACAGCGACATCCCCATCAAAATCGGGATGGTCGGCTCGATCAACGGCTCCTGGCTGAACGACGACTGGCCAAACGACGAGTCCGGGGACCGGCTCCACAACCTCGACCCCATCCTCGACATCATGGGCGAGGAGGTCGACTTTTTCATCTACCACGGGTACCCCCAGTTTACGGGGAGCGACTTTGCAATCATGGCCTCCAACCAGTGGTTTTCCGACAAGCTGCGCAAAAAGATCTTCCCCACTATCGCCGAAGGTGTGGCCCGCAACCGCATCTCCCACCCGGTGGAGGTCGCAAACTCCGAGTTCTTTTCGGCGACCTACGATTCCGACCACCGGCAGGGCGTGCTCGAGGCCCTTTACGGCGCGGACTCGATGGTGACCGCCCTCAATCTGGACATCAAAATGGCCGTCGGCTTCTGTTTCAGCTTTGCGGAGCACAACGCCAACGCCCAGGACCTCTTCTTCTTAAACGACGACCCCGCCCAGCCGAGCGCCCTCTTTTCGGTGCACAAGCTGGTCGCCGAATCGCTGGGAGACACGGTGGTCCGCGCCTGCGGCGAGGGGATCCCCGGCCGCCCGATGGAGGGCCTGGACGGCGGAATGCTCGACGCCCTCTCCTTCGCGGCCACCCTCTGCGCCGACGGGTCGGCCGCCCTGCTGCTGGTCAACCGGCTGGAGGAGCCGGTGCGCGGGGTGGAGATCGACGCCGGCTTCCCGCCTTCCAGGGCCGTTATGAAAACCCTGGAAGGGCTCCGCTACGCAAACCGGCAGATGCCCCTCACCGAGAGGGCCCTCCCCTCCCTCCAAAGCATCGACGTCCCCGCCGCCTCGGTCAGCGTCGTCCGCATCTTCCCCTGACAAAAGCCGCCCCCGCCGGGAAAACGGCGGGGGCGGTGTTTTTACTTTTTCCGGAAGATGATGAGCTTGCTCGCGATATAGTTGAAGATGACCACAAAGACGTTGGAGGCGAGCTTGACCAGCTTGTCGTTGAAGCCCAGCCGGTCGGCAAAGACCCACATGATCCCCACGTCGATCACCCCGGAGATGAGCCGCGCCCCCACGAAGGAGCCGGCCTCCCGCAGGACCGCGGCCGCCCCCTTTGCCTGGGAGCGGAAGACCCACCGCCGGTTGGTCAGGTAGGCGAAGGCCACCGACAGCACCCAGGCGATGGCGGTCGGGATGGTCGTTGTCCCGAAAAAGGGGGCCAGCAGCAGGTAGCTCACGTAGTTGACCACCGTCGTCAGCACCCCGAAAAACAGGTAGGACAGGAGTTCCCGGTATTTGATGAACAGTTCCCGCAACCGTTCCATGTTATCCCTCCTCACACGCACACCGCGCCGCGAATTTCGGCGCGGCTTTTTTGACAACCTTCCACAGCAGATATCCGAGCACCGCCCCCAGCGTATTGAGCCAGACGTCGTCGACATCGGTTCCGCGGGGCAGCAGAAGCTGGGTCAGCTCGATGAAGACCGACAGCCCGCACCCGAAGAGGGCCGTCTTCCACAGCCGCTGCATCCGCTGCCACAAAAGCGGCGGGAAAAATCCGATGGGGGCGAAAATGAGAATATTGCCCAGGAAGTTGATAAAGAAATAGCTGACATTGCCGTTTCGGAACACCTCGTCCCAGGTCTGCCGGAAAACGAGGAAGAACTCGAGGTTGACCCGGCTGCCCGCGCCCGGCCGCCCCCTGAGCAGGCTCATGAGCTCCGGGATGATGGTCTGGGACAGAAGCCCCAGCAGGCAGAGGGCGAAGATCCAGACCCCGGCCTCGTGGAGGGCCGTCACCGTTTTCCCCAGCCGCTTCCGCCGGATGGCGCAGAGCCAGCGCGCCCCCGCCACCAGCGGCAGCGCGGCCAGCATACTGACAAGCGTCTCCCGCATATATAGTAAGACCGATGTCATGAAACTCCTCCTACAAAACCGAAAGGATGAACCGAAATGGCCAATTCCCGAGAGAAAGGGGTCCTGCCATGAACCCCGCGTTTTTCAAACAGCCGCCCGACTGCGCCTCCCTCTGGCAGGAGCTGCGGCAGCTCGCGGCCGAGCACCCCTCCGTCCGCCTCTTCCGCGGGGGGCGGTCGGCCTGCGGGCGGGAGATCCCGGTGCTCGGCATCGGCAGCCTCAAAAAAGCGGTCCTCTTCGCCGGCGGCGTGCACGGGCAGGAATGGCTGACCACCCTGCTGCTCACCCGCTTTGCCTGGCAGTTCGCCGCGGCCTGGGAGGGGAGCGGCGAGCTCGCCGATTTCTCCTTTGCAAAGCTCAGATCCGGCAAGGGGCTGCTCCTGCTGCCCATGCTCAACCCCGACGGGATCGAGATCGCCTGCAACGGGCCCGCGGCGGCCGGCCCCTTCCGCGGGCTGGTCGCGCAGATCCAGGCCGAAAACCCGGCCAAATGGCAGGCAAACGCCCGCGGCGTCGACCTAAACCACAATTTTGACGCCGGCTGGTCCGTCCTCCGCGCGATGGAGATCGAAGCCGGCATCGAAGGGCCCGCCCCCACCCGCTTCGGCGGTCTCCACCCGGAATCCGAGCCGGAGACCCGGTCGGCGGTCCACATCGTCTCGGCCTTCCGGCCGCGGCGGCTCTACGCCTTCCACTCCCAGGGGGAGGAGATCTACTGGGAATACGGCGGCCTGCCGGTCCCCCACTCCGAGCTGATCGCCCGGGCGCTCTCCGCCCTCTCCGGCTACGCGCTGGCCGAGCCGGGCGGCCTCGCCTCCCACGGCGGGTTCAAGGACTGGTACATCGAAGCCTTCCGCCGCCCCGGCTTCACCATCGAGATCGGCAAGGGGGAAAACCCGCTCCCGGTCGAGGACCTCGAGGCGATTTACGCCCGGCTGCTGCCCATGCTGACCGCCGCCGTCTTCCTATGAACGCCTTTTGGCGGCAAACCGCACAAATCCCGCCGGTTCCCAGGCCTGGGACGGCGGGATTTTCTGTCGGTGGCTTATTCAGCCGAAGGGGCGGAATCGGACTCCAGGTCAAACGGATCGGGGTCTGTCTGGAGGGCCTTGACCGGGTCGGCGGCCTGCGGAGGCTGGTAGCCGAGCTCGCCCTTCATCAGCTTTTCAAAGGTGGCGCCGTCGATCTTCTCATGTTCGATGAGGTAGGCGGCGACCATATGGAGTTGGTCCATGTGGGCGGAGAGCAGGTCCTTGGCCGTCTCATAGCCGGTGTCGATGATATCCCGCACCTCGCTGTCGATCTCGGCGGCGACGTTTTCGGAGTAGTCGCGGATGTGGTTGAAATCGCGCCCGAGGAACGGCTCGCCCTCATCCTGTCCGTAGACGACCGGGCCGAGCTTTTCGCTGAAGCCGTAGCGGGTGACCATGCTCTTGGCGAGCTTGGTGGCCCGCTCGAGGTCGTTGGAGGCGCCGGTGGAGATATCGTCGAGGACCAGCGACTCGGCGACGCGGCCGCCCAGCAGGGTGACGATCTCCTCCCGCATTTCCTTGCGGGACATGTAGCTGCGGTCATGCTCGGGCAGGGAGAGGGTGTAGCCGCCCGCCATGCCGCGGGGGATGATGGAGACCTCGTGGACCGGGTCCTGGGTCTCGCTGTAGTAGGTCGCGATGGCGTGGCCGCCCTCGTGATAGGCGGTGAGCCGCTTTTCCTTCTCGGTGACGACCTTGGACTTCTTTTCGGGGCCGGCAACGACCTTGATGGTCGCCTCCTCGATGTCCTGCTCGATGATGGCCTTGCGGCCCTTGCGGGCGGCGAGGAGGGCGGCCTCGTTCATGAGGTTCTCGAGGTCCGCGCCGGTAAAGCCGGCGGTGGATTTCGCGATGGTGCTCAGGTCGACGTCAAAGCCCAGCGGCTTGTTGCGGGAATGTACCTTGAGGATCTCCTCGCGGCCCTTGACGTCGGGATAGTTGACGACGATCTGCCGGTCAAAGCGGCCGGGGCGCAGCAGGGCGGGGTCGAGGATATCGCGGCGGTTGGTCGCGGCGATGACGATGACCCCCTCGTTGGCGCCGAAGCCGTCCATCTCGACGAGCAGCTGGTTTAAGGTCTGCTCCCGCTCGTCGTGCCCGCCGCCGAGGCCGGCGCCGCGGTGACGGCCGACCGCGTCGATC
>DVKD01000011.1 GCA_018716285.1 Candidatus Merdivicinus faecavium
AATCGCGCCCCAGGCGGCTCATGTCTTTGATAACAATGGACTCCACCCGTCCGGCCTCGACTTCCTCCATCATTGCCAAAAAGCCGGGGCGGTCAAAACGGGTTCCCGATACGCCGTCATCGGTGAAGTGGGTGGGGTTCGGCAGCCCATTCCGGCGGGCATAGTCCTCTAACATCTTTTTCTGGTTTGATATGGAATTGCTCTCGCCTTGTAACTCATCATCGCGGCTCAAACGCTCGTACAGTGGGGTGATTTTCTCGTTTCTCATGGCTGTACCTCCTGAAATGAAAATGCTCTAAGTGACTGCTTCACTAACCATGACAAAAACCATGATTAAGAAGTCACTTAGAGCATACATCTCCAGAGACAGGAAAATAATTGGTGTAAAAGTGAACTCAATCTTGAACTTCTTGTCGATATATTCCTCCATAAAACGAGGTTCAAACATATCGGAGTAGTTCAAAACCCCCTGCGGTGGCAACTTGCGGATCAGGTCAATATAATAAGCAGCATACTTGGAGTTCTCAGGATGAATCTTATCGCCATCCAGAATGCCAAAGCTCTGCAGCATCAGTGTAGATTGCTGTGTTTTTCTGCCAGCAAAGTAGTCAAAGGCAGCACGAGCGCAGTCCGCCATGTTACGACGGGTGATTTTGGTTTTCATGACAGGAAAGTCCGGGTATTTACCACAGAAATATTCATCAAGGCATAAAGATGCTGCAAGGTCGATGGTATCCTTGAAGGTCAGATCTCGATTAAAACGACCTCTCAGGACTTCAATCATCTGGCGTTTCTGGCCTTTATACATCACATCGAAGCAAGTGTTCTTATTGTCGCTCAAATACTTAATCAGGCGCTTGCGGAGTATATTGGCCTTATTCAGATATGCATCCTTATCTTTACCTTCACTGATCTGGGCAAGGCTCTGGGCCGCAGCGTACAGCCCCATGAATTTACGGAATTCATCCGATGATTTGAAGTACAGATATACTTCGTCTGACAAATTCTCAATTCTGCTGTCATGTTCGTCATACGGAGGCATGATGTGAATATAGAAATCTCGCTCCGGTTGGGCAGTGCTACGCTCTCCCGGCAGTCCCATGAATAAGTATCCTTCACGGAAGATATTGTGGGAGTCCCAGTTCAGATCATACTCGTAAATATTAAAATTTGTAACATACTGCTTTGCGTCCCATTCCAAGCAGCGATACACAACATCATAAAAATAACGATTCAGTTCGCCATCAGCCATGATGGAAGCCTTCTGTTTAATCTTCTCATCATAGTCTACAACCTTATCCACGTCGATGTAATACTGGCTGTTGGCATCGTTATAGATAATGAACTGGCCAGAAACGGTGGTCATAATATCACGCAGGGTAGTCTTGATCAGGGAAAGCAGGAAGTCGGCATCCTGTTCTGGCATTGGCAGGTACAGACACAGGTCGTCTTTCATATTTTCTGCAGTCAGACCAAACTGCACATCCAGACCGTTGGTGGTAAGTCTGTGTACACTTAAAGCATAGATAATCTTTGTCGCCAGAGGCTTGTACGCAGCTTTCGGGAACGCACGGTTGATAATATCTTCCAGCTGCTGGCTGGCATTCACAACACGACTAATGGTCACGTCACTTTTGAGCAGACCGTTAGATTTAATTGCAGGCCAATAGTCATCAAAAGAGATGATGCCAGGTGCATTCTCAGGAACATCAGTATTGAAAATACCTTTAATGGTTACAGAGATGTTCTTCAAAATGTGGCGGTTTTCTATCAAATAAATTTTATTGAATACATCAATGTAAGAAGGATGAATCGGGAACAGGTCCACGAATTCCTCCAGTCGAGAAGACATACCGGTGTAAAGACCGCAAAACTGCTCAAGATGTTTACGGATCAATGCTTTCTGCTCCGGTGTTTTCTTCAGAATACGCTCGGATACAACATAGGAAGTGGCTTCCTTCGTAATAATGAGCTGGGTGAAACGGTCACTAACATGTTTCAGCGTGTCGGCCACAAAGCTGAAACGAGGATTATCGAAAATCTTCTCCTGCATACCGAACACGACACGCAGCTTGGATTTAGAACACATTTCACCGAGCGCACGGAAAAACTCAAGGTCAAGGACGATTTCTCTTTCATCACGAGAAGACAGGTAAGATAGGAATTCGTCGACAATAATCAGATAGCCCTTGTCTGGATATTTTTCGGAGAAGGCCATCATCATATCCTGAATTACAGTTTTCAGGCTCTTTACGCTATTGTAATCGGGAATTTCAAAATCAATACCACGGCTATCAAAGTCGTCCTGCACATAACCCATAATCACATCGTACAGAGGCATGACAACGCCTCCGATCTCGATGCGCAAAACTTCAAATTTGCCAGCAATAGGTTCCATCTGCTTGGCAAACTTCTTGTTTTGAAGATACTGCAAATTGCCTGCATCTGTTGCAATAGCAGAAATAACGGACATCAAGTGAGATTTACCGGTACCATAGTTACCAACAACAAGCACACCTTTGTTATCCACCACTTCATCCATTTGCAACTGGTCAATCATAGGGGCCTGTAAAGCGTCAGCCATCGTATCGGACATAACATAGGTTTTGACATACTCACGAGCTTTGTCCTTATTTCCAGCCGTTACAAGCTGGATAACATCTTCAATTGGATTGAAGCTTATCAATTGAGAATACTTCATCACTTTGTTCCTCCTTGGATGATGCATGTCACGTCATAATCTTCTACGCTGAAAGCTTTGAAATCGGGGTAGCCGTCTTCAGCATAGAACAGCTTTCCATCCTCACATTTACCAGGCCAAATAATACTGAACGGCTTTCTTTTACATGTATCTACCATTATTTTCAGTACATCCACCTTGTACTCCGGATTGAACATTACATCAAAATCTTTTATCACCGTATTGTCCGGCAGTGTTTTCAGGATATCCTCAAAGCACGTGGCTAATCGCATTGTTCGTCGTTTTGGCTTCAATGCAGATAGTTTCTCAGCCAAAGTATGATTGATTGGTATCGCGCTGTCAACCACATTCTTTTCTGGGCAACAATATATTATTGGCTTTAGTAGTCCTGCGTATTCCGAGCCGGACACCGAGCGGGAATGAATAATTATGCCCATTTTCGGTCTCCTTCTACAATAAAAGAATTATTTGTCAGCGTCTGCGCTTTCACCACTTTGAATCCACGCATCCACTTCTGACACCTTGAATTTATATTGTCTTCCCACTTTATAATGTGGGATAGTTTCTTTTTTAATCCAGCCTCGGATGGTGTCCTTGCTAACTCCCAAATGCTTTGAGATTTCTTCAAGACTAAACCATCTTTCCAGTTCTGGCATTTTATTTTCTTCCATGTGGTACCTCACTCTTATCAAAAATCATCATCCAGTTCATCTACGTGCTCATACTTTTCTTTCAATTGTTGATAGTATTGGGCAACATCATCATAGATTTTACGAGCTGGACAGGTGTCCTTTTCCCAGAAAGCCTTTATTGCAGGATACTTATCTGGTTCCGTAAGAACAGACTCATATTTAAAAGCATAGATATATCCAAATTCGACAGGCTTTCCGTTAGCATCAAGAACAAGTCGCTCGTCCAATTTTGCCTCTTTGAATCTTTCAGGATCATTAACGAGCTCTTCTGGTACACGCATCAACGGCATAATGACAGTGTTTCCACTGCCACCACCGCCTTTCAGTAGCTCTCCGTAAAGTCTCTCACAAATGAGGTCATCGTACATTAAATCAGTTCCGGGTTTTTCTGTCTTAAACTGCAGATCAGCACCAATGACTTTCAAAACCAAAGAAAGAATAACAGAAGATGGAGAATTTTCATAAAGAATCATACCATGACGCTCGTGAATGTTGTACTTTGCTCTTGCATCTTCGATGAGGTCTTCTCGATAAATCTGGTATATCCAGAAATCATATCCCTTGGCTAGGAACAGCCAGTATTTATCTTCATCGCCTTGATTATCAAAGATAGAAGCTAAGAACGGCATATTATAAATCGTTCCACCTTGTCCTGTGCAAGATCATAAAGCATACCAAATGCGCTTCCTTCATCGAAAAGAAGCTGGTCTGCTGTAGCGATATAATTTCCCAGTTTCATCAATGTGGTGTCATCTTGACGGGAGTAGTAATCTGCAAAGAAATACTCCTGAAAAGACCTGTGCAGGAAGTGATAATTCTGTCCTTCTTCATACATGAGACAAGCACTGTGACACACATCGAATAGGAAATTGTCAAGTTTTATCATGTCCGGGTCCATGCGGGCTAACATTTTCAGTTTTCTAAAATACGTATCGAATTCATTATAGCTGAACTCATAATCGCCTTTTCTGTAGGACTTGGCACAGAACTCACGGAACACCAACGTAAAATCTGATGGGTCCTTAACGCTACGGAACACTCGCTTATATGCCAGCTTATCAGAGTCGTGCCTCTGCAGCAGTGTCTGGTATGCCTGTTCATAAAACAAATACTTCTTTTCAGGCACATCTGCAAACCTACGGTAACTCATTAGCATCAAGGTCAGAAGTAGTGGATTGGTTACAAACTCCGCATGAGATTTAAAGTAATCATTAACAAGTCGTTCACGAAACTGTTGCTTCACTCTCGGTTCTTCAGGACAATACTCCAGTCGGTCAATCAGCTCCAAAGCCTGATTGTTATTGAACGGCATTATAAACAACACAGTAAATCTCGAAAGTTCCACAAAAGAGGAAAATTTACGTGTTGACATCACACACTGATTTTTCGGATATCGGTCTATAAGTACATCCAGCTGGCGCTGGAACGCATCCATGTCACTGGCCTTAATCTCATCAAGACCATCCAGCAACAGCTGACATTTACCTTCATCCATGAGTTTATGCACATGCGCTGCTGAGAAAGTAATATCGAACCTATGTACAGAGTCAACAATCACATTAAACAGATCATTGTTATCCTGCCCGAATTCTCGCAGTGTCACAAGAATTGGAAGTTTTCCAGTTTGCGCATACTTTTTAATAGATGTGAGGAAAAGATGGCGCATCATCATAGACTTACCAATCCCACCCATACCAACTAGCATGCTGAACGAAGATATCTTTTCCAGCTTCTCAAGTGTAACATTTTCAATCTTCATATGATCAGGAAGCTGATGATATCTTACTGGCCTCTTACTAATAGTATTACAAACAAAGAACTCTTCAAATAGACGTTCCTCTGAAGAATAGAGGAGCGTCTTTAATTTTGAGTATTTGGCCTGTGCCTTAGTTACATAATCAGGAAAATCTTTAACCTTCAAATATTGAACATAGATTTCCTTGACGATATCGTCTGCTTCACCGTTGCCTCTGGCAATAGCGCCTAACTGTTTAGTCAACGCAGCAGAAAATGCGAATTTATCGGCAACACCATTCTCATCTAGATCTATCCCGAATGCAGCCAGTATGTCCGAAAGAACCTCTTCGTTCAATTTGGAAGATACGGCTCTTGAAAAACGAGTTTCGTCATATACATCCGCAACTTTCGCCCACAATTCAGCTGTTGGCTCTCGCTCTCCTTTAAACCACTTACGGAACAGAGCATCAGAAAAGATAAGCTCAATTTTTGCGAAATCACCTAATGCAGTCTCCACAAAGAACTGCGCTATAGAAGGCTGCGAGGTTTTCCCTTTAATGCCGCATTTTGATTTAGTTGTTGAATAAAACGGTGCGCAAAAATCATGTAACTTCATCTAGCATCCTCCCTATTTATCTTCTATAGGTGCTTTGTCCGTCTTGTCCGGAATTTGTCCTATTTTGTCAAAGAATTGTCCGTCTGCCAGTCCACGACAAAAAATCGTCGCTATACTACTACAATAAATGTGGACAAACACTGATGCGCTTTTTTCTGTTATGCCTTCTTGAAGTCACCTTCATTCAGGTCAATTCATAGTTATTCCTATTTATTATACACCTGGATTATACATAAAACAAGGCATTCACAGGAAATAAGTCAGGTAATCCACAAAATTCTGTCCCAGACATGACCAAAAACGGTCTGTTGACACATCAGCTCACCTTCTCTGTGGCCACGGAGGTGTGTTCGCAGTTGATGTGGCAACGAAACAAGTAAATAAAGTGCCAGCTTGCGAACTGCTGGTCACCAAGTGAAGCGGAGAAATCCGCATGAGGTGACCATCTATGACAATCAGAACTGGCAGCCATATCGGTTATCTCCGCTTCGGTTTCACAGCCGAAAGGAGAAAATCATATGGCAAACAAAGAAAACCGGAGTAAAGAAACTCGTCGTATCTACATCCGCAGCCAGCGTCGCTGGCAGGAAGTACCCGAAGAAGTCTATCAGGAACATATCCGCTTCCATGATACCTACCGTCACAGAATCCAGGACCGTGGCCTCTGCTGCTGTCCTCGCAATAAATGGTGGGTCTGCGATGCCGACTGCCTGACCTGCGAATACCGCAACGCCGACGTCATCGCTTCATTGGACGCACCGATTGGTGAGGAAGATGATGACCTGATTCTGATGGATACCATTGCAGATGAAAACGTGGCCGTTTCCGAGCTTGCTTCCGACCGAATCGTGTTGGAGCAGTTGTTCAAGCGTCTTGCTGACCTGATGCCGGAAGCTGAAAACATCGGCAAGCTGCGTATGCAGGGCCTTTCCGATGAAGCTATCGCCAAGGTAATTGGTATCCCTCGCACCACCTTCTTGTCCCGTCTCAAAGCAGCAAAGAAGCTGCTGGAGCAGGAGTAAAGTTCGTGTCTCCGAGTTTTGATGGAATGCCCGACCGCCTTGTATTACTACCTGATGGCCTTATCGCTTTTGTGGAACTGAAGGCTCCCGGAAAACGCCCACGCCCTTTGCAGGAAGCACGACACCGGCTGCTACGTTCCTTGGGCTTCAAGGTCTATGTGATAGATAAACCAGAACAGATTGGAGGGATGCTGGATGAACTTCAAACCACACGACTACCAGAGCTACGCAATTGAATATATCGAAACCCATCCTGTATCCGCAGTTCTCCTCGATATGGGTCTCGGCAAAACGGTCATCTCCCTGACTGCCATCGCAGATCTGCTGTTTGACAGTTTTCTGGCCCATCGCATTCTGGTTATCGCTCCGCTTCGTGTGGCCCGTGATACTTGGCCTGCGGAGCTGAAGAAATGGTCTCACTTAAAGCACCTAACCTTCGCTGTTGCTGTGGGAACACCGGCAGAGAGAAAAGCTGCTTTGATGGCTGGTGCCGACATCATCATTATCAATCGTGAAAATGTGCAATGGCTGATTGAGGACAGCGGAATCGCCTTTGACTTCGACACCGTGGTCATCGACGAGCTTTCCTCTTTCAAAAATCACCAGTCAAAACGCTTCAAGGCATTGTTGAAGGTCAGACCGAAAATCAAACGTATCATCGGCCTCACTGGTACACCAAGCTCCAACGGACTCATGGATTTGTGGGCCGAGTTCCGTCTGCTGGATATGGGCCAGCGCCTTGGCAGGTTTATCACACAGTACCGAAACAACTACTTCATGCCGGATAAGCGCAACGGGCAAATCATCTACTCCTACAAACCGCTGCCTTATGCAGAGGAAGCCATCTACCGGCAGATTTCGGATATAACGATTTCCATGAAAAGCACCGACTATCTGCAGATGCCTGAGCTGATTTCTTCCCAGTATGAGGTCCAGCTTTCCGAGGAAGAGAAAAACCGCTACGAGCAGCTGAAGGCAGAATTGGTATTGCACCTGTCTGATGAGGAAATCACTGCTGCCAATGCCGCTTCTCTGACCGGGAAATTGGTGCAGCTGGCCAACGGTGCCATTTACACCGATATCGGCGATGTAGTGGAGTTCCATGACCGCAAGTTGGACGCTTTGGAGGATTTGATTGAAGCTGCCAATGAAAAACCCGTGCTGGTGGCCTACTGGTTTAAGCACGACCTGCAGCGTATCAAAAAGCGCTTTGCTGTCCGGGAGTTAAAGTCCAGTAAGGATATTGAGGACTGGAACAACGGCAAAATTCCTGTGGCAGTCATCCATCCCGCTTCTGCCGGTCACGGACTCAATCTTCAGGCCGGTGGATCCACGCTTATCTGGTTTGGGCTGACATGGTCCTTGGAGTTGTACCAACAGACCAACGCCCGTCTCTGGCGACAGGGACAAACCGACCGTACCGTGGTGATCCAGCACATCATTACAAATGTCATGGAGCGCCTTCTGATGGCAAGGAAAGGACTTTGATTATGAACATTTCTTATAAAACAGCCGAGAGTGTCTGCGCTGGACACCCGAACAAACTTTGTGACCTGATCGCCGACGCCATTCTGGACGAGTGTCTGAAGAAAGACCGCTACTCCCGTGTGGCCTGCGAGGTCATGGCGACAAAAGGAAAAATCTTTGTGTGCGGTGAAATCACCTGCTCCAAGAAAATCGATATCCGCATGGTGGTCCGTCAGATTCTTGCCAAGGTCGGATACAATCCTTTGAAGTTTATCGTTTTTGTATATGTACATCGCCAGAGCGCTGACATCGCCGGTGGCGTAAACAAAGCGCTGGAAACCCGTGATGTCGATACCGATGATATCTTCGCTTCCGTTGGTGCCGGTGACCAAGGCACTGTTTATGGTTATGCCACCAACGAGACATGGGCCAAGATGCCCACTCCCGTTCTGTTCGTCAATGACCTGTGCAAGCGTCTGGATGAAGCAAAAAAAGACGGTACCATCCGTGATGTCGGGCCTGACGGTAAAGCGCAGGTAACCATTGAATACCACGACGACAAACCTGTCAGCGTAAAAAACATCATCGTATCCGTGCAGCATAAGAACACCAAGGATTTGGATGAACTTCGCCGTGAAATCATCACCGAAATCATCTATCCTTTGCTCAGTCGCTACCACTTCCCGAAGGAAACGGAAATCCTCATCAATCCTTCCGGACGCTTTGTGGAAGGTGGACCTGCTGCCGATACCGGCCTCACTGGTCGTAAGCTGATGGTGGATACTTACGGTGGTCTTGCTGCCCACGGTGGCGGTGCCTTCTCCGGCAAAGACGCTACCAAGGTTGACCGCTCCGGCGCTTACATGGCCAGAGTCGTTGCCCGCAATATCGTAGGCGCATGGCTGGCAGACAGATGTCAGGTGGCCATCTCCTATACTATCGGCAAGGCCGAAGCTGGCCAACCTCATCCTCGTCAGCGATTTGGAGGGGATCGACGAGCTGCTGGAAGAGATTTACCGAAAGAATTTTGAGCAGCACAGCCTGTCCTCCTCTATGCAGAAGCTTTTGTACGCGCAGCTGATCGGGACCATTTTAAACTGCAGCGACGCCGCCGCGCCGGCTTCGGAAATGGACAATCTGCTGCAGGTGGATACGCCGAAGGTGTTCTTTGCGCAGGCCAAAAGGCTGTGCCGCACCATCAGCCTGCAGATCCGCCAGAAGAGCGAAAACAGCACGGCGAAAAACATGGAGGAGATTCTCGCATACATTCGGGAAAACTACATGCACTACGACCTGAGCCTGAGCTATATCGCGCTGAAATACCATATGTCGGAAAGCCACCTGTCCACCAGCATCAAAAAGCATCTGGGGCAGAATTTTCAGAATTATGTGGAACAGCTGCGCATCGACAAGGCCAACGAGCTGATGAAATCCGGGTCGCTTTCGATTCAGGAGATCTCGGAGCAGGTGGGATACCTGAGCCCGCACTCCTTCCGCAGAGCCTATAAAAAGGTGATGGGCTACACGCCCTCGCAGCACGGGAGCAGGCCGGCCGCCGATTAGGGACAAATGCATCCGAAACAGAACGGTCCATGTGAATGGGAGACCATTCGCATGGGCTGTTTTTTGTTTTTTTCAAAAAGGTTTGACAAGGCTAATCTTTTATGCTATCATTTAGTTACTACACGCTAACTGCGCTGCGGGAACAGCATTTCCGAATGCTTTAGCCCAGCCGCAGGCAGGATTTGCATCCAATATTTTGCAAAGGAAGGGTTTACTCCGCATGATGATCAACAAACGGCTGATCGGCACGGTCGGCGAGAGCAAAAAGTATATCGCCGGCAACGTCGCGCTGCAGTGGTGCTCCCTGGCGGCCAATATCGGCATGATGGCGGCCATCACTTGGCTGCTCGCCGGCCTGTACGACGGCAGCGCCGGCCCGCGCGCGATGTGGATGACGGCAGCCGCCGTGCTGCTGGCGCTGCTCGTCCGGTACCTGTGTACGGTCGGGGCGAGCAGGATGAGCTATCTGTCCTCCCGGGCGGTCAAAAAGACGCTGCGGGAACAAATTTACCGGAAGCTTCTGCGGCTGGGGGCCTCCTACAGCGAGCAGGTCAAAACCTCCGAGGTCGTGCAGGTGGCGGTCGAGGGGGTCGACCAGCTGGAAACCTATTTCGGCGCCTATCTCCCGCAGTTTTTCTACGCCATGCTGGCCCCGCTGACCCTGTTTGCGGTGCTCTGCTTTGTCAGCGCGCCCGCGGCAGCGGTGCTGCTTATCTGTGTGCCGCTCATCCCCGCCGCGATCGCTGCGGTGCAGACCTGGGCCAAAAAGCTGCTCGCCAAATACTGGGGGCAGTACACCGCCCTGGGGGACACCTTCCTCGAAAATTTGCAGGGGCTAACAACGCTCAAGATCTATCAGGCGGACGAATTCAAGAACCGGGAAATGAACGAGGAGGCGGAAAAATTCCGCAAGATCACCATGAAGGTGCTGACCATGCAGCTCAACTCCATCACCATCATGGACCTGGTCGCATACGGCGGCGCGGCGCTGGGGATCATCATGGCGGTGTCCCAGTACGCCTCCGGCCGGGTGTCCCTGGCCGGGTGCCTGCTCATCATCCTGCTGGCGGCGGACTTTTTCCTCCCCATGCGGCAGCTCGGGAGCTTCTTCCACATCGCCATGAACGGCATGGCGGCCAGCGACAAGATCTTCCGCCTGCTGGACCTCGAGGAGGCCGCACCCGGCCGCGCGCCCATGCCGGAGGACTGCGCCATCACCTGTTCCGGCCTGCGGTTCTGCTACGAGCCGGAGCGGGAGATCCTGCACGGGGTCGACCTTTCCTTCCCGCAGGGCAGCTTTACCGCCCTGGTGGGGGAGAGCGGCTGCGGGAAATCCACCGTCGCCGCCATCCTGATGGGGCGGAACAAAGGATACAGCGGCTCCGTCAAGGTGGGCGGGGCGGAGCTCACCGAGATCAGCGAAGCGTCCCTGCTGCAAAACATCACCTATATCAGCCACCAGAGCTACCTCTTCAAGGGGACGGTGCGGGACAACCTGCTGATGGGCCGGCCCGGCGCTTCGGACGCAGAGCTGTGGGCGGCGCTGGAGCGGGTCAATCTGGCCGGATTTTTCAGGGCCGAGGAGGGGCTCGACACCCAGCTGCTCGAAAGGGCGGCAAACCTCTCCGGCGGGCAGCGGCAGCGGCTGGCTCTGGCGCGGGCGCTGCTGCACGACAGCCCGGTCTATATCTTTGACGAGGCGACCTCGAACATCGACGTTGAGAGCGAAAACGACATCATGGAGGAGATCTGCGCGCTGGCCCAAACAAAGACGGTCCTCCTCATCTCCCACCGGCTGGCCAATGCGGTGAAGGCGGACGCCATCTACGTGCTGGACGGCGGCAGGGTCGCGGAACACGGGCGGCATGAGGAGCTGCTGCGAAACGGCGGCCTGTACGCGCGGCTCTGGACAGCTCAGCAGGATCTGGAGAACTACGGAAAGGAGGGGCAGGCATGAAAAGACGGAGCGGATTCCGCGTCATGACAAAGCTGGCGGGGCTGGTCAAGCCCCTGACCGGATATATGCTGCTGGCGGTTTTCATGGGGCTTCTGGGGCACCTCTGCGCCGCCTTCCTCACCGTTTTCGGCGGCTATGCGCTGCTGGACGCGCTGGGGGAGGCCGTCCCGGTGGGGATGGCGGCGGCCTTCGGGTGCATCGCGGCCTTCGCCCTGCTGCGGGGCTTTCTGCGCTACGCGGAGCAGGCGTGCAACCACTTCATCGCCTTCAAGCTGCTGGCCCTCATCCGGGACAGGGTCTTCCGGGCCCTCAGGCGGCTCTGCCCGGCCAAGCTGGAGGGGCGGGACAAGGGGGACCTCATCTCGGTCATCACCTCAGACATCGAGCTTTTGGAGGTCTTCTACGCCCACACCATCTCCCCGGCGGCGATCGCGCTGCTGTTTACGGTTGTGATGTGCCTCTTTATCGGGAGCTATCACTGGGCGCTGGGGCTTCTGGCCCTCATCGCCTACCTTGTTGTGGGGCTGCTCATCCCCGTTGTCACCTCCAAACTGAGCGGGGACAGGGGGCTGCGCTTCCGCACAAAGTCCGGGGAGCTCTCCGCCTTTGTGCTGGACAGCCTGCGCGGGCTGCCGGAGATCCTGCAGTTTGGCCAGGGCAGCCGGCGGCTAACGCAGATGAACGCGCAAACGGACGCCCTCGCCCGGGAGGAGGAGCAGATGAAGCGGGATGCCGGCCGCAATGCGGCGGCCACCAACACCGTCGTGCTGGCCTTTGACCTGCTGATGCTCCTGGCCAGCGCGCTGCTTTACCGCGGCGGGGCGGTCGGCTTTGACGGGGTGCTGATCCCGGTGCTCGCCCTCTTCTCCTCCTTCGGGCCGGTCATTGCGCTGGCAAACCTGGGCAGCACCCTGCAAAACACCTTCGCCGCAGGCAACCGGGTGCTGGATATTCTGGAAGAAACCCCGGTCATCGAGGAGGTTTCCGGGCGGCCGGAGATTGCCTTCACGGATGCGCGGGCGGAGGGCGTCACCTTCTCCTATGGGCAGGAGATCGTCCTGTCGGACGTGTCGGTGGAGATCCCGCAGCACGCGGTGGTCGGCATTTCCGGGCGCAGCGGGAGCGGCAAATCCACCCTCCTAAAGCTGTTCATGCGCTTCTGGGACGTGGGACAGGGGAGGATCGCCCTCTCGGGCACACCGGTGCCCGAGATCAACACCGCAAACCTGCGGGAGATGGAGAGCTTTGTGACCCAGGAGACCCACCTCTTCCACGACAGCATCAAAAACAACCTCCGGATTGCCCGGCTGGATGCCTCCGACGCGGAGATCGAGGCCGCCTGCAAAAAGGCGTCGGTCCATGACTTCATCATGACCCTCCCGCAGGGGTACGACACGCCGGTCGGGGAGCTGGGCGACACCCTCTCCGGCGGGGAGCGGCAGCGGCTGGGGCTGGCGCGGGCCTTCCTGCACGACGCGCCGCTGCTCCTGCTGGATGAACCCACCAGCAACCTGGACAGCTTAAACGAGGCTGTGATCCTGCGCTCCCTGCACCGGGAGCGGGAGGGGAAGACGGTGGTCCTCGTCTCCCACCGGCAGTCGACGATGCGGATTGCGGACCGGGTCTATTCGGTGGAAAACGGGAGGATGAGCTGATGGGGAAGCAGGCCGAAAGCAAGCGGCGGCGGGAAAAGGAGATGGTCTCCCGGATGATCGCCCTCTATTGCAGGAAACAGCACCATTCCAAAGGCGGGTTATGCCCGGAATGCGCGGAGCTTGCGGACTACGCCCGGCAGCGGTCGGACAAATGCCCCTTTATGGAGACCAAGACCTTCTGCTCCAACTGCAGGGTGCACTGCTACAAGCCTGAGATGCGGGAGAAGATCCGGGCGGTGATGCGGTTTTCCGGCCCGCGGATGCTGTTTTCTCATCCCGCGGCGGCCATCCGCCATATGATCGAGACACGCAGGGAAAAACGACGACTGGAGGAACAAGCATGAAAATCAAGCGCATCCTTTTCATCATTCTGGGCTGCATCGGCGTCGGGCTGGGGGCCGTCGGGGCCGTTCTGCCGCTGCTGCCCGCCTTCCCCTTCCTGCTGCTGGCCGCCTTCTGCTTTGCCAAAAGCTCGGAGCGGCTGCACCGCTGGTTTACCGGCACAAAACTCTACAAGAATAACCTCGAGAGCTACGTCAAGGGGCAGGGGATGACCCGGAAGACCAAGATCCGCATCATGATAACGGTGACGATCCTCATGTCCATCGGCTTTTTCATGATGCACGCGGTGCCGGTCGGCCGCATCGTCCTGGCCGCCGTCTGGGTCTTCCACATCCTCTACTTCGTGTTCGGCGTCAAGACGATTGCCGTCCCCGCGGGGAAGAAGGCGGAGGAGACCGCCGCGGAAAACTGACGCGGCCGCGAAATGGGCCGAATCCGGGGAAAAACTGTCCTGCTGCAACAGATATTGGAAATTCCTGCACTAATTATTACGGGAATGACGTCATATGCCCACAGGATCCAAAACAAGAAAGGCAGATGACATTATGATTCAGGACAGGGCGGAGCTGCGCCGTTATCTGGAGCAGGACCGGCTTGCTTTGCGGGTTGCGGACCGAATGCGCCCAAAATTGTTTGGCGACGAGATATGGAAATTTACGATTGCCCTGCGGAAATGGGAATATTATTCCGGCCGCGGAGGAATTTGGCGGGTTCTGGGGCTGTATTACCGGTTCCGCACCCACAACCTGGGGCTGCGATGCGGGGGCTTTACCATCCCGCGCGGGGTGTTCGGCCCCGGGCTGTCCATCGCGCACCCGGGCAGCGTGACAGTCAACGGAACGGCGCGGGTGGGGAAAAACTGCCGGATTCACGAAGGAGTCTGCATCGGCGCGACCAACGGCAGCGCCCAGGCTGCCGCGATCGGGGACAATGTGTTCATCGGCAGCGGGGCGAAGATCATCGGCCCCGTCTCCATCGCGGACGACGTCGCCATCGGGGCGGGGGCGGTTGTGGTCCGCTCCATCGCCGAGCCCGGCACGACCTGGGCGGGCGTACCGGCCAAAAAGGTCTCCGACAACAACTCCCACCGGAATTTGAGCCCCTATTTGGATTTAGAGGGATAACCAGAAATGAGATGGAAAGGCTCGTCCGCAGCCCGTTTTTTCGGGGCGGGCGGGCTTTTGACCTGCTCGGGAATTTTATCGAAATGGTTTGGCGGCCGGAATGGGAGCATTTTGAGGCGGAAATCCAATGCTTTGCCGATAAATGTTGACCTTTATTTTGATTTGCGATACAATGGAACAAACGGCAGCCATTCTGCCGGCTGAGCCGTTGCCCCCTCCTTTGTGCGGGAATGTGGATGGAAATGGCTATCAGGAAGCTTGGGCTGAGTATCGTGATAAGGTCGCTCCCCGTACGGGGAACGTGGATTGAAATTGCGTGATTCCGGTGGGGATGCCTCCCCATTTGTGCCGCTCCCGGACAGGGAGCGTGGATTGCAGTGCGAACATGGGTCAGATCCCGCATTTGGACAGGCTTTACGCATCCGTGCGGATCATGGAGGGGCAGAAAAGCCGCCCGGCCGTATGAAAAACAGCGGCTGGGCGGCTTTTTGCTTTTATTTATCGGATCAGGCTGGTCAGCATTTCAACGGTGGCTGGGTCGTAGTGGGAGAAAAGGAGGCTCTCGTCCTCGTCTGAGATTGTACCCCGAAAGCAGTGGGGGCGGAAGTTTCGATTCGTGGCAGCAGGGGTTCCCAAAGGTTAACGGCCGCCCGCAGGCTGCCCGGATACCACCGTCTCCACAGCCTTGAGGAACTGGCGGACGATGGGGGAAGGGGCGGGGGAGTGCAGCAGGCCGAAGGGAATGGTGTACCCCCAGTCGACCGGCAGAATCTTGAGAAGCGGATGGACGTACCGCCAGTTATCGACCGCCATCAGGACGCACTGGTTGTTTTCGCACTGGTTGAAGGCAGCCATATCATAGAAATCGAAGTCGATGATGCGGATCTGCGGGTGGTTTTTCCACAAATCGTCCCGGAGCAGGTCGACGTACCGGATCCAGCCCCGGCGCATGAGCATGAGGTCCTCCCCGTAAAGGTCCCGGATGGTCAGGGCGTTTTTCTGCGCCAGCCGGTGGTGGACGGAGACGGCGCAGCAGATGGGCTCCTTTGAAATCTCAAGCCCGGCGCACTGGCGGAGGTTCAACATCGTCTCGTCGAAGATTCCGGCGACGACGTCGATGTTCTGCCCGAGGTTTGCCAGAATCTCCCGCGCGTTTTCCGGCGTGTTTTCAAAGGGGATGAGCTGGAATTTGGTGTCGGGGCAGTAGACCTGCGCCCGGGGCCAGAGGTCCACCAGCACCTGGGCGGGGGTCATGGGGGAGGTGCCGATGCGGATGAGGTTCTCGCACTCCTGCATGGCGTTTTTGGCCCGCGTGACCGAATCCTTGCAGTACTGGATGATGTATTTGGCGTCCTGATAAAGGGACTGCCCGGCCTTGGTGAGGGCGAGCCCGCGGTGGGTGCGGACAAAGAGACGCAGCCCGAGGCTGTCCTCGAGGAGGTTGATCTGCTTGATGACGGCCGGAGGGGAGATGTAGAGCTGTTCGGCGGCTTTGTTGAAGCTCCCCGCCTCCGCGACGCAGAGAAAGGTTTCCAGCTGGGGGTTATACATGGTCGGTTCCCGTCCTTCCTGTTTGGGCGCATGGTGGATCAAACTGGTTTCATTATAACCCGCCTGCGGGAAAATGTCAAAATCGCGGAACGCGGCGCGCCCCGGCTCTACGCGCAATAGAGCCGGGGCGTTTTACGGTTGGGAATCAGTCCGCGAGGGCCGCGCCGAGGGCCCTGCAGCCGGCCAGAGCCTCATCGTCCGGGGCTTCGTTGCAGATGACGCTCTCGCAGGCGAGGACGGCGCCGTCGGAGAGGCAGGTCTCCTCCCAGGTGCGCATCCACTCGCCGTCCCCCCAGCCGTAAGAGCCGAAGAGGGCGATCTTTTTGCCCTTGAGCGCGCTCTCGCAGGCGGAGAACATCGGCTCGAATTCGGTCTCTTCGAGCTGTTCGGCGCCCATCGAGGGGCAGCCGAAGGCGATCGCGTCGTAGTCATCCACCATCGAGGCGTCGAATTCGGGAGCTGTGAACAGCACAGCCTCCGCGCCTTTTTCCTTTGCGCCTTCCAGGACCGCGGAGGCCATCGCCTCGGTGTTCCCGGTCCCGCTCCAATAAACAACAGCAATTTTACGCATTGCGCACCAGCCTTTCTGATCAGGTTTTTTGCATTTATGATACAGCCACGATCAGCCGATCAAACGAATTGTGTTTGCGGAAGCATTCGCCGTAGACCTTTTTGCATTGTTCGTACTTGGCGAACCTGCTTTTTGCCGCCTGTTCGTCCCCGTAGACCTTCCAGGCGCCGACGCATTTGGCGCACATGGCGCGGTTTTCGATAAAGCCGCGCACATCCTCCGGGGGATAGCCGAGAAACAGGCCGATTTCATGGGGAAAATCCCCTGCGGGGGCTTCCTCCAGCCGCCGCATCAGTTCGCAGAGGCAGCGGCCCGGGGTTTCCACCGGGTATTTCCGCTCCGCGAGGATGCGGACGGCCAGCTCATGCGAGAGGTCCCGCCTGAGCTGCGCGGGGCGGTACATGTAGATGAGGGCCTGCTCCCCCTGGAAGCGGAGCGGCAGGATGACCGCGCCGCGGGGGACCAGCCGGCTGTTCAGGCAGCGGATCTGGTCGAGCGTTTTCTTTCTGTCCTCGATGCGGCAGGAAAACAGGCTGCCGGTCTTTAAGCCTGCCATAGTCGGCGAGCAGTGTGTGACGATCATTTCTTCGGACACGGGCGCGGCCCCCTCTCTCATGTCAAACGGATCTATTTGCCCAGAAATGAGAACAGCCCTTTCTTTTCATATGGCGACTGTTCGATGGATAAAACGGTGTAGCCGGTCCCATTGACGGCTGCGCGCAGCTTTTCATGGTCGATGGCCTCCTCCGAGAGGATGACGGTCTGCCCCTTTGTGTGAGAAGAGGTCACCTTTTTGACCGGGAATGCGCGGCGGATGGCGTCGTTTACATGGGACTCGCACATCCCGCACATCATGCCGTCGATTTTGAGGGTAATCTGGACCATAACCGGCTCCTTTCTTCATAAGGCGCCGGCCTGCGCCGGGGCGTGAGGCTCCCGCGCAGGCCGGGCGGGTGTCAGTGCCTGTGGCAGGAGCCGCTCATCGGGCAGCCCTTGCATCCGCCCCCGCAGGAGGATTTCCCCTTCTTCTTTTCGCGGACAAGGTAGACGATAATGGCTGCAACGATCAGAATCAGGACCAGGCAGATGAGGATGGTGGCGATATTTTGCGCAATCCATGTGAGCATGACAAGCGCCTCCTTTTATGGGATTTGTTATTTGACTTTGACAGCCCGGGTCAGCGTGGTCGCTTCCTTATAGGGCTTGAAGAGCATGTAGAGCATGCCGGCCAGGAGCAGGAGGGCGGCGATCAGGCCGATGACGTTGACGCTGCCGGTGAAGATGGAACCGATCTGGAAGATCATCAGCGACACTGCGTAGGCAAAGCCGCACTGGTAGCCGATGGCGAACCAGGTCCACTTGGCCGAGTTCATCTCGCGCTTGATCGCGCCGATGGCGGCAAAGCAGGGCGCGCACAGCAGGTTGAAGGCCAGGAAGGAGTAGCCGGCCAGGGGGGTGAAGGCCGCGCCGATCGCCGCGTAGGCAGAGCCCTCCGCGCCGAAGAGGACGCCCATCGTGCCGACGATGTTTTCCTTGGCGATGAGGCCGGTGATGGAGGCGACGGTCGCCTGCCAGGTTCCCCAGCCGAGGGGGGCGAAGATCCAGGCGATGGCGCTGCCGATGGTCGCGAGGATGGAGGAGCCGATCTCCTCGTCAGACAGCATCCGGAAGGTGCCGTCGACAAAGCCGAAGTAGCTTAAGAACCAGACCAGGATGGTGGACAGCAGGATGATGGTGCCGGCCTTTTTGATGAAGGACCAGCCGCGCTCCCACATGGAGCGGAGGACGTTGCTGGCGGTGGGCAGGTGGTAGGCGGGCAGCTCCATCACGAAGGGAGCCGGGTCGCCCGCGAACATCCTGGTCTTTTTGAGCATGATGCCGGAGAGGATGATGCAGGCCATGCCCAGGAAGTAGGCGGAGGTGGAGACCCAGGGCGAGTTATGGAAGATGGCGCCGGCAATCATCGAGATGAAGGGCACCTTGGCGCCGCAGGGGATGAAGGTGGTGGTCATGATGGTCATCCGGCGGTCGCGTTCGTTTTCAATGGTCCGGGAGGCCATGATGCCGGGGACGCCGCAGCCGGTGCCGACTAGGATCGGGATAAAGGACTTGCCGGAGAGGCCGAATTTGCGGAAGATCCGGTCGAGGACGAAGGCGATTCGGGCCATATAGCCGCAGGATTCCAGGATGGCGAGCAGCAGGAAGAGGACGAGCATCTGCGGCACAAAGCCGAGGACCGCGCCGACGCCAGCGACGATGCCGTCGTTGATGAGGCCAGCGAGCCAGTCAGCGGCGCCTGCCGCTTCCAGCGCGCTGCCGACCAGGACGGGGATGCCGGGCACCCAGATGCCGTAATCGGCGGGATCGGGTTCGGCGTAGCCGTACTCCGCCAGGACAGAGGGGGCGGCCGCCAGGTCCGCGCCGGTGTAGGTGACCTCCTCGGTGGAGAGGGTCTCTTCATCCTCGAGCTCAATCACAGCCTCGTCGGATGCGGAGAACTGGGCGGCGTACTGCTCGAGCAGGGCGGCCGCGCCGGCGGGGTCAAAGGATTCGGATTCGGTGTCGAGCGCCTCGGCCAGCTCCGCGGAGCCCTCCGCGCCGGTCCCGATGAAAGCGTCCACCGCGTTCATCGCCTCGGCGTACTCGTCGGAGGCGTCGGCGTAGGCGGAGGAGCCGATGGCGAACAGGTGCCAGCCGTCTCCGAAGAGGCCGTCGTTGGCCCAGTCGGTCGCCGCAGTGCCGACCGTGACCATCGAAATGTAGTAGACAAGGAACATGACCACCGCGAAGATCGGGAGGCCGAGCCAGCGGTTGGTGACGATCTTGTCGATCTTGTCGGAGGTCGAAAGGCTGCCGGCGCTCTTTTTCTTGTAGCAGGATTTGATGATGGAGGCGATGTAGAGGTAGCGCTCATTGGTGATGATGCTTTCCGCGTCGTCGTCGAGCTCCTTCTCGGCGGCTTTGATGTCCTCCTCGATGTGGGCGAGGGTCGTCGGGTTGATGTTCAGCTGGCTGAGCACCTTGTCGTCCCGCTCGAAGATCTTGATGGCGTACCAGCGCTGCTGCTCTTCCGGGAGGTTATGTACGGCGGCTTCCTCGATGTGGGCGATGGCGTGCTCAACGGTGCCGGAGAAGGTGTGCATTGGCACGGTTTTGGCGTTTTTCGCGGCGTCGAGGGCGGCTTCCGCAGCCTGCATGATGCCGGCGCCTTTCAGCGCAGAGATCTCGACCACCTTGCAGCCGAGCTGGCGGGAAAGCTCGGCTATGTCGATCCGGTCGCCGTTTTTCTTGACGATGTCCATCATGTTGATGGCGACGACCACCGGGATGCCGAGCTCGGTGAGCTGGGTGGTCAGGTAGAGGTTGCGTTCGAGATTGGTGCCGTCGATGATATTCAGGATGGCGTCGGGGCGCTCGCCGATCAGGTAGTTGCGGGCGACGACCTCTTCCAGGGTGTAGGGGGAGAGGGAGTAGATGCCGGGCAGGTCGGTTATGACGACGCCGTCGTGCTTTTTGAGCTTGCCTTCCTTTTTCTCCACCGTGACGCCCGGCCAGTTGCCGACGAACTGGTTGGAGCCGGTCAGGGCGTTAAAGAGGGTCGTTTTGCCGCTGTTCGGGTTTCCCGCAAGGGCAATTCTTACATTCATCTTCAGATTCCTCACTTTCCGAGATTAGCTAAAGCTAACTGTTGTGCCGAAAAATATGGGGGTTGCCCCCCGACTGAAATCCATGCTATTCCACTTCGATCATTTCCGCGTCGGCCTTGCGCAGAGACAGCTCATAGCCGCGGACCGTTACCTCGATCGGGTCTCCCAAAGGAGCCACCTTGCGGACATGGACCTCCACTCCTTTTGTCAGCCCCATGTCCATGATGCGGCGCTTGACCGCCCCTTCCCCGTGGAGCTTGACAACACGGACGGTGTCGCCGACCTTGACAGCCCTTAATGTTTTCATCGACTTTTCCTCCTTAAAATCTGAACTGCACAGTTGTTTATGAAAAAATCAGATCATGATTTTTCGCGCCATTTCTTCGCTGATGGCAACGCGGGTCTCCTTTACGTTGACAATCACATTGCCCCCCAGCATGGTAATGACGGTGACATTCCCCCCGACGACAAAGCCGAGATTTTCCAGGTGCTTTTTCACCTCCGGGCTGCCGCCGATTTTTTTGATGGTGTTTGCTTCTCCAACGTTTGCCAATGAAAGCGGCATCATAGAAATCCCTCGCATTTCGCCAAGATAATTAGCACTCGCTAACTGTTTATATCATAGCCCATCTTCGCTGTGTTGTCAAGCGCTAAAATGCAGAATTCTGTGAATTTGGCATTTTCATTATCCGAGACGCTGGAATAAGTTGGAGAATATACAGCATGCACAAAATTTATTTTTGGCCTGAAATATCCGGAATTTCGAGAAAAAACGGCAGAATCCTTTTCAAAACGTTTACATTGTGGTACAATATTTTTAAACGTATCACAATGAAGAAAGAGGGTATCCGGATGATGGATTATCAAAAAGCGTCGTTTGCCGCAGGGGGCCTCGCGGTCTGCCTGCAGGGGGAGGGCTTTTCCGTTTCCGCGCACGGGACGGAGTGGCGCCAGGCGGAGGGCTACCGCCCCCGCATCGCCCTGAAGGACGGGAGCGCGCTTTATTTTGACAGCGCCGCGGAGATCACCCGCGCGTCTTTCCGCAGCGGGGTGGGGGAAGGGGTGCGCACCTCCTACCGCGGCTTTGCACAGGACGGGGAACGGCTGCCCCTCGCCTTTGACACCCTGGTCTGGGTGGAAAACAGCACCGGCGACCTGCGCTTCGAGTGGATCCCGATCGAGGACGGCGGCATCGGCGCGGAAGCGGTCTACTGGCCCGGCCCGATGGAATTTTGCGAAGGAAGCGCGGACTGGTACACTGTCTTAAACATCCAGCAGGGGCTGCTCGTACCGAACAACTGGCCGGTCGAGCTCGGAAAGATCCACTTTGACGGCCAGCTCTGCACCGCGGCGGCCTACATGCCCTGGTTCGGGCAGGTGCGTCCCGGCGGCGGCTACATCGCCATCTGCGAGACCCCGTGGGACGCGGCCTACCAGGCGGAGCACCCGGCCGGCGGCCCCTACACCCAGGTTTCCTTCCGCTGGCTCCCGAGCCTCGGGCTGCTGACCGGCCGGCGGATCGCCCGCTACAGCTTCCGCGGGGACTGCGACTACAACGACCTGTGCAAGATCTACCGCGCCTACGCCAAAGAGACCGGGCTTTTGACCACCCTGGCCGAAAAGGCGGTGCGCAACCCCAACGTCGACCGGCTCATCGGGGCGGGCGTCGTTCACAAGGGGATCAAGACCCACGTCTCCCCCGGCTCCCTCTTTTACGACCCCGAGCACCCGGAGAAGAACGACTGCATGGTGCCGTTTTCGGCGCGGGAGGCGGAGATCCGCCGCTTCCACGACAAGGGGGTGGAGCAGCTCTACCTCCACCTGGACGGCTGGGGCCAGCCCGGCTACGATAATCAGCACCCCGACTACCTGCCCGCCTGTGCCGAGGCCGGCGGCTGGGAGGGGCTCAAGAGCCTTTCGGACACCCTGGCGGAATACGGCTACCTCTTCGGCCTGCACGACCAGTACCGCGACTACTATTTCGACGCCGCCACCTTTGACCCGTCCTTTGCCTGCCAGAATCCCGACGGCAGCATCTTCGACCAGGCGCGATGGGCCGGCGGCCGGCAGAGCTACCTCTGCGCCTCCCAGGCCCCCTATTACGTCAAGCGCAATTTTGAGGAGGTGCTCGCCCACGGCATCCGCCTGGCGGCCTCCTACCTCGACGTCTTCACCTGCAACGAGCCCGACGAGTGCGCAAACCCCGACCACCGGATGACCCGCAAGGAGTGCCTCGAATACCGCGCGGCCTGCTTTGACTACCTCACCTCCCGGGGGATCGTCCCCAGCTCGGAGGAGGTCACCGACTGGGCGGTGAAGAGCCTTGTTTTCGCCCACTACGGGCCCTACGATTTTATGCTCTCGCCTCCCGGCAGCCCGCGCAAGGGCATTCCGGCGCCGCTTTACAACCTCGTCTACCACGACTGCATGATCCTGCCCTGGCCGATGGAGCAGACCGAGGATGAGGACTACATGCTCTACGCCCTCTTAAACGGCGGCGCGGCCTACCTCGACCGGGAGGGCGCCTACCCCAACACAGACGGGGCGTTCGACCTTCAGGCGGAGAAGAAGCTCGACGAGCAGATCCGCCGCTGGCGGATCGTTTCCGCGCTCCAGAAGCGGGTGGCCAAATGTGAGATGGTCCGGCACGAGCTGCTGACCCCGGACGGCAAAAAACAGCGGACCGTCTTCAGCGACGGGACGGAGGTGACGGTTGATTTCCGCGACGGCAGCTACCAGATCTCCGACCCGGCTTAAACGCACAGGCGAAAACGAGTTCCGCCGCCTTCAGCAGAGGGCGGCGGATTCAGTCTGCGCGCTTTTTCCCGCTGTTTTGGGAACCGGCGGCGCAGGACAAACATTTTGGAGGGATTTTCTATGGCAGATATCAGCAGGACGGAGCTCTTTGAAACCGCGCCGGTGTCCCGGGCTGTTTTGAAGCTCTGCGTCCCCACTGTGCTCAGCTCGCTGGTCATGGTGCTGTATAACCTGGCCGACACCTTTTTTGTCGGGATGCTCAACGACCCGGTGCAGAACGCCGCCGTCACGCTGGCGGCCCCGGTGCTGCTCGCCTTCAACGCAATCAACAACCTCTTTGGGGTCGGTTCCTCGAGCATGATGAGCCGCGCCCTCGGCCGCAAGGATTATGAGACGGTCTCCCGCAGCAGCGCCTTCGGCTTTTACTGCGCGGCCTTGAGCGGGCTGCTCTTTTCGCTGCTCGTCGCCGTCTTCCAGGAGCCGCTGCTGCGGCTCCTGGGCGCGGACAGCGTCACCGCGCAGGCCACTTCCGAGTACCTGTTCTGGACGACCACCCTGGGGGCGGCGCCGTCGATCTTAAACGTTGTCCTCGCCTACCTCGTGCGGGCGGAGGGTTCGGCCCTGCACGCCAGCATCGGCACGATGAGCGGGTGCATCCTGAACATCATCCTCGACCCCATCTTCATTATGCCGTGGGGGTTTGACATGAAAGCGGGCGGCGCCGGCTGCGCGACCTTCCTCTCCAACTGCGTCGCCTGCCTCTACTTTGCGGTGCTGCTGATTGCAAAGCGCGGAAAGACTTACGTCTGCGTCGATTTCCGCAAATTTACTTTCGACCGGCGGATCGCGGGCGGCGTCTGCGCGGTGGGGGTGCCGGCCATGATCCAGAACCTCTTAAACGTGACCGGGATGACCGTCCTAAACAACTTCACCGCCTCCTTCGGCGAGCAGGCGGTGGCGGCGATGGGCATCGCGCAGAAGCTCGCGATGATCCCGATGCAGGTGAGCCAGGGCTTGAGCCAGGGGGTCATGCCGCTCATCGGCTACAACTACTCGGCGCGGAACCTGAAGCGGATGAAGGGGGCGCTGGTCTTTACGGCCAAAATCTCCCTCAGTGCGATCATCTGCGCCACCGCCGCCTACCTCATCTTTGCCGGCCCGCTGATCCGGTCGTTTATGAGCGACCCGCAGGTCGTCGCCTACGGCGAGCAGTTTTTGCGCGGGCTCTGCCTGGCGCAGCCCTTCCTCTGCGTGGATTTCCTGGCGGTCGGCGTCTTCCAGGCCTGCGGCCTGGGGCGGAACGCGCTGATTTTCGCCTTCCTGCGCAAGATCGTGCTCGAAATCCCGGCGCTGCTGCTGCTCAACCGGCTCTTCCCGCTGTACGGCCTCGCCTACGCGCAGTTCAGCGCGGAATTTGTGCTGGCGTGCGCGGCCGTCATCGTCCTCGCGAAGATGTTTTCCCGGCTGGCTGTGGAATTCGGCGAGAAAAAGGGCGGATAAAAGCTGCCTGTAAAATTCAAAAACGGGAGGGGCCGCGGGGCCTCCTCCCGTTTTTTGTCAAAGAATCCGCTCCCGCCCGCTTTGCCGGTAGCGGCTGGGGCTCATGCCGTACCGGCGGGAAAACTGGTTGGAGAAATAGTTGTAGTCGGAAAATCCGGTCATGGCGGCGATCTCGGCGACCGGGTACCGGGTCGTCAGGAGGAGGGTCGCCGCGGTGTAGAGGCGGTACTCCCGGATGAAGCGCACCGGCGGGATGCCGTATTCCTCCCGGAAGAGGGCGGAGAGGTGCTCCCGGCTCAGGCCCAGCGCGTCCGCCATGCCGCTGACCGAGAGCGGTTCGCCGTAGTGATTCTTGACAAACTCGACTGCCCGCTGGACGTGGGGGGAGAGGGGGGACTGCCGCACCTCGAGCCGGTCGGCGAGGTTTGCCGCGGCGCTCAAGGTATGCAGGATGTCAAAGAGGGCCGACGCGGCCTTCAGGTCGATATAAGGGAGCCTTGCCTCGCAGCAGCCGAGCAGCCGTCCGTAGCAGTTCTGGAGAGCGGCCGCCGCGTCCTCGTCCGCGCAGTGGACCGGCTGTTCGGGGGTGACCGATGCGCGCAGCAGCAGCCGGTCGAAGATCTCCCCCTCAAAGGCGATCCAGTAGTAGAACCAGGGGTCCTCCCCGTCGGCGCAGTAATAGGTGTTCTCGCCGGGGAAGATGACAAAGGTCGAGCCGGCGCCCAGGCGGTAGGTCCGGCTGCGCGCGCGGAAGATCCCGCCGCCGCTCACGGCATAGACCATCAGGTAGTGCGGGCGGATGTGCGGCCCGCAGAAATGCCCCGCCGCGCACTGCTCCCAGCCGCAGTATAAGATCCTGCCTCCGCCGAAATCCGCCGACTCAAAGTGGTAGGTCCCGGTCAGGACCCCCTCGTACAGGAATTGCGGGCTCTCTTTTGCCATATGCTTCCCCTCCCTGCGGCGCCTTACAAATTTCCATATCTCTATCACAATAGTATATAGGAATCCGGGAAAAAAGGCAATATAATAGAAGAAAAGAACGCAGTTTTTCCGCTTTTTGCAAAGAAAGGATGAAGGATATGATCAAAGACGGGATCCATGCGATGGTGGATTACGACAAAATGACCCCCGGCGCCCGCAAGATGCGCGACTTCTACGCCAAAAAGCCCGGCGCGCCCATTTACCAGAAAGAATTCGGCTACTACTCCCTCGACCGCTGGATCCGCGAGGGGCATCTTCCCGAAAACGTCACCGGGGAGCAGCTCGACGAGCTGTTCGGCTTCGACCCGCCCGGCAAGCACTTCCTCGGCCAGCTCGGCTGGTGCGAGGCGGGCTTCTGTCCGGTTTTTGAGGAAAAATGGATCCGGGACGCTGACGCCGAGCATGAAGTCGTCCAGGATTTCGCCGGCCGGCACGTTCTCTACTTCAAGGGCCGCCGCAACGGCTTCATGCCGGAATACATCGACCATCCGGTCAAGGATATGAAAAGCTGGATCCGAAACTGCAAGTGGCGGATGGACCCCAATACCCCGGAGCGGTACGCCGACCTCGATGCGCGGATGGCCGAGGCTGTCAAGGCGGCGGGCGAGGGGCAGGTCATCTGCCAGAACCTGGTGGGCGGCTACATGTACCTGCGCAGCCTGATGGGGCCGCTCGAGCTCATGTATCTGCTGGCCGACGACCCGGAGCTCATCCACGACTGCATGGAGACCTGGTTTGCCCTCGCCGACGCGGTCATCGCGCGGCACCAGCAGTATGTGACCATCGACGAAGTCTTCATCGCCGAGGATATCTGCTACAACCACGGCCTGCTCATCTCCCCGGCCATGATGCGGGAATTTTTGCTGCCTTATTATAAACGGCTGCTCGACAACGTGAAAAAGCGCAACATCGACCAGAGCCGCAAGGTCTTCTTCCAGGTGGACACCGACGGCTTTTCCGACGCCGCCATCCCGGTGTACGCCGAGCTGGGCCTCGATTATCTGAGCCCCTTCGAGGCGGCTTCGGGCTGCGACGTAGTGCGGACCGGGAAGGAGTACCCCGACCTGCTCATCCTGGGCGGCTTTGATAAGCGCATCCTCGCGGCCGGGCCGGAGGCCATCGACGCCGAGATCGACCGGATCATGCCGGTGATGAAGGCACGGGGCGGCTACATCCCGACCTGCGACCACGGCGTGCCCGAAGAGGTGAGCTTCGAAAACTACATGCACTACCGCAAGCGGATGCGCGAATTCGCGGAATAAGCGCACGGTTTTCTGTTCAGATACAAAAGGATCCCCGGGGCGAACAGTCTTCGCTCCGGGGATTTTCACATGCAATTGTCCGGTCAATCCGGTTTCCGCGCGATCAGGAGGAAGCGGTGGGTCCTCCCCTCGAGCGCGCCCTGCTCCGCAAGCAGCCGGTTTGCCGCGCAGAGGCGGTCAAAACAGCCCTCCACCGAAAAGCCGGGGAACTCCCATTCGATGACCCGCGCAAACCAGACCAGCGCCCCTACCTCGAAAAAGCGGATGCGCCCGAAATGCTCCCGCCCCTCCAAAACGGTCAGGCCGGCCCGCTTTAGCCGCTCTCCCGCCTGCGCGAGGGTCTGCTGCGGGTAGGGCAGGGGGGCGCCGGGCAGCAGCAGCTCGACCAGCTCCCGGTCGTTGTGGGCGCCGACCTGCTGGGTGAGGAAGGTCCCGCCGGGCTTGAGCAGGCGGAAGATCTCCTCCTCGCGGTAATCGCCGTGCCGGTTGAGGATGAGGTCGAAGCTCCCGTCCGGGAAGGGGAGAACTCCGCCGCCGTCCGCCTCCCGGAAGTCGATCCCGAGCGGGGAGAGGGTCTCCCGGCATAGGGCGGCGTTGGGGGGGAACCCTTCGGTCGCCGCAGTCAGGCGGTGCGGGTGCCCGAGCGAGAGCAAAACCTCCCCGCCGCCGGTGTCGATGTCGAGGATGCGGGCAGCGGGGGAGAGCAGCCCCTTCGCGCGGGCTGTGTAATCCCAGGGGATGTCTTCGCCCTCCTCATACCGGCCTGCAATGTGGGAAAAATCCCAGCCGTGGATCTGCGCGGCGGCCTGCTCAGAGAGCCAGATGTTTTTGAATTCTGCGTCGTTCATGAAAACTGCCTCCTTTTCGTCTGTCAAAAGCGAAACGAAACGGTGCAGCCGCCTGATGGACGCGGGTTTTGGGCCCGGTACAGCCCTCAGGCCGTCACTGCACCGGGCAGTTATCTCGCAGGAGCCGTCTCAAGGGCTCACCTCCCCTGTGAAATCCCCTCATTCCTCCGGGTGGCAGCAGCGGTACTGCGGGGAGGTGGGGGTGAGCTGCATGAATTCGATGTCGTTGCCGTCCGGGTCGGTTACCCAGAACTGCCAGTTGGTGTCCTTGCCCATCTGGAGCGGGGTTTTGACCGGCCAGAGGGCCCTGATCCGCTCATACTCCGCCTTGGCGTCGTCGACGGCGAGACAGAAGTGGCAGAAGCCGGGAGGCGTGCCCTCGCTGGCTGGACGGCCGCAGTCCGCCCCGTAGAAGAGCTCGATGAATTGTTCGTGCGCGACTTTTATGTAGACGATCCACGGGTTCCCGGCGTCGTCCGGGATCTCGAAGGCCTTTGAAAAGCCCAGCACGCCGCAGTAAAACGCGAGCGCCTTGTCCATATCCGTCACGCGGAAAGCATTGTGCGCCAGTCCTGTAATCATAAAAATTGCCCCTTTCGATGCTGCTTTTCATCATTATAGTATAAAAATACCCGGCTGTCAACACGAAAAACAGTTGCTTTTTCTCACCCGGCCTGCTATAATGAGGGGGACGACTTTTCAGAAAGGAGGGAGCACAGGGTGCTCATGGCTGCCGCTGCTCCATGCAAGGCCTGATTTCAGGCGGCCTGTGTGGAGCGGAATATTGGTACACGCGCTTGCGGCGCATACGCCTGAAACGGCTTTGCATGATTCGGAATCATTTTATTTCGAAGGAGCAAAGCTATGAAAAAACCATCGATATTTACCGAACTGCGGGATTTCCTCATCCTGTGGAGCACCCAGTCCCTCTCCGGGCTGGGCACCGCCATGACCTCGTTCGCCCTCACCGTCTGGGTCTATTCGGAGCAGGGGACGGCCTCGAGCGTGACCCTGCTGTCGGTCTGCTCGGTGCTGCCGTCGGTGCTGTTCGCCTTCCTGGCGGGCGCGGTCGCCGACCGCTGGGACCGCAAGCGGATCATGCTGCTGTCCGATACCGCCGCCGCGGCGGGGACAGCGGCCATCCTGCTGCTTTACCTGAGCGGCGCGCTGCGGATCTGGCACCTGTACCTCATCAATTTCCTGCTGAGCTGCATGAACGCCTTTCAGAACCCGGCGTCCTATGTGGCGGTCAGCCTGCTCGTCCCCCGCAGGCATGACACCCGGGTGAGCGGGCTGCAATCCCTGTCCGGCTCGATCATCACCATCCTGGCCCCCGCGCTGGGCGGGCTGGTGATGGGCTTCGGCGGCCTGCCGGCGGTGCTGGCGATCGACCTTGCCACCTTTGCCGCGGCCTTTCTCTCCCTGCTGATTTTCATCAAAATCCCGGCCGGGCCGAAAAAGGCGGGCAAGGAGGAGGGCTTCCTCGCCGCCTGCGCGGAGGGGCTGCGCTACTTAAAGGAGCATGGGGCCCTGCTGCGAATCATCCTTTTTTTCTCGTTTATCAATTTTATCTCCAAGATGGGCGGCTACGGGATGCTCTCCCCCTTTGTCCTCAGCCGGACAGGCGGGGACGAGGCGGCGCTCGGTTTTGTGCAGGGGCTGACCGGGGCCGGGACGATGCTGGGCGGCGCGCTGGTCGCGGTGATGAAGCCGCCGAAGCGCCGGACGGCGGTCATTTTCCTCTCCTGCGGGATTTCCTTCCTGCTGGGGGATATCGGCCAGAGCCTGACCGGGACGCCGCCCGCCTGGGCGGTCTGCGGGTTTTTATCAAACCTCCCGCTGGTTTTCCTAAACGCGAACCTGACCGCCCTTATGCGCGCCTATGTGCCGATCGAGGTGCAGGGGAGGGTCTTTTCGGCGCGGGACACCCTCCAGTACACCACCATCCCTTTCGGGCTGCTGCTGGGCGGGCTGCTCGCCGACCATGTGTTTGAGCCGCTGATGGCCGGCAGTTCGCCGGTCCAGGCGGCGCTCGCGCCGGTCTTCGGGGCGGGGAAAGGGGCCGGTCTCGCGGTGATGTTCTTCCTGGTGGGGGTCATCGGCGCGCTGGCGAGCTTTTTGGCGCTGTGCGACCCCTCCTACCGCACCCTGGACGGAGAGCCGGGCGATCATCAGAGGTAAAATCTGTTCAAAAAAGCGTCCCCGGCGGCCTGCGCGCACAGGCTGCCGGGGACGCTTATATCCCGAGAATCCAGAAAAAGCCGGCCCCGCGGTTGCCTGCTTCCAGCCACCGGCGGACAGCGCGGCAGAATTCCCGGTCCGGGCAGAGGGCTTCGGCCTGTTCCCCCTGCGCGCGGGTGACCTTCTGCGGGCCGCAGTAGGCGAAGCGGGGAAAACTGCGTCCAGGCAGGGCGCAAGGAGGGCCATCCCGTCGCTTCGCTGCTGTCGGGCAGATAGAGGGAGTCCGGCGACCAGTGGCGGGCGGGGTAGGAATGCGCGTAGGCAAACTCGTAGGCGTCCCCGCCGCGGAGCTCGTTGAGCCGGAGCAGGCGGATCTTCTGCACAGCATTGCCCCCTTTTCACTGAATTTCCCCACCCGAATCCCCGGACAGGGCCTGCCGGGCGTGCTCGATAAAGGCGGAGACGGCGGGCGGGAAGGTCCGCTCCCGCTTTCAGGCGAGGACGGTGCCGGCTTCGAGCGGCGGGTCGAGCGGGACAAAGCGGATACCGTCGTACTGGCAGTCGAGGGCGAGCCCGATCGCTGCCCCCGCCCGGCCGGCCGCCAGCATGGCCATGTTGTATTGCAGGTTGCCGGCGGCCGCGAGTTCGATCCGGCTGGCGCCGGGCCCGAACCAGCCCTCAATGCGGCTCCGGGCGAATTCCCCGGTCCCGATGATGAGGGGGAGTCCGGCAAGGTCCTCCGCCCGCACCGCAGGACGCCCGGCGAGGGGGGAATCCTCCCGGACCAGCACGCCCCAGCGCTCCCGGACCGGCATGGGGAGGGCGTCGCAGCGGCCGGGGTCCGGCGGGCCGAGCATCAGCCCCAGGTCGAGCAGGCCGTGCTCCATCCGCTCCCGGATGTCGTCGGCGTTGCCGCTCACAATGGTGAAGCGGACCCGGGGGTGCCGCTCCCGAAACGAGACGACCAGCCGGGCGAGGCAGCGGCTGGAGCGGAATTCCCCGCTGCCGATGGAAACCTCGCCGGAGAGCTCCTCCCCCTTCTGGCGGAGGTCCAGCCTGGTCTTTTCGGCGAGGGCGAGGAGCTCCTGCGCCCGGCGCTTGAGCAGAAGCCCGTCCTCGGTGAGAGAGATGCTGCGGTTGCTGCGGGTGAACAGGCGGACGCCCAGCTCCTCCTCGAGCTGTGCAATCTGCCGGGAGAGGGTCGGCTGGGTGAGGTGGAGAGAGGCCGCGGCCTTTGTTATGCTCCCCTCCCGGACGATCGCCAGAAAGTAATGCAGCACCCGCAGTTCCATTTTCGATTCCTCCCTTTTCGCTGGTTTTAGATATTCCCATTATGTCTGTGACTGTCTGTATTCCGCCGCCCTTTCCGCATTGCCGGACCTGCGGCCGGGTCAGGCCAGGATTTTTTCGATCGCAGTCCGGGTCGTCGGGGCGGATGCGCAGCAGGTAGAGGGATTTCCCCGCCAATCCGGCGGCGTGACTCTCGGTATAGGCGTGCAGGAGGGTCACGAATTTCCGCTCATCTTCGTTGAGGCCGACCGGCGCGGCCTGGATGTTCCGGCAGGCGCTGTCCAGGCAGGGGAGCGGGGCGTACAGGTGCTGCCGGAAGTTGAGCAGCGCCAGCTGTCCGCGGAGGGCCTCCTTCTCAAAGGCGTCCAGACCGCCGCGCTCCTTTAAGATTCTGGCATTCTCGGTGAAGAAGCCTTCCAGTTCGTCCCCGGTGCGGCCTGCGCCGTGCTGCGGGGCGTAGGTGACGGCGTAGGCGCCGATGAAATGGCGGTCGTCCTCCGTAAGCGGGGCGTATCGGAGCAGCGGGGCCTCCCAGCGCTCCTTTTCATACCGGCAGAACTTGTCCAGGCAGGATTTGAGGGCGGGGGCTGCGTAGTCCGTGGCGGCCTCCAGCTTTTGGACCGAATCGATTTCCAGCTGCTTCTGCGGGATGAGGAGGGTATACCACCCCTCCGCGGGGCCAGGACGATGGCCTTATTGATGGACAGGCGGCTGTTCTGCCGCTGCGCCCTGCGGAAGTAGTGGAGGAATTGCAGGATGTTTACATGCATGAGCAGCGTCTTGCCGCTGCCGGTGGCGCACATGAAGGCGAGCTTGTTCATCTTATCCGGCGTGTAGGGCGCAAAGCGGATCCGTCCGGACGCCTGCGCGGTGATTTCCTGAAGAAAGGCGTTCAAATCCGCGCAGAAGGCCGCTCTGTCGGAAAAATAGCGGTCGAGGTACATCTCCGTGAACAGCAGGGACAGGTACTGGAAATATTTCCAGCGGATGCCGCCCCGTTTCGCGCCGATGGCCTTTGTGTGGCGGCAGATGTTTTCGTCGTACAGGCGCAGCCTGTTTTTTTTGCCATACTTACGCCTCCTCAAGCAAAATAAGATAGCCGGGGGAAGCTTTGCGCCGGGGGTGCGCTGACTCCGGCAGGCCGAAAAAAGGGAAAGGCGGCCTCTGCCCTATTATAAACGAAACCGCCCGGAATTTCAAGGCGTCCCGGACGGTTGGAAGGGAAGTATGCTTCAGGCTGAAGGCTGCATGCGCTTCCTCCATTTCAGCAGCAGCGCGGAATTGATGATGACAAGCACGGAGCCCGCGTTGTGGACAAGGGCGCCGACGACAGGGCCGAGCAGCCCTGTCATTGCGAGGGCGATGGCGAGGAAGTTGAGGGCCATGGAAAAGGTGAGGTTCAGCTTGATGGTGGTCATCATCCGCCTGGAAAGGGCGAGCAGATGGGGCAGTTCCTTGATCTCATCGTCCACCAGGGCGATGTCCGCGGCCTCGACGGCGATATCGCTGCCGACGCCGCCCATCGCGATGCCGACATCGGCCTTTTTGAGAGCGGGGGCGTCGTTGATGCCGTCGCCGATCATGCAGACGCTGGAGCCGCTTTTCTGATATGCGTCAATGCAGTTCAGCTTGTCCTCCGGCAGGCAGCCGGCATGTACTTCCCCGATCTGCAGCTGGCGCGCGATAGCGCCGGCCGCGCTGGGATTGTCCCCGGTCAGAAGCACCGGCCGGACGCCGAGACGGCTCAGCTGGGCGATCATCTGCCGGCTCTCCTCCCGCACCGTATCCGAGAGGACGAGATACCCTGCCAGGACGCCGTCTGCGGCGATGTAGATGACGGTGCTCCCTTCGCTTAAGTATTGGTCCGTTTCCGCTTCCAGCGCGGGAGGCAGGGGGAACGCCTCCGTTTTGGAGAGCAGCTTCCGGTTCCCCGCCAGGATCTGTCTGCCTGCGACCACGGCGGAAACCCCTTCCCCGGGCAGCATCCGGAAGTTTTCGGCAGTAGGCAGCGGCTTTCCTCCTTCGGCCCGATAGGAGCGCACGACGGCCCTGCCCAGCGGGTGCTCGGAAAGCTGCTCGGCCGCAGCGGCGAGGGTGAAAAGCTCCTCGCCGCTGTAACCGGATACGCTTTTGCAGGCGGTGACCTTCGGCGCGCCATAGGTGAGGGTCCCCGTCTTGTCGAAGGTGATCCGGGAGACCTTTGCAAGCCGCTCCAGCGCATCGCCCTCCCGCACGAGGAAGCCGTGCTTTGTCGCGTTGCCGATCGCCGCCATGATGGCGGTCGGGGTGGCGAGCACCAGCGCGCAGGGGCAGAATACGACCAGGATGGTGACGGCGCGGATGATCTCGCCGGTGATCAGCCAGGTGAGGGCGGCCGCCGAGAGGGCGATGACGACAATCCAGGTCGCCCATTTGTCGGCGAGGCCGACGATCTTCGCCTTGCCGGCGTCGGCCGACTGCACCAGCCGGATCATACGCTGGATGGAGCTGTCCTCGCCGACCTTTGCGGCCCGCATCTCAAATGCGCCGAACTGATTGACCGTGCCGCTGGACACCTCGTCCCCAACGGTTTTGTCCACAGGCAGGGACTCTCCCGTCATGACCGCCTGGTTGATCGAGGTTTCGCCCTGCAGGATGACCCCGTCCACCGGGACGGTCTCGCCGGGCAGGACGCGGATACGGTCCCCGACCTTCACCTGCTCGGCGGGCAGGATGGTTTCCGTCCCGCCCGTGAGCACCCGCGCCGTCTGCGGGGTCAGGTGGACGAGCTTTTCGATGCCCGCCCTCGCCCTGGCTACGGTCAGATCTTCGAGCAGGGCGCCGAGCTGCATGATAAAGGCGACCTCGCCCGCGGCAAAGTCTTCCCCGATGCAGACGGAGGCGATCAGGGCGAGAGAGACGAGCAGGTCGGCTTTGATGTCAAAGGCAGTGACAAGACCGATGATGGCTTCCATAATAATTGGAATGCCGCAGAGGACGATCGCCACCCACGCCGGATCAAAAGGCAGGGAGGGCCAGCCCAAAATGCTCACAATAAGCGAAACGCCGGATATGACAAGAAAGGCGATTTCCTTCTTTATGCCGCCCAGTTCAAGGAGCTGCTCCGCTTTTTCGACAATTTGTTTCATCATAATGTCCTCCCATCAATACCCATAGGGGTATATGTATATTATAGCGGGATGCCCCATCCTTTGTCAAGAGGAGAAACAAAAAAAGCAGCCCTGAAGGCTGCTTTTCGATGTCATTGCATATTTGCAAAGCGTTCGACCGCTTTGGTAAAGCTTTCAATGGTTTTATCCGCATCTCCATGTTCGATGCCGTCCCGGACACAGTGCTTGATATGGCCTTCCAGCACGACCTGCCCCACTTTGTGAAGGGCCGATTTTGCCGCATTGATCTGTGAAAGGACATCCTCGCACGGAACATCTTCGTCCACCATTCTGTCAATTGCCTGTACCTGCCCGATGATTTTTTTGAGCCTGCGGTGCAGGTTTTCGGCGTCCATACACTGTTTCATGCGCATACCTCCCGATTATTCAGGGTATCTGTATTATAGCAGAATCTTGCCGCCTTGTCAATGCGGTGCGCATTCAGGAGCGCGAATGCGCACTTATCTCATTGGAAAACCAGCGCGAATTTTGCGGAACCGCTTGACTTTTTTGGGCAAAACCACTATGCTAATAATATGAGTGCGTCTATGCACGGAAGCGATTGTGATGCGATGAATTGGGAGGGGTTGGCAATCAAACAGCTTCGGATCGGGTTGCTGATTGTCCTGCTGGCTGCGGCCGGCGTCCTGCTCTGGATTGCGGCCGGGCGGCGCGAAAGCGCGCGGGAAGCCGCGTCGAGCGCGGTAAGTCAGCAGATTGTTTATACAGGCGAGTGTACCGTGATGGGGGAGCTGGCCGAGCAGAAGGCTGCAGGGCCGGGCGCCGAGGAGGCCATCCAGGCGGCGGCTGCGGCCCTGCAGGAAATCGAACGGTCCTGGTCGCCGGACCGGCCGGATTCGGCGGCGAGCCGGATCGCGGCGGACGCGGGGATTCGGGCGACGGTGCTTGATGAAGAGGAGTACGCGCTGCTCGAGCGGGGAATCGCGCTCTCGGCGGAATCGGGCGGCCTTTTTGACGTGACGGCCGCGCCGGTGGCGGCGCTTTGGGCGGACGGGGAGCCGTCCGCCGACCAGATCGGGAGCGCCTTGAGCCTGGTCGGGTACGGGCAGGCCCAGCTTGACCCCGAAGCGCGGAGCATTCTGCTGCCGCGTCCGGGCGCGGCGGTCGATCTCTCGGGCATTCTCTGGGGATATGCCGCCGGGAGGCTGCTGGAAATCTATGAGCAAGCAGATCTTCAGGGCGCGCGTGCATCCTTCGGCGGGGTGCAGATCCTCTACGGAGAACTGGAGGAGGGCGTGCCGCTGACGGCTGAGATCCGGGACGGCGAAGGGACGGCGCTGGGGACCATTACCGGCAGCCGGACCGTTGCGGTGACCCAGAACGGGCCGGTCCTCGACCCGGGGACAGGTATGCCGGCCGAGACGGATCTCGTCTCGGTGACGGTCCTTGCGGAGGACCCGGTTTACGCAGACTATCTGGCTGACGTGATCTGCGCGGCCGGGACGGAAGGGCTGCCCGCCCATTTGACCGAAGCATACGGGGTGGTCGCCGAGGATGAAGCGGGGACGCTGTATGTTTCAGACTCGCTCGACGGCGTGTTTACCCCGGCGGAATAGGCAAAGGAGCGTTTTATTGAAGGATTGGATCAAAAAAAACCGGCGCGCGCTGCTCTGGTGGGGGGGACTTGCCCTCCTTCTGGCGGCCGCGGCGGTCTGGATTCTCGTCCGGCAGGCCGCCCCGCGGGGCAGCCGGGCAAAAATCGTCTGCGGGGATACGGCGGAATTCTACTCACTGGCGGAGGACGGCGTATTTGGGCTGGAGGCCGACCCCTCCATCCGGTTTGAAATCAGGGACGGGGCGATCCGGTTCATCGAGTCGGACTGTCCGGACCATATCTGCGAGAACGCGGGATTTCTCTCCCGCCGCGGGGAGACGGCGGCCTGCCTTCCCCGCAGGACCGTTCTGACCGTCATCGGCGGGGAAGAAGGGGGGACCGACGCGGTTGCAGGCTGAGAAGATCCGCCGCCTGGCGGCGATGGGGCTGCTGACGGCGCTGGCCGCGGCCCTCAATTTTGCGGAAAACCTGATCCCGGCGCTGCCGATGGCGCCGCCGGGGGTCAAGCTGGGACTTTCGAACATCGTAGTGGCCTACTGCCTGTTTTATCTGGGCGGGCGGGAGGCGCTTTGCATCGCTCTGCTCAAATCCGGCTTTGTCCTGCTCACGAGGGGGATGACGGCCGGCGCGATGAGCCTGGCGGGAGGGCTTCTTTCCCTGGCCGTTATGCTGGCCGCCAGGCGGCTGACAAAGCCGGGGAGGATGCGCTATTTTTATGTCAGCGTGCCGGGGGCGGTGGCCCACAACCTGGGGCAGCTCGCGGTAGCGGCTGTCCTGCTCGGCAACGCGGCGGTTTTTTACAGCCTGCCGCTCCTGCTCATCGCCGGCGCGCTGATGGGCTGCGTGACGGCCGTCCTCCTGCGCGCGGTGCTGCCCGCTCTGGGCAGGGTCGCGGGGACGGTCGGGTACTCCGATGAACGACACTCCGGAAAGGATGATTGATACATGCTCAAACTCAATGGACTGCGGCTCCTCCACCTCAAAAACGCCCAGGACGAGGCGACGGTCGAGATGCCGGTCCCGAAAATCGTGCGGATCCCGATGGCGCAGCATATGGGCGCGCCCTGCACGCCTATTGTCAAGCCCGGGGACGAGGTGCTCGCGGGGCAGCGCATCGGCGAAAGCGGGCAGGCGTTCTCGGTGCCGATCCACAGCTCGGTCTCCGGCAGGGTCAAGGCGATCGAGGAGGCGGTCGGGTCAAACGGCGCGCTTGTCAAGCGGGTCGTCATCGAGACGGACGGGGAGCAGCGCTGGATCGAAGGCGCGCCCCGGACCGTCTCCACCCAGCAGGAGCTGGTCGAGGCGGCCAAGGACGCCGGCCTGGCGGGCCTGGGCGGCGCGGGCTTCCCGACCCACATGAAACTCGCCTATAAGGACATCGACCGGGTGGACGCGCTGGTCATCAACGCGGCCGAATGCGAGCCGTACATCACCTCGGACTACCGGGAGATGGTCGAAAACCCCGACGGAATCCTCTCCGGCATCCAGACGGTGATGCGCTGCCTCGGGATTTCGCGCGCCTTCATCGGCATCGAGGACAACAAGCCCGCAGCCATCCGCCTTCTGAACGAGAAGGCGGCCGGGACCGGCATCCGGGTCGAGCCGCTTAAGAGCATCTACCCGCAGGGGGCCGAGAAGGTCATCATCTACAACACCGTCGGCCGGGTCATCGAGGAAGGGGAGATCCCCGCGGACAAGGGGGTGCTCGTCCTGAATGTCACCACCGTCGCGAGCCTCGACCGATTCCTGAAAACCGGGCTGCCGCTGACCCACAAGCGGGTGACGGTGGACGGCGGGCCGGTGGAGAAGCCGATGAACATCCGCGTCCCGGTCGGGACGATGGTCTCCGACCTGCTCGCCTTCGCAGGGGTCGACGCCGGGAAGGTCAAAAAGGCGCTGATGGGCGGCCCGATGATGGGCGTTGCCCTCGACACCCTCGAGACCCCCATCGTCAAAAACAACAACGCCATCCTGCTCCTGGATGAAATCCAGGCGAAGCCCCCCAAAACCACCGCCTGCATCCGCTGCGGGCGCTGCATCGACGTCTGCCCGATGAACCTGCGGCCGGCCGAGCTGGAGCGGGCTTATGACCGGAAGGATACGGAACGGCTCGCGGCGCTCAAGGTAAACCTCTGCATCAACTGCGGGAGCTGCACCTACGTCTGCCCGGCCAAGAGAAACCTCGCCCAGAAGCACCAGCTCGCCAAAGAGCTGCTCAGACGCAAGTAACCGCGGACAAAGGAGAGAATGAGAGATGAACCTACTGACAGTATCCCCCTCGCCCCATATCCGGAGCGAGCGCACCACCCAGAGCATCATGCTCGACGTCATCATCGCCCTCTGCCCCGCGTGGATCGCGTCGGTCATTATTTTCGGCTGGCGGGCGCTCCTCGTTTCGGTGGTCTGCATCGTGAGCTGCGTCGTGATCGAGTACCTCTGCCGGCTTGCGATGAAGCGGGAGCAGACCGTCGGCGACCTGAGCGCCGTCGTGACGGGGCTCCTGCTCGCCCTCAACCTGCCGGTGACCATCCCGCTGTGGGTGGCGGTTTTCGGCTGCTTTATCGCCATTGCGGTGACCAAGCAGCTCTTCGGCGGGATCGGGCAGAATTTCGCAAACCCCGCCATCACCGCCCGGGTCGTGCTGCTCGCCTCCTTCGGCGGGTACATGACCAATTTCACCGCCCCGTTTGATTACGGCGCCGACGCGGTTTCCACCTCCACTCCGCTCCAACAGCTCGCGAGCGACGGCGGCGAGCTGCCGAGCCTCCTCCAGATGTTTTTGGGGGTCAAGGCGGGGAGCATGGGCGAGGTGAGCGCCCTGGCGCTGCTCATCGGCGGCGTGTACTTAGTGGCGCGGCGGGTGATAAAGCCGATCACCCCCCTCGTCTTTATCGGGACGGTGTTCCTGCTTTTCGGCCTGGTGGGCATGAAGCCGCTTTACCAGATTCTGTCGGGCGGGCTGCTGCTCGGCGCGATCTTTATGGCGACCGACTACGCGACCACCCCCTCGACCAACTGGGGCAAGGTGATCTTCGGGCTCGGCGCGGGGGTTTTGACCTTCCTCATCCGGGTGTACGGCAACTACCCGGAGGGCGTTTCCTTCGCGATCCTGCTGATGAACATCCTCACCCCGCAGATCGACAAGCTGGCGGTGCGCAAGCCGCTGGGCGGAAAGAAGGTGGCCAAGGATGCGTAAGACCTGGGAACTCATCCGGCCGACCTTTGTGCTGGTCGTCGTCTGCGCCGTCATCTCCGGGCTGCTGGCGCTGACCTACAACCTCGCGGGGGTCGCCGAGCTTGCGAACGCGGGCTATTCGGAGGAGCAGCTCGCCGAATACGCCGCCTCCGCCCTCCCGCAGGCGGACCGGCTCGAGCAGGTTGAAGCGGAGAGCGAAAACCCGGACCTGAAATTCGTCTACAAGGCCGCCAACGGGGTCGGGATGGCCGTTGTGCTGAACGTCAAGGGGTATGATTCAACCCGGATGGTCATCATGTACGGCTTCGACCCGGAGGGCGTCATGCAGGGGCTCTCGGTCATTTCGGACAACGAGACGCCCGGCATCGGCAAGAAGGTTATTGCCGACACGGAGTATCTCGCGCAGTACGCGGGGCTTACGGAGGCGGACCTGAATTCCGCGGTCGACGCCGTCTCGGGCGCGACCAAGACGTCCGACGGCATCCGGACCGGCGCGCGGGCGGCTTTTGAAGTTTTTGCAGAACTGAGCGGGGAGGTATTGGGCTCATGAGCTGGAGCAAGGAATTTTTCAAGGGGATCATCAAGGAAAACCCCACCCTGGTGATGCTGCTGGGCACCTGCCCGACCCTTGCCATGACGACCCAGGCGTCCAACGCGCTGGGCATGGGGATCGCGACCACCTTTGTGCTGCTCGGCTCCTGCGTGGTCATTTCGCTGCTCAAAAACGTCATCCCGTCCCAGGTGCGGCTGCCCTGCTACATCGTCATCATCGCGGGATTTGTGACGCTCGTGAGCTTCCTTTTGCAGGTGTATGTGCCGGAACTTTACAGCGTGCTGGGGGTATTCCTGTCCCTCATCACGGTCAACTGCATCATCCTGGGGCGCGCCGAGGCCTTTGCCAGCAAGAATTCGGTCGGCCGTTCGGCCGCCGACGCGCTGGGGATGGGAGTGGGCTTCACCCTCGCCCTGCTGCTGGTCGGGTCGGTCCGGGAGATCCTCGGGACGGGGAGCTGGTTCGGCATCGACCTCACCTTCGAAGTGCTCGAGCCGATCCCCCTGTTCGCGACGCCGGCGGGCGGATTCATGGTCTTCGGGTTGATGGTCGCGGTCGTCAACCGGCTCAGCCACTACCAGATCTCCAAAAAGAAGATGGGCTGCGAGAGCTGCGCGGGCGGCTGTGCGGCCTGTGCGGGCGGCTGCGCTTCCGGCGCGGAACAGAAGGAGGGAAATGACTGATGAAGGAAATGCTTGCCATCTTATTCAGCGCCATCCTGGTGGACAATTTTGTCCTGTCCAAATTCATGGGCATCTGCCCTTTCATCGGCGTTTCCAAAAAGACGAGCTCGGCGTTTGGAATGAGCGTCGCCGTCACCTTTGTCATGGTGATGTCGACCATTCTCACCTGGCCGATCAACGCCTACATCCTGGCGCCGGCGGACGGCTCCCATGACTACGGCTATCTGCGGACCCTGACCTTTATCCTGATTATCGCGCTGTTTGTCCAGCTGGTCGAGATTCTGATCAAGAAATTCATGCCGCCGCTCTACCGGTCGCTCGGCATCTATCTGCCGCTTATCACGACCAACTGCGCGGTGCTCGGCGTGACCATCCTGAACATCGACAACGGCTACGGCCTCGGGCAGTCCATTGTGAACGCTCTGGGCGCGGGGCTGGGGTTCATGGTGGCGCTGCTGCTCTTCTCCGGCGTCCGGGAGCGGATCGAGCGGGCGGACGTCCCGAAGATGTTCAAAGGCGTCCCCGCGGCGCTGGTGGCGGCCGGCATCGTCGCGGCCTCCTTTGCGGGGTTCGGCGGGCTGGTCGAGAACCTGTTCGGCTGAGAAAGGGGGAATTTGTGAATGGATTATCTGATTCCGATTCTGCTTTTCGTCGGGCTGGGGCTGCTCGCGGGGGTGCTGCTCACCGTCTTTTCCCGGGTATTTGCGGTGGAGCAGGACGAGCGGGCCGTCCAGGTCCGGGAGGCGCTCCCGGGCGCCAACTGCGGGGCCTGCGGCTACGCGGGCTGCGACGCTTATGCGGAGGCGGTCGCGAAGGGGGCGCGGACCAATGCCTGCATCCCGGGCGGGGACGCGGTTTCCCGCAAGCTGAGCGCCATCATGGGCACCGCCTATGCGGACGTCGTCGAGCAGGCGGCTGCGGTGCGCTGTAACGGCAGCTGCGGGGTTGCCCAGGCCAAGTATGAGTATGCGGGAGAAATGAGCTGTGCAGCCTGCGCAAGGCTCTACGGCGGGCAGGGGAGCTGCCCCTCGGGCTGCGTCGGGCTGGGCGACTGCGTCAAGGTCTGCCCCTTCGGGGCGATTGCGGTGAAAGACGGCGTGGCTGTCGTAGACCGGGCCAGGTGCACCGGATGCGGCCTCTGCGCGGCGGCCTGCCCCAAGGGGATCATCGAGGTGTTTGACGCAACGCAGAAGGTCGAGGCGCTCTGTTCGGGCGTCCTGGGGGCCAAGGCGACGATGGCGGCCTGCAAGGCGGGCTGCATCGGCTGCAAAAAGTGCGAGCGCGCCTGCCCGAACGGCGCCATCCGCGTCGAGGCAAACCATGCGGTGATCGACCATGAGAAATGCACCGGCTGCGGGATCTGCGCCGACGGCTGTCCGACCCATTGTATCCATATTCTCTAAAAAACAGGGTTATTTTGCGACCGGAATATACTGTGTGTTTTGAAAAAGTGCCTCAGCGGGCAAATCCTTTGCAGCAAAGCACAAAATTTACGCATTATCGCTTTACAAAGCTTGAAGATTATGGTATATTATATTTAAAGTCGTTGTTCCATGCCATGCAAACCTGAGTGGATGTCCCATATGGGCCCGCTGCTGAACCGGTTATCCGGTTTGCCTGCACGGCGTTGAAACAATGCCCACAGCGATTGGCGGAGGAAAGGCATTCGGCCCCGGCGGGCTGTCCGCGCGGCGCAAAACCTGTTGAAAGTTGGGGAACAGGCGGCGGGCCAAACGGCGGCGCAAACGGTTCGGCTGCATTTCTTTTGCCAGTTGCCGGCGGGTTATTATAGCGAATTTCCGGCGGCGGTGTGCTGCCGGTTTTTTGTTTGGGAAAACTGGCAGCGCGTTTCTGTAAAAACAAAGGAAGCCGGATCCAGAAAGGATCCGGCTTTTCTGCATTGCGGCGTAAGATCAGTTTTGTGGTCCGGGGCGGGCGCCGGCCATCAGGGAGGAGAAGCCGGTCCTGCGCAGCGCCCGGTAAAGGGCGATGGACAGGGGGACAGAAATAACGATGGCGGCCAGGGCGTTGACGCTTGAAGTTGCGACCTTGGGCAGGATGCCGATGAGGGAGGTCATGGCGGCGTTGCCGAGGAGCCTGAGCTCGATATAGGACTTGGCAAGGTAGAGGACAATATAGGCGAGCTGCCCGGCCAAAGCGCCTGCGATCAGGCGGGAGAGGCGGCTTTTCCCCTCATGGGCGAGGGCGCCGCGGGCGACCCAGCCGGCTAAGAAGCCCATCGCGAACTTGAAAGCAAAGGTGAAGGGGGCCGAGGTGATATAGACCGGGTCGAGGAGGTCGTAGAGCGCCGCCCCGATGCCCGAGGCGAATCCCCCTGCCAGCGGCCCGAAAAGCAGGCCGGCAAGCAGGCACATCGAGTTCCCGAGGTGGACGCGGGTGACGTCGCCGATTGCCACCGGAATTTTGAACTGGAGATAATTCCCGACGAAAACCAGCGCGGCCATCATGCCGACTGATACGAAAAAGATGAGCGGTTTCTGCTGTTTGCTTCCCTGCATGGATGTTTCCTTCTCTCAAAAATAGGATGCACGCGGAAAATTCACAGCAGGCGGTAACGGTCGAAGGTCTGGGCGGTCATCAGCCAGCCCAGGCAGGATTCGAGCATGACGCCGTAGCGGGTGTCGCTGCCGTAGCTGAAGGTGGTGCGGATGGCGATCTCCAAAAAGCGGGTTGCGCGTTCGATGGCCATCGGCAGGCTGTCCCCGCTTAAGAGGGCGCCCACCAGGACGCTTGCAAAGATGTCCCCCGTCCCCGGGTAGGAGGCCGGGACGTAGACGCAGTCGACCCTCCAGTAATCCCCGCGATCCCGGTCATAGCCGAGGTTCGCGATTGCGCCGTCGGCCAACTCGACGCCGGTCAGGGCGACGTAGCGGGGGCCGAGCTCGCTTAAGCGGGCGAGGATGCTTTTGGCCTCGGTCTGGCGGAGCGGCTCGTTCCGGTAGGGGATGCCGAGCAGGATGCAGGCTTCGGTCAGATTGGGGGTGATGAGGTCGGCGACGGCGGCCAGCTCGCCCATCCGCCGGCACATTTCCGGCGTGTAGGTGCGGTATGGCTTGCCGTGGTCGCCCATGACCGGGTCGACGACGGCAAGGGCGTCGGGGTAGGCGGCGTAATACTCGAGGCAGTGATCGATCTGTTCGAGGGAGCCTAAAAACCCGCTGTAAACGCACTCAAATTCAATTCCCAGCCGCTGGTAGTGGGCGAGGGTGGGGCGCAGATCCGCGGTCAAGTCCCGGAAGACAACCTCGCCCAGCCCGCCGGTGTGGGTCGAGAGGACGGCCGTCACAATGGGGCAGACCTGGACCTTCATGGCCGAGAGGGTGGGGAGGATGACGGCGAGTGAACAGCGTCCAAAGCCGGACAGATCGTGGATCGCGGCGACCCGCGGGGGTCTTTGCAGCATCATGCAACATTCCTTTTTCTGGAATTTTCAGCAAGTGCGGATACCGGACTGCCGGTATCTGCATTCTATTGTATCCCCGTTTGCGGAAAAATGCAAAACCCGGACCGCGCGGCCGGGAGGAGGGAAAATTTGCTGAAGATATCGAATTTATTATACCGCACGGCGGCTCATTTGGCAATTCCTCCAGCAAATTTTTTTGAGAGGAAGGCAAAAAGGAGGAACATCTGAAAAAATTGCCAACAAAGCCTCAAATAATTGGGGTCCGGTTGTGCAATTGGCAGAAATCCCCGGGAATAAGCAGCCTTCTTCTGCGGAAACTAGGAGGGCGGAACCAGCTTCCGCAAACCAGAGCCAGGAGGAGAACGCCATGAACAAAGCAGCGCAGAATGTAATGAAAAGCGCGGCAGTCGGCATTGTACTCGGCACTGCCGCCGGCGTCGCCATGAACGCCAGCCATCACAAAGCCGCGAATATGAAAAAGAAGGCCGCAAAGGCGATGCGTGTCGTCGGGCATACTTTTGACAGCATTTCACGGATGATGTAGCGTCAGTATACTGCTGATAGCGTCAGATAACAGCAAGGAAAAAGCCTGCCGCAAGGGCAGGCTTTTTCTTCACAGGCGTGCGGTCAGATGAGCTTTTTGTGCTCGCAGTACTCGCACATCAGCATATTGCTGGTCTCGATAAAGGATTTTTTGAGGTAAGGTTCGGTGTGGGTGATGCAGTTTGGATTTGCGCAGGCTTCCCCGCTGTGGGCGCTGCCCTGGAAAAGGGCGGAACCGGCGCAGGGCTTTTCCAGCAGGGTGAGAATCAGCGCCATCCGGGTGTAAACGCCGTACTGCGCCTGTTTGAAATAAACGGCGCGGGGGTCGTCGTCGACCTCCGGCGTGATTTCATCAACGCGGGGCAGGGGGTGGAGCACCTTCATGGCAGGCCGGGCGAGGGACATTTTTTCGGTGTCGAGAATGTAGACGTTCTTCTGTTCCTGATAATCCTGCTCGGAGGGGAAGCGCTCCCGCTGGATGCGGGTCATGTAGAGGACGTCCAGCTCGCCGATCACCTCGGTGAGGGAGGTAACCTCGCGATAGGAGCAGCCGGCGGCGTCCAGAATGGCCTTCATATAAGCGGGGATGACCAGCTCCTTGGTGGAGATGAGGATGAAGCGGTTATTGGGGAACTGGGTCAGCGCCTTGATGAGAGAGTGGACGGTGCGGCCGTATTTGAGGTCGCCGCAGATGCCGACGGTCAGGTTGTCCAGCCGGCCGACCTCTTTGGTCAGGGTGACCAGGTCGGTCAGGGTCTGGGTGGGATGCAGATGGCCGCCGTCCCCTGCGTTGATGACAGGGCAGCGGGAGTAGGCTGCCGCCGCTTTGGCAGCACCCTCCTTGGGGTGACGGATGGCAATAATATCTGCGTAGCCGTTCATTATACGGATAGTGTCGGCGAGCGTTTCCCCTTTGGAGACCGAAGAGTTCTGGGGATTGGAAAAACCGACACACTGCCCGCCGAGACGCATCATGGCGGATTTGAAGGAATTCTGAGTGCGGGTCGAAGGCTCGTAGAAAAGGGTCGCGAGGATGCGCCCCTCCATCCTGCCGTAGAAACGGGAAGGATTCTGTTCGATCTCAAGAGCGAGACGAATGATCTTTTCCCAGTTTTGGCGGGGCCAGTCGCTTAAGTCGATCAGATGATTCACAGACATGAAATCCATCCTTTCTTTATAATTGGAATATAGGTTATCCCTATTCTAGCATGTTTCGCTGTGTTTGGCAAGAAAAGGGCAGAAAATGAAAGAATTTTATTTTTTTGGAAAAAAGGTGTTGACAAAAGGAAAAGAATGGGGTATAATAAATAAGCTGTTTCGTGAGAGCCAAAATATGGAGCTGCTTCCTACAGCTTGTGAGAGAAAAAAGTTTTGAAAAACTTTTGAAAAACCTCTTGACAAAGCCTGAGAGAAGTGGTAAAATAAATAGGCTGACCACAAAGAGGGGCAGCGAGATGGAGCTTGAAAATTAAACAATATCGAATGAACGAAAGACCCTGAGAGAT
>DVKD01000012.1 GCA_018716285.1 Candidatus Merdivicinus faecavium
AGAGATGATGACCCGGCTGCAGAACATCAAGACCCGCGGCATCGCCCTGCCCCCCGGCGCGACGATGGCCGACCTTTACGCCGAACGGATCCCGCTCTACGAAAAACACGCCGGCCTGACCATCCCCTGCACCGGCAAAACGGTCGAGGAAACGGTGGAGGAGATCGTCGCGGGGCTGAAGGGCCTGGAACGTATTTGACCGCAGAATCCCTGCCCTGTGGGAAGAAGGTGCTGCAACAGGCGCGGCTTTCGCCCTTTTCACCAAACAGCTGGGGTTTTCAAACACGTTCTAGGGTTCCTCCCGCCTGCTTTCCCGGAAGGCCTTTGGTGAAACGCCGGTGTATTTGCGGAAGATCCGGCTGAAATAGAGGGCGTTTTCATACCCGCAGACCGCGGCAATCTCGCCGATATTTAAGGTGGACGAGCGCAGGAGCTCCCGCGCCTGCCCGAGCCGGATGCTTGTGAGGTAGCGCTGCGGGGTCATCCCGGTCCGGGCCTTGAAGGAGCGGATGAACCAGCATTCGCTCATCCCGGCCCGGCGGGCCAGGTCGGAAACCCGCAGTTCCTCCCGGAAATCCCGGTGGAAGAGGGCGAGGATCTCCTCCATCACCTCTCCCGCGGGGGAGGCATCGCCCTGCTGCGCCGCCCGCCCCATCAGGGCGAGCAGCTCCATCCCGCATCCCGCGCAGAGCAGCGCAAAGCCGGGCCGCCTGAGCTGCAGCTCCCGGATCATCCGCTCAAATAGGGCCGGGTACTCCGCCCGCAGCCCGGCCCGGACAAGCGGCCCCGCCATCCCGTTTTGGGCGAGCAGCTCCCCCGCCTGCCGGCCGGTAAAGTGCATCCAGCAGACGTCCGGCGCGTCGGAGAGAAGGTAGCGGTACCGCTGCGGCTCCCCCGGCCGGAAAAGGAGCGCCTGTCCCGCCTCGATCCGGGACTCCGCCCCCTCCTCCCCGGCGAGGAAGCTGCCGCCCGCGGCGAAGACAAGCTGGTAGTCCCGCCGCCCCTCCGGCCGGACCGTCTCAAAGTATGGGCGGCTTTCCAGGCGGTAGCGCCCGCAGCTTGTCACAAGGAAATCGACGTCCTCCCGGACCAGATCCTCGTCAAACGCGCCCAGATATCCTGTAAACTGGTACAACGCGCATCCCCCTTTCTGTTCCAGTATAGCGTGTTTGACGCAATTTGTCCAGATAAAAACCGGCGGCGGGAAACAGCGCCGGAGCGCAGGTTCCTCCGTTGGGGTAAAACAGGGCTGTCATTCCGAAACGGATGGCGGCCCTGTTTCTTTGTGCGGCGGCAGCAGGACAGGGCAGAAAAATTGGGAAACCAGCCGTAAGATCTGCGCGCAGAAGCTGTGTATGATTGAGCCGCCTTCGGGCGAAATTGCGCGACGACCTTGTGAAAAGGGGGTTTGACCTGTGAAAAAAGAGGAATTCTGCGAAATCTTCGGCGACATCAGCGAGAGCTATGTGAAGGAGGCCCGGGCCGGCCGCAAAGCCCCAAAAACAAATTGGCTGAAGTGGGGAGCTGCGGCGGCCTGCCTTGCCATAATCCTTTTCATGGGAATTCCCTGCTCTGTTCAATATCTGCATAACGATGAGGAGGGAAGGGACGCGGGATATATCGTCGCTACAAAAATGACTTTTCAGGCAAAGGTTATAGAAGTACAGGAAAACGCTTTGTTAGTAGAGCCTTTTGAGGGGACAGAGGAGCGCGGCCTTGCAGCAACGATTCTTATCCCGATTGATGAAACGATAGGAGAAATAAAATCGGTAGAGTATCTTGCTGCCGCGCAAGCTGGCGATATCGTACAAATCAGCTACCTCAAAGAGGACTCGGACATTCGTAAAGGAATCATTGCTGTTTGTGAAATTGTACCCATCGGTGCAGAATACGACGGAAATTCAGACGAGTATTCCCCAATCCCCGACCACCATGATGAAGAATTTTTGGAACAAGACCCCGAAGCAAATTAAGGGCTTTATCCTCACAGCCCTCAGGCAGACCTGCGGCGGAAGGGCGCGGCTGCTCCCCGGAAGGGCAGGATGACTATCATTTTGTCCATATTTTGTCACATCTTCGCTATGGAAACCGGAACGTTTTGGCGCTATAATAGAGGAAAGGCCGCAGCAAATCCCCCGCTGCGGGAAAACGAAATGAGGTGTGCCCATGATCGTGCCAAATTACTTTGAAAACCTCGGCGTTCTCCACCTGAACACCGAACCCAACCGCGCCTACTACATCCCCGCCTCGGAGGGCTCCGCCCCCTTTGCCTGCCGCAGGGAGTCGGACCGCTTCCAGCTCTTGAGCGGCGAGTGGGACTTCCGCTACTACGAAAACGTCCGCGCCATCGCGTGTGAGGAGTGGAACGCGGAATGCCGCTGCGGCTTTGAAAAGATCCCAGTCCCCTCGGTCTGGCAGAATCACGGCCACGACCGCCACCAGTACACCAACGTCCGCTACCCCTTCCCCTACGACCCGCCCTATGTCCCGCTCGAAAACCCCTGCGGGGCCTATGTCCGCGACTTCTGCATCGGCGAGAAAGGGGATTTCCGCTACTACCTGAATTTCGAGGGGGTCGACTCCTGCTTCTACCTCTGGGTAAACGGCGAATTTGTGGGATACAGCCAGGTTTCCCACTCGACCAGCGAGTTTGAGGTGACGAAATTTCTCCGCTCCGGCAAAAACACCGTCGCCGTCCTCGTCTTGAAATGGTGCGACGGCAGCTACCTCGAGGATCAGGACAAGCTGCGGATGAGCGGCATCTTCCGGGATGTCTACCTCCTCAAGCGGCCGGAGAACCACATCCGCGACTTCACCGTCCGCACCCCCCTGTCGGCCGATTACACCTCCGCCCGGGTCGAGGTCTCCTTTGATTTCGCCGGGGAGAAGGTGCCGGTGCGCTACACCCTGACCGCTCCCTGCGGCTGCGAAATCGCCTCCGGCGAGACGGACGGCCCGCTCTCCATCCCGGTCGAACAGGCGGACCTCTGGAACGCCGAGCACCCCGCCCTTTACACCCTCACCCTCACCACCCCCGGCGAGACCATCCGCCAGAAGGTCGGCCTGCGGGAGGTCAAGACTGAAAACGGCGTCCTTTATCTGAATGGCCAGAACATCAAGTTCCGCGGCGTCAACCGCCACGATTCCGACCCGGTGAACGGCTATGCCGTCACCCCCGGGCAGATGCTCACCGACCTGCGCCTCATGAAGGAGCACAACGTCAACGCCGTCCGCACCAGCCATTACCCCAACTCCCCCCTCTTCACCCAGTTCTGCGACGAATACGGCCTTTATGTGATCGCCGAGGCCGATGTGGAGGCCCACGGCGTCTGCGAGCTCTACGACCGGGCGGAGGAAAATTACGCTGTCCGCTACGCCCGCATCGCCTCCGACCCCGCCTGGCAGGAAGCCATCGTCGACCGCGTCCAGCGCTCGGTCGTCCGGGACAAGAACCATGCCGCCGTCCTCATCTGGTCGATGGGCAACGAGTCCGGTTACGGCTGCTGCATGGAGGCCGCCCTCACCTGGACCAAGAATTACGACCCCACCCGCCTCACCCACTACGAAGGCGCGGCCCACGACCCCGCCGGAAAGGGCGATGGCTACAAGGACCTCGACCTCGTCAGCCGGATGTACCCCGACCCCGCCACTATCGAAGCCAACTGGCTCAAAGACGCGAAAAAGCCCTTCGTCCTCTGCGAGTACATCCACGCGATGGGCAACGGCCCCGGAGATGCCGAGGACTACTGGCAGCTCATCCAGAAATACGACACCTTCTGCGGCGGCTTTGTCTGGGAATGGTGCGACCACTCGGTCTACATGGGCAAAACCAACGAGGGCAGGGCGAAGTACTACTACGGCGGCGATTTCGGCGAGTTCCCGCACGACGGCAACTTCTGCATGGACGGCCTCGTCTACCCCGACCGCACCCCCCACACCGGCCTCAAGGAATATCAGAACGTCATCCGGCCCCTGCGGGTCCGCAAGGGGGAAAAGGCGGGCGAGTACATCCTCCACAACTACCTCGATTTCACAAACGCGGGCGACTACCTGACCCTCACCTGGAAGCAGATGTACGACGGCAGGGAGATCGCCTCCGGCACAGTGGAGGACCTGGACATCCCCCCGCACGGCGAACGCACCGTCACCCTGCCCCTGAACGTCCCCGCCTGCGGCAACAACACGGTCGATTTCACCCTCTCCCGCAAGCAGGACGGCCCCCTCACCAAAGCCGGGCAGTACCTGGGCTGCGACCAGGTCGTCCTCTCCCGCGAAGCGCCCACGTGCCGCACAGTAAGCAACGCGCCGCTCGACGTCTCCGAGGGCGAGCGCCGCATCGTCTTCACCGGCAAAAATTTCCGCTATGTCTACAACAGGGAGACCGGCGTCTTCGACGAGATGGTCTACGAAAACCGCACCCTCCTCCGCAAGCCGATGGCCTACAACATCTGGCGCGCTCCCACCGACAACGACCGCAACATCCGCCACGAGTGGCAGGCCGCCGGCTACGACCGCACCATTTCCCGCGGCTACGCCGCCAAAGTCAGCTGCGACGGGGCGTCCGCCGTCCTGACCGACACCGTCTCCCTCTCCGCCGTCTACCTTCAGAAGCTGGTCGAGATGGACGTCCGCTTTGAGGTCCGCGCCGACGGCGTCGTCCTGATGGACGTCGAGGGCCGCATGGGCTTCGGCAGGCTGCCCTTCCTCCCCCGCTTCGGCATCCGCCTCTTCCTCGACGAGAGGATGGAGGACGTCTCCTACTTCGGCTACGGCCCCTATGAGAGCTACCTCGACAAGCACCGCGCCTCCCGGCTCGGCAGCTTCGGGACGACCGTCGCCGGCCTGCATGAGGACTACCTCAAACCGCAGGAAAACGGCAGCCACTGGGGATGCAGCGAGATGACCCTCTCCGGCGGCGGGGCTTCCCTCACCGTCCTGGGCAAGGACTTCAGCTTCAACGCCTCCCACTACACCCAGGAGGAGCTGACCGCCAAGGCCCACAATTTTGAGCTGGAAAAGAGCGGCTTCACCGTCCTGTGCATCGACGGCGCGATGAGCGGCGTCGGCTCGAACAGCTGCGGCCCGCAGCTCAACGAGCGGTATCAGGTCAAGGACGACGAACAGCTCGCCATCCATGTCCTGCTCCGCCCCGCAGCGCAGTAAATTTTCCCAAATCCAAGCGCCCGGCGCCTGTATGGACAGGGCCGGGCGCCTCATTTCCCCAAATGCCATTGACTTTAAGGATGATTCTTGATGTTTGAAACCTATCTCTTCGACCTCGACGGCACCCTCGTCAACTCGCTGGGCGACCTCGCCGATGCCTGCAACTTCGTCCTGGCGGAAGCCGGGCTGCCCACCCATCCCACCGAAGCCTACCGCTATTTCGTCGGGAACGGGGCCTACAAACTGGCCGAACGGATGCTGCCGGAGCATATGCGGGACGCGGACACCGCCGCCCGGTTCAAGGCGGCCTTTGACGCCCGCTACAACGGCCATTACCTCGACAAGACCCGGCCCTACCCCGGCATTCCCGAGACCCTCGCCGCCCTCAAAGCCCGCGGGAAGAAGCTCGCCGTCCTCTCCAACAAGCCCGACCCCTTCGTCCGCAAGCTCTGCGCCGAACTTTTCCCGGGAGGGACCTTCGATGCGGTCTGCGGCCAGCGGGACGGCGTCGCGACCAAGCCCGCGCCGGACGGCGTCTTCGCCATCCTGGCGGAACTGTCCGCCGGCCGCGAACACGCTCTCTTCATCGGGGATTCCGACGTCGACATCCGCACCGCCCAGAACGCCGGGCTCAAAAGCGCCGGGGCGGTCTGGGGCTTCCGCGGCCGGGAGGAGCTTGTCCGCGCCGGGGCGGATTTCCTCCTAGATTCCGCCGGGGAGCTGCTCGCCCTCTAGCCGGGCGGCGAGCTCCCGCGCCAGCCTGCGCGCCCCGTCGAGGGCCGCCGCATCCTCCCGCGCGGGGAGGCGGTCGGTCTGCATCGCCGCGGCAAATCCCGCATACTCCGCCCCGCACTCCTGTAGGAGCATCCGCATGGTGCGCAAAGCGGGCTCCGGGTCCTTCGTCCCGCCGCCGGCCGCCAGCAGCACCGCCCCCATCCGCTTCCCGAGCGAAAAATCCGGGTCGCGGCGGATATGCGCGGAGACAAAGGCGTACTGCAGGCGGGTCGCCCAGCTTAAGAGCTGGCCGCTCGGCTGCCCGTAATAGACGGGCGACGCGAAGACGAGCAGCCCGGCCCTTTGCAGCCTGGGCCAGAATTCGTCCATCCCGTCGCGCAGCGCGCAGCCTTCCCGGGTATGGCAGCGGCGGCAGTCCAGGCAGGGAGCTGTCTTTCCGTCGCGGACATTCAGTATTTCCCACTCCCCCGGCAGCTCCCCGCAGAAGGCGCGGATCAGGGCCGCCGTGTCCCCGTTTGGCCGGGGAGAACCGTTTACAATCAGCGTGTACATACTGTATCCCTCCGCCACCAGCATACCACAAACCGCCGCCCGGCGCAAGGGCGGAGAAAGGAACCCCATGAAAAAGCTTCTCTTCATCGGCAACAGCCACACCTACTTCAACGACATGCCCCAGATGGCGCGGGAACTCGCCGCCTGCGCCGGGGAGGAGGCCGCCGTCACCATGCTCACCCACGGCGGCATGACCCTCGACTGGCACTTCCATCAGGAGCAGACCCGCTTCAACCTCCTCTACGGCGGGTACGATTTCTGCGTCCTCCAGCAGGCGGCCCACCCCTTCCCCGGCTACGAGGCCCTCGCCGCGGGAGTGTCCGCCATCCGCGGACTGTGCGGGGAAAACCCGCCCCGCTTCGTCCTCTACATGACCTGGGCCGAGAAGCGCTTCCCCGAGAACCAGGCCCCCATGACCGCGGCCTACCGCCGCACCGCGGAGGAGCAGTCCCTCCTGCTGGCCCCGGCGGGCGAGGTCTGGCAGTCCTTCCGTCAAGGACACCCCGAGCAGGAGCTCTACTACACGGACGGCGAGCACGCCTCCCCCCTCGGCTCCTTCCTCGCCGCGGCCTGCATCGCCCGCGCCATCTTCCCGGGGAGCCGCCCCGAGCTGAGCCGGATGGCGGAGGGCGGGCTCCTCTCCGGCCTTGCGGCCCGATTCGGCGCCCCCGTCCTCGGGCAGATCCTCGACGCCGCCTGGGCGGATTGACAAAGAAGGGAGACCGCACAGGTCTCCCTTTCCCTCATTTTCACTGACTGCACGCAAATTCGTCCGGGGCCAGTTGATCGACAAGCTCCTCAGCCTCGTCCCGCGCCGCTTCGAGCTCCTCAATGAGGGAATCCAGCCTGGCGGTCAGCTGCAGGTACGCCTGCCGGTAGGCCTCCCCCCTCCCGATCTTCACCCAGTCCGGCTCCTCAGACTCAGCCGGCCCGCGCGGCTCATCCAGCTCCACCAGCTCACCCACCCCGTCCGTTTCCGCCCGGATCAGCTCGATCAGCATCTCATCCAGGCCCTTTTTTGGCTTTTCCACCATCGTTCGCACCTCCCTTTTCATAGTGCAACCAAATATGCCCCATATGGGGCGTATTTTTATTATAGGTCAAAAACGCCCTGATTGCAATATATCAATTTCACCATAATTTAGTGGGTGATGTTGATGACTAGATTAAAAGCATTGCGAAAAAAGAGGGGATTTACCCAAGTGAAAATGCAAATGATGACGGGAATCGATCAAAGCGATTATTCTAAAATCGAGCGGGGTGAGCGTTACCTGTCTTTTGAACAATGCAAGCGGGTCGCCCTCGCCCTCAACACCAGCATGGACTACCTCGCCGGTTTGACCGACGAGGAAAAGCCCTATCCCCGCGCCGCGGGCGTCCGGCAAACCGACTAAAAATTCCCCCGCCCTGCCGTTTTCCTTATGAAAAGGGGAGAATCGAAAAAAATCGCGCCGCTGTAAAGGAAACCCCTTGACAGCGGCGGCCTTTTTGGGTATAATATCGGATGTAAAGCAAACGCATTTACACCCATGCCGCAGCGCGGGAAGGAGGCGGACCGATGAGCAAAAACCTCGCGATTTCTGACCTGCTCGACCAGTACGGCGCGATGCTCACCGACAAGCAGCGGGACGTCATCGAGCTCTACTACAACCAGGACCTCTCCCTCGCCGAAATCGCCGAGCACGAGCAGATCACCCGCCAGGGAGTCCGCGACAACATCAAGCGCGGCGAGGCCTTCCTCCTCGAGATGGAGGAAAAGCTCCACTTCGCGGAGAAGTTCAAAAAGCTGGTGGCTGTGACCGACGAGATCACCGCCCGCTGCCTCGAAATCGAGCGCATCAACCGCGGCTTTACCTACTCCCACGCCATCGACGAACACGCCCGCAAGGTGCGGGAGCTTGCAAAGGATTATCTCGATGAAAATTTCTGACCGGCTGGTCTTAACCGGCCGCCGGCTGTCTGAAAGGAGGGGCTTTATTGGCATTCGAAAGCCTTTCGGAAAAACTGGGCGCGGCGTTCAAAAAGCTTCGCTCTAAAGGAAAATTGAATGAAACCGACATCAAGGAGGCCATGCGGGAGGTCAAGATGGCCCTCCTCGAGGCCGACGTGAACTACAAGGTCGTCAAGGACTTCGTCAAGACGGTCAGCGAGCGCGCGGTCGGGCAGGAGGTCCTCGAAAGCCTCACCCCCGCCCAGCAGGTCATCAAGATCGTCAACGAGGAGCTGACCGCCCTCATGGGCAGCAGCAACGCCCGGATTGAGTTCCCCTCCAAGCCGCCCTGCGTTGTGTTGATGTGCGGCCTCCAGGGCAGCGGCAAGACCACCCACTCGGCAAAGCTCGCCCGTTATTTTAAGGAACAGGGCCACCGCCCGCTCCTCGTCGCCTGCGACATTTACCGCCCGGCGGCCATCGAGCAGCTCCAGATCGTCGGCGAGAAAGCCGGCACCAAGGTCTTCGAGATGGGCAAAGAAAACCCGGTGAAGATCGCGACCGAGGCCCTCAAGTACGCGAAGGATCACGGCAACGACCTCGTCATCATCGACACCGCCGGACGCCTTCACATCGACGAGGTGCTGATGGAGGAGTTAAAGCAGATCGAAGCCGCCGTCCACCCCAACGAGATCCTGCTCGTCGTCGACTCGATGACCGGCCAGGACGCCGTCAATGTGGCCGACACCTTCAACAAGGCCCTCCCCATCACCGGCGTCATCCTCACCAAGCTCGACTCGGATACCCGCGGCGGCGCCGCCATCTCGGTCCTGCAGGTGACCGGCAAGCCGATCAAATTCGCCGGCACCGGCGAGAAGATCGACGACCTCGAGCCCTTCCACCCCGAGCGGATGGCTTCCCGCATCCTCGGGATGGGCGACGTCCTCACCCTCATTGAAAAGGCGCAGGGCGCCGTCGATGAGAAGGAGGCCGCCAAGCTCGCCCAGAAGATGAAGGAAAACAGCTTCGATATGAACGACCTGCTCGAGAACCTCCGCCAGATCAGCAAGATGGGCTCGATCAAGCAGCTCCTCGGCATGATCCCGGGGCTGGGCAGCAAAATCGAGAATATGGACATCGACGAGAAGCAGTTTACCCGCATCGAGGCCATCATCACCTCGATGACCCCCGCCGAACGGGAAAAACCCTCCATCATCAACCCCTCCCGCAAGCGCCGCATCGCGGCCGGCTCCGGAACAAGGGTCGAGGACGTCAACCGCCTCTTAAAGCAGTTTGACCAGATGAAAACGATGATGAAGCAGATGACCAAAAAAGGCGGCAAGCGGCGGATGATGAAATTCCCGCCCATGATGTAAGGCTGAGACGCGGACCACCGCGTATCGCATAGAAAAACGGCCGGACACCCGGCAAATGAATATCAGGAGGAAAAATTCATGGCTGTTAAGATCAGACTGCGCCGTATGGGCGCGAAGAAGGCTCCCTTTTACCGTATCGTCGTTGCGGATTCCCGTTACCCCAGAGACGGCCGCTTCATCGAGGAGATCGGCACCTACGATCCCACCAAGAACCCCAGCGTTGTGAACGTTGACCTCGAGAAGGCCAACAAGTGGATCGCCAACGGCGCCCAGCCCACCGATACCGTCAAGAAGATCCTCAAGCTCAGCGAAGAAAAGTAATCCACCTTCCGAAATCCCCGGCCTTCCGGCCCGGAAAAGAGGTTTTATTATGGAAGAACTGCTGATTACCCTTGCCAAGGGCCTTGTCGAGCACAAGGACGAGGTCAAGGTCGCGGTCGACGAGCCCAATGAAGAGGGCGTCGTCGTCTATCACCTGAATGTCGCCCCCTCCGATATGGGGCGGGTCATCGGCAAACAGGGCAGAATCGCCAAGGCGATCCGCACCGTCATGCGTGCGAGCGCCGCCATGCGCGATGAAAAGGTCATGGTCGAAATCGACTGAACCCACATGCGGAGCGGAGCGTTGCCCTGCTCCGTTTTGTTATCCGGGAGGGAAGCTTCATGCTCCACGTCTGCACCAAATGCGGCCGCTACGCGCCTGAACTGTCCTTTGCGCCGGACGGCGTCCGCTGCCCCTTCTGCGGGGAACATACCCCCATCCGGCGGTACCCGCTCTTTCTCATCACCGGCGCGAGCTGCGCGGGGAAGTCCACCGTGACCCGGGAGCTGTACCTCCACGACAGCCGGGTCGCCGCCATCGAAAGCGACATCCTCTGGGACGAGCGGTGGCGGGAGATGGGCGACAACTTCCGCGCCTACCGCGCCATGTGGCTGCGGCTCTGCCAGAATATCAGCCACGCCGGCAAGCCGGTCGTCCTTTGCGGCTGCTGCGACCCATCCCAGTTCGCCGGCCAGCCGGAAGCGGGCTTCTTTACCGGCCTGCACTACCTGGCTGTCGTCTGCCGGGACGGGGTCCTGCGGGAGCGAATGGACCGCCGCGGCGTCTCCGACCCCGCCGCCCGGGAGGGCAACGCCGCCTACAACCGCTGGTTTTACGAAAACTGCCACAAAACCTCCCCTGCCATCACCCTGCTCGACACCTCCGACCTCTCTCCCAAAGAGGCGGCGGACGCAGCCGGGCGCTGGATCGGGGAAATTCTGCAAAAGGAGCTGCCTCATGAGCCTTGAACGCCTTGAAATCGGCAAGATCGTCGCCATCCATGCCCTGAAGGGCGAAATGCGGGTCCAGCCCTGGTGCGACACCCCGGATTTTATGTCCCGCTTCAAGCGGATGTTCTTAGACGGGACCGAATACCGGGTGGAATCCGCCCGCCCGAGCAAGAACATCGTCCTCTTAAAGCTCGCCGGCATCGACACCCCCGAGCTCGCCCAGAAGCAGGTCAACAAGATCCTCACCGTCGACCGGGCTGACATCCAGCTGGAAAAAGGGGTCTACTTTGTCGCCGACCTCATCGGGCTGACCGTCATCGACGCCGACGACGAATCGGTCGTCTACGGCGAGCTGACCGAGGTCAGCCAGACCGGCGCAAACGACGTCTACCACGTCCGCTTTGCCGACGGCAGGACCCGTTACGTCCCCGCTATCCCCCAGGTCGTGCTGGAAACCGACCTGGAGCGCCGGGTCATGCGCATCCGCCCCCTGGACGGCCTCTTTGAGGATTGAGGTGCCTATGATCCGCATTGATATCGCCACCCTCTTCCCCGAGATGTGCGAGGCGGTCCTCGGGGAGAGCATCATCGGCCGCGCCCGCAAAAAGCAGCTCGTCGAGATCCACTGCCACAATATCCGCGACTATTCCCCCGACCCCAAACACCACCGGGTCGACGATTCCCCCTACGGCGGCGGCAAGGGGATGGTCATGCAGCCGGAACCCATCTGGCAGTGCTACCTCGACATCGTCCGCCAGAGCGGCTCCCGCCCCTACGTCATCTACATGTCCCCGCAGGGCAAAACCCTCACCCAGCAGAAGGCGCTCGAGCTGCGGAGCGTCCCCCACCTTCTCCTCCTCTGCGGCCACTACGAGGGGGTGGACGAGCGCATCATCGAAAAGATCGTCGACGAGGAGCTGTCCATCGGCGACTACGTCCTGACCGGCGGCGAGCTGGCCGCAATGGTCGTCACCGACAGCGTCGTCCGGCTCTGCGAGGGGGTCCTCCCAGCTGAGGAATGCTACCAGAATGAGAGTCACATGAACGGCCTCCTCGAGTACCCCCAATATACCCGCCCGGAGGAATGGGAGGGAATGCGGGTGCCGGAAGTCCTGCTCTCCGGCCATCACGCCAACATCGAGAAATGGCGGGCCGAACAGAGTCTCGCGCGCACCCGAATCAAACGCCCCGACCTGCTGAAAGACGATAAGTAGCGCACTTTATTAATGCAAACAAAGTAGATAATTGCTTTTCGAAACTATTTAATATGCACAAATATGTGGATAACTACTGTTGGTTTTTTAAATCTCTAACGAAATTCTGCAAAAGACGCCTTTTCCCGCCGAAAATCAGTTGACTACTCCGTTTGAAGTGCTATAATAAAAATACAGCGAGAAGCCGGGCATGAAACAGAGACAGCCCGCACACACATCATTTGGAATCATGGTATAGGAGAGTATGATATGTATCTGAAAGACGTAACTGTTAAGAACCAAGTTGGCCTTCACGCCCGCCCTGCCACCTTCTTTATCCAGAAGGCAAATGAATTCAAATCTTCGATCTGGGTCGAAAAAGAGGACCGCCGCGTCAATGCGAAGAGTCTCCTGGGTGTTCTGTCGCTCGGTATCGTCGGTGATACCACCATCCGCATCATCGCGGACGGCGTCGACGAGCAGGCTGCCGTTGACAGCCTTGTCGCGCTGGTGGATTCTGCGTTTGCGGAATAAAAATTTTTGTTGCAGACAGGCGTTGCCCAATGGAAAGCAGCGCCTGTTTTTTTATTCAAAATGTTCTGCTTGAGGCTACCCGTGGAAGGAGGAAATGTATGAAGCGATACGCTTCCATTCTCCAATCCATACACGATTTGGGTAAGCATTCCCCTCTGGTTGACGCGCTTGTGATGATCGGCTCCTACGCCAGAGAAAAAGTGCCGGCAGATGAATTTTCCGATCTGGATTTGATTCTATTCGTAAAGGATCCGAATGCCTTTCTTTTCAGCGATCACTGGCTGGAAGGACTGGGGCCGTACACCATTTCGTTTGTGGAAAATACAGTGGGCGGCCTCCGGGAGCGCAGAATGCTGTTCGAAGGCTGCTTGGATGTTGATTTTATCTTCATACCGCCGGATTTCCCCATCCGGGAGGAATTTGCCGGGATTTTGAAGCGGGGTTATCGGATTTTGCTGGACAAAACGGGGATCGGAAACACTTTGGAAAAACTTGCAAAACACCTCCCTGTCAATGACCTGCCCTCCCGGGAAGAACTTATAAACAGCACAAATGACTTTTGGTATCACGCAGTTTGGACGGCGAAAAAAATTCTGCGGGGAGAACTGTGGACGGCAAAAAACTGCATGGACTGTTACATGAAAAATATCCTGCTGCGATTTATAGAGCTTTACACCGTTGTCTGTACGGACGAAAGTCGGGATACCTGGCATAACGGGCGGATGATTGAAAAATGGGCAGATCCAGTGGTGCTGCAAAAAATTCCCGGTATTTTCTCCGAATATGACCGGGAGCAAATGATAGAAGCATTATTTCACATGATGGAACTTTTCCGGTTTTTGTCCATTCCAATTGCGGAAAAACTATCTTATTTATTCCCGCACAAAGCGGAGGAATTTGCATTGCAATGGATAACACAGGCTTTTCAAGAATAAGGATAAAGGTGGAGCTTTTTTGACTATCGAAGAACTCAAGCAAAAGGCGCTGAGCCTCACCCTTCAGCCGGGCGTCTATTTAATGAAGGACAAACAGGGCCAGATCATCTACGTCGGCAAGGCCAAGGCCCTCAAAAACCGGGTGGTCAGCTATTTCCGGGAGAACTCCTCCCACACCGAAAAGGTCCGCCGGATGGTCGCGAACGTCTGGGATTTCGACTACATTGTCACCGCCAGCGAGTTCGAGGCGCTGGTCCTTGAGTGCAGCCTCATCAAGCTGCACACCCCCAAGTACAACATCCTCCTAAAGGACGACAAGGGCTACCACTACATCCATATCACCGGCGGCGACTACCCGCGCATCCAGGCGGCCAAGCAGAAGGACGGGGATGGGACCTATCTCGGCCCCTTTGTCAGCTCCTTTATCGTCAAGCAGAGCGTCGACGAGGCCAACCGCATCTTCTGCCTGCCCAGCTGCTCCAAGCGGTTCCCGCAGGAGTTCCGCAAGGCCCGCCCCTGCTTAAACTTCCACATCCACCGCTGCTTCGGCCTCTGCCAGGGCAAGATGAGCAGGGAGGAGTACCAGAAGCTGATCGCCGAGGCGGTCGATTACATCCGCCACGGCTCAGCCGCTTCGGTGGATGACCTCCAGAAACAGATGGAGCAGGCGGCCGAGGACCTCGACTTCGAGCGCGCCGCCCGGCTGCGCGACCGCATCCGCGCTATCCAGAAGATCACCGCCACCCAGCAGGTCCTCCTCGACGAGGACAAGAACCTCGACGTCATCGCCTTCGCCCAGAACCATCTCGTCGTCTGTGCCGTCGTCATCCAGTACCGCGAAGGGCGGCTGATGGACAAGCTCACCTACTTTTTTGAGGAGAGCAGCGCCGACTTGACCGAGCTGCGCACCGAATTCCTGAACCAGTATTACGCCGCAGCGCGGGACATCGCCCGGGTCATCCTCCTGGACGGCCAGCCGGAGGATCCCGCGCTCTTCGCCGAATTCGCCCGCAGCCGGGCCGGCCATGCCGTCAGCGTCGTCGTCCCCCAGAAGGGGGACCGCAGAAAGCTTGTCGAGATGGCCCACAACAACGCCCTCGAGCAGCTCTCCGACCGGGTGCAGCGCACAGGGCGGGAGGTCGCCGCCCTCGAGCAGCTCGGCTCCCTCCTCGGGATGCCCTCCCCGCCCCTCTACATCGAGGCCTACGACATCTCCAACTGGGGCGAGACCGGCCGGGTGGGCGGGATGATCGTCTTTGAGAACGGGAGGCCCCTTAAATCCGACTACAAGCGCTTCTCCATCAAGGAGGTCGCCGGACAGGACGACTTTGCCTCGATGGCAGAGGTCCTCCGCCGCCGGATGCGCCGCTATCTGGACGGCGACCCGGCCTTTTCCCGCCTCCCCGACCTCATCCTCCTCGACGGCGGCAAGGGGCAGCTCTCGGCCGTCCAGAAGGTCTTTGCCGAGCTGGGCGTCCAGGTCCCCCTCTACGGCATGGTCAAGGACAGCCGCCACCGCACCCGCGCCCTGGTCGGCGAGGGCGGCGAGATCGCCCTCTCGGCGGTCAAATCCGCCTTCACCCTCGTCACCGCCATCCAGGACGAGGTCCACCGCTTCGCAATCGCCTACCAGCGCACCCTCCACAAAAAGGCAAACTACGACAGCGACCTCAAAAAGCTGCCCGGCATCGGGGATGTCAAGGCCAAGGCCATCCTCCGGGAATTCCGCACCAAAAAGCGGATCCTCGCCGCCTCCCCCGCCGAGCTGGGAGAGGTCGCAAAGCTCCCGCCTGAAAAGGCAGAGGCGCTCTGGGAGGGGATCCACGCGCTCTGGGGCACAGCGCCGCAGGAAGAAAATTGAGCCTTCTTCCCCTATTTTCCCAAAACCGCTAAAAAATTTTCAAAACTGCCGAAAATAGTGATAGAGTTTCCATGAAGAATCCGCTATAATATGATTGTATAGAAGGCTGTCCCCCTTGATTGAGTTGGTAAGCGGGGCCCTTCAATATGATTTGAGTTGGAGGAATTTACTATGGCAATTCTCGAAGAAATCAGCAGCTTCCTGCAGCAGGGACGCTCCCCCAAGGTCAAGGAGCTGGTCCAGAAGGCGATCGACGAGGGCATCGAGCCCGCAAAGATCCTCAACGAGGGCCTGCTCTCCGGTATGGACGTCATCGGCGAAAAGTTCAAAAACAATGAAGTTTTCGTCCCTGAGGTCCTCATTGCCGCCCGCGCCATGAACGCCGGCGTCGCCATCCTGAAGCCCTACCTGGTTTCGGCCGGCGTCGAGTCCAAGGGCACCGCTGTCATCGGCACCGTCAAGGGCGACCTGCATGACATCGGCAAGAACCTCGTCAAAATGATGATGGAGGGCAAGGGCCTGACCGTCGTCGACCTGGGCGTCGACGTCTCTGCCGAGCAGTTCTACAACGCCGCTGTCGAAAACAACGCCGACATCGTCTGCTGCTCCGCCCTGCTGACCACCACCATGAGCGAGATGAAGAACGTCGTCGACTACTTCACCGAGAAGGGACGCCGCGACACCGTCAAGATCATGGTTGGCGGCGCGCCTGTTACCCAGAGCTTCTGCGACTCCATCGGCGCGGACTGCTACACCGCAGACGCCGCTTCCGCCGCGGACGCCGCTCTCGCTTTCTGCCAGGCCAAATAACTTTACATCCGAAAGCGATAAAAAACAGCCCTTGCCGGCTTTGAACTGTGAACTGCCCCAGATTGTGCGGACAGCACAAAAAAGCCTTCATGTAGGAAAATATTGAGTTTAGACGGAGTGGCGCAGCGTGAGCGGCGCCACTTCTGTTTTGTTAGGATTGCGGATTATATTTCGGCTTTTCAGCCACAGCCAGATCCGCCGATATCCATAGGTATGAAAACTGCGTTCCCTCTGCTGTGCAATGAGCTCCGCAAGAGCGGCATCCTTTTCCGGCCTGTCCAGACGATGGACAAAGGCATAGTACCCGCTTCTGGATACTCCGAAGAATTTGCACATGACTGCCACAGGATACTCTGTGTCGCTGATGCGTGAGCCCTTCCCGAAAAAACAGACACGAAAAAGGAAGAAAAAACGGAATGAATCATAGAAATGCTGAGGGATGCTGACTCACGCTGCCTGGGAGATCATCTGCATTTCAAATTGCGCGGGAGAAAGCCCTCCCAGAGCCGAGTGAGGCCGCAGCGTGTTGTAAAATGCCTCCATGTAAGCGAAGATGTCCGCCTGAGCAGCGGCGCGTGTCTGGTACTGCTTCAGATGAATCAGTTCGCACTTTAAGCAGCTGAAAAAGTTTTCCGCCACCGCATTATCGTACGGGTCTCCCCGCCGGGACATGCTCTGCCGGATCCCATAGGCGGCCAGCTTCTCCCGGTAGGCCGCAGCCGCATACTGAACGCCCCGGTCGCTGTGGAAAATCAGCCCTTCTGCCGGTTTCCTCCGGCGGTACGCCATCTCCAGGGCCGCTAAGGTCAGCCGGGCGTCAATCCGGCTGGAAAATGCGTACCCCACGATCTTTCGCGTGCACAAATCCTTTACAATGGCTAAATAGAGCCACCCCTCGGCCGTTGGGATGTAGGTGATGTCCCCCACCCAGGCCTGATCCGGACGGTGAAAAGAGAAATTCCGCATCAGCAGATTCGGCGCAATGGGCTGGCTATGCCGGGAATTGGCGGTTTTGTAGGCCCGGCGCCTGGCGGAATAGATCCCCAGCATCCGCATCTGACGGTGCACCCGTTTCCGGGAGCATCCGAATTTGAAGTGACCCCAAAAAGTTAGACAATATTTTTGTGCGAATGATTCAAGCAACCGAAAGGGCTTGTTGTCTGTGGAGTGCAGGCGGCAGGCCCTTTAACTTTGCCTTGATTCTGCGGTTATTGTAGTAATCCAGATAGTCCACCAGTTCCTGCTTGAAGTGTTCCAGAGAATCGAATTTCTGCAGGTACAGCAGCTCACTTTTGAGTAAGCCGAAGAAATTCTCCATGACGGCATTGTCCAAGCAGTTGCCTTTCCGGCTCATACTCTGCTGGATACCCTTTTTCCTGAGCATGCGTTGGTATTGCTTGTGCTGATACTGCCATCCCTGATCAGAATGGAGGATCAATCCTGTTCCATCCGGTATAGTCTCAAATGCCTTCTCCAGCATGGAAGTTACCATGCCCAATACCGGCCGGTCAGAGATGTCTACATTTCCAAGAAAAACCAAATTATGCGCAAACATGTCGCATACAACACTGCCGCGGATTTCCTGCGCACTGTGGTGTATATCGGCGTTCTTCTGATTGCAGGATGGGAAATTTATCAGAATCCGGCGATCGGGTTGGGTACTTTTACACTGGTTTACTCGCTTTCGGGGCAATTACAGACGATCACCGGGGATTGCCTGGTGGGGATTATGGTTCTGGCGCAGAATATTCAGTACATGCAGGAGTTTTTCCATCTGGATGAACTGGAACGGGAACAGACGGACCAATTGGGTGCGGCTGTTCAAACTGGCGATATTTTATTTGAAAATGTGCGTTTTTCTTATCCGAAATCCGATGCAGAGGTTCTAAAAGGCATCAGTGTTCGTATAAAGGACGGCGAAAAAATCGCGATTGTCGGGGAAAACGGCAGCGGAAAGTCCACCTTTATCAGCCTGCTCTGCGGCATGTTTAATCCGGTGGATAGGAAAATTATTGTTGGCGGAGTGGATGTTTCCCAAAATCCGGCAGCGGTACGCGATGCGGTTTCGGTTGTTTTCCAGGATTTTGCCCGTTATGAGGCGAGTTTAAAGGAGAATATCGCAGTTTCCGATCCGCAGCGGGGTGCGACAGATGCGGAGATTACCGAATTGCTGAAACAAATCAATGTAAATGATGTTGTCGAACAGCAGCCAAACGGACTAAATGAAGTAGTGGGTTCTTTTTCCGAAAAAGCAAATAACCTTTCCGGAGGACAGTGGCAGAAGATTTCCATTGCTCGAGCCGCATACAAGAAAGATGCCAAGATTATGATTCTGGATGAACCGACATCTGCCCTTGACCCGGTTGCTGAAGCGCAGCTCTATCGTAATTTTGCCTCTCTGACACATGACAAAACAACTATCCTCATTTCACACCGGCTTGGAATTACCGCCATTGTGGACCGGATTCTTGTTTTCCGAGATGGAAGTATTATCGAGGATGGTTCCTATAAGGAGTTGATGGCGAAAAATGGCTATTATGCGGAAATGTACCGGGAACAAGCAAAATGGTATCAGTAACAGATTATTTTGTCCCGAGCTGGTAAGTGACAGTAATTTTGACCAACAAACACAGGCTGGGCCTGGAGCGAAACGCGCTCCGGGCCTTTGTTCTATTTTCAGCTTAAGTGTCCCGCGCTGGTAATGCCAGTAATTTTGTGCAGTAGACACACATTTTAAACTGCCTCTTGAGTTGTTCAAGAGGCAGTTTTTCTTTTCCCCAAATTCCTCCATGCTTATTCGGAACGTGGAGCAGAAAAAAATTAAATTCCCATAGATGTAGCCAGCATAGCGGCCATTACAAAATAAATAATAAACGGAATCAGAACAAAATGAACGGCAAGACATATACATAACGGAATGAAGTAGTGGTATCGGTTATAGGGGCAATAGGCAACCTCAAGCCATAACTTTTTCAAACCAATCATCGGTTCACATAAAAGATTCAGCCATGCTGCGGGCTGAGTGATCCAAAGTTGATACCAGGGTTC
>DVKD01000013.1 GCA_018716285.1 Candidatus Merdivicinus faecavium
AGAAAACCGCCGGGATTCGGAGATGCATCAGACCAAGAAGGGAAACCAGTGGTATTTTGGTGCCAAAATGCACGTTGGTGTGGATGCCGGAAGCGGGCTGGTTCATACGGTGAAAGTCACTTCGGCTAATGCCGTGTTCTTTTAGGATCTTCTTCAAATTCGAACCGCCAAGCCCCGCAACCTGTCCTTTGCTGCTCGTTTGAAAATCGTCCGGATTCAGAGGAAATTCTTTATCCTTCACCATGCGGGTAAACTGCACGACTAAAGACAGCGGCCCTTTTGTGGTGATGTTATTTTCAGATTGAAACGCTTTCAAGCGTTCTTCTGGACTAATCATGATATACCGCCTCCGCAATTTTTGTAAGGAAACGCCGGCCTATAAATTCTGCAACCGGCGCGGCTACGGCGTCGCCCATCGCTTTATATCCGTCGTTATAGCTTCCAGGCAATTGAAAGCTGTCCGGCGCTCCCATCAATCTAGCCGCTTCACGCACAGTCAAAAGACGCGCATGGACCTGGCCGTCCTTTTTTACCACTAAATATTGTTTGCTGCTTCCTCCCTCCGGCGTCCGCAGGCAGCCGGCGATTGTGATGAACAGGAAAATCGTGAACAAGGAGACCGGCGAGGTCCGCCTGGTCGTCAACGTGGACGAGGCTGGGCGCAAGATTTTCTCCGTCCCTGAGAACGAGCCCGAGAGCGAGCCCGCCGTCATGGCGGCCGCGAGCTATGACCGCCGCTGGAGGCTCTACGAGGAGACCGAGGAATCCGAATCTGCTGAGGAACCCGTCACTAAGACCGTTGAGGCGCCCACCGAAGAGGTTGCCGCCGTTGAGGAGACCCCCGCCCAGACTGAGGAGCCCATGAAGATGTCCGACGTCGTGACGAAGCTCGAAAACCTCTTCGACCTGCTCAACGCCGCCTACTTCGAGGACAAGCTGCCGAAGCCCGTTATCACGGTCCAGTCTACGCCGAAGTTTTACGGCCACTGCTCCACCAAAAAGATTTGGAAGTCCGAGAACGATGCGCGGTATGAAATCAACATCGGCGCCGAGTATCTGAATCGGCCTTCTGCCGATACCGCGGCGACCATGTGCCACGAGATGGTCCATCTCTACTGCCTGGAGAACGGTATCAACGACACCTGCCAGAAGGGGCGCTATCACAACAAGGCTTTCAAAACCGAGTGCGAGCTGCGCGACCTGGAAGTCGGTTATGACCGCGCGAACGGCTACACGCACACCACCCCGACCGAGGCCTTCAAGAAGACCCTCGAAGACGCCGGCTTTGTGCTGGAGGTCCCCTTCGCCCGCGTCCCTCCGAAGGCTAAGGCCAAAGCCGCCCGTGAGAAGGCTCACAAGTATGTGTGCCCGGTCTGCGGTCAGGAGGTTAAAACCACCGCCGAGCTGAGCCTGATTTGCGGGGTCTGCGAAGTCCCTATGACGAGGGTCGACTAAAACGGTCCTCGGGCCTCCTGTATGGACTCCACGCTCGAAAGAGTATAAGGATAAGGGCCAAGCCCTGAAAAGTCCATACGGGAGACCCAGGGCTTGCCTGAGGAGGTCCGGTATGAAAGATGAAGAGTATCTCTTTCGTGAGGACGTAAGAGAGAAGGCCATAACGGCCAGAAGCGCACATAAGCGGCCCCGCAGAAGCGGCTGCCGTATGCCGCAATACACCGCAAAGGAGTTGAGAGAAATGAATGGGCCGACCTATACCGTCAACCTGGGCAAGCCCATCGCCTACAAAGAATTCAAGGCTCTTTCGGAAAGCCTGCAGAAGGAGTACCTCAAGGATATTTTCGCCAAGTACAATGTCGGAATGTCCGCGGTCGCCGAGTTGCTTGGCGTGCCGGTCTCCACCTGCACGTCGAAGCTCCACAAGCTGGGCTTTACGTTCCCGAGAGGTTTTAAACCGAACAAGGAAGACCTTGAGAGATTCCGTGCCGACTTTGGGCTCGCAGATGCGCCGGCAAAAAAAATAGCCCTGCGCAATATCTCTATCTGCTTTTCCGGCGTTTACGACTCGCGCCTTATCGCGCAACAGTTGAAGGGCTTTGACCTGGAGGGCGAGGAGTGCCGAATCACGGTGGTAGTCGAAGTAGTACGCCCCGAGGGATAAACTACCGAGCCTGCTGCCTTAAAAAAGCCAGGCGTGATAAATCGGTCATTTGGTAGTCGAGGTAGTCCGTAAAACCTCAAAAGAAAAAATATTTTTTGACAGGTCGTTGAAAGCGGATTTACGTTGACCCCTCATGTATCACATACCCGCGTAAGAAACTTTGTTGCGCGGACTACTCGACTACCTAAAAAGAAAGAGAACAGGCCTCTTAAAGCCTATTCTCTAACTTGGCCGCCAGCGCGAAACCGTAAGGCAAGACGATAATCTCGCCGCCTGGGGTTCGACCAGCGATTGAATTGGTGGAGGCGGGGAGAGTCGAACTCCCGTCCGAAAACCTATTCATCCAGCTTTCTCCGAGCGCAGCCGGTTATTTGAAATTCCCGCCTGAAACCGCCAGCCGGCAGGCTGGATCAGGCGGTATTCCCGAATACGTCAAAGGGGCCGGGACCCTCCCCCAGGACGTTGACCGCTAAGTTAGGCCCGGGCTGAATCCGCGGTGCTATTCAGCGCAGGCTGCCGCCAAATTTAGGCAGCGTAAGCTAAACGATAATTGTTGTTATTAGCGTTTATATTTAGGTGCGGCGATTAAAGAGCTTCCGCCCGCTCTGCTCGCTTACTGGACTGCAAAATCCCCGTCGAAACCTTTACGCCCCCATGATTCCGATCGGGTTTTATTATTATACCACAAAATCCCGAAAAAATCAAGTCCTTTTTCAGAAAATCGGAATTGGAAAAATTTTACACGGTAGAGTTTTACCGATATCTGTGATATACTGAAGAAAAAAAGGGGAAAACTGCTGAAACATAAGATTTTATTTGTTCTTGCGTTAGCTTGCATTCCTTTCCTCTGTGCTGGCAGCGGCGGATCATCCGGTATTCCCGATCTTCTGCAAGACCCGCAGACGCACTCCGCATTCGCGCAAGACTGTGCGGATATTATTTTAAAAAATGATTTCAATATCGGGCCGAAAACATTGACCTACTCGCATTCTTCTGACATTTTCATCAGCCCGAATGCGTCAATATCAACCACTGTATACGTTGATGACGCAGAAAATGAATATGAATTTTACCCCAACGGAGAATTGTTCCTGTTTTCATCCGAAAACGGAGCGTCCATTGATGAATTCCAGCCGGGTACGCGCAACAATTCAGCAAAATTGTAAGAAAAAGCAAAAAAATTTATCGAAGTGTTATTGCCTGGCACTGATTTAGCAGAATACAATCACATCACAAAGACTTCATCCAGTGTTACCGACCGTGTCCTGTTTACAAAAAAGCACGAGACGCCCTATGCGGAAACGATCGCCGTTACCCTGTTCCCCAATGGATCTCTTAGCTGGCTGCAAAACCGCCGCATTTTTCTGGATGAACTATCCGCGGAACAAATTGCGTTTTTTGACCAGGCATATGAAGCGTACGCCTCCCGCTTTCAAACATACGGAGCGCAAATCGAATCCTACAGCGTCTATTACCAAAGGTCCGGCAACGGCGCCATCACCGCGCAATACATCACGGTTTAAAAGATGCCGCAGGGGCGTATTACACAGATGCCCGGGTATTTGAACTCCCCTGACCCGTCTATAGATTCACAGATAGTAGAACACCCCGCTTTTCAAAATAGAAAGCGGGGTGTTTACTTTGTGAAAATATGGGCTCATCTCCCCTTGATCCACTCCTTGGCAAAGCCCATCCAGGTCTGCACCTTGGGGTCGATCCGGTCCGGTTCGCAGACAAGCTCGTTGGCAAGGCTCATCCCATGCGGCCCGTTCGGGTAGACGTGCATCTCAAAGGGGATATTGTGCTCTGCCAGCGCGCTGCAGAACATCAGGGTGTTCTGCACCGGAACCCCGGCATCTGACCAGGTATGCCAGACAAAGCAGGGCGGCGTCTCATCCGAGACCTGCTTTTCGAGCGAATTGAGCTCGACGAGGGCGTCGGAATACTGCCCCCCGAGCAGGTTCTCAAAGGAGCCCCGGTGGGCAAACTCCCCGCCAGTAATGACCGGGTAGCAGAGGACCATCCCGTTCGGCTTGTGGGAATCCCCCGCGAAGCCGAGGGCATGCACCCAGTCCCGATTCCAGAAGACCCCGGTCGAGGCCGCCAGATGGCCGCCCGCCGAGAAGCCGCAGACATAGATTCTGTCAGGGTCAATCCCCCATTCCTCCGCGTTCTGGCGGATGAGCCGGATGGCCGCATAGGCTTGGGCCAGCTCGGTGGGGAATTCCACCTGGGGCGCGACCGAGTAGTGCAGCAGGAAGGAAGAAAATCCCGCCGCCGCGAATTCCAGGGCGATGGGGGTTGCCTCCCGCCGGGAGGTAAAGGCATACCCGCCGCCCGGCAGGACCAGGACGGCCGGACGCCGCTCCCCTTCCCCCCAGGTGGAGTAGTCGACATAGTTCTTTAAGATGATGCCGGTGAATTCCGGCTTGGTTTCCGGCGCTTTGAGCCCCATGGCCGCGTAATCCAGCCCGAGATCCAGTTCCTTGAAAAACATCCTGTATGCCTCCTTATTACCCGCGCTGCCGCTCCTTCAAAGCGCGGTCGATCTCGCGCTTTGCGTCGCGGCTTGCGATGTCGGCCCGCTTGTCGTGCAGCTGCTTGCCCTTGCAGAGCCCCAGCTCGACCTTCACGTTGCTCCCCTTGAAGTACATGGAGAGCGGGATGAGGGTCAGGCCGTCCTGCTTGACCTTGCCGTAGAGGCGGAGGATCTCCGACTTGTGCATGAGCAGCCTGCGCACCCGGAACGGGTCCTTGTTGAAGATATTCCCTTTTTCGTAGGGGCTGATGTGCGCGCCCTTGAGGAAGAGCTCCCCGTGGTCGACGCTGCACCAGCTGTCCTTTAAGTTGACGCCCCCCTGGCGGATCGACTTGACCTCGGTCCCGGCCAGCTCGATGCCGGCCTCATAAGCCTCGAGCACGAAATAATCGTGCCGCGCCTTGCGGTTGACGGTGATGATTTTCCCTTCCGCTGTGCGTTTTGCCATGCGGACGCCTCCTTTCAGTTACAGTTCGGTGCGGTTTTCGAGCGCGCGGTTCAATGTGACGTTGTCGGCGTATTCGAGCTCCCCGCCGATGGGGATGCCGAAGGCCAGCCGCGAGACCTTAAAGCCCATCGGCTTCAAGAGCTTGGAGATGTACATGGCCGTCGCCTCCCCCTCGATGGTGGGATTTGTCGCCATGATGATCTCCTTTACCGCGCCGTCCTGCAGCCGCATCAGCAGCTCCTTGATCTTGATGCTGTCCGGCCCGATCCCGTCTAAGGGGGAAATGAGGCCGTGCAGCACATGGTAAAGGCCGTGATATTCCTGTAAGCGCTCGAAAGCCATCACGTCCTTCGGGTCCTCGACGACGCAGATGACCGAGCGGTCCCGGTCCGGGGAATCACAGATGGGGCAGATCTCCCGGTCGGTGAAATTCTGACAGATCTTGCAGTTGTGGATGGAAGCTTTCGCCTCCAGGATGGCCTTTGCAAAGCCCTCCGCCTGGTCGCCCGGCATATCCAGCACGTGGAAGGCCAGCCGCTGGGCGGTTTTCCGGCCAATGCCCGGCAGCGCGGCGAAGCTCTCCATCAGCCGCCGGAGCGCAACCGGTGTTGATGCCATAGCGCCCTCCGATTAAAAGAGGCCGGGGATGTTGAGGCCGCCGGAGATTTCGTTCATTCTGTCCTCGGTCTCGGTCTCGACCTGGCGCAGGACCTCGTTGACGCCGCTGATGATGAGATCCTGGAGGGTCTCGATATCCTCGGGGTCGACGACCTCAGGCTTGAGGGTCAGGGATTTGAGGACCTTGTCGCCGGTCATGGTGATCTCGACCACACCGCCGCCGACGGTGGTGGTGTATTCCTTGGCCTTGATCTCCTCCTGCGCCTTCTCCATCTCCTCCTGCATCTTCTGCGCCTGACGGATCATGCTGTTCATATTCTGGTTGCTTCTGCCATAGCCCTGGGGAAGTCTTGCTTTCATGTTGATTGTCCTCCTTAGGATTCGTGAACTTCGATATTCTGTTCTTTTGCTTTCTGCAATATATGGTCAAGGGCAGCGGGCTGCTGCTCCGAAACCTGCGCGGGGTCCATGCGGGCAATCCGCAGCTTGTGGCGGCTGCCCAGCGTCTGCTCGACCAGGTCGGCGAGCTTTGCGCCGATGTTGTTGGTCATGAGCAGGCTTTTGAGCATCGGGTTGGGCGACTCGATCAGCACCAGGCCGCCGCTCAGCCAGGCGCGCGACCCTTCGAGCATCACGTAGAGGGCCGGCTCGGTGCGGGAAAGCTCGTCCAGAAGCCCCTCCCACTGCGCCATCGGCGCCGGGCCGCCCGAAGCGGGCTGGGTCGCGGGAGCCGCCGCAGGGGATGCCGCCGGGGACGGCGGGGCGGGTTTGGGCCGCTCAGCCGGGCGGGGCTGCTGCGCGGCGGGCTGAACAGACTGTACAGCCGGCTGCACTGCCTGCGGCGGGGCGAGCTGGGCCGCACAGCAGAGGCGGATGAGGGTCATTTCCAGCTCGACCCGCTTGTCGCCGCTGCGGGCGAGGGTGTCAAGGCAGCGCTGCAAAACGCCGAGGATGTCCAAAATCCGGGAAAGCGGCAAAGCCTTCGCGGCCTCGATGTACCGCGCCAGCTCGTCCGGCAGGCAGACGATGAGCTTCTGCGGCTCGGCCGTCGTCTTGCAGAGCATGATGTTGCGGAAATGGCCGATGAGCTCCCCGACCAGCCGCTCGACCCCTTTGGCGTTGTCGTAAAGCTCGCCGGCGACCGACACAGCCGCTGCGGCGTCCTGCGCGAGGATGGCGTCCGACAGCCGGAAGAGGTGCTCCGACCCGGCGATTCCCGCCGTGTCCGCCACCACCTTCAGGTCGATCTGGTCGGAAAAGGAGGCGCACCGGTCGAGCAGCGAGAGCGCGTCCCGCATCCCGCCGTCCGCCAGCCGCGCGATCAGGGCGGCCGCATCCTCCGAGAGGGAAAATCCCTCCTGTTTCGCGATGGAAAGCATCCGCGCGGCGCTGTCGGCCGGCCGGATGCGCCGGAAATCGAACTGCTGGCACCGGGAAATGATGGTCTGCGGCACCTTGTGCAGCTCGGTCGTGGCGAGGATGAAGAGCACGTGCGCCGGCGGCTCCTCCATGATCTTCAGGAGGGCGTTGAAGGCGCTCGGACTGAGCATGTGGACCTCGTCGATGATGTAGACGCGGTATTTGCAGACCGCCGGGGCATAGTTTGCCTCGTCGCGGAGGGTGCGGACGTCCTCGACGCTGTTGTTGCTCGCCGCGTCCATCTCGACGACGTCGAGGATGGAGCCCTCCTCGATCCCGCGGCAGATCTCGCACTCGAGGCAGGGGTTGCCGTCCACCGGATGGAGGCAGTTGACCGCCTTGGCAAGGATCTTCGAGCAGGTCGTCTTGCCGGTCCCGCGCGAGCCGGTGAAGAGATAGGCATGGGCCGTCCTGCCGGTTTTCACCTGGTTTTGGAGGGTTTTTGTGATATGCTCCTGCGAGATGACGTCCGAAAAAACCTTGGGCCGCCATTTGCGGTAGAGCGCAAGATACACACACATCCCTCCTTTCTGAGCCCTGTAAACAAAACCGCGCAATCGGACATACGAAGAAGAAGGCTTGTCTGCATCACATGAACGCATCCGCTTAATGCTGCTCGGTTCCCCGCCTGACATGGTTCACGGTGTTTCATCGCGCAGGACCCGCTTCTCCGTATGTCGGATTGCGCGCTTCCGTCTACGGATACAACTGTCCGACCGGATTTTGCCCGGTACTTTTCCTATTATACTATATTCTTCCGAAAAATGCAAGGATTATTTTTGCAAAACCGGCGCCAGGGGCAAAATCCCCGGCGCAGGGTCATTCCTCCCCGCAGTAGGCCGGGAGCGCCGCCTCGGCGTAAGCCCGCGCGTCCACCTCGAGCGGCTGCTCGTAGTAGGCCTCGCCGCCGGAATAGTAGCGCTCGTTGTTCTCCTTCCAGGCGAGCGCCTGGTCAAAATAGGCGCAGCCGGCCGCCGCCCCCTCCCAATCGAGGTTGTCCACAATAAACTGCTGATAGGCGTGGAAAGTCTCGTGGACAACCGTTTCGACGCATTCCTCCGCCGCGCTTTCGTCGAGATGGCGGATGTCGATGGCGATGCTGTTCTCCATAACCGAATACCGCCCCAGGGTAAAGGGCTCCAGCTTGCTCGCAGAGACCGGGACGGAGGGGATACCGAGGCTTTCCGCCTCAATGTCGGCGATGAGCTGCAGCAGGTCGAGCCGCTCCTGCGTTTTGAGCTCCCCCCATTCCGCGTCGGAAAGCTTGTCCAAAATCTGCGGGTTTTCCGCAAGGAGCGCTTCCCTTGTCGGGCGTTTCTCCTCCTCGGCCTCGGCGGTCAGGCTGCTCTCCTGCGCCGGGTAATAAGGGGCGTCAAAGCCCGCCTTGCAGATGTCGGGGATGGCAAACCCAAGCAGGGCGGCGGTAAGAACCACCAGCAGCAGCCGGGCTGCCGCAAGCCGCCAGCTCCCGTCGCGGAGCATCCGCGCGTCGACGAGCACGCCGAGAAAGAGCCCCGCCGTCACCAAAGGCGCCGCCAGGATGAGGATTAGGCACGTCCAGAAATGCCGCTGCGCGAAAACTGCGGCAAACAGGACGGTCATCGGGAGCAGGCAGTAGCAGAGCTCCACCAGCCCGCCCCGCGCGAAGCGCCGGCGCAGCGGGAGGAACACCATGAGGAAGGCGGTGAACATCAGCATTCCCCAGTAGGTGCAAACCGGGTCGATGTACAGGTCAAACTGCCGGATGTAGATGCTGATCTGCTCAGCCGGCATTGCCAGCAGCAGCGTAAGCGGGCAGAGCCACGCGAGATTCGTAAACGAAAACCGAATCTTCCGTCTTTTGGGTACAGCGCGTTCCATAACCGTCCTCCTTGCATTCGCTTCGCAATGATTTTGAAAAAATGTCCTCCCTACCGGAGCAGCCGCAGCAGCACCGGCACCGCCGCGCTGGTCAGCACCCCGTTGATGACCGAGTAGACCACCATCTCGGCGCTCGCGTGGCGCATCAGGATGGGCAGGGTGGTGTCCTCGCTCGTCGCGCCGGCCAGCGCGATGGCTGCGTAGGGGTTTAAGTATTTGACCGCCAGCGGGATGGTCAGGAAGGAGAGAAGCTCCCGCAGCAGGTTGCTCATGAATGCCACCGCCCCGACCTCGGCGCCGTAGAAATCGGTGAGCATCACCCCGGAGAGGCTGTACCAGCCCATCCCGGCCCCCACGCTCACCGATTCCCGCAGCCCGAGCGGCAGGATAAGCCCGCAGAGCGCCCCGCCGGCCAGCGATCCCGCGATCACCCCCACAGGGACCATCCAGACCCGCAGGTCCATTTTCCGCAGCCGGCGGAAAATATCGCGGTTTGACCCGACGCTCAGCCCCACCGAGAACATTAAGAGCATGAGCACCCAGTCCGACTGGCCGCTGATCCAGGCGGCCGCCTCCCCGCTCAATCCCCCCATCCCGCAGCAGATCCCCGCGATGAGGGCCAGGATTACGAGCACCGCCATCTACTCCCGCTCCTTTCCGCCGCGCCGTTTTTCCCAAAGCCCGGTCAGCGCCCAGACGGCGAGGGCGGAAAGCCCCATCGGCACGACGGCGAGCAGCAGCCTCCACAGCCCGAACTGCGCAAGCTCCCCAAGGAAGTTTTCCCGCCGCCCGAGCATCACCCCCATGCAGAAGACCAGCGCGACGGTGCAGCCGAGCTGCAGCCAGGTATTTGCCTTTTTGAGTTTTTCCGGCAGCCAGAGGTACCCGATCAGCACCCCGGCGGCCATGATCGCAAGAATCAGCATTGCACATTCCCCTTTCCGGGCGGGCAGAATCCGACAGATTTTCCCCGCCGCTCCCCTATTCTACCACACTCCCCGCGGCCGTGCAATTATTTTTGAGAAACCTCTTGACAAATGGGAAAGCCGGCGTTATACTGTGCATATAGTATATATACAGTAAAACTGAGGTGCCTCATGGAAATTCTCATCAGCAACACGAGCGGCAAGCCTATTTACGAGCAGATCACCGCTCAGGTCAAGTCGCAGATCATGACCGGCGCGCTCGCGGCGGGGGACGCCCTGCCGAGCATGCGCACCCTGGCCCGCGAGCTGCGCATCAGCGTCATCACCACCAAGCGCGCCTACGAAGACCTCGAGCGGGACGGCTTTATCGTCACCGTCCCGGGCAAGGGGAGCTTTGTAGCCGCCCAGAACACCGAGCTTTTGCGGGAGGAATCCCTCCGCCGGGCCGAGGCGGCCGTCTCGCAGGCGGTCGAGATCGCCAAAAAGGGCGGCCTCACCCGGGAGGAGCTCTCCGAAATGCTCACCCTTTTGTGGGAGGAATCCGAATGAACCAAGCAATCGAAATCAAAGGGCTTTGCAAATCCTACCCCGGCTTTGCCCTCCAAAACGTCTCCTTCTCCCTGCCGGAAGGCTCCATCATGGGCTTTATCGGGGAGAACGGGGCGGGGAAAACCACCACCATCAAATCCATCCTCGGGCTTGTCCGCCCCGATGCGGGGGAGATTTCCGTCCTGGGGCTGAGCCCCGCCGCCGACCGCCGCAGAATCGGGGAGCAGATCGGCACGGTGCTGGACGGCTCCTTTTTCAGCGAGACGCTGCGCACCGGCGAAATCTCGGCCGTCATGTCCCGCCTCCACCCGGGCTGGGACAGGGAGCTCTTTTCCGGGTACTGCCGCCGGTTTTCCCTGCCGGACAGCAAGCCCGCCAAGGATTTTTCCAAAGGCATGAAGGCGAAGCTCGCCCTCGCGACCGCCCTGGCCCACCGCCCCCGCCTGCTCATCCTCGACGAGGCGACGAGCGGCCTCGACCCGGTCGTCCGCAGCGAGATGCTCGACCTCTTCCTCGAGTTTATCGAAGACGAGACCCACAGCATCCTCCTCTCGAGCCACATCACGAGCGACCTCGAAAAGATCGCCGATTATATCACCATCCTGCATGAGGGGAAGATCGTCTTCTCCCTCCAAAAGGACGAGATGGCCGCCCGCTACGGCGTGCTCAAATGCGGAAAAGCCGACGCCGCAAAGCTCGACCCGCGCCACATCGCCGGAAAGCGGGAAAGCCGCTTCGACTGCGAGTTCCTCGTCGACAACCGGGAGGACCCGGCCTACCGCGGGATGCTCTTGGAGCCGGCGTCCATCGACGACATCATGACCTTTTTTGCAAAGGGAGGCGGCGCGCAATGATGGGGCTGATTCTCAAGGATTACTACTCCCTAAAAAACTACCTGCTCAAGCAGCTGCTGGTCGGGCTGGCCGTCTGCCTGGTGGTGTCCGTTATCATTGAGTCGGCGGGCTTCCTGCCCATCATGCTCATGCTGATGACGGTGAACGCCTCCATTTCCGCCTTTGCCATCGACGAATCGGCCAAATGGGACGGCTACGCCCTGACCCTCCCCCTCACCCGCGCGCAGATTGTCCTGGCGCGGTACCTCTTCGCAGCCGGCTCGCTGCTGCTGACCGGCGCGGTCGGAGCGGTGCTGGGCATTCTCCTCGACAGCATCGTCTTCCATGCGGGCGCGCTCGAGGTGCTGGGGGCAACTGCCGGCGTCTTTCTCGTCTATCTGCTGATGAACGTCCTTTCGCTACCTGTTTACTACAAAATGGGGGTGGAGAAGGCGCGGCTGATCACGATCATCCTCTACCTGGTCCCCTTTGCCATCTTTGTCGGCATCCTGCCTTCGATTGACCTTACGGTCCTCGAAGCCCTCCCGCTGGGGTGGATCGCGGCGGGATTCGCCGCGGCGGTGCTGCTGCTCACCGTCCTCTCCTGCCTCCTTTCGGTCCGCATCTACCGCGGCAAAGAATTTTAGGGGGTGCGCATCGTGAAAAGACTGCTCCGCACCGAATTTTACCGCCTGTTCCGGAGCCGGGGACTCTGGCTCATCCTGCTTGTCCTCTTTCTCTGTCCGGCCTTTGCCGTCTGGATCGGCAACTACCCGAGCGTTGAATGGGCGTTTTTAAACATCATGCGGGACCCGATGCCCCTTCTTCTCGCTTCAGCCGTGCTGGCCGGCGTCACCGTTTCCGGCGACTGCGCGCCGGGCGGGTTTGCCCCCTACTGCGTCGCATGCGGCTACCCGCGGGCGTCCATCCTGCTGGCGGGCTATTGCCGGTATCTGGCGGGGGTGCTGCTGATGGCGGTCCTCTACCCCCTTCTGACCGTCCTGCACGCGATGATTTTCCTGCCGTATGAGACGAGCCCGCTCCTTTTCTGGAGCCAGGCGCTGCCGATGCTCGCGATGGGGCTGCCGCTGCTGGCGGGGGTTTCGGGGCTCTTTTTCCTGCTGGCGGTGCTGGTGCCGCGGCCGGCTGCCGCGACGGGGGCTGCGGTGGCGCTGAGCCTTATCCTGATCCTCTTCACCAACAGCCTCTACTCCCCGGGGGACGCGCGTTCGCCTCTGCGCTTCTCGCCGCTCATCCAGTACCAGCTCCTCGCGCGCGGCCAGTCGCTCCCCGCGGAATACGCGGCGGCGCTGGGGGTGTCGCTGCTGCTCATCGCCGCATGCGGCGCAGCGGCCCTTCTGATTACCGGGCGGCGGGAATACGCCTGACTGTCCGCCCATGCTGAGAAAACAAAAATCCCGCCGTATCTGACACACGGCGGGAATATTTTTTTTGCAGATTTCGCGTTACTCTTTGGTAAACCACTTCGGCTCCTCGCTCTCCCCGAGGATGAGGAAGCCGTCGAAGCCCTGCTCCTCGAGCTTGCCGAGGAATTTGCCGAGCTTTTTGGGGCGCTGATAGACGCCCGCGTCAATCCCCTGCCGGCGGAGGCGTTCCGCGCAGCGGATGGCGTCGATCCCCTCGTCTTCGCCGCAGAGGACGGCTGCCCGCCGGCGTTTGCCGGGGATGGCAAAGCCCTGCGACTCGAGGATCTGGAAGATCCGCTCAAAGCCGATCGAGAAGCCGACCGCCGGGACGTTCTCCCCGGTGAACTTGCCGATCAGGCCGTCGTAGCGGCCGCCGCCCGCGATGGAGCCGCGGTACTGGTTGCTCTGGATCTCAAAGACGGTGCCGGTATAGTACCCCTGCCCGCGGATGAGCAGCAGGTCAAAGACGACGTCGTATCTCCCCTCCGCCAGGGCGTTTGCGTCGGCGAGGATGCCCTTTAAGCGGGCCATCGCCTCCGGCTCGCCGCAGAGGGCCTCGGCCTGCTCGAGGGTGCAGCCGCCGCTTAGCAGCGCGCCGATCTTTTCGCAGCTCTCCGGGGAAAGCTGCTTTTCAGAAAGCTCGGCCAGCACGCCGTCCGAGCCGATCTTGTCCCACTTGTCGAGGCTGACGCAGACGGTGTCCATCATCTCCTCGGGGACGCCCGCGCCGCGGAGGACACCCTTGAGCACCCGCCGGTCGTTGACCTTGACGGTGAAGGAGCCGATTTCCAGCTTTAAGAGGGCAGCGGCGGTGGTGTGGATGAGCTCGAGCTCGCACAGGGGGGAATCGCTGCCCAGGATATCAATGTCGCACTGGACAAACTCCCGCATCCGGCCCTTCTGGGGGCGCTCGGCGCGGTAGGCCTTGTCGATCTGGATGCACTTGAAGGGGGAGCCGAGCTTCTGTCGGTTGCCCGCGTAAAAGCGGCTCAGGGGCAGGGTCAGGTCATAGCGGAGCCCCAAGTCGGCGAGGTTTTTGTAATCCCCGGCGGCCAGGGCGGCGTCGAGCTTGTCGCCCCGCTTCATGATCTTGAACATGAGGTTTAGGTTGTCGCCGCCCTCGCTCTTCTCGAGGTTTTCCATATCCTCGATGGCGGGGGTCAGGATCCGCTCGAAGCCGGCGGCGCGGTAGGTGTCCAGGATGACGCCCTGGAGGTAATCCCGCAGCAGGGTCTGGCGGGGAAGGTAGTCGGCAGTGCCTTTGACGGGTGTCGCTTTCATGTTATAAATTCCTCTCTTCCGGATAATTTCTTGCGGCGGTTTTCTGCATCCTATCGCCCTTCAAACGCTTCGGGGTAGTTTTCCCGCAGCAGGTTGTCGATAAAATCGAGGCTCGCCTGGCGGGTGCGCTGGGTGTCTTCGTCAGAAGCGTCGGCGGTGCCGCCCATATCGCGCAGACAGATAAAGACTTCCCCCTCCAGACGGTCGAGGTACATCTCCCTGCCGAGAGTGGTGTCCTGGATGTAGATCTTGTCCCCCTGGACGATCTCGTCCCCCAGGAAGCCGTACATGTCGGTAAAATCGACGAAGAGCCCCTCTCCGCTGTTTTCCACCAGCATGTCATAGGCGCCCTGGTCCATGATGAAGAGCAGGTCCTCCCCTCCGGCCAGTACCGCCATCAGCTTCTGGGCGTTGATCGCGTTCATCTGGGGATCCGCGGAGGAATCCGCGGAGAAATCGACGGTGATCTCGCTGTAGAGCAGGTTCGTTTCGCCGTCGCCGTTATAGTCCTCGGTCACATACCGCCCCATGTAATCCTTGAGCCCGTCGTTTAAGGCGGAAAAATTATACCGGGTGGCGGTGGTGACGGTCAGGTCATACTCGGGGCCGAAAAAGATGTCCTTGACAAGCCAGGCGACCATCACAACGGCGATTACTGTAAACCAGGTCGTCGCCTTATAATGGTACCAGTAATTTTTCCACTTTTCCTTAAAGGTTTTGGGGACAATCTTTTCCTCCTTGGGGATTTCATAATTGACCTCGCGGTGCTCGGCGGCAGCCTGCTTCATCTTCTTGAGTTCAATGAGCTCGCGCAGTTCCCGCTGCCTCTCGTCCTCAAAGGAAGGCCGTTTCTTCTTCTTTTTCGGGACCGGATGGTCCGAGGCCGGATGGTCCGAGGCCGGCTGATCCGAGACCGGCTGGTTCATATCTTGCTGGTCCTGCGGGGCGTTTTGCTCCTGATTCTGTTTCTGGTCGTCCATAGCAATTTCCTCCACTCATCGGCGAACGATAGATTCTCCCCTTATTAAACCACAAAATCATGTCGGTTCTTTGACCAAAGGGTCAATTTTTCCAAAATGTGATAAACACGGTTATTATACCACATTTCCAAGCGGGATGCAAGGCATAGGGCGGGAAAATCCGTCATAAAATGGCGGAGAGGAGGTGCGCTATGAACGATCGATATCCATTTGTCAACACACCGCTCCCCTACCCGTTCGACGCGCTCGAGCCCTGCATCGACGCCCGGACGATGGAGCTTCATCATGACCGGCACCTGCAGGCCTACATCGACAACCTGAACGCCCTGCTTGCCGCACATCCGCCGCTGCAAAACTGGACGCTGGAACGGCTGGTGCGCGGCTGGCAGGGGCTTCCCCCGCCGCTGCGGGAGCCGGTCCGCCGCAATGCGGGCGGGGTCTACAACCACCGCTTCTACTTCGACGGCCTTTGCGGGAACTGTACGCTGAGCGAGACCGGACGGATGGCGCAGCAGACGGCCGCGGCGCGGTTCGGCGGGATGGCGGAGTTCGAATCGCGGATCCGGGAGGCAGGGCTTTCGGTGTTCGGCTCGGGGTATGCCTGGCTTGTGCTGGACCACTGCCGCCTGGAGATCGTCACGACCGCCAACCAGGACACCCCGCTCCACCCCGGCATCCGCCCTATCTTAAACGTCGACGTCTGGGAGCACGCCTACTACCTCAAGCACCAGAACCGGCGCGCGGATTACCTCGCCGACTGGCTGCAGGTCATCAACTGGGATCGGGTGGGCGAACGGATGTGGGAGTGCGCCCGCCGTGCGGAAGGCTGAAGCTTTCCGGCAGCAAAAAGCCTGCGGATCCGCAAAGGTCCGCAGGCCGAAACGGGCATTACAAAAGCATGGCCAGCAGCGCCGCGCAAAGCCCGATCGCGCCGAGCACAGGCAGGAGCGCCACCATGCATCCGGGCCCCAGGCAGCCGCCCCGCCGGTAACCGCCGGGCGGTGGAGGCGGGGGCGGGCCGCCAAAGCCCCTTCTGGGGCCGCCGAAGCCGCGCCCCGGCCCTCTGCGTCCCGGTCCGCCGAACCCTCTGCCGGGACCACCGCCGGGAGGAGGTCCGCCGCGGCGGGGAGGAGGACCTCCGGGGCCGCCTCTTCTCATAAATCTCATCGCCGTCACCCTTTCTTTGTGCAGAATATGCCGCGCCTCCAAAGGAAACTCGGGAATAAACGATTGCTTACAGTATACCGCATTTTCATGAACTGTTTGTGAACACAGGCGGAAATCTTCAAATTTTTTCCCCATCTTGCGGAGTATCCTGCCAATTTTGCACAGGGCTTGCCAAGGGGGCTGGGATGTGGTATAATAACCTCAAAAGGCTTTCTGGCGAAAGCGCGGGGAACTCCGTTCCCCTGGGATTCTGCCGAATCCCTTTTGAGAACATTGTATCATGCCCGGTTTTGCGCCAGCAAAACCTCGGCGGATTTATCCGCCGGCAAATCCTTGCGGATTTGTGGTCATGGCATAATAACCTCATGAAAGCGGCGAGAGAAAAAGTTTCCCGGCATGAAAAGGAGGAATTACAATGAATGAAATGAAAGAAAACTACGAGATCTGCCACTGCAAAAAGGTCACCTACGCCGATGTGGAAAACGCCCTGCACCAGAGCAAAACCTTCTCCCAGGTGGAAGAAGCCTTTGCCGATGTCCAGCGGATCACCCACTGCTCCACCGGCTGCGGGCGCTGCCATGACGAGATCATGCGCACCATTTCGGAGATCATGTCCTGACCCCGCACCCCGTCCCGCATCAGAAAAATCGCGTCCCGCAGGCAAGCGGGGCGCGATTTTTGATTATGCCTTTAGGCAGTTGAGCGAAGGGAAACGAAAAACCACCCGCTATGCGGGTGGGAAACAAAAAGTTATACAAAACCTCACCAATCTGATACAATAGAGTTGTTCAGGCCTATTGCATAAAGAAAGGTGAGGTTGTATGGCAAACCAAACAAACAGTCTGGCGCATACCAAATGGGTGTGCAAGTATCACATCGTGTTCTGTCCGAAATACAGACGGAAAATCATCTATCATCAGTATCGGGAAGATCTGAGAGACATCATCAGAACGCTGTGTAAATACAAGGGGGTGGAGATACTGGAAGGGCATATGATGCCGGACCATGTACATCTACTGTTAAGTATACCACCAAAAATGAGTGTGTCAAGCTTTATGGGATACCTGAAAGGGAAAAGCGCGCTGATGATGTTCGACAAACATGCAAACCTGAAGTACAAGTTCGGGAACAGGCACTTCTGGGCAGAAGGGTACTACGTTTCGACAGTGGGTATCAATGAGGCCACGATCAAGAAATACATACAGGACCAGGAGAAGCACGACATCGCAATGGACAAACTGAGTGTCCGAGAGTACGAAGACCCTTTTAAGGGTGGCA
>DVKD01000014.1 GCA_018716285.1 Candidatus Merdivicinus faecavium
TCGCCGGGGTCGCGCAGCAGGCTCCTGCCCATCGCTTCGGCCGGCGGCTCGATGCCCGCGATGTCCAAAATGGTGGGGAAAATGTCCGCGATTTCGGCCAGCGAATCCACCCGGACGTTGACCGGCAGCCCCCGCCCCTGCGGCGGCATGATGAGCAGCGGCACATGGGCCGAGCCCTCGAAGAAGAGGTTTTTCTGGGCCATGAAGTGGTCGCCCAGCATCTCGCCGTGGTCGGAGGTGAAGATGACCCAGGTGTTTTTGAAGAGGCCGTTTTCCCGCATGCAGCCGAAGATCCGGCCGAGGGAATAGTCGATCTGGGTGATCATCGCGTAGTAGGCCCGGCGGGAGGCCGCGATCTGCTCGGGGGTGAAAAGATAGACGTTGGAATTCTCGTAGGTCCCGGCCAGGAAGCCCTGCGGGGCCTCCTCCGCCGTCCGGCTCCAGTCGCCGTGAACGGCGGGCGGCATCGGGATTCCCTCGTAAAGCGCCCAGAAATCCCGGCAGGGGTCGAAGGGCGGGTGGGGCTTTGTGAAGCTCGTCCAGAGGAAGAAGGGGCGCAGCGGATCGCGGGTCTCGAGGAAATCCACCGCCCCGTCGGCCGTCCAGGCGGTGATGCTGTCCTTGACTTCAACGGTCGAAAGTACCGGCTCAAACTCGCACTCCCCGACCCCGTGGATCTTGGGGCGGGCGGTGTCGGCGCGGCCGTCGTACTCCCGCATATAGTCGAGGGGGAGGGTCATCTCCTCAAAGCCGTAGTGGGCGCGGGCGGGATCGAAGTGCATCTTGCCCATCGCCTTGGTCTGGTAGCCGTGGTCGGTGAGGATGGCGGGGAGGGTGCGCCGCTCGGCGGTCGCCCGCTGCATCAGCTCCGCGTGGGTCGCGTTGGAGACGACCCCGCTTTCAAAGCCGCGCTGCCCGGTCATGATGGTGGTCCGGGACGGCACGCAGATAGGGCAGTCGGCGTAGCAGCGGGTGTAGGCGGTTCCCTGCGACGCCATATAATTCAGATGCGGGGTGAAGATGCTGCGGTTGCCGAGCGCCTGGATGGTGTCGAACCGCTGCTGGTCGGTGGTGATGAGCAAAATGTTGTCAGCCATATTGCATATCCTTTCTGATACCTTTTATATTCTCTTACATTGATAAAACCTCGGCCTCAAAGAAGGAGAGAATGGGCAGGTGGGTCGCGAAATCGACCGGCATCAGGACGGGCGGCTCCTGCTGCCAGCCCGCCGAGACGGTGCAGCCCTCCCCTGCGTCCCGCCCGAGCCGGACAAGGAGTGTATTGCCTGTCAGCTCCATCTCCTCGACCGGGATCTCTCCCTCGTTGTCCGAGACGGTCACAGCCCTGCGGCGGATCTGTTCCGAGTCAATGTCGTAGAGCCGGCCCGCGACGTTGTCAAAGCGGAGTGCGATACAGCGCGGCCCCTGCAGGACGGCTTCCGATAGGTCGGGGGCAGGGCTGCCGTAGGACCGGCCGTAAATATCCCGCAGGGCGGCGCCGGCCAGCCGTTCGCCGAGCAGGACGTTGGCGGCGGCGCTGTTGTGGATGCCGTCGCTTAAGGTACAGTCGGTCGACGGGACGACCGAGACGCCGGGGATGATCCGCGCGGCCTGGCGCTGGGCTTCCCGCACCTGCCCCCACCAGCGGTCGACGTTCTCCCCGCCGTTTTGCAGCTGGCGGTTGAGCTGGACGGTGAGCCACGGGACCTGCGCCCCCATCTCCGCCCGGAAGCGGGAGACGACGGCGGCAAAGCGCCCGAGGTAGCTTGCCGATTCCGCGGGGTTTGCGTCGGAGCAGCCCTGGTACCAGAGGACGCCCTTCACAATACCGCCCTGCGCGCGGATTGCCTCCATCATCCCGCGGTAGAGGTCGCCGTTTTCATTGAGGTTCCAGCGGGAAAGGGGGGAGCCGCCCAGCGAAGTCTGGATGAGGCCGATGGGATAGCCCAGCTCCCGCTTGAGGGTTTTGGCAAAGCTTAAATAGGGGGAAGCGCCGGAATTCGCCCCTTCGGTGTTGACAGGGTGGGCGCTTTCGGTCGAATCGTTCATCGGATGGGTCGCGAGGTCCCAGCGCAGGCTGTTGCGGCAGAGGTGGACGCCCAGCTCCGGCGGGTCGTAGAAGGGGTCCTTGCCGTAGCCGGCCGAATTGCTCTGCCCGGCGATGACGTAAAGGTCGCCGACCCCAAGGTGGTGCCGCATATCGCCGCGCACACCCCATTCGAGGACCGCCGCGTCCTCCTCGGCAAGGCAGCTCTCCAGCCGGTACAGTCCGCCCGCCGGCGCGGAAAGAACCCCCTTCCAGCGGTTTTCCGGCAGCATTTGCGCCTTCTGCCAGCCGGTGACATCCATCCCGCTGTCCTCCCGGACAAGCCGCAGCCAGACCATCGGGCAGGAAAACGCCTCCCCCTGCGGGAGGACGAACCGCCCCGCCGCCGCGATCGAGGCGCGCCCCTCCTGCTGCTGGAAAATCTGCCAATCGAGCGGCCCTTTTTCAATCAATACGCCAAACATCCGACATCGCTCCTTTTACCCGTGTGACTTTTTGTCCCCGCCCGGCAAACGGCGGGGGACTTCTCTACAATTTTACCCCTTTCCGCCAAAACCTGCAAGAGGCCGCGGGCAGGCTGCAAAAAAATTGTAAGAATGTGCAAAACTCCCCCGTCATTCTTGACAAAAAGCCCAACATCCCCTATCATGAAACATAGAGTTTCATAAACATAGAGTTTCATAAACATAGAGTTTCATAAACATCAAGATCATCCGGAAAGGTGGTATTTCCATGCTGGAGCTTCTCTCCCACTGCACCCTCTGCCCGCGGGAATGCGGCGCAAACCGCCTCGCCGGGGAAGCCGGCTTCTGCGGCGCCGTCGGGGAGACGGTGCGGGTCGCCCGGGCCGCCCTGCACTACTGGGAGGAGCCCTGCATCTCCGGCTCCAACGGGTCGGGGGCGGTCTTTTTCTCCTACTGCCCGCTGCGCTGCGTCTACTGCCAGAACCGCGCCATCAGCCGGGGCGACGCGGGGAAGGACATCCCCGTCTCCCGCCTGGCCGAGATTTTCCTCGAATTGCAGGGACAGGGGGCGCACAATATAAACCTCGTCACCCCCACCCACTACGTCCCCCAGATCGTCCTCGCCCTGCGGGAGGCCAAGGCGCGGGGGCTTGCCATCCCCGTCGTCTTCAACTGCGGCGGGTATGAAAAGGCGGAGACCCTCCGGCTGCTCGAGGGCTTGGTCGATATCTACCTCCCTGACTTCAAGTACCTCTCCTCCGCCCATGCCGCCCGCTATTCCGGCGCGCCCGACTACTTCCCCCGCGCAAAGGAGGCCCTCGCCGAGATGGTCCGCCAGACCGGGGAGCCCGCCTTCGACGTCCACCGCATGATGACCCGCGGGGTCATCGTCCGCCACCTGCTGCTGCCGGGCTTTGCGCAGGAGAGCAAAAAGCTCCTCCGCTTCCTCCACCGCAAATACGGGGACCGGATCTACCTGAGCATCATGAACCAGTTCACCCCCCTCGAAAACGTCCGCGATTACCCCGAGCTTGACCGCACCATCACCGACGGGGAGTATGAACGGATCATTGACTTTGCCGTCAACCTGGGGGTGGAGAACGGCTTTGTCCAGGAGGGCGGCACCGCCGACGAGAGCTTCATCCCGCCCTTTGACTGCGAGGGGGTGTAGAAGATGGAGGAGATCCCGCTCTCCGGCGGCCGGGTGACGGCCGGCGTCGTCCGCTCTGTGAGAATTCCCCGCTGGTCCACCGGGCGCTCGCCTTCGCACAGGCCCGCGGACTGCCGGCCCCCCGCTTCCTCGGCATCGACGAAAAGGGCCGCGAGATCTTAAGCTTCCTCCCGGGGGAGGCCCCCAGGGATCTCGGCCGGTTTTCCGAGGAACAGCTTGCGGCTGCCGCCAAAATCATCCGGGCGCTGCACGACGGCTTCGCCGCCCTCCCCGGCCGGATGGAGGGGCAGATGGAGCGGGTCGGGCGCAGCGTCTTCCCCACCCCTGACCAGACCGCAGCAACCGCCCGGTGGGCCGCATCCTGCCGGGAATGGCTGCGCGACAAGATTGCCCCGTCTATCCACTGCTGATTTCACAATCAGGAGGCCTTGCCATGCTTTCGATCGTTCTGTCCATCGGGGAAAAGATCCTCATCCTCTTTTTCATGATCGCAGTCGGCGTCGTGATCGCCCGCAAAAACATCCTCACCCGCGCGGGCGCCTCCCAGCTCGCCGAGATCGTCCTGCTCATCGCCACCCCCTGCATCATCATCAACGCCTTTACCAAGGATTTGCGCGGCGTCTCCTGGCGGGACCTGCTCTTTGTCGCCGCCTTTGCGGCCGCCGTCCATGTCATCGGCATCCTCCTCGCCCCCTTATTTTTCCGCAGGGAGCCGGACGCGCGGAAAAAGGTCCTCCGCTTTTCCATGATCTACGCCAACGTCGGCTTCATGGGGCTGCCCCTGCTTGAGAGCTTCCTCGGCAGCGACGGGGTCATCTACGCATCGGTCTTCATCGCCGTTTTCAACATCTTCTGCTGGACCCACGGGGTGAAGCTGATGAACAGCGGCGACGCCGGCCGGATCCCGCTGCGCAAATGTCTCTTAAACCCGGGCACCATCGGCCTGGGGGCGGGGCTGCTCATCCTGGTCTGCAAAATCCCGGTGCCGGATGCGGCCCGCGATATCCTCGACAGCTTTTCGGGCCTCAACACCCCGCTCGCCATGTTCTGCATCGGGGTGCACATCTCGGCCATCTCGCCGCGGTTAATCCTCAAAGACCGCGCAATGCTGGGGGCCGCCGCCCTGCGCCTGCTGGGTATCCCGGCGGTCATCTTCGGGCTGCTCGCCCTCTTTACCCGGGAATACGCCCTGTTTTCCGCCGTTTTGCTTCAGTCCGCGATGCCGACCGCCGCCAACGCCGCCCTCTTTGCCGACCGCTACGACGGGGACCGGGCGCTCGCCTCCCAGGGAGTCGCGCTCTCCACCCTTTTCTCCATCCTCACCCTCCCGCTGCTGGCCGCGCTGGCGCAGGCCTTCTGCGGCTGAAACGCTTTGTAAATCCGACATTTTGACAGAAAGAGGTTTTCTATGAAACAGTCCCGTCCCTATCCCTTTGTGCAGGTGAGCAAAAAGGCCGCCCTGAGCGTCGAGCGCGGACACCCGTGGGTCTACGACACCGAGATCCTCGCGGCGGAAGGCTGCGCCGACGGCGAGCTGGCCGACGTCTTCACCGGGCAGCGCACCTACCTCGGCACCGGGTTTTACAACAGCCGCTCCAAAATCCGGGTGCGGATCATTTCCCGCAACGCCAACGACCGCTTTGACGAAGCCTTCTGGGAGCGCCGGCTGCGCCACGCCTGGGAGTACCGCAAGACGGTCATGCGGGACGATATTTCCTGCTGCCGCCTCATCTTCGGCGAGGCCGACTCCTTCCCCGGCCTGACCGTCGACCGGTTTTCCAACCTCCTCGCCGCCCAGACCCTCTGCCTCGGCATCGAAAAGCGCAAGGGGCTGCTCTTCCCCCTCCTCTGCAAGATCCTTGAGGAGGATGGGCAGCGCATCGACGGGGTCTATGAGCGCAACGACCTCGCCATCCGTGAATTGGAGGGGATGGAGCAGGGCAAGGGCTTCTTCCCCCTCGCCGGCCGGGAAGCCCCCGCGTCTCCCGTCACCGAGATCACCGAAAACGGTATCACCTACGCAGTCGACGTCGAAAACGGCCAGAAGACCGGCTTCTTCCTCGACCAGAAATACAACCGCCAGGCTGTCGCGCGGTTGAGCCGCGGGAAAACGGTCCTCGACTGCTTCACCCACACCGGCTCTTTCGGCCTGAACGCCGCGATGGGCGGCGCCGTCCACGTCCACTCGGTCGATATTTCGGAGGAGGCCATCCGGATGGCGGAGCGCAATGCCGCCCGCAACGGCCTCTCCGACCGGATGACCTTTGAGACCGCCAACGTCTTTGAACTCCTGCCCGCCCTGCCGCCCAAACGCTACGACTTCATCATCCTCGACCCGCCGGCCTTCACCAAGTCCCGCAAGACCACCCAAAACGCCGCCCGCGGCTACAAGGAAATCAATCTCCGCGCCATGAAGCTGCTGCCTCCCGGCGGCTACCTCGCCACCTGTTCCTGCTCCCATTTCATGACCGAGGAGCTGTTTGTCAAGATGCTCCACGAGGCCGCCCACGACGCCGGGGTCCGGCTGCGCCAGATCGAGGCCCGCCAGCAGTCCCCCGACCACCCCATCCTCTGGAACGTGCCGGAGACCAATTACCTGAAATTTTATCTGTTTCAGGTTGTGTGAGGAACCGCCGGGAAGCTTTCCAAAAAGCGCATGTGTGCGCATTTCGAAGCATTTTCCGTTGTCGCGGGCGCGCAATGCGCGCCCCTGCAGATGGAACCTGTCAGGTATCGAGATGGGGCCGCCGAGGACGCAGAATGCTCCATAAATTTCCCCGCATATTGCAACAGTCCCCCCACCGCGTGCAGGCGGGGGGATTTTTGTGTCTTGGGAAGTTTTTCGCAGATTCCCCTTGCATTTTCTCAAAAAAAGGTGTATCATATTCCCGCAAGTATTGATGTTAATGTTCACTTTAAGGTTAGGTGTTCCCATGAACTTCACCATCAAGGAAATCGCGGAAAGGGCCGGTATCGCCGCCCATGTCCTGCGGTATTATGAAAAAGAGGGGCTCCTTCCCGCCGCGCAGCGGGCCGGGAACGGCTTCCGCCAATACACGGAGGAGGACCTCGACCGGCTGAACCTCATCTGCGCCCTGCGGGAGAGCGGGATGTCCGTCGCCGAGATCCGGGACTTTGCGAACGCCCCCTCCCGCGGGGAGCAGTGCCGCATCCTGCGCGGGCAGATCGCCCGCACCCGGGAAGCTGCCGCCCGCCTCCAGGCTTTGGCCGACTCCCTCGCCGGGCGGCTGGAGGGGCTGGAGGCCGAGGAGCGCCGGGAAAATGCCGCCCGCAGCGCCTCCGCCCTCGAGACGGAGGAGATCCTCGCCGCGCAGGCCGCCCGTTACCCCAAAATGCGCCCCCAGGACGCGGTCAAGCTGCTCTACCAGAGCGAGTTCGGCGGCGGGCACATCATCACAAGCCCCGAGGCGAGCCTCCGCTTTTTGCAGGAGGAATTCGCCAAGCAAAAACCGTCGGAGGGCGGCCCCGTCTGGGAGCCGATCGGCGGCGGCATCGCCCGGCTGTTCTTAGGCGGGCTCAAGGCGGAGCAGCTCCCCACCGTCAACCGCCTTTTTGTCGCCGGCGCGGCGGGGCAGAAGGGGAGCATGGAGCGCTTCGCGGACAAGCTCTCCCTTCTCGAGGCGGCCGCGGCGGAGGGGCGGATGCCCTTCCCGGCCGAGGAGCTCGCCGACTTCCTCGCCGTCTACCGCCAGAACGGCTGCCCGATGGTGAGCCACAGCCCCGCCTACCGGGAGGCCTACCATCCCGCCTACCGCATCCTGCCCGAGCGCTACCTCCAGCTGCTCGGGCTCTTCCTCGAGATCGATGGGCGCATCGCGGAACAGGGGCGGCTCGTCCTCGCGATTGACGGTCGGTGCGGCGCGGGCAAGAGCACCCTCGCCTCCCTGCTCGCCGGGGTTTATGACGCGGCGGTTGTCCACATGGACGATTTCTTCCTCCCGCCCGCCATGCGGACGGAGGAGCGGCTGGCCGAACCGGGCGGCAACTTCGACCGGGAGCGCTTCCTCTCCGAGGTGGGGGCAGGGCTCCGGTCGGGGAAGAGCTTCTCCTACCGCGTCTTCGACTGCTCGAAGATGGAGCTCGGGGAGTACCGCGCGGTGCCGGAGCGGGAGCTCACCATCGTCGAGGGGTCGTACAGCCAGCACCCGGAGCTTCTCGACCTCTACGGTCTGCGGGTGTTCGCCACCTGCCCGCCGGAGGTGCAGAAGCGGCGGATCTTTGAGCGGAGCGGCGCGGCCCTCTACCCCCGCTTTGTCAAAGAATGGATCCCGATGGAGGAACGGTATTTCGAAGCCTTTGCCGTCGCTGAAGGCTGCGGCTGGGTCCTCGATTCATCGATACAGCCCGGATGCTTTGTCCGGAAGCCATAACAAACAGGAGGAATTCTCATGATGAAAACCAAAAAGCTGATCCTTGCGGGCCTCTTCACCGCGCTGGGCGTGGTGCTGCCGGTCCTCTTCCACTCCATCCCCAACGCGGGGAGCATCCTTTTGCCGATGCACCTGCCGGTGCTGCTCTGCGGGCTGGTCTGCGGCTGGTACTACGGCGCGGCCTGCGGCATCCTGACCCCCATCCTCTCGAGCGTCATCACCGCGATGCCGCCCGCGGCGATCCTGCCCTCGATGATCTGCGAGCTGGCCGTTTACGGGCTGCTGGCGGGGCTGCTCTTCGCCTTCATCAAGACCGGCAAGGTCGCGGCCGACCTCTACATCAGCCTCATCGGCGCGATGCTGGCCGGGCGGGTCGTCTACGGCGTCCTCAACGCCCTCATCTTCCAGGCGGGGAGCTACTCCTTCTCGGCCTGGCTGACCGCCTCCTTTGTGACCGCGCTGCCCGGCATCGTCATCGAGCTGGCCCTCATCCCGGCCATCGTCCTCATCCTGCGCCGCGCGAAGCTCGTCCCGGCGCGCGCCTGACCTTATCTTTGCAAAAATGCCCCGGACAGGAGTTCAGACTCCCGTCCGGGGCGTTCTTTTTGCCGGAAAAAGGGCGGTCAACCCCGGCCGTGATACAGCTTGACCGCGGTCAGCGGCGCCTTGCCGTCGGTGCGGACGGCAATTTCCTTTGTCCAGATAGGGGGGAAGGTGCAGATGGCCTTGTGGCCGACCGTTTTACCCTGATAGACGCAGATTGGCGCGCCGTAGGGGAAGGGCGACGCCCAGACGCTGAACTCCTCGATGAATTCCCCGCCCAGCTCTTCGGCGAGGACGGCGGTGTCGACCAGCGCGGGCGCTTCAAGGGTGCAGCGGTACCCGTCCCCGTCCGGCTCGACGGCGCAGGGGATGGGGTTTGCAAACCGGCGGCGGAGGGCCTCGCCGAATGCGAGCAGCCGCTTCGCGTCGGCGTCGGGCAGCAGGCCGCGGCGGTCCGGGCCGATGTTGATGAGGAAGTTCGCCCCCCGGCCGACCGAGTAGTCGTAGATGGCCATCAGCTCCTCCACCGACTTGACGGTGTCCTCGTCCTGGTCGGAATAAAACCAGTTCTCCCGGCGCATCCGGAAGTCGCACTCGCCGGGCAGGTAGCGGGTCTCGTCCAGCTTGTCCTTCTCCTCGGTCTGGATGGAGAACTCCAGCTCCTTCACGACGTTGGGGTTATAAAGCGGCGCGATGCCCGCCTCGTTGCCGATCCAGCGGGTGTCGGGGTCCCACATGTTGAAGATGAGGATCTCCGGCTGCATCCGGCGGATGGCGGAAACGATCCGCGCCGTGTCGTACTCGTGCCCCTCCGAGCCGCAGCCGTCGAACCAGAGGTAGTCGATTTTGCCGTAGCCGGTGAGCAGCTCGCTGATCTGGTTGATAAAATAATCGTCGTAGGCCTTGCCGTCCATGTCCTTGGAGCCGAACTGCGCGGGGGAGTAGTAAAGCCCGACCTTCAGCCCGTATTCCCGGCAGGCGTCGGTGAATTCCCGCACGACGTCCCCCTTGCCGCCCTTCCAGGGCGTGTTGGCGACCGAGTAATCGGTGTAGGCCGAGGGCCAGTTGGCGAAACCGTCATGGTGCTTGCAGACTAAAATCGCGTAGCGGCAGCCCGCCTCTTTGGCGGTGCGGACCCACTGCCCGCAGTCGAGGAAGGTCGGATTGAAGCCCGCAAGGGGCATCTCCTGCAGGTCCCAGTCGCGGTGCCCCTCATAGAAGGTGCGGATGCCGAAGTGGAAGAACGCGCCCATCTCCCAGTCGAGGAAGTCGCGCTGCTTTTTGGAAGGCTGTGCCGTCATAGTTGTCTCCTCCTGTTTTCCAAAATGGTTAAATTCAGCAAAATTCTGCACAAAAAAGGAGGGCAGGGACGGATTTCCCGCCCCCGCCCGGGGATTGCGCAATTACAGGCGGACGATCTCGCCCAGGACTTCGCCCTTGCAGCCGGCTGCGTTGGACTCGTCGGTGTCGATGTGCATTGCGCGGGCAAATTTGTCGCTCACGCGGCAGACGACGTCGCCGAAGATGAGCGCGCGGCCCTCGGTGTTCACCTTGACCCAGACGATGTCCTTGTCCGCGACGCCCAGCTCCTCTGCATCGGCGGGGGTGAGGTGGATGTGGCGCTTGGCGATGATGACGCCCTCGGAGAGCTCGACCTCGCCGCAGGGGCCGACCAGCTTGCAGGGCGCGGAGCCCGCGATGTCGCCGGATTCGCGGACAGGGGCGGTGACGCCGATGGAGCGGGCGTCGGTGGCGCTCAGCTCGACCTGGCAGTCCTTTCTCTCCGGCCCCAGGATGGAGGCCTTGAGGGAGCCTTTGGGGCCGACGACGGTGACCTTCTCCTCGCAGGCGAACTGGCCTGGCTGGGAGAGGTTTTTCTTGTTGGTCAGGGTCGCGCCCTCGCCGAACAGGACGGCGAGCGCCTCCTTGGTCACGTGGACGTGTCTCGCGGAAGTTTCTACGATAAACGTGTTCATATTAGTCATCCTCCTAAAAATTTGTCATATGAAACTGGACCCGCATGGGCTTGTCACTCCCAGTCCATGTCCCCGGGCTGAAGGGAACGCAGCCGGTTTACCTTTGCGCCGGAAGGCGCGGGAACCCGGCAGCCGCAGCGCAGCAGGGGGTCGTCCGTCTCCTCCATCCAGCGGTTCAGCCTTGCCGAAAGGTCGTTATAAACCGCAAAACAGGCGGCGTCGCCAACCAGGTTCACACGTTCCGCCGGGTCCAGCGCCAGGTCAAACAGCATTTCCCGCGCCACAGGGCGGGAGAGCCAGCCGTTCTGCATCCAGAAGTCCTTCGGCGCGCTCGCGTCGGTGTTGGCGGGGACCGGCCCGCAGTGGAAATCAAAGCGGCGGATCAGCTTATAGCGCCGGGTGCGGATACAGCGCATCGGCTCATAGGCGGCGTGATAGGTGACCTCGGCAAACAGCTCGTCCCGGATTTCCGCCTTGGAACCCCGTAGCAGCGGGAGCAGCGACCGTCCCTGAAGCCAGCCGGGCTTCGGCACACCGGCCAGATCGCAAAGGGTGGGAAAGATGTCGAGATGGGAAACCAGGCTGTCAATCGCCCGCCCGGCGGCGGGATTTCCAGGATACCGCAGCATAAGCGCGACGCCGATGCCGGCGTCATAGAGGCTGCACTTCATACCGGGCATCGCGATCCCATGGTCGGTGGTAAAGAGCACGACCGTATCCCGCTCCCTGCCGCTCTCCCGCAGCGCCCGCAGCACGACGCCCGCGCAGTCGTCCGCGATCTGGGCTGAGCGCAGGTAATCCGCCATGTCCGCCCGATTTTCCGGCGTATCGGCGATGGGGAACGGCATACACAGATAATTGGGATTGATGTGCCCCTCATGGTGCGGATAAGGCCGGTGCGTCTGGAACATCCCGAAGGAGAGGAAAAACGGCTGTCCCTCCGGCGCCTCCCGGATGTACTGCGCGGCCAGCTGCGCGTTGCGCAGGTCTCCCTCCTCGTGATTCGCCGGGGTGCCCGGCGCTTCCCGGTCCAGAATGCGCCGGTATCCGATCATGGCGGCGTCGGGCGCTTCGTGCTGGACGCCGCAGAGGGCGGTAGCAAAGCCGTTCTGCCCGAGATAATGCGCCAGGTGCCGGGAATAATCCTGCATCTGGAAGCCGCGGTGCGCGAGCCCCAGCATCCCTGCACAATGCGGCGCCATGCCGCTGAGCATCGCGGCGCGGCTGGGGGAACAGGTCGGCGCGGCGCAGCAGGCATTTCGAAAAACCGTCCCCTCCTCCGCGAGCTTTTGCAGATTGCGGGTGGGCGCAGGCCATCCATAGGGGGAAAGATACCGCCCGCTGTCGTGCGTATGGAGGTACAGAATATTCATCTCGATCCCCGCCTCCTTCCAGTCCGTTTTTATTATACCGCCATTCCGGCGCAAGGTCAAGGCGTCCGGCGAAATTCTTCCGCGAATATTTTGGATTGTGCAGAAAGATTTTGCATTTTGACTAAAGAAAGAAAAGAACCGATTTTCCGACATGGGAATGACACATTTTGGTGGTATAATAAAAGTAGTATGGAAAAGAATCCGCCTAGGAGGTATGCAAGTATGGCAAAAAAACTGCTCGTCGCCGCCAATATTCATTCCGGGGCCGGGGCTGTCCGGGAAAACCTCGCTTCTATCATCGATTTCTGTGTTTCACGCGGCTTTGCAGTCAGCGTGCGCACCTCCCAGTACCCGCGCGACCTAGTGTCCTATATTGCGGAGCACGGCGGGGAGTACGGCGTCCTTTTAAGCACCGGCGGGGACGGCACCTTAAACGAGACCTTAAACGGCCTGATGCGCTGCCCCGCGCCGCCCCTTCTCGCCTATATTCCCGCCGGGACGGTCAACGACTTCGCCTCCTCCCTCGGCATCCCCCGCGATCCGGCGAAAGCCCTCAGGCTGCTCGGCGAGGGCGAGCCCTTCCGCTGCGACGCGGGAAAGTTCGGGGAGGAATATTTCGCCTACGTCGCGGCCTTCGGGGCCTTCACCGACGTCTCCTACGAAACGCCGCAGGAGGCAAAGCAGCTGCTGGGCCGGTTCGCCTACATCGTCGAGGGGATCAAGCGGCTGCCCACCCTCCGCGCCTACCATATGACGGTGGAGGGGGATGATTTTTCGCTGGAGGAGGATTTCATCTTTGGGATGGCCTCCAACTCCACCTCGGTGGCCGGCTTCCGCTTTGACAGCAAGCACGGGGTGGCGATGGACGACGGCACCTTTGAGGTGACCCTTGTCCGCGCGCCGCACAATCTGAACGAACGCCAGGCCCTCTTAAACGGCATCATGCGGCAGGAACCGGTGCCGGGGCTGCTCGACTTTTTCCACACAAAGGCCCTCTCCGTCCGGGCCGCCGAGCCGGTCCGCTGGACGCTGGACGGCGAGTTCGGCGGCGAGGTCGCCGAGGTGGAGATCCAAAACTGCCCGCAGGCCTTTACTATTTTGGCGCCAAAGGCTGACGCCGGCCCGCAGTCCTCCCCCGACGCTCTGCCCGGCAAGGAGTCCGCCTCCCGGACGTAAGAATCCCCCGCCCCGGTTTCTCGCCGGGGCGGGAGCCTTTTTTCAGGGGCCTTACAAAAGCCGTCCGAGCTGCGCGACTGCAAAGCAGACCGCAATCCCCGCCGCAGTCGGGATAAGGAAGGAGAGGGCGGTCCATTTGAGCGACCGCGTCTCCTTCCAGACGGTGATGAGGGTAGTCGAGCAGGGCCAGTGGAAGAGGGAGAAGAGGATGGCGCAGGCCGCTGTGAGGGGCGTCCAGCCGTTGGCGGTGAGGATGGCGAGGAATTCGCCCGCTTCGGCGCTGGCCAGCGTCCCGGATGCGGTGTAGCCCATCAGGGCGATCGGCAGGACAATCTCGTTGGCCGGGAACCCCAGAATAAAGGCGAGCAGCAGAATCCCATCCAGCCCGATCGCCCGGGCAAACGGGTCGAGGAAGGCCGCGCAGTGGGAAAGCAGCGTCCCGCCCGCGACGTTCACATTGGCCATCAGCCAGATGACAAGCCCGGCGGGCGCGGCCACAGCCGCCGCCCTTCCCAGCACAAAAACGGTGCGGTCCAAAACCGAGCGGATGATCACCTTCCCCACCTGCGGGCGGCGGTAGGGCGGCAGTTCCAGGGTGAAGGAGGACGGCACCCCCTTTAGCAGGGTGCGGGAGAGGAGCTTCGAGACCAGCAGCGTCATGAGCACCCCCAGCACGATCAGCCCCGCGAGCAGCAGCGCCGGCAGGAAGGAAGAAGCGCCGCTCCCGCCCGCGAAAAAGATGGTCAGCAGGAGGATGAGGGTCGGGAAGCGCCCGTTGCAGGGGACAAATACATTGGTCAGGATGGCGATGAGCCGCTCCCGCGGGGAATCGATGATCCGCGTGCCGGTCACCCCCACCGCGTTGCAGCCAAAACCCATGAGCATCGAAAGGCACTGCTTGCCGCAGGCTCCCGCCCTCTGGAAGCACCGGTCGAGGTTAAAGGCCACCCGCGGCAGGTAGCCGAAATCCTCGAGCAGGGTGAAAAGCGGGAAAAAGATGGCCATCGGCGGCAGCATGACGGCCGTCACCCAGCTTAGGGTGTGCCAGACCCCGTCGATCATCAGGCTCGAGAGCCATTCCGGTGCGCCGACAGCCCCGGCCAGCCGCCAAAAATGCGGCTCGGCCCCGAAAAGCAGCTGCGACAGCAGCGCGGACGGCAGATTCGCCCCCGCGATGGTGATCCAGAAGATCAGGGCCAGGAGGAGGAGCATCACCGGCACCGCCGTCCATTTCCCGGTGAAGAAGCGGTCGAGCCGCCGGTCGCATTCCGAGCAGGCGGGAGGCGCCTTCACCGCCTCGCAGCAGATCTCCTCGGCCCGCAGGACCACGCAGGAGGCCGCTGTATCCCGCACCCGCTCGGGGAGGTAGCCCTGCTCCTCTAAAAAATGCGCCGCCTTCCACTGGGCCTGCCGGACCGCCTGTTCTTCTGTAAAGGGCAGCCCCAGCGCCTCCTCGGCGGCCCGGACAAGCCCCTCCTCCCCCGCGAGCATCCGCAGGGCAATCCAGCGCGCCGGAAGTGCGCCTTTGAGCACCCGCTCCACTGCCGGCTCCAGCATGGAGACTGCCTCCTCAATCACCGGGAGGTAGCGGATTTTCATCTGCTGCGGCGGGCGGCCGAGCGACTCCCTCACCGCGGCGGCAAGCTCTTTTAACCCCTCCCCGCTCCGGGCGCTGGTGCTGACAACCGGCGCGCCGAGCTCGCGGGAAAGTGCCTCCAGGTCGATCCGGATCCCCTTGCGGGCCGCCTCGTCCATCAGATTGACACAGACGACTACCCGCCCCGTCACCTCCATGATCTGCAGGACCAGGCAGAGGTTGCGCTCCAGCACCGTCGCGTCGCAGACGACCACCACCGCATCCGGATGCCCGAAGCAGATGAAATCCCGGGCCGCCTGCTCGTCGGCCGATTCCGCCGAGAGGGAGTAGCTCCCCGGCAGGTCGACGATGGTGCCGGGGAGCCCCGGATATGTACACCTCCCGCAGGCGCTCGCCACCGTCTTGCCCGCCCAGTTGCCGGTGTGCTGCTTTAAGCCCGTCAGGGCGTTGACGACGGTGCTCTTGCCCACATTGGGGTTGCCCGCCAGGGCAATGACCGGATTCTTCCGGTCAAGCCCCGGCAGCAGGTTCGCGGCCAGTCTCTCTTCCATGCTGCATCCCCCTTCTCATATTGCCGCGACGAGGATGCCCTCCCCGTCGCTTTGCCGCAGGGCGATGACCGCCCCCCGGATCCGGTAGGCGGCCGGATCCCCCCACATGCTGCGGTGCAGGCACTCGACCGTCGTACCCTCGACCAGCCCCAGGTCGAGCAGCCTGCGCCGCATCGCCCCTTCTGTGTCGAGCCGCACGACCCGCGCCCGCCCGCCGGCTTTCATGCCGCTGAGCGGCAGCAGTTCTCCTTCCATTGCGGACTCCCTTTCCAGTGTTTTACTATCAGGGTATGCGGCAAGGGCCGATTCGGTGTTTGCGGGCCGATTTTGGAAAGTTTTCTTGAATTCTCCGGGAAAAGCTGGACTTTTGGCCCAAAATCCTGTATAATACAAGTTGCTGCACCTGATCGTGCCAAAATAACCGCGCAAGCGGATCATCAAAGGAATGAGATTTCACATGAAAATGAAAAAGCTGGCAGCCGCCTGTCTCGCGGCCGTCTTCTCGATTTCTCTCGCTTCCTGCGGCGGGGACACCTCCTGGACCCACCGCTCCGGGGAATACACCGTGACCTCCGGCATGTACGTCGGCCTTTCGATCGACGCCCTCAACGCCGCCGCCGCAGTGGAAGGCTACGACTCCACCAAGAGCCCCTTCGACCAGGACCTCGAGGGATCGGACGGCTCCAAGTGGGTTCAGGCCAAGGCGAACAGCCTCGCCAAAGAGTACCTCGCCGTTGAAAACGAGTTTGCAAACCGCGGGCTCACCCTCTCCGAGGAGGATCAGGTCGCCATCGACCAGCAGGTTGAATTCTACTGGACCACCTTTGGCATGGGGACCATCTATGAGGAGGAAGGCTGCAACGAGAATTCCTTCACCAACCTGATGACCAACAGCTACAAGCGCAGCCTCCTGTTTGAATCCATCTACGGCGAAGGCGGCGAGAAGGAGGTCCCGGAAACCGAACTGACCGATTACTTCCAGGAAAATTATGCCAAGGGCATTTATATCACCCTCTCCCTGACCGATTCCGGGGGCAATTCTCTCGATCTGGACGAGGTCAAGGAGGACGCCCAGGCGCTTGCCGACCGCATCAACAACGGCGAGGACTTTGAAACAGTCAAAGCGGAATATCTCGCCGACCCCGCGGACGAAACCTCCTCCGAGCCTTCCGACACCTCGGTCGTCTTCCTTAAGGAGTCGGCCACCTCCCAGCCCTATTCCGGCATCCTCGAGACCGCCCAGGGCGAAGCCGCCGTCATCGAGGCGGACAGCGCGGTCTACGTCGTCACCCAGCTCGACCCGCTGAGCGGCGATTCCCTTGAAAGCTACCGCTCCACCATCCTCCAGGCGCTCAAGGGGGACGAATTTGAGGAGACGGTCACCGATTGGGTAAGCGCCCTCTCGATTGAGGAAAATTCCGCCGCCATCAGCAAGCACAACCCCAACCACTTAAAGGATCTGTTCTGAGCAAACCCGCAATCACTGCACGGAAAACGCCCGCTTCCCTCAAAAGGGAAGCGGGCGTTTGTTTTGTCTATTCGGCCGGCGCTCAAAACACGCCCAGGACCATCCAGACGATCCCCATGGCCAGCAGCTCAACCGGCAGCCGCCGTAAAGCCGGCGCTGTCCGCGAAAAAGCCAGGGTGATTTTGGCGGAGGCGAAAAATACCAGGGTGACCCCCGCAGCCAGCGCCGCGCCGAGCAGCGCGTTCCCCAGCGGGAACTGGAATGGCTGAATGAGGCAGACCGCCGGGAGGGCGACCAGCAGCCCCCCGGCCGCGCACTGCCCCTTCGCCGCCGCGCAGACGATCCCGAGGATAATCCCCGCAGCCAGAAAGCCGAAGGCCGCGCCCCCGAATGCGGACGACTGGAAGGGGGCCGCAGCCAGCCGGCTGCCGAAGACCTCCCCGGAGGTGAGGAACTCCCGCAGCGCCCCGCAGAGGACCCACAGCCCCCAGCAAAGCCCGGACTGGGCGCAGAGCTCGCCGTAATCGCTCCCCCAGCCGCCCTGCAGGGCTCCCTTTGCCGCCAGCAGGCCGACCAGCCCGCCGCTTACGGCGAACGCCCAGCCGCTGTCCGCAAGCCCCAGCGCAAAATCCGCCCAGCGGAAGGCTGCGGCCGTAAATGCGCCCGTCATCACGAGCACCGAACTTCTGAGGCTCCACACCGGCACCCGCCCGTCGAGCAGGTTTGCAAGAAAGGCCGCCAGCACTGCCGCCCAAACGGTCAGCACGCCGCAGAGAAACGCCTCCTTCATCCCGGCGGAAAAGAGGATGATCCCCAGCGCGAATGCTTCGGCCGGAAATTTCAGCTTCATGCCGTCACCCCCGTCAGCCTGCGATGGACTGGACAAATTCATAGGCGAGGTTCACCCCCTCGACCACCGCGGTCGAGGAATAGGTGGCGCCGGACACCGCGTCGATCTGCGTCCCTTCCGGCGCCTGCTGCCCGGTCCCGGAGCCGGTCCCGGAGGCCTGCTCCATGCAGTCCGCTGCAAGCGTAAGGAAGCCGCCGATCGAGATGCTGACCCCCGAGACGGCGTCCGTCTTGCCCGCCTCATCGGTCGGGAAGGCCGACAGGCTCTGGCTCTCGATCAGGGCGTCGGCGAGCGCGTCGGCCTGTTCCGCCCAGA
>DVKD01000015.1 GCA_018716285.1 Candidatus Merdivicinus faecavium
ATAGGACGATGCCGGCACAAAGAGAAACCCGTATTACACGGGTTTCTTGTCATATTGCTCCTTAGCTCAGTCGGTAGAGCACGCGGCTGTTAACCGCGGTGTCGTCAGTTCGAGCCTGACAGGAGCAGCCATTTTCTCCCGCTTCATACGATGCGGGAGATTGTTTTTTATAATCCAGGAGCGCATACAAGCTCCCTTTGCCTGTAAAACGGACCTGTGAAACCGAATGGAAGAACGGAAGGATTGGTGTGGGGGAACTGATCGATATCAATATTTTTTTGCGCGATATTTTTGAGCAGGCGCAAACGCAAAACAATGATTATTGGGTAAAAAAATTGCTGCATATTCACTTCAATCGAGCCCATCTGGCTATTATGGTGGAGCCATATCGTTCTTTGCTTTTAGAGGGAGAAAAAACAATGGAATCCCGATTTAGTCAAAAAATGATACAGCCGTTTCACCGAGTATCAAAAGGCGATATTATTATCTTAAAAAAATCCGGCGGTGATATTGTCGGCGTGTTCGAGGCAAAGGATGTTCATTACTTCGAGTTGAAATCTGAGCAAGACGTGGAAGCAATCAAAAACGAATATAATCAGCAAATATGCTGTCCTGATGAATTTTGGGACAGCAAAATGAACAGCCGCTATGCAACCCTGATTGATGTCGGGCACCTTATGAAATTGGCCCCGATACGGGTATCATTCCCAAACCGCCGTTCCTGGATATCAGGCGAAGAGGTGCAGCATGATCCCGCAATCCCGTCCATGTGCCGAAAGGGGCCGTCATCTTCCGGGCCGCAATAAAAGGTCCAGAAGAGGCCCGGGAACGCCCCGCCGGGCATGAAAAATTCCCCGAGCTTGAACCAGCTCGGGGAATTTTTGCGCCTATTCCGCTTCCTGCCGAGTCTCCTGCTCAGCCTGTTCCGGCTGCTCTGCCGGGAGACGGTGGATTTTGACCTTCGCGACGCGCCGGTCCTCCACCAGCATGACCGTAAACTCATAGCCCTCGTATTTGATCGAAGGAGTCTCATCCTCGCGGGGGATCCGTCCCAGCATGTGGGTCATAAAGCCGCCGAGGGTGTCGTAATCATCATCTTCATCAAAGGGGATATGGAGCAGCTCGATCAGGTCTTCGAGCTCAACCGTGCCCTCGATCACAAAAGTATCCGGATCAAGCTGCTGGACGGTCTTCTCGGCCTCGTCGTACTCATCCTCGATGTCGCCGACGATGGCCTCCAGGATATCTTCCATCGTGAGGATGCCCTCGGTCCCGCCGTAGTCGTCAACGACAACCGCCATCGCGCTCTTGGTCTTCTTAAATTCCGCAAAAACGCTCCGGCATTTGGCGCGTTCCGGCACATAAATGACCGGGCGGATAAAATCGTCGAGCCGCAGGTTGTCGGAGGGGTTCATCCCTACCAGGCAGAGCAGATCTTTCACATGGATAAAGCCGAGGATGTTGTCCAATCCGCCCTCGTAGACCGGGAGGCGGGAGAAGCCCTCGCTGGTGGCGAGGTAAACGACGTCGCTGATCTTTGCGCCCTTTTCCACCGCGACGATCTCGGTGCGGTGGGTCATAACGTCGCCAACGGCTGTATCGTCAAACTCAAAGATATTGTTGATCATCTCTTTCTGGCTCTCTTCGATAAAGCCCATTTCGCTGCCGGTGTCGACCAGCATTCGGATCTCCTCTTCCGTGACCTTTTCGGCCACCTTGTCAGGATCCGCACCGCAGAGGTGGGCAAGCCCGTGTGCGATTCCGCGGATCGGCGCGGTCAGCGGGACAAACAGCCAGAGCAGGCCCGGATAAAATCCGGCCGCAGAATAGCCGAGCTTTTCGGCCCAATGGCCGCCGAGCTTTGCCGGAAGCACAATGCCGAAGCTGAGCCAGAGAACGGTCACCAGAAGCGCCGCGATCACGACGCCAGCCGCCGCATACATTGCGGGGACCGCCCCGTCCGCCTGTACGCCGAAGGCCGTCATCAGCAGACGGCAGATCATCGGCGCCGCCCAGCAGACCCCGAACAGCCCGCCCAGCATGGCCGCCGCAGATGCCGCAGTGCGGACCCGTTCAATAAAATTCCGTCCCGCCAGGCAGCGGGAAAGACGGACAGCGCGGGCGTTGCCTGCGTCTACCCGTTCCTTGAGCTGGGGGTCGTTGACCCCCACCATTGCGGCAGCGCTCAGCGAAAAGAAAAAGCTGCACGCCAGAAAAATCAGAGAAAGAATCAACTGCCATGATCGTCCATCGTCCAAATCTGAAAACCTCCTAATTTCTTTCACGCAAGTGTTGTTTCGCGGCAGCCTGCGGCCCCGCGGAGCAATCCGGGAGCCTTTCCCGGATGCTTATACAGCATTATCATACCGTGTTTTGCCGGTTTTGTCAACCGTCTGAGCAGATAGTCCCTTTTCAAGATTGTATCACATACAGAACAGCGCCGCCGAAAGATTGAAATGAGGTAGATTTGTTCACAGTCTTATGATAGAATTTCCTTAAACAACAGAGCGACAAATCGAAATTTGCAGGATTGCAGGAGATAAGACAATATGAAAAATTTTCAAAATTTCACACCAGAAAAGTATATGACGTCTCATTATCAAAAAATATCGGACGGAATTTATCAGACGAAATCGCCTTACGATTCCCATGATATTTTTGTAACTTCTCTTACCTTTGAAATGGAACCAGAGCGCTATGGAGAGGAAGATGCATCACCCAGAAATCTTACACAAGTTCCAATCGAAGGTATTCTGGATGAATTTAATTTGTTTGTTACAGATTTCTATGATCAATTAAATGAAAATAGTGAAGCCACTTGCTATCAAGAATTTGGCTCCTTCGATTTGGAAGATATTAAAAAATTGCGGACACTCATTGGGAAGCGATTTTATGCTGTACCATATACAGACGAAGATGGAGAAGAGTATTACAATATGGTAATCGAATGACGAACTTCTCATTTATCGGTGAGTTTACCGCCAACTTAGACAACAAAACACATCAGTCAAGAGCAGCTATTTTCAATCTGAAAACGGCTGCTCTTTATTTTGCCGGCGGGCAGAAAGGAGCGGCCAGCCATGCCGAAGCCGAGGGAGAAAACCCGCGGGGAACTGACCGCCGACGGTGTGAGAAATTTTCATAAGCTGTCGGGATTTCCGTCAATTTGACGGGAGTTTTCAATTTTCCGTGAAATCACTGCTTTCCTTGAGAAGGGAGAACAGATATTTTACCCAAACCGCCCCTTACCCCATTTTCCCCGAAACGGAAAGCGGGGGACGCGATTCGCGTCCCCCGTATATGCCGCTATCGGTCCGGGAACTGCACGCAGGGCGTTTCGGCCGTCAGTTTCCCAAAGGTGTAGCCGAGCTCCCGGTAGTGGTCGATGAGCATGGCGGTGCATTCCGCCGCCGTGGAGCGCAGCGCATCGTCGTGCATGAGGATGACCAGCTCCTCGCTGTCCCCTGCGCTCTCGAGGATATTCTCGAACATCTCCTCCGCCGGGGTGGCCGAAGCGCCGTCATCCTTGGCGAGCGCGTTCCAGTCAAACCAGACGATCCCCTCATCGGAAAGCTCCGCCTTGATCTCCTTTAATATCGCCGGGTCGGCGATGTTGTTGACGCTCCCGCCCGGGAAGCGGCAGATATCCGGTTCCACCCCCGCGACGTCCGCAAGGTGGTCGGAAAGCTTCTGGTAGTCTTCCAGAAAGGCATCCGCGCTTTCATAAATCTGCTGATACCGGTGCGAGTAGGTGTGCAGGCCGATGGCGTGCCCCTCGTCCAGGATCCGCTGGTAGAGCGCCTTGCCCCGGTCGGTCGTCGCCCCAATGACAAAAAAGGTGGCGGGGACCTCTTTTTCCTTTAATACATCGAGAATTTCCGCCGTCATGGCTGAAGGCCCGTCGTCATAGGTCAGATAGACGGTTTTCTGCCCTTCGGCCGGGAGGCTTCCCTCAGCCGGCGCTTCGGATGAGGAATCCGACGGGCTTTCCGCGGAACTTTCTACGGCACTTTCCGCCGAACTTTCCGCCGCGCTCTCAGCCGCGCTCTCCGCGCGAGATGCGCCCCCACCGGCGCCGCCGGCCGCATGGGCCGCGAGGAGCAGCACGCCGATCCCCAGGGCCAGGCCGAGCAGGGCCACGCCGCAGATCGTGATCAGGTCTTTGAGCCGAAACGATTTGATGAACATACTCTCACCGCTTTCCATGTCTGTATCACACTGTATGCCGGGCGGCGGCGGATTATGACGCGACTTCGGCGATTTCGGCGCCGGGATAGTACCGCGCGAGGATTTCCCGCCAGCTGCTGCCGGCCTGCGCCATCGCATCCGCTCCGTACTGGCTCATGCCGACCCCGTGCCCCCGCCCTTTGACTGCGAAGGTGAGCGTCTCCCCGTCGCAGGAGACGGTGAAATTCGCGGAAGCAAGCCCGAAGGCCGCGCGGAGGGTGTCTCCGCTCACTTCTGTACCGCCCACCTTTGCGGTCCTGACCGTGCCGCTTTCGGTGCGGGATGTGACGGCGATCCATTCGGCGGGGTTTTCGGGGAGGGAGACCCCGCCGGCGCAGCCGGTTAAGATGGCGGCGGCGTCCGCGGCGCTGACCGTTACCTCGGAGTACATCTGCGGGTTTTCCGCGTCCTCCGGGCTGTCCACCGCGACAAGGTAGGGGAGCTCCCTCCCCCAGACGTCGGCGGCCGATTCGGTCCTGCCGGACGAGATGGCGTGGAAGGCCGCCGCGACCGGCTCCTCCCCGCTGACCAGGATGCAGCCGAGCACTTCGGAGACGGCGGCCTCCAGGACGCTTTCGTTTTGTTCGAACTGACCGCCCCAGAGGGTCTGCCGCTCCTCCCGGGAGAGGTAAGCCTGGAAATGGGCCGGGTCGGTGGAGAGATACGCGCCCTTCAGATCCGGGTCGGGATTCTGCAGCTGGAGCCCCATCTGCCGCAGGGCGTAGCTGTGGGCTGCGACCGCCTGCGCTTTGATCGCCTCGGGGTGGAAGGTGATGGGGATCTCGGCCGCCGTCACGCCGCAGATATAGTCGAAGGGGCTGAGCGCCATCACCGTGCCGCTTGCCGCGTCCAGCACCTGGTAGGCGGAGGGAAGGGTGAGGGCGGCGTCGCTCTGAGGCAGGCCGGACGGCTCCGTTTCCGGGGCCTCCGCCGGTGCGCTTTCGACTGCGGAAATCTCCGCATCGGAGGATTCCGCAGCGGGGCTGTCCGCACTTTCCGCAGAGGACGAAAGTTCCGCATCCGGGAGGGCGGGGAGCCATGCGGAGGCGGAGGGCTGGAAGGAGAAGCTTGTCTTTTCCGGCCAGAGGTCCGGGGAGGCCGCGGGGAGGCGGACGCTCGCCGCGAGGGGCAGCGCGGGCAGCAGCGCCATCGCGCCCAAAAAGGCGATACAGCGGGCGATCGTGTGACGTTTCATTTTTTACCCTCCTAAGTCTTTGCAACAAAATCAGGGGCTCCGACAGGATTTCACCTTGACTTTAATTCTGTGCTGTTATAAAATAAGAGTATCTATATGATTTTGCGGCCGGACCCTGCACAAGGGGAGGCAAATCCAATGAAAAGCAGGGTGAGTGCAATTATGGTACGAGGTTTTGCCAAAAAGGAGACCATCAATACATTATGCGAGGAGTTTAAGAAACATAACTACATCGACCCCTCGCTCAATGAAAAATACAACGTCAAGCGGGGACTGCGCAACAGCGACGGGACCGGTGTTTTAGCCGGCCTGACCCAGATCTGCAACGTCCACGGCTACGTCATCAACGAAGGGGAGAAGCAGCCGGTCGACGGCGAACTCACCTACCGCGGCTACGACATCCGCGACCTGATTTCGGCCTGCGCCAAAGAGGGGCGGTACGGCTATGAGGAGGTCTCCTACCTCCTTTTATTCGGCGTCCTCCCCACCGCCGAGCAGCTCGAGTTTTTCCGGATGGTGCTGGCCCAGGCGCGCTCCCTGCCGCAGGATTTCGTGCAGGACATGATCCTCAAGGCCCCCTCCAAGGACATCATGAACAAGCTCGCCCGCAGCGTGCTGGCCCTCTACTCCTACGATGAATTTGCCGAGGAATCCTCCCTCGAGGGGGAGCTGCGCAAGGCCATCTACATCATCGCCCGGATGCCCACCATGATGGTCAACGCCTACCAGGCGAAGATCGGCCATTACGACAACAAATCCACCTACTTCCACCCCGTCCGCCCCGACGAGAGCCTCGCCCAGAGCATCCTCTCCACCCTGCGCATCGACCGGGAGTACACCGAGGAGGAGGCCCACCTCCTCGATATCTGCCTGATGCTCCACGCCGAGCACGGCGGCGGCAACAACTCGACCTTTGTCTGCCGGACCCTCACCTCCTCCGGTACCGACGCCTATTCCGCCTATTCGGGGGCCATCGGCTCCCTCAAGGGCTTCCGGCACGGCGGCGCCAATATCAGCGTCGTGCGGATGTTTGACACCATCAAGAAGGGCGTTTCCGACTGGAAGGACGACGAGGAGATCACCGCCTTCCTGACCGGCATCCTCGACCGCCGGTACGGGGACCGGACCGGGCTCATCTACGGCATGGGCCACGCGGTCTACACCCTCTCCGACCCCCGCGCCCAGATCCTCCGGGATTCGGCCGAGCGGCTCGCCGCCGAAAAGGGGATGACCGAGGAGCTTACGCTGCTCAAGTCGATCGAGCGGCTCGCCCCGGCGGCCATCGCCTCCCGCAAGGGCGACAAGAAGGCCATCTGCGCCAACGTCGACCTCTACTCCGGCTTTGTGTACCGGATGCTGGGCATCCCGGACGAGCTCTTCACCCCTCTCTTTGCAGTCGCGCGGATGAGCGGCTGGTGCGCCCACCGGATCGAGGAGTACACCACCTGCTCGCGGATCATCCGGCCGGCTTACAAGTCGGTCGTCCGCCGGCAGACCTACCAGCCCATTGAGAAGCGCCGCTGATGCGCGGGGCTTTTCTGCGGCGGGCCTTGGGGGCTGCCGCCGCCTTACTGCTGACCGGCTGCTCCATGCCCCAGTCGGGGGTGGACAGCCTGCTGGCGCCCCCCCTCCTCAACGAGGAGCAAAACGAGATCTACGCCGCCCTCGTCCGGGAGACGGGGGATTCCATCAAGCTTCTGTACCCGCAGCGCGGGGAGAACCGCTCGGCCTTCCTCGTCATCAACCTGGACGCAGAGGTGACCTCCGAGGCGGTGGCGTTTTACCAGTCGACCGCTTCAACCGTCACCTCGGCCATCCATATGGCCGTCCTCGACAAGCGGGACGGCGCCTGGCAGTCGGTCCATGACATCTCCCTCGAGGGCACGCAGGTCGAGGATATTTCGGTCATGCGCGCCGGCGGGGATTCGCTCCTGGCGGTCGGTCTCGGGTATTCGAGCGACAACACGAGCCTGCTTAAAATCTACAGCTTCAACGGCAGCACGATGGACGAGATTTATTCCCAGAGCTACCAGACCAAGATTATTTCGGACTTAAACAGCGACGACACGGACGATGTGCTGCTGATCACCCCGGTGAGCGAGGACGGGAACTCCTACGGCCGGCTTTACACCTACCGGAACGGCCGGTTCCGGCCGGACAGCGAGGTGCTGCTCGATCCCGCCTTTACCCGGTATGCGAACATTACCGACGGCTACCTCGTCAACGGACAGCGGGCGATCTACCTCGACGGGTACCGCGGCTCCACCCTCATGTCGACCGAGATCCTCGGCTATGAGGAGGAGGCGGGGCTGGTCGACCTGACCTATGACCCCGAGGCGGGGCAGCGCTATGCGATCGATCGGGCGCTGGGAGCCGTCTGCTACGACACCAACCGCGACGGGGTCATCGAGGTGCCCGGCCTCACCCTCATGCCCGGCTACACCGAGGAGGTGTCGGGCGCCGTCTATCTGACCGACTGGTACCATTTTCTGAATGGGGAATATGAAAAGGTCAAATCCTCCTATGTGAGCTCCTCGCAGGGATATATGCTGGACTTCCCCGAACGCTGGGTGGGAGAGGTGAGCATCCGCCGGACGGTCCGTGCCAACGAGACCCTCTTTTACGAGTATCAGGGCGGGGACAGCCCGGTCAAGAGCGAGCTTCTTTACATCCTCATGGCCAAGCGGAGCGACTGGGAGGCGGGGGAATTTCCTGACTATGAGCTCATCGACAGCGCGGGCGGCGGACAGATCGTCTATCTCGCCAAAATTCCCGAGCAGGAGGAGTATAACCCGCTTGCGGTCAACTTGACCGAGGTCAAAAAGAATTTTAACCGCTATTATTAGCCGCCCCGCCCCCAAAAAGGCCGGCGGCAGGCAGCAGAAAGGAAATAATCAGCATGAAACGCATTTTAGTCTGCGAAGATGAGGATACCATCCGGGAATTTGTCGTAATCAACTTGCAGCGTTCCGGCTATACCGTTGTCGACGTCAGCAGCGGGGAAGACGCGCTCCGGGTCTATGACGAGCAGAACGGCGATTTCGACGTCGCCCTTCTGGACGTCACCATGCCGGGGATGGACGGCTTTACCCTCTGCAAGCGGCTGCGGGAGCGGTCGGAGACGCTGGGCATCATCTTCCTCACCGCACGTTCCCAGGAGATCGACCGGGTCGGCGGGCTGATGATGGGGGCCGACGACTATGTCACCAAGCCCTTCAGCCCCTCCGAGGTCGTGGCCCGGGTCGACGCGGTCTACCGGCGGGTCAGCATGGCCGCCGGCCGCCCCAAGGAGAGCACCGACATCCGCAGCGGCCCCTTTGTCCTCAATACCAAGAGCCGCACCTTCACCAAAAACGGCCGCGTCATCGACCTGACCCAGGTGGAGTACCAGATCATCGAGCTGCTGCTCAAAAACAAGGGTTCCGCCCTCGACCGCAATAAGATTTTGAGCGAGATCTGGGGAGAGAATTTTTACAGCGACGTCAAGATCGTCGATGTAAACATCCGCCGCCTCCGCATCAAGGTGGAGGACGAGCCCTCCACCCCGGTTTACATCCAGACTGTCTGGGGCTACGGCTACAAGTGGGCCGACCCCAACTGATCCGGAAGGGAGGACAGGGCGTTTGGCACTGAAAAGCATCACGACCCGCTGGTTTTTAAACAGCTTCGGCGTCATCTTTATTATCCTGGCGACGGTTGTGACCATCAGCGGGGTTGCGATCCACAATTACTACTACTCCGCGGTCAAGGAGGTGCTCAACAACCGGGCGAGCATGGTCGACGGCATGATGATCCGCTACTCGGAAAACACCGTCACCTCAAACTTTTACACCGAGATCCGCAGCTACGTCGAATCCTTCCCGGACAAGAATATGATGGAGCTCATGACCATCAACCTGAACGGGGAGGTGACCCTCACCTCCAGCGGGTTTTCCTACAACACCCAGAACCTGCCGGATTACACGATGGCCCTCAATTCCTCCAGCGGAGAGGGGCTCTACATCGGCAATATCGAGAGCGGCGAAAAGGTGATGGCCGTCACAAGGCTTGTCACCCCCATCAACTCCGAATTTTCGGCCATGCGGTTTGTCGTCTCCCTCGAGCGGGTGGACGACGCCATCCGCAACATGGTGCTGACGATTGCTTTGGCCGCCCTGGCGGTGCTGGCGCTGGTGCTGGTTTCGGGGCTCTTTTTCATCCAGAGCATCGTGCGGCCGGTCCGCGAGATCGGGGCCGCGGCGCGGCAGATCGCTTCCGGCGACCTGAAAAGCCGGATCGCCCGGGTCTCGGACGACGAGCTGGGCGTCCTCTGCGAGACGATTAACTTCATGGCCGACGAGCTGGAAAACACCGAGAAGATGAAGAACGAATTCATCTCCTCGGTCTCCCATGAGCTGCGCACCCCGCTGACCGCCATCCGCGGCTGGGCCGAGACGCTGCTCGACACCGACAACTACGACGCCGCCACCCTCAAAAAGGGGATGCGGGTCATTTCGGCTGAGACGGAGCGCCTGTCCGGCATGGTGGAGGAGCTGCTCGACTTCTCCCGCATCCAGAACGGGCGGTTCAGCCTTGTCTTCCAGAAGCTCGACCTGCTGGCCGAGCTCGGCGAAGCCGTCCTCATCTACACCGAAAAGGCCAGGCGGGAACAGATTCAGGTCATCTACAACGAACCGGAGATGCTCCCCATCATCTACGGGGACAAAAACCGGCTGCGCCAGGTATTTATCAACGTCATCGACAACGCGATCAAGTATTCCGACCCGGGCGGCACCGTCAAGATCGACGCCTTCGCGCGGGACGACGATATCTTCATCAGCGTCGCCGACAACGGCTGCGGCATCGCGCCCGAGGACCTGCCCAAGATTAAGACCAAGTTCTTCAAGGCAAATCACACCCGCCGCGGCTCCGGCATCGGCCTGGCGGTGGCAAACGAGATCATCCAGATGCACAAGGGGAGCATCGACATCGAGAGTACCCTCGGGGTGGGGACGACCGTCCTCATCCGCATCCCCGTCAACAGCCCGGAGGACCTTCCGGAGCAGCCCTCGCTTTTAGAAAGGAAACCGGAGAATGAGCAAAAACTTTAAGACAAGCATCGGGGGCCAGGCCCTCATGGAGGGGGTGATGATGCGCGGGCCCCGCAAATCCGCGATGGCCGTCCGCAAGCCGGACGGGGAACTCTACACCGAGGTGTGGGACAATTCCCCGAGAAAAATCTGGAACCGCCTCCCCTTTGTCCGCGGTGTGGTCAATATGGTGGAAAGCCTTGTCGTCGGGTACCGCTGCCTCATGAAATCGGCCGAGATCTCGACAGAGGGGATGGAAGACGACGAGGAGCCGGGAAAATTTGAGCAGTGGCTCGAAAAGACCTTCGGCGACAAGGTGACAAACATCTTTCTCGGCATCGGCTCGGTGCTCGGGGTGGTGCTCGCGATCGTCCTCTTTATGCTGCTGCCGGCGTGGCTGGTCGGGCTGGGCGAGGGCTTCCTGCCCCGCTGGGGGATGTCGGTCCTCGAGGGGATCCTGAAGATCGCCATCTTTATCGGCTATATGGCCCTGGTCGGCCGCATCCCCGAGATGTACCGGATGTTCCAGTATCACGGCGCAGAGCACAAAACCATCGCCTGCTATGAGGCGGGCGAGCCGCTCACCGTCGAGAATATCCGCAAACACTGCCGGTTCCACCCCCGCTGCGGGACCAGCTTTATCTTCATCGTCCTCATTCTGGGGATCCTCATCTTTTCGGTGGTGACCTGGAGCAACGCCGTCGTCCGCACCATCTTAAAGCTCGTCCTGCTGCCGGTCGTCGTCGGCTTCGCCTATGAGCTGATCAAGCTGGCCGGGCGGTATGACAACTGGTTTACCCGGATCGTCTCCTTCCCCGGGCTGCAGATCCAGCGGATCACCACCCACGAGCCGGACGACAGCATGATCGAGGCGGCGATCGCCTCCATGACCCCGGTCCTGCCTGAACAGGAAGGGGAGGACAAGTGGTAATTTCTTTACAAAAAGTATATCGAGACCTCAAAAATACGTTAAGCAGAGAGATCGAGGGGGCGGATTTCGAAGCGCGGGAAATTGTCCGGGCGGTGTTCGGCGTTTCCAACACGGATCTCCTCCTCGGCAGGGAGGCAGAGCTTGACGAGGGGCGGCGGGAACGGCTCGCGGAGCTGGCGGCCCGCCGCCTCCGGCACGAACCGCTGCAATACCTCCTCGGCGAGTGGGATTTTTACGGCAGGACCTTCGCGGTCGGGGAGGGCGTCCTCATCCCCCGGGCCGACACCGAGACCCTTGTCGAGCGGGCGCTTGACTTTTTGAAAGGCCGCCCCGCGCCCACAGTCCTCGACCTCTGCGCCGGCACCGGCTGCATCGGCGTCACCCTCGCGGCGGAACGGCCGGACGCCGAGGTCTGGGCGGTCGAAAAATCGGAGGCTGCCTGGCAATACTTCTGCCGCAACAACGCCTCTTACGGGGGGCGGGTACACGGCCTGCTGGCCGACGCCCTCGAGCCGCCTGCAGCGCTGCCCGCCCGCTTCGACCTGATTGTCTCCAACCCGCCCTACCTCACCGCGGAGGAGATGGCCGAGCTGCAGCCCGAGGTCGCAAAGGAGCCCGCGATGGCGCTCGACGGCGGGATAGACGGCCTTTTTTTCTACCGCGCCCTCACCAAAGCCTATGCCGGGCGGCTGGGGCCCGGCGGGATGCTCGCCTACGAGATCGGGATGGGGCAGGAAGGACAGGTGTCAGAAATTCTTCACAATTCCGGGCTGGATTTTATTTGCCAAACACCGGATCTTCATGGTATAATAAGAGTAGTGACAGCAAAGAACAAATTTTCTTCAAAATAGATCAACGGAGGGAACCATATATGGCCAAAACCAAGGCACCAGCCCCGGTCAAACAGCTGGAAACACCGGAGGAGAAAAAGCAGGCGCTCAAAAACGCCATTGAACAAATTGAGAAAAGTTTCGGCGCCGGTTCTATCATGAAGCTCGGCGACCATACCCATCTGGATGTGGACGTGATCCCCACCGGCTCGCTCGGGCTCGACCTGGCCCTCGGGGTCGGCGGCGTCCCGCGCGGGCGGATCGTCGAGATCTACGGGCCGGAATCCTCCGGTAAGACCACCGTCGCCCTCCAGATGGTCGCCCAGGCCCAGAAGCGGGGCGGCGAAGCGGCCTTCATCGACGTCGAGCACGCCCTCGACCCCGGCTACGCCAAGGCGCTGGGGGTCGACATCGACAGCCTCCTCGTCTCCCAGCCGGATACCGGCGAGCAGGCGCTGGAGATCGCCGAGGCGCTGGTCCGCTCCGGCGCGCTCGATATTGTCGTCTTTGACTCGGTCGCCGCGATGGTCACCAAGGCTGAGATCGAAGGGGAGATGGGCGACGCCCACGTCGGCCAGCTCGCCCGCCTGATGAGCCAGGCCATGCGCAAGCTGACCGCCATCATCGGCCGCAGCAACTGCGTCGCCATCTTCATCAACCAGATCCGCGAGAAGATCGGCGTCACCTTCGGCAACCCCGAGACGACGACCGGCGGCCGCGCCCTCAAGTATTTCGCCACCGTCCGCATCGACGTCCGCAAGGGCGAGGCGATCAAGGAAGGCAGCGAGTTCATCGGCAACGTCACCAAGTGCAAGGTGGTCAAAAACAAGGTTGCGCCGCCCTTCAAGGAATGCACCTTTGACCTGCTTTATGGGGAAGGGACCTCCTACGAGGGCGAGATCATCGACATCGGCTCGGTGCTCGGCCTCATCCAGAAGTCCGGCTCCTGGTACAGCTATCGCGGAAACCGCATCGGCCAGGGCAAGGAGAAGGCGCGGGCTTTCCTGAAGGAGCATCCGGAGATCTGCGCGGAGATTGACCAGATTATCCGGGACAACATCGACAACTTTGTCATGGCCCCGGCCAAGGGCGCCAAGCAGAGCACCCTCGAGCTGCGCAAGGGCGTCACCGTCAAGCTGGGCGACGAAGTCATCACTCCGCCCACCCCCAGCAGCGAGCCGGAACCCGCCGAAGAGGCCGACCTCTCCGACGTCGACACCGAGGACCTGACCGACATCGACCTGGACGTCGAGGCGGATCTCGGGGATTTTGAAGAATGACCGTCACCCGGCTCGAAAAGGTCAAGGACACCCGCTGGAAGGTCGAGGTCGACGGGGAGTACTGGAATATCCTCGACGCCGAGATCATCCTGAAATACCACCTGAAGCCCGGCGCCGAGGTGGATGAGCAGACCCTCGCCGCCGCCCTGCGGGCAGCCGAATACCGCCGCGCGCGGGAACGCGCCCTCTACCTGCTCGATTACCGGGAGCACTCCCGGCGCGAGCTGGAATTAAAGCTCGCTCGCAATGTCAGCCGGGAGGTCGCCGCCGCCGTCGCAAAGCGGATGGAGCAGCTGGGCTTAGTCGACGACGCGGCCTATGCCCGCCGCCTTGCCCGCAAATACATTCTGGAGAAAAACCAGGGTCCTCGCCGCGCTGTATTGGAACTCCGCAAAAAAGGGATCGACGCCGCCACCGCTGCGGCCGCCGTCGAGGAGGTCGAGCCGGAGGAGGATGCGCTTTGCGACTACGTCCGGCGCAAATATTCCCGCGCGCTCGCCGCCGACGAGGACGGCAGCCGGCGGGACAAAACCATCCGGGCCCTCATGCGGCTCGGGCACGGATATTATGACGCCGCCGCGGCCGTCGACGCGGTGATCGACGAGTTAAACCAGGAAGACGAATAGAGAGGAAATCAGTATGCCGACAAAAATTGGAATGGTCTCCCTCGGCTGCCCCAAGAACCAGGTGGACGCCGAGATGATGATGCACAGGCTCCGCGAGGCGGGCTACGCCCTCTCGCAGGATCCCGCCCTGGCTGAGGTGGTTATCATCAACACCTGCGGCTTTATCGAAAGCGCCAAGCAGGAAGCGATCGAGGAAACGATGGAGTATATCACCCTGAAAAAGGAGGGGCGGATCAAAAAGCTCCTCCTCACCGGCTGCCTGGCCGAGCGCTACCGGGAAGAGATCCGGGAGGAAATGCCCGAGGTCGACGCCGTCGTCGGCATCGGCTCCAACAAGGACATCGTCTCCATCGTCGAATCGGTGCTGCACGACAAAAAGGTCTGCCGCTTCGGGGACAAATGCGACCTGCCCCTCGAGGGGGAGCGGGTTCTCTCCACCCTGCCCTTCTACGCCTATCTGAAAATCGCCGAGGGCTGCGACAACCGCTGCTCCTACTGCGCCATCCCCGACATCCGCGGCCGGTTCCGCAGCCGCCCGATGGAGAGCCTCCTCGCCGAGGCGGAAACCCTCGCCGCGAAGGGGGTCAAGGAGCTGGTCGTCGTCGCGCAGGATCCCACCCGCTACGGGAAGGATCTGTACGGAAAGTATAAACTCGCGGAATTATTGCGGAATCTCGCCAAAATCGACGGCTTCCGCTGGATCCGCGTCCTCTACGCCTACCCCGAGCGGATCACCGAGGAGCTGCTCGACGTGATTGCATCCGAGCCGAAGGTCGTCAAATACCTCGACCTCCCCATCCAGCACTGTGACCGGGACATCCTGCGGGCCATGCGCCGCCCCGGGGACCGGGAGAGCCTCGAGAAGCTCATCGCCCATCTCCGGGAGCGGGTCCCGGGCATCACCCTGCGCACCACCCTCATCGCGGGCTTCCCCGGCGAGACCGAGGCGCAGTTTGAGGAGCTGTGCGATTTTGTCCAGAAGATGCGGTTCGACCGGCTCGGCTGCTTCGCCTACTCCCAGGAGGAGGGCACCCCGGCGGCCGAAATGGACGGCCAGCTCGACGATGAAACCAAGGCTGAGCGCGCCCGCATCATCAACGAGGAGCAGATGGGCATCATGGCCGAGAAAAATGAGGAAGCCGTGGGCAGGGAGCTTCTCTGCGTCGTCGAGGGCTACGACCGCTGGGGCGAGTGCTTCTTCGGCCGCGGAGAGGCGGATGCGCCGGATATCGACGGCAAGGTCTTCTTCACCGCGAAAAACAAGCTGGCAATCGGCCAGTTTGTCAGGGTGAAGGTGGAAGATACTATGGATCTGGATCTGATAGGAGTGGTAACAGATGAACACCCCGAATAAACTGACCATGCTGCGGATGATTTTGGTCCCCTTTTTCCTGCTGTTCCTTTTGGTGGAAAGCATCCCGCTGCACAACGTCTGGGCGCTGCTCGTTTTCGCGGCCGCGGCCGTCACCGACGCCCTGGACGGCCACATCGCGCGGAGCCGGGGCCTCATCACCGATTTCGGGAAATTCCTCGACCCGGTCGCCGACAAGGTGCTGACCTTTTCGGCCCTGATCGCCTTTGTCGAGCTGGGCTGCGCCTCGGCGGTGGCGGTGGTCATCATGATGGCCCGGGAATTCTTAGTCTCCTCGCTGCGGATGGTGGCGGCCGGCAACGGCACCGTCATCGCGGCCGGCAAGCTCGGCAAGCTCAAGACGGTGGTGACGATGGTCTCCATCGTAATCATCCTGCTGCTTTTGATGGCGGCGGATTTCGGGATGCTGAGCATCCTGTTCCCGCTGCCGGAGATCGGCAGGGGGCTGGTCTGGCTCTCCGCGGTCATTACGGTGATTTCCGGCACAGAATACCTCTGGGTCAACCGCGCCCAGTTTACCGCGAGCAAGTAACTGCGAAAGGTTGGTGACGCCATGCTCAACAGACTGCGGGCGGATATCCGGGCGGTCAGGGAGCGGGACCCTGCGGCGCGCAATTCCGCCGAGATCCTGCTGCTCTATTCCGGGCTGCACGCCGTGATGCTCCACCGGCCGGCTTATTTTCTCTACCGGCACCGGTTCTTTTTCCTGGCGCGGCTCATCTCCCAGATCGCCCGCTTCCTCACCGGGATTGAGATCCACCCGGGCGCGAAGATCGGGCAGGGGGTCTTCATCGACCACGGCAGCGGCATCGTCATCGGCGAGACCGCCGAGGTCGGGGACGGCTGCACCCTCTATCAGGGCGTCACATTGGGGGGCACCGGCAAAGACCACGGCAAGCGCCACCCGACGCTTGGGAAGAACGTCCTGGTCGGCAGCGGCGCCAAAATTCTCGGCCCCTTTACCGTCGGGGACAATGCGAAAATTGCCGCAGGCGCGGTGGTGCTCGAGTCCATCCCGCCCGATTCGACCGCGGTCGGCGTCCCCGCCCACGTCGTCCGGCGCAACGGGGAGAAGATCCCGAAGATGGACCAGGTCCACATCCCCGACCCCGTATCCCAGGAGCTCTGCCGGCTGGCGCTGCGGCTGGAGCGGGCCGAAAAGAAGATCGCGGCGCAGCAGAAGGAGCTGGACGCCCTGCGGGGCCGCCCCGATCAGTCAGGAGGAAGTCAAGATGAAACTGTATAACACCCTCACCCATGAGCGGGAGGAGTTTGTCACCCACACGCCGGGCGAGGCGACGATGTACACCTGCGGCCCGACCGTCTATCATTTCGCCCACATCGGCAACCTGCGCAGCTACATCATGGAGGATGTGCTGGAGAAATACCTCGCCTACACCGGCCTCAAGGTCAGGCGGGTCATGAACATCACCGACGTCGGCCACCTCTCGAGCGACGCCGACACCGGCGAGGACAAAATGCTCAAGGGGGCGAAGCGGGAACACAAGACGGTGATGGAGATCGCCGGGTATTACACCGACGCCTTCTTCGCCGACTGCGAAAAGCTCCATATCAAAAAGCCGGAGACGGTTGTCCCGGCCACTTCCTGCATCCCCGAATTTATCGCCCTGATCGAGACCCTGCTCGAGAAGGGCTACGCCTACGAGGCGGGCGGCAACGTCTATTTTGACACCGCGAAGCTCGGGCAGTACTACGTCTTCCACGACCACGACGTCGAGGACCTCGAGGTCGGTGTCCGGGAGGGTGTCGAGGAGGACCGGAACAAACGGAACAAGGCCGACTTTGTCCTCTGGTTTACCAAGTCGAAATTTGAGGACCAGGAGCTCAAATGGGAGTCCCCCTGGGGGCTCGGCTATCCGGGCTGGCACATCGAGTGCTCGGCCATCAGCTTAAAATACCTGGGCGAGTACCTCGACCTGCACTGCGGCGGCATCGACAACGCCTTCCCCCATCACACCAATGAGATCGCCCAGAGCGAGGCGGCCATCGGGCACAAATGGTGCGGGCACTGGTTCCACGTCCACCATCTGAACACCAACGGCGGCAAGATGAGCAAATCCTCCGGCGAATTTTTAACCGTCTCGCTGCTGGAGGAGAAAGGCTACGCGCCGCTCGCCTACCGGCTCTTCTGCCTGCAGTCCCACTACCGCCGCACCCTCGGCTTCTCCTGGGAGGGGATGGACAGCGCCCAGACGGCTTACCAGAAGCTGATTGCCCGGATCGCCGCCCTGACCCCCGGAAAGGGAACCATAGACGAGGAAGCGTCCGCGAAATACCGCGCCGATTTCCGCGCCGCGATGGACAACGACCTGAACACCGCCCTCGCCGTCACCGCCCTCTACGACGTCCTCAAGGCGGAACTGAGCGACGCGGCCAAGCTCGCGTTGCTGGGCGAATTTGACACCGTCCTCTCGTTAAACCTCCTGCCGGAGGCAGAAAAGGTGCGGCAGGCCGCTTCCGCCGGGGAGGAGGCGCTTCCTCCCGAGGTGCGGGAACTGGCTGACCGGCGCGCCGCCGCCCGCAAGGCGAAGAATTTCGCGCTGGCCGACGAGCTGCGGGACCGGATCACCGCCCTCGGCTATGTGGTCGAGGAGACCCGCCAGGGAACCAAAATCACCCGCGCCAAATAGCCGTATCGGAAAGGGAGAGGGGGATGGAACCATGTTTGATAAAATCGTAACCGTATCGCTCAACCCGGCGCTGGACGTCACCATCTGGCTCAATACGATGGATTTTTCCGAACCGAACCGGGTTACCCGCGAGACGACCGACGCCGGAGGAAAGGCGGTCAATATCGCCCGGGTCATGGCCGCGCTCGGGATGCCCTGCCGGGCCCTCGGGCTCTGCGGGGAGGACAACGCGCGGCGCTTTTTCGAGCTGCTGGCCCGGGACCGGGTGGACTATGAATTCATCCAGCTCGAGGGCGCTACCCGGGAAAACCTCACCCTGGTCATCCCGGACCAGCGGGTGCTCAAGGTCAACCGGGCGGGCTTTGCCGTCACCATCGAGGGGATGAAGCGCCTCCGCATAAAAATCGAGGAGGAGCTGCGCGGAGCGGGCAAGGTGCTGCTTGTCTTTGCGGGCAGCCTGCCCCCCAACCTGACCGCCGACAGCTATAAGGCGTTTCTGCTCTCCTTCCGGCGGGAGGGGGTCTATTTTGCCCTGGACAATTCCTTTTTCCAGCTGAGCGACATCCAGGAGATCCGGCCCTTCCTCATCAAGCCGAACCTCGTCGAGTTCCGCCAGATGAGCGGGTCGGAGCTGCGGACGGAGCAGTCCATCGTCAAGCTCGCGCGGTCGCTGACCGGCTATGTCGACCACGTCCTCGTCAGCCTGGGCGCCAAGGGGATGATCTACGCGGGGCGGGAGAGCGGCTGCCGCATCCATACCCCGCAGGTGCCGGTCCGCTCGACGGTCGGCGCGGGGGATACCGCCCTCGCGGCCTTCCTCTGCGCCCTCCAGCGGGGCCTGAATCCCTGTGCGGCGGCCGAAGAGGGCGCCGCGGCGGGGACCGCGTCGGTGGGCCTGGACGGGACCGGGGTCGTCACCCGCGAGATGGTGGACGGGATGCTCCCGCGGCTGACCGTCAAGGGGATTCGCTGAAATAAGGAGGAGTTTGCAATGCAGAAGAAAAAGCTTGCCGCGGCCCTTCTTGCCGGCGGCCTGCTCGCCTCCGCGCTGGCAATGCCGGCGGAGGCTGCCTGGCAGTGCCTGCCCGGCAACGACTGGGTCTATTACACCCAGGACGGCTCCCGCAAGACCGGCTGGCTGCGCGACAACGGGTACTGGTACTATTTTGACGCGGACGGCGTCATGCAGCGCGGCTGGGAGATGGTCGGCGGCGTCTGGTACTATTTTGCCTCCTCCGGGGAGATGCAGACCGGATGGCGGGAGATCGGGGGAAAATGGTACCTCTTTGACAGCTCCGGCGCCATGCGGACCGGCCTTGTCCACGACGGGCAGCAGTGGTACTACCTGGACAGCTCCGGCGCATGGACCGGGGACGACCCGGAAACCCACACGGCGGTGTCGGCGACCGGCAAAACCATGGAACTCAAGGACGGCGTCCTCTATGTCGACGGCATCCTCATCGCCAACAAGTCGGCTCCGCTGCCCGCCGGTTACGCGCCGGGGCAGCTCACGGCCGAGACGATGGCGGCTTTCACCAAATTGCAGCAGGCGATGCAGGCCGAGGGGCTTTCCCTCTGGATCGCCTCCGGCTACCGCTCCTACTCCTACCAGCAGGGGCTCTACAGCCGGTATGTGAACCGGGACGGACGGGCCGCCGCCGACCGGTATTCGGCCCGGGCGGGCTACTCGGAGCACCAGACCGGTCTCGCCTTTGACGTAAACCAGGTCAACGACTCCTTCGCGAGCACGCCGCAGGCCAGCTGGCTGGCCGCGCACGCCCACGAGTACGGCTTCATCATCCGCTACCCGCAGGGCAAGGAGGACGTGACCGGCTACCAGTACGAGCCCTGGCACCTCCGCTATCTCGGGGTGGAAACGGCGACCGCGGTCTATGAGAGCGGCCTCTGCCTCGAGGAATACCTCGGGATCCCGTCGCGGTATATCCGGTAATTCCGCAAAGATTATGATCTGGCAGGAAGGAGAATGGCGATGACTTTGTTCGAAACGATTTTGACATTGGCAATTTCTCTCGGAGCGGTCTTCTGGGGCGTGGCGATTTGCCATCAACGGGGGACCTGGTTCCTCGCCGGCTGGAACACGATGAGCAGGGCGAAAAAGGCGTCCTACCGCGCAGAAGCGCTCTGCCGCCTGTACGGGAAATGCGTCGTGTTTTGCGGGGCCGGCGCCTTCCTGCTGCTGTACGGCAGCTTCAACGGGCAGAATCTCCTCCTGTGCATCGGGCTGGGCGTCATCGCGCTCATGGTCGCGGCTTCGATCCTGGTTCCCATCCTGAACCCCAAGAAATACCGCAAATAGCGCCCTTTACGGAGATGATGGCATGTACAAAAACCGCGCCGCGGACGGGCGGTGCAACCTCTGCGGGAAACAGGTTGCTGCGTTCCGGAAGGAGCGCGGGCTATCCCAGCGGGCGCTGGCCGACCGGCTCCAGCTTGCGGGGATCGACCTCGACAAGAACGCCGTCCAGCGGATGGAGAGCGGGCAGCGGTTTGTCACCGACATCGAGCTTGCGGCCCTCGCCCACGTGCTGGGCGTCACGCTGGAGGCGCTTGTCGGGACAGAAGAACAAAAATCATAAGGCCCCGGACGGATGTACGGAATCCGTTCGGGGCTGTCTGTTTCAAAAAGCGGGTTATTTCGCCGGGACTTCCCAGGGTTCGATCCGCTTTGCCTCCATCTGGGCGCGGACGCACAGCTCGGCGGCCTTGAAGATGTGGGCCTGGGTCATGGCCGTTTCGGTGCGGTCGATGCAGTCGCGGATCATCTCGCCGAAGAAGGGGAAGCCCACCTTCCCGGCGGCGGGGATGTACTGCTCGCCTTTGTGATCGACCAGAAACAGGTGGTCGCCTTCGGTCGAGACGCCGACGTTCAGGTACTTGCGCAGCTCGATGTAGCCGTCGGTGCCGAGAATGAAGGTGCGGCCGTCTCCCCAGTTCGACAGCCCGTCCGGGGTGAACCAGTCGACCCGGAAGTAGCCCGAAGTGCCGTTATTGCCGGCCAGCGTCACGTCGCCAAAGTCGTCGAGCTCGGGGTAATCGGGGTGGTTGTGGTTGGCAATCTGGCTGCTGACAATTTTTGCGTCCTCCGCAGCGGTGTAGTAGAGAATCTGCTCGATCTGGTGGCTGCCGATATCGCAGAGGATGCCGCCGTACTGGGCGCGGCGGTAGAACCAGTCCGGCCGCTTGTCCGGGGGCCCCAGGCGGTGCGGCCCCATGCCGATGACCTGCAGGACCCTGCCGATTCTGCCCTCTTTTATCAGTTGGCCAGCCAGGACGGCGCACTCGACGTGCAGCCGCTCGCTGAAATAGACGAAGTACCGCCGCCCCGTCCGCGCGCAGGCGGCCTTGACGGCGTCGAGCTGCGCGAGGGTGGTGAGGGGGGTCTTGTCGGTGAAGTAGTCCTTGCCGCTTTCCATCACCCGGATGCCGAGGGCGGCGCGGTCGCAGGGGATGGCAGCCGCTGCCACGAGCTTTACCGCGGGGTCGGAGAGGATCTGCTCCTCCGATTCGGCGGCCCGGGCCTGGGGGTATTTCTTCCGGTAGTCGGCGACCTTCGCGGGGTCGGGGTCATAGACCCATTTGAGGGCTGCGCCGGCCTCCAGCAGGCCATTTGTCATGCCGTAGATGTGGCCGTGTTCGAGCCCGACCGCTGCGAAGGAGAATTCGCCGGGGCGGACCACCGCGCCGGCCTTTCCGGTGGGGGCGTAGTGCATGCCGTCCGCTTTCTGCATGGAAATTCCTCCCTTTCTGTGCGGTCAAAAGGTCGGGCGGTACTCGCCGACGGTTTCGTTGTTGTCGTTGGTCAGGCTGAGGGGGCGGAGGGAGTCGAGCATGGCGAGGGTCTGCGCGTCCCTGTACCCGAGCTTTTCGAGAATGCGCCTGATGGCAATCGGCCAGCACTCCTCGGTGCCGTCGTCAAACTTGAGGGCGATGCCGATCCGCTCTCTGCGCAGCGCGAGGCAGTAGACGCCCTTGGCGCCGCCTTTGGCGACGATGTTGCGGTCGCGGTTGATTTCGGTGCAGAGGAAGCCGTTGCCCCGCACCATGACGGGATATTCCTTCATCGCCTCAACCGTCCTGCAGGCGGCCTCGCGCAGCGGAGCGGAGGCGATCATATCCGGGCAGGCGAGCTTTAAGTACGAAAGGGCCATATTGTAAAGCGGGACGGCGAATACCGGCACGCCGCATCCGTCCACCCCGATCGGGATGGAGGCAGGGTCAACCTCGGCCATCTCGGCGATGACCGAGAGGATCTTCTGCTGGGCGGGGCTGTCTTTTTTCCAGTAGCCCGCGACGCTGCCGGCCGCCTCCTTCTGGAGCATCATCGCGCCCGCGTGCTTGCCGGAGCAGTTGTGCCAGGCTTTGCGGGGCGGCAGCCCGAGGCGGATGGCCTCGCGGAAGGCGTCCTGATTTGCGGGATAGGTGGGGAGCATGAGGAGGTCCTCCTCTTTTGCGCCGATCTTTTCGAGCATGGAGAGCAGCGTCTCGACATGGACCGGTTCCCCGGCGTGGGAGCCGCAGAGGAGGGCGGTCTCCCGCATGGTCAGGCCGTATTTTTTGTCCAGACCGTCTAAAAGCGGCGCGAGGGCCTGCAGGGGCTTGGAGGAGGAGCGGTAGTAGAGCGGCGCGGCGGTATCCCCGGCGGAGAAGAGGACTTCTCTGTCGGGACCGATGACGCAGATGCGGCCGGGGTGGATGTTTTCCAGCAGCCCGCCGCGGTATTCTTCGATTAGGACAGGGTTTTGCATAGGTCGGCACCTCTTTCGGCATGATAATCAATGGTTTCAGTATAGCACAAGACGCAGCAAAAGGAAATGGAAAAAATGGCTTTTCTCCCCCAAAAATCGTGCCCGAAATCCGCAAAAAAAGCCTTGACAGCGGAGGTTGGGTGTGCTATAATACATAAGAACAATCAAGCAGAACCACCGTTCTCACCCTTCGCTTCCGTGTTAGATGGGTCAATACCGATGGAGGCCGCCTCGCTGGGGCGGTTTTTGTGGGCATGGACGGCTGCGTTCATGCCCATTTTGTTGTCCGCGAAAGCTTCGCGGCAGAGAATCAGCCCGAAAGGGCGTTACCGGGTACTGGAGGTGCTTTACCATTAGCAAAAAAGACTCGCTTATCAATGAGGAGATCCGTGAGAAGGAGGTCCGCGTAATCGACGCGGACGGCAGTCAGCTCGGCATCCTGCCGCTTAAGCAGGCGCTTTCGATCGCCGCGGAAAAAGGGCTCGACCTTGTCGACATCGCCCCGCAGGCGACCCCCCACGTCTGCCGCATCATGGATTACAACAAATTCCGCTATGAGCAGGCCAAGCGGGAAAAGGAAGCCCGCAAAAATCAGAAAACCGTGGACATCAAGGAAGTCCGCATGTCGATGAATATCGATACCCACGACTTTGAAACCAAGGTCAATCAGGCTGTGAAGTTCCTGAAGGGCGGCGACAAGGTCAAGGTCTCGGTGCGGTTCCGCGGCAGAGAGATGGCGCACACCGAACTGGGCCGCGCGCTGCTGGACCGGTTCAAGGACGCATGCTCGGAGGTTGGCGTGATTGATAAGCCGGCGAAAATGGAAGGCCGGAGCATGGCGATGTTCATTTCGGCGAAGCCTTCGAAATAAGCGGTCCCGGACGCCGATTCCCGTTGTTTAAATTTAGAAGGAGGATTTCCGATATGCCTAAGATCAAAACCCACAGCGCTTCCAAAAAGCGTTTCAGCCTGACCAAGAGCGGCCTTGTCAAACGCGCCAAGATGGGCAAGCGCCACATCCTGACCAAGAAGACCACCAAGCGTAAACGCAACCTGCGCAAGAACGCCTACGCGGACAAGAGCTGCGCCGCGACGATCAAGAAGATGCTCCCCTACGCCTAAGGCCGGGAGAAACGCAAACGACGACTGAAACCGAATTTGGAGGTAACTGACTATGGCTCGTGTAAAGGGCGCAATGATGACCCGCAAGAGAAGAAATAAGATCCTGAAGCTCGCCAAGGGCTACTGGGGCAGCAAGAGCAAGCACTTCAAGATGGCCAAAGAGGCCGCGATGAAGTCCGGCAACTATGCCTATATCGGCCGCCGCCTGAAAAAGCGCGACTTCCGCCGTCTCTGGATCACCCGCATTTCCGCCGGCTGCAAGGCAAACGGCATCAACTACTCCCAGTTCATGAACGGCCTCAAGAAGTCCGGCGTGACCCTGAACCGCAAGGTTCTCTCCGAGATCGCCGTCCATGACGCCGCCGCTTTCACCGCTCTCGTTGAGCAGGCGAAGAAGGCTTTATAAGAATCGGTTTTTACGCCCCTGGTTCCGCAACCCGGGGCGTTTGCCGTCTTTTCCGGGCGGCGCGGACGCAAGGGCTCCCTCCGGGGAGGCTTTGCATTTTCGCCGGCTGCATTTTCATTTGGATTACGGAGATCATCATGGAAAAGATTGAATCGCGGGACAACGCGAAAATCAAGGAATATGTGAAAATCGCCTCTTCCCGCAAACGCCGGGAGGAGAGCGGGAAATTCGTCCTCGAGGGCTTAAAGCTGCTTGAGGAGGCAGAGCGGTCGGGCGTCCCGATCGAGCGGGTGTTCGTCACCGAAAGCTGTCTGGCCGCAAGGCCGGAGCTGGCCGGAAAACCGGGGATCACCCTTATTTCCGAGGCGGTGGAGGGCAAAATTTCTCAATCTGCCTCCCCGCAGGGGGTCTACGCCCTTTGCAAAAAACTTGACAAACCGGAAAACCTGGGTAAAATAGACAGTAACGGCAGTTATATCGCCCTCTGGGACCTCCAGGACCCCGGCAACGTCGGCACCGTCATCCGCTGCGCCGACGCGATGGGGCTTTCCGGCGTCATCCTGAGCGAAAACTGCTGCGACCTCTACAGCCTCAAAACCCTCCGCGCGGCGATGGGCTCCCTCTTCCGGGTGCCGGTCTTTACGGTGGAGATGGAGCAGTTCCTGCTCGGGACGCCGCTTACAAGCTACGCCGCCGTCGTCACGCCCGACGCGCTGCCGGCCACCCAGGTCCCCTACCGGGGAGCGGTGGCGGTGATCGGCAACGAAGGGCGGGGGCTGAGCCCGGAGCAGGCCGCCGCCTGCTCGGCGAAAATCACCATCCCCATGCGCGGAAATGCAGAATCCCTCAACGCGGCAATGGCCGCCGCCATCCTCATGTGGGAGATGGCCCGGGCGGCACTTTAAAGGAGAATGGACATGAAACGAATCGAAAGCTTCTGCGTCAACCATCTGAAGCTGCGGCAGGGCCTTTACCTCTCCCGCGCCGACGGCGACGCGATTACCTATGACCTGCGGATGGTCGTCCCCAATGCCGGGACCTACCTCGAAAACGACGGTATCCACACCTTTGAGCACCTGCTCGCCACCTATCTGCGCAATACCGAATATTCCGACCGGGTCATCTACGTCGGCCCGATGGGCTGCCGGACCGGGTTTTACCTCATCTTCCGGGACTCTGTCTCCAAAGAGGAGGTCATCTCCCTAACGCAGCAGGCGATGGACTTCATCGCGGGCTATGAGGGGGAGATCCCCGGCTCCACCGAGATCGAATGCGGGAATTACCGCGAGCACAGCCTCGAAAAAGCGCGCCGCTATGCGGCGGAAATGCAGGGGTTCCTCTCCGGCTGGACGCCGGAAAAGATGCGTTACGAGCAGTGACATCTGCCATCACATAGAAAAGAAGGGATGAACGCAATGCGGGAACGGCTGCGGTACTGGGTGTGGCTCTCCCAGTGCTTTTCTTACGGCAGCGGCAAGCTCGGCAGGCTGGTCGAGGCGGGAGCGGATCCGGAGAAACTCTGCCTGGAAGGCCGGGAGTACCGGAAATCCTTCGGCTTTCTGGACGAAAATGACCTGAACCGCCTCGCGCACGTTTCGATCGAACGGGCCGACCTGATTTTGGAGGACTGCGAGAAAAAGAAAATCTGGGCGGTGAGCATCGAGGACGACCTCTACCCGCCGCCGCTGCGGCATATCTACGGGCCGCCTGTCGTATTGTACGGCAAGGGAGAGCTCGCGGGGCTCTCCGAGACGCTGCGCGTCACCATCGTCGGGACCCGGGAATGCAGCGATTACGCCAAGAGCGCTGCGGGCAACATCGCCTTCCAGCTTGCCCGGACCGGCGTCACCGTTGTGAGCGGCTGTGCGGTCGGGATCGATGAGTACGCCCATCGCGGCGCGGTCAAGGCCGGCGGCCGGAGCGTCGGGATTCTCGCCTGCGGCGCAGATGTGAACTATCCCCGGGACACCGAGACGGTGCGGGACCATATGCTCTACCGCGGCGGGGCGCTCATCACCGAGCTGCCGCCCGGCACCCACGTGAACCGCAATTACTTCGCGACCCGGAACCGGCTGCTTGCCGGGATTTCCGAGGGCGTCTTTGTCGTGCAGGCGCCGCAGCGCAGCGGCGCGCTGATCACGGCGGAGCTCGCCGTCGAGCAGGGGAAGGAGCTTTTCTGCCTGCCGCCTGCCAATATTTTCGATCCGAATTATCTGGGGGTCGTGCCCTACCTGCGGGACGGCGCGGTCCCGGTTTACAGCGCCGCCGACATCCTGTCGGAATATGAGGCGCAGTGGGCGGACAGGATAAACCTCGAAGCGCTTCACAAGCCGGTCCGGCCGGCCGCGCAGTCTGCCGCGCGGGTTGCCGACGAGCCGGCCTATCAGGCGAAGCCCGCCCCGGCGGCAGCTGCCGGCAAGGCAAAGGCGTCCCCGCCGCCCGCCGCAGAGCTCTCCTTAAGCGACGCGCTCCGGGAAATCTATGCGCTGCTCGAGGATGCGCCCCGCCCGATGGACGAGATCATCCGCCAGAGCGGCAAACAGCCGCCGGAGGTGCTCGCCGCCCTGACCGAGCTCGAGCTGCTCGGCCTTGTGACCGCCTATCCGGGCCGGCTTTACGGAAGGGCGGACGGCGCGCGGTGATGGGCGCGCTGCGAGAAGAGAGACAGAGGAGGAAAAGCATGGCAAATCTTGTAATCGTGGAGTCTCCCACCAAAACCAAGAGCATCAAGAAATACCTGGGCAGGAATTACGAAGTCGTCGCCTCTAAGGGCCACGTCCGCGACCTCCCCAAGACGACGCTCGGCGTCAATGTGGAGAACCACTTCGAACCGCGATATATGAACATCCGCAAACAGGCCGACATTATCAAAATGCTCAAGGAGCACGCGAAGGGCAAGGACAAAATCTACCTCGCCACCGACCCCGACCGGGAAGGGGAGGCGATCTCCTGGCATCTCGCCAACATCCTGAAGCTCGACCTGGACAGCTTAAACCGCGTCACCTTCAGCGAGATCACCAAGACCGGGGTCAAGGAGGGGATGGCGCACCCCCGCAAGATCGATATGGACCTTGTCAATGCCCAGCAGGCCCGCCGCATCCTCGACCGGCTGGTGGGCTATAAGATCAGCCCCTTCCTCTGGAAGAAGGTCCAGCCGAATTTGAGCGCCGGGCGGGTGCAGTCGGTCGCGGTGCGGATCATTGTCGACCGCGAGAATGAGATCCGCGCCTTTGTGCCGGAGGAGTACTGGACCATCGACGCGAAGTTCCTGGCCGCCTCCTCCAAAAAGCCCTTTGCCGCCAAATTCTATGGCAAGGACGGCAAAAAGCTGGAGCTCAAGTCCGAGGAGGAGGCAAACGCCGTCCTCGCCGGGCTGAAAGGCGCGGCCTACGAGGTGGGCGGCGTCAAGAAGGGCGTCCGGAAGAAATCCCCGGCCCCGCCCTTCACCACCTCCACCCTTCAGCAGGAGGCTTCCCGCAAGCTCGGCTTCCGCTCCCAGCGGACGATGAAGGCGGCGCAGGAGCTTTACGAAGGCGTCGACCTGCCGAAGCTCGGCGCGGTCGGTCTGATTACCTACATGCGCACCGACTCGCTGCGCATCTCCGATGAGGCGCGGGCCGCAGCTTCCGCCTATATCGGGGAAAAGTACGGCCAGAAGTACCTGCCTGAATCCCCGCGGGTCTATAAATCCAGAAACAGCGCCCAGGACGCCCACGAGGCGATCCGTCCCACCATGCCCGACCTCTCCCCCGACCAGGTCAAGGAGAGCCTCACCGGCGACCAGTATAAGCTCTATAAGCTCATCTGGGAGCGGTTTATTGCGAGCCAGATGGCAAACGCCGAGTACGACACCGTGTCGGCGGACATCGTCTCGGGCCCCTACCTTTTCAAAGCGAGCGGCTTTTCGGTCCGGTTCGACGGTTTCACCGTCCTCTATGAGGAGGGCCGGGACGGCGAGGAGGAGAAGGAGGGGGTCCTGCCCCCGCTTGAAAAGGGCGACCCGCTGGCCTGTAAGGAAATCACGGGCAGCCAGCACTTCACCCAGCCGCCCCCACGCTTCACCGAAGCGTCCCTCATCAAGTTCCTCGAGGAGCACGGCATCGGCCGGCCCTCCACCTACGCCCCGACCATCACTACCATCACCAAGCGCGGCTACGTCGAGCTCGAGGGCAAGCAGTTAAAGCCCACCCAGCTCGGGGAGGTGACCACCACCCTCATGAAGGACCATTTCGCCGAGATCGTCGACGAGGCCTTTACCGCCAGGATGGAGGACGAGCTCGACCAGGTCGAGGAAGGCAAGCGCTCCTGGGTCGATGTGCTCGAGGACTTCTACGGCGATTTCTCCAAGATGATGGCCAAGGCCGAGGAGGACATGAAGGACGTCAGCATGAAGATCCCGGACGAGGAGACCGACATCATCTGCGAAAAATGCGGCCGCAACATGGTCATCAAGACCGGGCGGTACGGCAAGTTCCTCGCCTGCCCCGGCTTCCCCGAGTGCCGCAACACCAAGCGGATCGCGGTCGAGATGCCGGGCGAGTGCCCTCTCTGCGGCGGCAAGATCCTCGAGAAGAAATCCAAAAAAGGCAAGAAATTCTACGGCTGCGAGCACAACCCCGACTGCTCCTTCCTCTCCTGGGACCCGCCCATCGAGGAGCATTGCCCCAAGTGCGGCAAGACCCTGCTCAAAAAGGTGGGCCGCGGGGCGCGGATCCACTGCTCCAACCCCGAATGCGACTACCAGCGCCCGCTGGATAAGGAAAAGGACGAATGAATCAGAAGGTAACAGTCATCGGCGGGGGATTAGCCGGCTGCGAGGCCGCCCAGATCCTCGCCCGGTATGGGCTTTCGGTCGACCTCTATGAGCAGAAGCCCGCCCACCGCTCCCCGGCCCACAAATACGACGGGCTTTCCGAGCTCGTCTGCTCCAATTCCCTCAAGGCCTCCCGACTCGATTCGGCGGCGGGGCTTTTGAAGGAGGAGATGCGGCTCTTAGGATCCCTCCTCCTCCCCTGCGCCGAGGAAACGGCGGTGGCGGCCGGCGGCGCGCTGGCCGTCGACCGATACCGCTTCTCCGACCTCGTCACCGCGAAGATCCGGGGAAACCCGGCTATCCGGGTGATCGGGCAGCAGGTGGAGCGCATCCCGGAGGGGCCGGTTATCGTCGCGACAGGCCCCCTCACCAGCGGCCCGCTGGCGGAGGAGATCACCCGGATGACCGGCAAGGCGGGACTGAGCTTTTTCGACGCCGCCGCCCCCATCGTCACCCGGGAGAGCATCGACGAAACGGTCGTCTTTGCGGCCTCCCGCTACGGACGGGGGGAGGACGACTACTTAAACTGCCCCATGAACCGGGAGGAGTACGAGGCCTTCTATGAGGCCCTCGTCTCGGCCGAGGGGGTAGAGCTCAAGGACTTTGAGAAGGAGGGCTTTTCCGTCTACGAGGGCTGCATGCCGGTCGAAATCATGGCAAAGCGGGGGCCGGACACCATCCGGTTCGGACCATTAAAGCCGGTCGGCCTGCGCGACCCGCGGACCGGGCGCCGCCCCTGGGCGGTCGTCCAGCTCCGGAAGGAGAACGAGGCGGGCACCCTTTACAACCTCGTCGGCTTCCAGACAAACCTCAAGTGGGGGGAACAGAAGCGGGTCTTTTCGATGATCCCGGGCCTTGCAAACGCCGAGTTCGTCCGCTACGGGGTGATGCACCGCAACACCTTCCTCGACTCGCCGCGGCTGCTCGACCGGGAGTTCCGGCTCAAAACAAGCCCCCAGCTCCGCTTCGCCGGGCAGATGACCGGGGTGGAGGGGTACATGGAATCGGCCGCGAGCGGCCTGCTCGCCGGGCATTATCTGGCCAGGGAGCTCTTAGGGCTGCCGCCCCTCATCCTGCCGGAGGAGACGATGCTCGGGGCGCTCACCGCCCACGTCGTGAACGAACAGAGCGACTTCCAGCCGATGGGGGCCAACATGGGCATCCTGCCGCCCCTTCCGGAGAAAATCCGGGATAAAAAGGCGCGCTACCTCGCCCTTGCCGAGCGGAGCCTGGCGGCGCTCAAACGGACATTGGAGGAAGTTTCATGGACTACCGCGTGATGGAAGAGGCCGATATCGACCGGGTCATCCCGCTTTATATGGAGTATTATAACACGAAAGAGGACGGCTGCTGGACTTATGAAACCACCTTCCGCCGGATCCATCAGGTGTGGAGCCGGGAGGACGCCTACTGCCTTCTGCTGGAGAAAGACGGCGCGCCCGTCGGCTTTGCGATGGGGTATTTCGAGCAGTTCGACGATATTTCCGCCTACGACCTGGCGGAGATTGTGGTAGACGGCCGCCGTCAGGGCCAGGGCCTCGGCACCCGGCTGATGGAGGAGCTGGAACGGCGGGTAAAGGCGCTGGGGGCGTCGATGGTCCAGCTTCTGGCGGTACGAGACGAGAAGCACGAACGGTTTTACGGCAGGCTGGGCTATCAGGATGCGGGAAATCTCGCGCTCAAAGGCAAGTGGCTGTGAGTCCTTCGCGGCAGAAATCAAAACAGGGAGTGTGGCAGAATGAAAATCGTAGTAGACGGGTTCGGCGGCGATAACGCGCCGCTCGCAGTGCTCAAGGGCTGCGAGATGGCGGTCAAAGAGTACGGCGTCGAGCTGATTGTAACCGGGGATGAGAAGGTCCTGCGCAAGACGGCGGCGGATAACGGCATTTCCCTCGACCGCATCGAGCTGTTCGACGCGCCCGGCGTCATCTCGATGGAGGACGAGCCGACCTCTATCCTCAAGGAAAAGTCCGACAGCTCGATGGCGGCCGCCTTTCAGCTGGTCAAGGAAGGGAAGGGCGGCGCCTTTGTCAGCGGCGGTAGCACCGGAGCCATCGTCGTCGGCGCGACCTTTATCCTCAAGCGGATGAAGGGGGTCAAGCGGGCCGGGCTTGCGAGCATCATCCCGACCGCGAACGGCTGCTACCTCCTCATGGACTGCGGCGCGAACGTCGACTGCCGCCCCGAGATCCTCGCCCAGTTCGGGGTGATGGGCAGCCTTTACATGCAGAAGATCATGAAGGTGGAGAAGCCGCGGGTCGGCCTCATCAACATCGGTTCGGAGGAGACCAAAGGCGGCGAGCTGCAGCTGGCGTCCTTTGCCCAGCTCAAAAAAGCCCCCGTCCGCTTCACCGGCAACGTCGAGGCCAGGGAGCTGCCCAAAGGTGCTGTCGACGTCGCCGTCGCCGACGGCTTCACCGGCAACATCGTCTTGAAGCTCACCGAGGGGATGGGCTCGCTCATGTCCGCAAAGCTCAAGGAGATCTTCAGCGGGGCGGTGGGCAAGCTCGCCGGGGCGATGGTGCTCGGCAGGATCAAGGCGCTCAAAAAATCGATGGATTACACCGAATACGGCGGCGCGCCGCTGCTGGGCATCACGAGCCCGGTCATCAAGGCGCACGGAAGCTCCAACCCCAAGGCCTTCATGAACGCCATCCGTCAGGCGCGGGATTTCGCCCAGGCGAATCTGACTTCCGAGATCGAGGCGGCGGTCCGCTCCATGAAGGAGAGCGGGGAGACGGCGGAATGAAGGTTGTGATCGGTTCCGGCAACCCGGGCAAGCTCGCGGAGCTCTCGGAAACCCTCCGCGCGGCGGGGTTTGAGCCGGTTTCGGGGGCGGACTTTGCGGCGGCGGCCGCGGAGACCGGCGCGACTCCCCGCGAAAATGCCGAGATCAAGGCCAAAGCTTACGCCAAAGCCTCCGGGCTGCCGGCTGTCGCGATGGATTCGGGGCTCTTTTTTGAGGAGCTGCCCATGACCGACCCGCGCCAGCCCGGAACCCACGTCCGGCGGGTGGAAGGCAGGCGGCTTTCCGACGGCGAAATGGTCGCCCATTACGCGGCGCTGGCGGAATCGCTCGGCGGGCGCGCCCTCTGCCATTGGGTGACGGGCTTCGCAGCCGCGCTGCCGGACGGGACGGTCCTTTCGGGCGACGACGCGGAAAGGCAGCCGCTGCGCTGGAAGTTCTATCTCGTCTCGGAGCCGAGCGGGGAACCGCTGCCGGGCAAGCCGCTCTCCTGCATCTCGCTCGAGGGGGACACCGGGCGGTATGTCAATGAAAACGGCGGCAGCTCCGGCGCGTCTGCCGAACGGCGGGCGGCTTCCCGCAGGCAGGCGGCGGCGCTGCTGCAAAAGCTGCTCCGGCAGGGGCCGGGCGAAGGGAACTGACACAATTTGCGGCAATCGGGGCAATGCGACAAAGCCGCTGCCTTTGATGGCCCTGGAAAAACGCTTTTCCAGAGCCATGAGGGGCGGCGCGGAAAGGATGCGAACGATGATTTCAGCGGAAAAATTGACAGAATTGCAGAAAAAGATCCACTACACCTTCCGGAACGACCGCCTGCTGGTCCAGGCGCTCACCCACTCTTCCTTCTCCAATGAGGGGAAAAAGCACGGCAAAAACAACGAACGGCTGGAATTTCTGGGGGACTCGGTGCTGTCGGTGATCGTGGCGCGGCACCTCTTTTTGACCTACAAGGACCTCCCCGAAGGGGAGCTGACCAAGCTGCGGGCGAGCCTTGTCTGTGAAAAGGCGCTCGACGGCTTCGCGGCCCAGTTCGGGCTGGGGGAATACCTCCTGCTCGGCCGCGGGGAGGAGCTGACCGGGGGGCGGCAGCGCCCTTCCATCCTCGCCGACGCCTTTGAGGCGCTGCTCGCCGCCATCTACCTCGACGGCGGGTACGAGGCGGCCCAGCGGTTTGTCCTGGGATTTATCCCCAAGGAGCTGGACGTCCGCCACGCGGGGCAGATGTCCGACTACAAGACGGCGCTGCAGGAAATCATCCAGCAAAACCGCGAGGAGCGCATCGAGTACGTCCTGGTCGGGGAGGAGGGCCCGGATCACGCCAAGGTCTTCACCTCCGAGGTGCTCCTGAACTCCAACGTCATCGGCAAGGGCAGCGGCTCCTCCAAAAAGCAGGCCGAGCAGAACGCCGCCAAAGAGGCCCTCGCCCTGATGGGCTACAAGGACGTCTGAGATGGCGCGGCACGCGAACGTCGCCTTTTTCATCCCGCACCTGGGCTGCCCGAACCGCTGCTCCTTCTGTAGCCAGCAGAGCATCACGGGCGCGGAGGCGGCCCCTTCTCCCGCTGAGGTCAAAGAGGGACTGCGGGCGGCCTTTGCGCGGGAGCTTGACCCTGCCGCGACCGAGATCGCCTTTTTCGGCGGCAGCTTCACCTGCATCCCGCGGGAACAGATGGAGGCCTACCTCGCCGAGGCGCTGCCTTATGTGCGGGCGGGCCGCTGCGCCGGGATCCGGATCTCGACCCGCCCCGACGGCGTGCGCGATGAAACCCTTGCCCTCCTCGCCCGGTACGGGGTGACATCCATCGAGCTGGGTGCGCAGAGCCTCGACGACCGGGTCCTCGCCCTCAATAACCGCGGGCACGATGCGGCGGCAGTCTGCGAAGCGGCGCGCCGCATCCGGGCGTTCTCCGGCGCGCCCTTTTCGCTCGGGCTGCAGATCATGACCGGGCTGTACGGGGAGGACGCGGAGAGCCGGGCGCGCACCAAAGCGGGTGTCCTCGCGATAAAGCCGGACACGCTGCGCATCTACCCCACCGTTGTCCTCGCGGGGACGGAGCTTGCCCGCAAGCTGGAGGCGGGGGAATACTGCCCGCCGGGCCTTACCGAGACGATCCGCTTCCTTTCGCCGATGCTTGCCGAATATGAGACGGCGGGCATCCGGATCATCCGGGTGGGGCTGCACGCTTCGCCGGAGGTCGAGCGGGCGATGATCGGCGGGGCCTACCACCCGGCGATGCGGGAGCTCTGCGAGGCGGAACGCTTCCGCCAAAAGCTCGAAGCCCTGCTTGCCGGCATCCCGCCGGGGGACGTTTCGGCCGCGGTCCATCCGCGGGCGGTCTCCAAGCTCGCGGGGCAGAAGAAATCAAACCTTTGCTGGGCGGCAAAGCGGGGATACTCCCTGCACATCGTGCAGGATGCGCAGCTTGGCCCTGACGAGCTGCGGCTCATTTGACATAAATTGGAATAAAACCGAGAAAGGACGCGGGTATGTTTTTAAAATCACTGGAAATGCAGGGCTTCAAGTCCTTTCCCGATAAAACGGTCGTCCGCTTCAACCGTGGCCTGACCGCCGTGGTCGGCCCGAACGGGAGCGGAAAGAGCAACTTAAGCGACGCCATGCGCTGGGTGCTGGGCGAGACCTCCAGCAAGACGCTGCGCGGCGAGAAGATGGAAGACGTCATCTTCCTCGGGACCGCGACCCGCAAGGCGCAGGGCTTCGCGGCGGTCTCCCTCACCTTTGACAACGCCGACCGCGCACTCGCGGTGGACGCCGACGAGGTGACCATCACCCGGCGGTACTACCGCTCGGGGGAGAGCGAGTACCAGATAAACGGCGCGGACGTCCGCTTAAAGGACATCAACGAGCTTTTGATGGACACCGGGCTCGGGCGGGACGGCTATTCCCTCATCGGGCAGGGCAAGATCGCCGAAATCGTCAGCGCCAGGCCCTCCGGGCGGCGGGAGATCTTCGAGGAGGCCGCCGGCATCTCCAAATACCGCTACCGCAAGGCGGAGGCCGAGCGCCGGCTCGCCGCGGCGGAGGAGAACCTCGTCCGGCTCTACGACATTCTCTCCGAGCTGGAGGGGCGGGTCGAGCCGCTGCGGGTGCAGTCGGAGAAGGCGGCACAGTTTCTCACCCTTTCGGCGGAGAAGAAAAAGCTGGAGGTCTCCCTTTGGATGCGGCAGCTCGACAAGCTCCGGGAGGACCTTAAGGAGCAGCAGAACAAGTACCTCATCGCCAAGGGAGAGGACGAGCGGCAGGCCCGTCAGCTTGAGGAGGCGGAAAACCGGATCAAGGAGGCCTACGCCCGGATGCAGGGCTGCCTGACCCAGGCTGAGGAGTTCCAGACCCTCCGGCAGAACCTTCAGTCGCGAATCGCCGAGATCCGGCAGGAGGAGGCGGTCCGGGGCAACGACATCACCCACCATGAGGAGAGCATCCGCCGGTTGGAGGGCGAACTTTTGGATCTTCAGGCCGGCGAGACCCGTCGCGCCGGAGAGCTGCGCGCCCTCGAAAAGCAGCGGGATGCGGCCAGAGAAGCGGCCGTCCTCCTCCGCGCCCGGATCGAGGAGGGGCAGAAAAAGCTCGCCGGGCTCTCCCGGGAGCAGGACGACTACGCCTCCAGGGCGGGGGAATTAAACCGCCGCGCCAACCAGATCGCGCTGGACATCTCCCGCAGCAATATGCTCATCCTCACCCATGAAAATTCCGCCGCCGAGGCGGAAAGCCGCGCCGCGGCAGCCGGGCAGGAGGCCGAAACTGCCGCCGCCCGCCTTGCCGACGAGAAGGAGGCCGCCGAGAGCCTCGACGGGCTGCTGAAGGAAATCGCCGCCCATCAGCAATCCCTCCAAAACGAGCAGGCGGGCTATGAAATGAAGCTCGCCGCCCGGCGCAAAAAGCTTGACGAGGCGCAGGGCATTGAGCAGCAGCTCGACCTCGCGGTCAAGGAAAAACTGCAGCGGGCAAGGCTTTTAAAAGACCTCGAGCAGAACATGGAGGGCTTCCAGTACAGCGTCAAGGCGGTCATGAAGGCCGCCAGAAGCGGGCAGCTCCGCGGGGTGCTCGGGACGGTCGCCCAGCTCATCACCGTGCGGCCGGATTACGCGACGGCAATCGAGACGGCCCTGGGCGGCGCCCTTCAGAACATCGTCGTCGAAAACGCCGCCGCGGCCAAGGCCGGCATCCGGCACCTCGCCGCCCAGAAGGCCGGGCGGGCGACCTTCCTCCCGGTCAGCGAGATCCGGGGCGGCGGGGCGCTAAACGAGCCGGGGCTTTCCGGCGAGCCGGGGTTTGTGGCGGCGGCCTCCGCCCTTGTCGACTACGCGCCGGAATACGCCGGCATCGTCCGCTTCCTGCTCGGCCGCATCGCGGTGGCGGAGGACCTCGACGCGGCCTCGGCCATCGCGCGGCGGTACGGGTATAAGTTCCGGGTTGTCACCCTGGACGGCCAGCAGGTCAACGTGGGCGGCAGCTTCACCGGCGGCTCGGCGGCCAAAAACCAGGGCATCCTCAGCCGGAAAAATGAGGCCGAGGCCCTCTCCGCCGAAGCGGACGCCCTTTCGGTCAAAAAGGCCGAAGCCGGCCGGCGGGTTTCCCAGATTTCGGAGGAGATCGCCGCCCTTCAGGCCAAGCTTACCGGCATCCGGGCCGAGCAGCTCACCGCCAGGGAGGACCAGATCCGCTTCGAGGGAGATCAGAAACGGTACGAACAGAGCAGCAGCCAGCTCCTCGAAAGGCAGAAGGAGCTCGAAAAGCAGCGCGCGGACAATACCCGCAAGGCGGAGGAAGACCGCGCCGAGGCAAAGAAACTGCGGGACGGCCTTGCGGACCTTGAGAAGGAGGCCGCCGCCGTCCGGGAGGAGCTGTCCGCCTCCCAGGGCAGCCAGGACAGCCTCTCCGACCGGCGGAGCGCCCTTTCCGACGAACTTTCGGCCCTGGGCCGGGAGGAGATCGCCAGCCAGAAGGACGAGGAGAGCCTCCTTGGCCGCATCCGGGAGCTCGAAAACGCCCGGCAGAGCGGGGAGGACCAGAAGGCCCGTGTCGAAGGCGACCTCGCCCGCATCCGGACGGCCTGCAAAAAGATCTCCGCCGCGATCGATACCCTGCGGGAGGAGGCCGAGCAGGCGGCGGCCAAGGTCCTCGACTACGAGCAGAAGGGCCGGGAGCTCATCGCCCTCCGCCAGCAGATCGAGGGGGAGACCACCCGGCTGCGGCAGGAGGAGCGGGCCGTTTCGGCCGACAAGGAGCGGACGGCCGGGGAGCTCGCGCGGCTCGAGGAGCAGAAGCGCGCCGTCCAGAAGGACTACGACCAGATCATCCGCCAGCTGATGGACGAATATGAGATGACCCGCACCGAGGCGCTCGAGATCGCCGTCCCCATCGAGGACCCGGCGAAGGCGCAGCAGGAGCTCGCGGGGCTCAAAAACCGCATCCGGGGGCTCGGAAATGTCAACCTCGGGGCGATTGAGGAATATAAAGAGGTCTCGGAGCGGTACGCCTTCCTCAAGGGGCAGGTGGACGACGCCGCCAGTTCGAAAAACGAGCTGGAGAAGCTCATCCGCGACCTGACCGGGGATATGGAGCGGCTCTTTTCCGAGAGCTTTGCCGAAATAAACCGCCACTTCGGCCAGATTTTTGCCGAGCTGTTCGGCGGCGGGACGGCGCGGCTCACCCTCACCGACCCGTCGGATGTGCTTTCTTCCGGGGTGGAGATTGCGGTGCAGCCGCCGGGCAAGATCATCAAAAACCTCGAGGCCCTGTCGGGCGGGGAGCAGGCGTTTGTCGCCATCGCGATCTATTTCGCCATCCTGAAGGTGCGTCCCTCGCCCTTCTGCGTCCTCGACGAGATCGAGGCGGCGCTCGACGATGTAAACGTCGTCAAATACGCAAGCTACCTGCGGATGATGAGCGATAAAACCCAGTTTATCCTCATCACCCACCGCCGCGGCACAATGGAGGAGGCGGACGTCCTCTACGGCGTCACCATGCAGGAGCAGGGGGTCTCCCGGCTGCTTGAGCTCAATGTGAGCGAGGCCGCGGCCAGGATGGCCCAGATGGAACAGCAGTCCCAGTAAGGAGGAGTACGGATGGGATTTTTTGATAAGATCAGAGAAGGCTTAAAAAAGACCAAGGACGCGATGATGAAGCAGGTGGAGACGGTCATCCACTCCTTCACCAAGGTGGACGACGAGTTTTTGGAGGAGCTCGAGGAGATCCTCATCATGTCGGATATGGGTGCGGCCACCGCGGCGGACATCTGCGAGCGGCTCCGCGCCGAGATCAAGCGGACCGGCAAAAACGACACCGGCGAGGTCAAGGAGATGCTCAAGGGCATCATCGCCGACATGCTGCGGGAGGAAAAGCCCTTCCGCCTCGAGACCAAGCCCTCCATCGTCTTTGTCATCGGTGTAAACGGCGCAGGCAAGACGACCACCATCGGCAAGATGGCGGCAAACTATAAAGCGCAGGGCAAGAAGGTCCTCGTCGCGGCGGCGGACACCTTCCGCGCGGCGGCCATTGACCAGCTGGAAATCTGGACCCAGCGCAGCGGGGTGGACATCGTCAAGCACAAGGAGGGGGCCGACCCGGCGGCCGTCGTCTACGACTCCATCGAGGCGGCCTATGCCCGGGGGGTGGACATCCTCCTCATCGATACGGCGGGGCGGCTGCACAACAAGAAAAACCTGATGGCAGAGCTCGGCAAGATGTTCCGCATCGTCAGCCAGAAGGCGGAGGGCTGCGACGTCGAAGTGCTGCTCGTCCTCGACGCGACGACCGGCCAGAATGCGGTCAACCAGGCCGAGCAGTTCATGGAAGCGGCGCAGATCACCGGCATCGTCCTCACCAAGCTCGACGGCACCGCCAAGGGCGGCATCGTCGTCTCCATCAAGAACCAGCTCGGGCTGCCGGTGCGGTTTGTCGGGGTCGGGGAGAAGATCGACGACTTACAGGAATTTGTGCCGGAGGATTTCGTAGAAGCGCTGTTCGAGTGACCGGCGCGGGGTAACCCCGCTGTTAAGTCGCCGCGGCCGCACAGTGCCGGACCTGCTGCTGGACGGCTCGATAAACTCGCCGATTTGATAGGATTTATTTTCCATCGTGTTGTAGGGGCCGGGTCGCCCGGCCCGCGTGAAAGGCCGGAACGCCCCGGAAAAAACGGATGCAGAGAGGAATGACCAATATGACCAAAACAAAAGCCCTAAAAATCGCGGGGATCGTTTCCGCGGTACTCGCCGCCGTCTGGGCGGCGATCGTCTGGCTGCCGCGGCTGGCGCTCTTTTCGAGATTCGGCATCAGGCCGAACGCTTCCTCCATCGGGATCATCGGCGGCGCGGACGGCCCCACGCAAATTTATGTGACAGAAGGCGGGCGGGCGGCGTCCTGGCTGATCGGGACCATGCCGCTGATATTGGCGGCAGTTTCGGCCGCCTGCTTTCTCATCCGGAAAAAGCTTTTGAATAAAGGGGAATGACAATGGAAATCATCATCGCCACCGGCAACGCCGGCAAGGTGCGGGAATTCAAGCGGATGCTCGAGCCGTTCGGCTTCACCGTTTATTCCCAGAAAGAAAAGGGGATCGTGAGCAATCCCGAGGAAACCGGCGACACCTTCGCCGAAAACGCCCTCATCAAGGCCCGGGCGGTCTGGGAGCAGGCGCGCACCGCGGTCATCGCCGATGATTCCGGCCTCTGCGTCGACGCGCTGGACGGCCGGCCCGGGGTGTATTCCGCCCGCTATGCCGGGGAGGACGCGACCGACGCCGACCGCAACCGGAAGCTCCTCTCCGAGCTGGAGGGGGTGAATAACCGGTCCGCCCACTTCACCTGCGCCATCGCCTACATCGACGAGGCGGGAAAAGAGCGGGTCTTCGAGGGCATCTGCCCGGGGAAAATCGGCTTTGCGCCGAAGGGCGCCGACGGCTTCGGCTACGACCCGATCTTTCTCTGCGGGGACAAGACGTTCGGGGAGATGACCGCGGAGGAAAAGGACGCCGTCAGCCACCGGGGCCGCGCAAACCGGATGCTGGAAAATTATCTGAAACAGAATTTGGGACGATAAAGAAAAAGGAGAAGTATGATGTTAAACAGCAAACAGCGTGCAAAACTGCGCTCGATGGCCAACGGCCTCGAGACCATTTTACAGATCGGCAAGGGCGGGATTAGCGACAACACGGTAAAACAGATAAACGACGCCCTCCTCGCCCGCGAACTCATCAAGATCCGGGTGCTCGAAAACAGCCTCTACACCGCCAAGGAGGCGGCTTCCGAGATCGCCGCAGCCTGCGGCTGCGAGGTCGTCCAGGTGCTCGGGACCCGCATCACCCTTTATAAACCCAATCCCGAGGAGCCGGTCATCGCGCTCGACTGAATCTGTGACAGAGAGGGGAGTCGCTCAGGATGGAGCGTTTCGGAATTTACGGCGGGACCTTTAACCCGATCCACAACGGGCACCTGCATCTCATCCGGGCGGCCTGCGCGCAGCTTTCCTTTGACCGGCTGCTCGTCGTCCCGGCCAACATCCCGCCCCACAAGGCGGCGGTGGACCTCGCCTCCAACCGCGACCGGCTGGAAATGGCCCGCCTTGCGACCGCGGGGATGCCGGGGGTCTGGGTGAGCGACATCGAGCTGCGGGCGCGGGGCAAAAGCTACACCGTCCTCACCCTCGAAAGGCTGCGCGCCCTTTTCCCGGAATGCAGGTTCACCCTGCTGATGGGGGCCGACATGCTCGAGAGCTTCGACCGCTGGCACCGCTGGCGGGATATCCTGAAACTGGCCGACATCGCCGCCTTCGCCCGGAACGAAGGGGAAGAATCGCTGCTCGAGCGGAAGGCCGCGCTGATCGGCAGGGCGCGGGTCGTCCGGGTCGAGCCGCTGCCGCTCTCCTCGACCCTTGTGCGGGAAAAGGTGCGGCGCGGGGAGGATATCTCGGATCTTGTGCCGGAGCCGGTGGCCGCATATATCTACGAAAAGGGGCTTTACAGATGAAAACCAGCTATCCGGAATACGCAAAGCTGCTCGAGGAGCGGCTGACCCCCAAGCGCTACCGCCACTCCCTCAACGTGATGGAGCGCGCCGTGGAGCTCGCCAAAATCCACGGGGCGGACCCGCAGAAGGCGGAGCTCGCCGGTCTTATTCACGATATCGAAAAGAATTCGCCACCAAAAATTTTGTTGCAATCCCTGCAAAAGTCTGGTATACTTTTATCGGATGCGGACTGGGCTTCGCCCCAGCTCTGGCATGCGCCCTGCGGGTATCTCTACGCCCGGGACAAGCTCGGGATCGCGGATGAGGATGTTTTGAACGCCATCCGCTACCATACGACCGGCCGCGCGGGGATGTCCAAACTTGAAAAGGTGGTCTATCTGGCCGACCTGACCTCGGCGGACCGGGATTACGGCGATGTCAAAGAGGTGCGCCGGATGGCAGACCGCGATCTGGACGGGGCGCTTTTTTACTCGATGCAGTTTATTCTGGGCGATCTGATCGCTCATGGCAGGCCGCTGCAGCCCGATTCACTGGCCTGCTATAACGAGATCGCCCTTGCGCGGGCGGACAAACCGGAGCGGTAGCGCATTTTCAAGAAAGGTGGACTTGCTATGGCAAAAAAAGGGAACCGTCGGCGCAGGCTCTCGGTCTTTGACCGGGTGCTTCTTGCCGTTTCCATTGTGCTCATCGGCGTTTCGGCGGGCATTATCGGGTATGTCTCGCTGATGAACTGGGCGCCTCTGCCCGAGGTGGACGAATCCGGCAATGTGGCGAGCATCGACGAGGAAATCCAGACCGCGGAGGAGAACCGCGGCAAGGTCACAAACTTTCTTGTGACCGGCATTGACTACAACACTCTCGATCCATCGGCCGGTACCGCGCGCGGCAAGCTGACCGACGTCATCATGGTCGTCCAGCTGAATCTGGAGACCAATGAGGTCAATATTCTGCAGATCCCGCGGGATACTTATGTCGGCACCGACGTCTCCTCGACCGGCAAAATCAACGGCGTTTACAGCCGGAGCGGGCTGGAGGGCCTGGCGCAGGTCATCTATGACCGCTTCAAGCTGCCGGTCGACCACTACGCAAACGTCATCATGGACGGATTTATCCGCATCGTCGATGCGGTCGGCGGGGTGGAGATCGATATCCAGGAGAGCTTTACGCTGGAAGGCTACACCTTCTATCCCGGCGTGCAGACCTTAAACGGCATCCAGGCGGAGAAGTTTGTGCGCGAGCGGTACAGCCGCGGCTCGGATATCGGGCGTCTGGACGCGCAGCGGCAGTTCCTTGCGGCTATGTTCCAGAAATTCAAGAGCCTTTCGCTCGGGGAGCTGACCAACCTCGTTCCCACTGTGATGGATGAGGTCACCACCGACCTGAACGTCCGGACGGTTTTGAGCCTCATCGAGGTGGTCATGAATATTGAAGTGGACGATATCCACTTCTACACCGTGCCCGGCGAGGGCTGCACTGCTTCCAACGGGCAGTCGGTCTGGAGCGTCCACCTCGAGCCGCTGGCCGAACTGCTCAACGAGAATTTCCGTCCCTTCGACGACCCGGTTCCGGCGGAAGAGTTAAACCTCGTCGAGCTGCAGAATACAACCGATTATTACGATGATAATAAGTCTACCGTCGGAGATATCCTGAACGGGGACGAATAAGGAGGATGCAAATGAACGCAAAAGAGCTGATGGAAGCGGCCGTCAAGGTGCTCGACAGCAAAAAGGCCCGGGATATCCGGGTGCTCCGGGTGGGGGATCTGACCATCCTCGGGGAATACTTCGTCATCGCGACCGGCTCAAGCTCCACTCAGGTCAAAATGCTGGCCGACGAGGTGGAATACCAGCTCGGGCAGCAGGGGGTAAAGCCTCATAACGTCGAGGGATATAAGAGCGAAAACTGGATCATCCTCGACTATACCGACGTCATCGTCCATGTTTTCCATGAGGAGACCCGCGATTTCTACGGCCTCGAACGCCTGTGGGCGGACGGGGAAAAGGTCGATATTTCCGGCCTTCTGACAGCATAACGCAGCAAATATCCTTCCGGTCAAAACCGGAAGGATATTTTTTTTCGGCGCGCCGGAAAAAATGCGGCAAAATGCGCAAAAGTCCCGAAAAAAATGCAACGCGTCTCCCCTTTTCCGGTACTATATGAATGAAAGCGAATTTTAAATTTTTTCGGGAAGCGGAGGGGAGAGAAGTGAAGCGATTGCGGAGACTGTTTGCGGGCCTTGCCGGGATTTTTGCGGCGTTTGCCATCACATCCTGCCAAGATGCGCCGGATACCGCGCCGACCACCGCGCTGATGCGCGCCACCATTATCTATGCCGGCGAAGGCAGCATCCTGGTGGTGCCCAGTGAGGCGGACGGCAGCATTCCCAATGCGGACGACGTCTATTCACCCGGGGTCTCGGACGCGGAGATCGTGGACGTGGACGGAAATCCGCTCACAGCGGAGGACCTCTCCGCCGGGCAGGTGGTCGAGCTCATCTACGACGGCTATGTCCGGGAGATCTACCCGGCCGGCATCACCTGCTCCGAGGTGCGGGTCGTGGGGCGGCAGCCGGAGGGCTGGGAGGTCCCCACCGATTTGAGCCGGTTTTTCTCAGAGCCCGACCCCAACGACCCGTTTGCCAATATGCCCTCGATGGGGGTGGAGTACAGTGCCGGCGGGGCCGTGGGGTACACCTTCTCCGTCCGGGGGAACGCAAGCTGGGACGAAAACGGCGAGGCTGTCGTCGTCGATTCGGCCCTCCCCTTTGACGGGCGCGACCGGGTGCCGGTCATCACGGTCCAGGAAGGGTACGCCGAGGCGGCACTCTCCTTCTCCCGGGAGCCGGATTCCGTGACCTTACGCTGCTGGGAGTGGGAGGATCTGGCGGCAAACGGCGCGGGCGCGGAGGAGATCGGGATTCCGCTGGAGGGCAATACCTTCTCCTGGCCGGAAGAGCGGGGGAAATATCTCTTTGCGGCGGATGCGGAGTGGGAAAACGGCCATGTCTCCTACCATTTCGCGGCGGACAGCCGGCTCTTTGCCCTGGAGATGGAGGAAAAGATCCCCCTCACGGACGGGGAGGCCGCCTACACCGCGATCAACCGGACCGGCGATGCGGCGGAGATCCTCCTCATCCCCAGGCTCGAGCGCCTGACGGAGGACGGCTGGGAGGATGTCCCGCTGGAGATGGGCTTCTGCGGAGTGCCGGATACAGTCAACGGGCGGATGGAGGGGAGCGTCCCCTTCTCCTGGTGGCCCGGGCTTGAAGCCGGGCTGCACCGCCTCTCCTTCTCCTGCACCTGCGCCGGGGAAGAATATTGGATCTCCTGTGTATTTGCGCTGACGGAGGGATGACGATGAACGGAAAGGAGCTGCTGCTCCCAATCCTGGCCTGTGTGCTGGCGGTGCTGCTCGCCGCCGCAGTGGGCGTGCGGCTGCTGTCGGACGGGGAAGCCATCCGTTCCGCCGCCGCTGCTGTTCAGCTGCTTTAAAATAAACAAAAAGGGGGATTTTGGAATGAAACGCAATCGATGGGCAGCGCTGCTTTGCGCGGCGCTCTGCGCCATGCCGCTCAGCGGCTGCTCCGACGCGCTGGCTGCCGCACGGATTGAGGCGGGAACTCACACGGCAGATGCCGCTGCGGAGGAGCCTTCGGAAGCGTTCCTGCGCTCGCTCGCGGATTTCACCGCAAAGACCGCCGCAGAGATTCTGCCGGAGGCAGGGGAGGGGGAGAACGCCCTCTATTCCCCCGCCAGCCTCTACCTCGCGCTGGCCATGACGGCCGACACCGCCGCCGGGGAGACGCAGGCGCAGATGCGCGCGCTGCTGGGGGCTAAGGATGCGGACAGCCTGCGCGCCGAAGCCGGGAACTGGTACCGCTCCCTCTGCTATGACGGGGAAAAGGGGACCCTGGCGGCAGCGGGGTCGCTCTGGCTCAACGAAGCCGTTTCCTTCCGGCAGGAGCCGTTCGACCGGCTGGCCGACAGCTACGGCGCTTACGCCTACCGGGCGGATTTCTCCTCGCCGGACTACCCGGAGACGGTCGCCGCCTGGGTGCGGGAGGAGACCGGCGGGCTGCTGGGGGAGGCCGCGGATTTTAAGCCCGGGCCGGATTCCGCGCTGCTGCTCCTCTCCACCCTGTATTTCAAGGGGATGTGGAGCGAGCCGTTTCCGGAGAGCCTGACGGCGGACGGGGAATTTTTCCTCGCGGACGGGAGCACCGTCACCGCCCGGTTCATGCGGCGGGAGACGGGGAGCGGATATATAAACGGGGAAGGCTTCACGGCGGCGTCGCTCCCCTTCCGGGGCGGGGCGGAGATGCGCTTCATCCTTCCCGACGAAGGGGTCTCGCCCGCCGGGCTGGCTGCCGACCCGGAGACGCTCGCCGCCGCCCTCTTCCCGGAGGAAACGGTGTACGCGCAGGTGGACTTTCGCGTCCCGCAGTTTGATTACGGCGTATCGCTTGACGAGCTGGCCCGGCCTCTGCGCACTCTGGGGGTGACCGACGCCTTTGACGGGGCGCTGGCCGAATTCTCGCCGCTCTCGGAGGAGCCGCTCTTTCTCTCAAGCGTCCGGCAGGACGCGGCGATCTCCATCGACGAGGAGGGCTGCGTCGGCGCGGCGTACACCGCGGTTTCGATGAACACCGGCGCAGCCATGCCGCCGGAGGAAAATTTTACCCTCGACTTAAATCGTCCCTTCCTTTTCGCGGTCATGGAGGGGGAGACCGTCCTCTTTGTGGGGATCGTCGAAAATCCGGCCGAAAGCTGACTGCGGCAGCGCTCTGAAAGGGGGTTTTACCATGAAACGGAAGAAAGGCACAAGATGGACAGCGATATCCCGCGCGGCGCTTGGCGCAATGCTCTGCGCGTTGCTCTGCGGCACGGCGGCCTGCGGCATGACCGCCGCGAAGGAGGTGAAGGCCGACCCGGCCGCCGTCTCCGCGCAAGCGGCCGGTCAAAGCGGGGCGGAGCGGGCCTCTGAGGCGGTATCCGGGGCGATGGAGGGCTTCACCGCCTCCACCGCCGCCGTGATCCTGCCCGCGGCGGAGGGAAAAAACGCCCTCTACTCGCCGGTCAGCCTCTATCACGCGCTGGCGATGACGGCCGAGACCTCGGCCGGGGAGACCCTTTCCCAGACCCTTTCCCTCCTCGGCGTCGAAAGCGTCGAGGAGCTGCGGGCGGGGCTGCCCGTCCTGCTGGAGCAGCTCACCGGGCGGAGCGAAGGGGAGCTCGCCCTCGCCGCCTCCTTCTGGATGCGGGGGGACTTCCCCTTCCGGCAGGAGCCGGTCGACCGGCTGGCCGCCTATTACGGCGCGGAGGTCTACCAGGCTGATTTCAGCGCCCCGTCCCTGCCGGACGCGGTCGCCAAATGGGTTCGGGACAAGACCGGCGGCCGGCTGGGGGACGCCGTCGATTTCCAGCCCGATCCCAATACGGCGGCCTATCTCTTCTCCACCCTCTATTTTAAGGGGAGCTGGGACGAGGCCTTTTCCGCAGAGAACAACGAGGAGGGGCCCTTCTACCTCGCGGACGGCGGCGCCGCCGACGCCGTATATATGACCCAGTGGGAGAGCGCCGGCTATGTGGAGGGGGAAAATTTCGCCGCCGCCGGCTTGGGCTTCCGGGGCGGGGGAGAGATGTACTTCATCCTGCCGGAGGAGGGGATCTCGCCCGCCGAGCTGGCGGCCGACCCGGAGACGCTCTCTGCCGCCCTCTTCCCGGAGGAGCGGGAAAGCGCCCTGGTCGGGTTCCGGGTGCCGAAGTTTACGGTCAGCGATTCGCTGGCCGCGGCGCAGGAGTACCTCAAGCCCCTCGGCATGACCGACGCGTTTGACGATACCCGCGCGGATTTCACCCCGCTGATAGATGACCCGGCCTTTCCCCTCCACATCTCCAACATCCGGCAGGAGACGACCCTCACCATCGACGAGGAGGGCTGCGAGGGCGCGGCCTACACCAAGGTCGAGTACAGCATCTCGAGCGCCGAGTATATTCCGCCGCGCCAGGTGGAACTCAACCTGAACCGCCCCTTCCTCTTTGCGGTCAGGGCGCACGGGGGCGTCCTCTTTGTGGGGATCGTCGAGAATCCGGCGGAAGAAGGGTGACTTTCGGCCGGCAGGCAGAAAAATGACAGGGGGCAGCTCTTGCAGCCGTCCCCTGTTTCTGATCCGGGTTATTCCCGCATATCCGCGTTCCAGTCCAGGATGATCCCGGTCTGCGGGTCGATTTCGAACTCATATTTCATGCCGTCGTGGAAGAGCTCCCCCTCATAGCGCCCCCTGCCGCCGCCTTCTTCCCGGATCTGAATGTCTGCGGCGTCCGAGCCGGGAACCTTCTGCTGGACAATCGTCTTTGCTTCCTCCAGTGTGACGGGGCTGCCGCCCAGGGTGTCCAGCCATTCCTCATCCACCTCGTAGTCGGCGTCTACAATCCTGCCGTCCGAGACGGCGATGGAAAAGTCGTAATCGCCGTACCGGGTTTCAAATTCCACCTGGTAAACGGGGATATCGTTTTCGCGGTCGCGCTCTGTCTTGACGCCGCGCACATCGTCTTCCGGGACGCCGGCGTTTTCCAGCGCCAGCGCAAGGGCTTCCTCGCTGCTGATTTCCCCATCCTGGACGCTGTCTTGGACGTTGTCCTGGGAGTTTTCCGCCTGCACGGAACTGCCGGGGTCACCGCTGGACGGCGGCGCAGAGCTCACCGTCTCCTGCGAGCCGGGTTGGGCGGACGGGGAAAGGGACGTGTCCGCGCCGGGCGTGTGGATCACGATGCTGCATCCGGCCAGCAGCACAGAGAGAAAAATGGTCGCCGCAAGCCATGCGCAATGTTTCATAAAGGTTCCTCCTTTTTATTTCCCAAATGTGTTTGTACAAGAATCATGGGGCGATATAAGCCGGTTAGTCCCGCGTTACGTTTTGGATCCACTTGTCCCCGCGCAGGCGGATAAAGGCGATGATCCATTTGAAGCACTGGTCGATCCGGGTGCAGAGGTAGACCGCCCACAGCGGCCAGTGAAAGACAAACCCGGCGAGGAAGGTCAGCGGGATGACCACCAGCCAGCCGCAGATCATATCCACCTTCATGACGAATTTGCCGTCCCCCGCGCCCCGGTTGATGCCGGTAAAGCAGGCCGCATGGTAGCAGGTCCCCAGATGGGTGAAGGCCCCGATCATGAGGAAGGTCGAGGCGAGTGCCTGCGTCTCGGCCGAGACGTTGTAGAAGGAGGGCACGATCCGGCTCATGCCCAGCACCAGCCCTGAAACGAGGACGGCGAGCCCTGCAAAAATGATCTGAATGGTGTTCGAATACTGCCGGGTCTTCGCGTAATCCTTCTCCCCGACGCTTTTGCCCACCACGACGCAGGCCCCGTTGGACAGGCCGTTTGTGAAGATGAGGGCGAGGGAGAGGAAGACGTCGGCAATGGAGTTTGCGGACACCATCGTCACCCCGAGCCGCCCGATGAGCATCGCCTTGGCAGCCCCGACCAGCCCCCACTGGGAGTCGCCCAGGATGATCGGCACCGAATGCCGCCAGAAATCGCCTGCCATCTCCCGGTCGCGGGTGAACAGGTGCCGCAGCCGGAAGCAGACCCGGCTCTCCCGCACAAACAGGTAGTAGGCGGCGATGCACAGCTCAAAGAGGCGGGCGATGACCGTCGCAATCGCCGCGCCCTCCGCTCCCAGGGCCGGGAAGCCGAGCTTGCCGAAGATGAGCAGGTAGTTGAAGCAGAAGTTTGTGACCAGCGAGACAGAGGAGATGATCAAGCCGATTTTTACAATCTCCATCCACCGCAGCATGACCACCATCGTGTTGGAGAGGGCAAAAAGCGGATAGGACAGGCAGACGATCCGCAGGTACCGCGCGCCTACCTCGATCATGGAGGCATCGTTTGTAAAGATGGCCATCGTCTGCCGCGGGAAGCAGACGACCAGCCCGCAGATGAGGAAGGCGATCGCTGCCGTGAAACGCAGAATCACCCCGAAGATGCGCCGGATGCGGTCATAGTCCTTTTTGCCCCAGTACTGGGAGATGAGGACGGCCGCCCCTCCGCCGATGCCGTTGACCAGAAAGGTAAAGAGGGTGGTCGCCTGGTTGGCGAGGGAGACCGACGCGAGGGTGAGGTCGTCGAGCGAGCCGACCATCAGGTTGTCGAGCATGTTGACGCCCAGCGAGATGAGCCCCTGGAAGGCCGCCGGCAGGGCGACGATGAAGAGGGAACGGTAGAATTCCTTTTCCTTGACCACAGCAGATACCGCCTTTCGCAGTAAAATCACTATCAGTATAGCACAGATTGCGGCGGTTTTCTACCGGAAAATCGCGGTTTCTGCATCCTGCGCCGGGATTGCTTGCAAAATGCCGGCCCGTCCAGCTGTTTTTTCGGCAGGGAATTGCCAAAAGAGGGAAGTTGTGATAAACTGGGATAAGGAATTCAACAAGGGGGCGGTCTGTCTTGGAAAACCTGATAGTCAGCGCAAACGCGGTTCTGCCGCTGATGATCTGTATTGGCGTGGGGTATCTCGCCAAGCTGATGAAGCTCGGGGACGACAAGTTTTTCATCAAATGCAACTCCTTCTGCTTCAAGGTGTTCATGTCGATGATGATGTTTGTCAATATTTACGACGCCGACATTACGACCGCCTTCCAGCCCGCCCTCATCCTTTTCGCGGTTGCAGCGATCCTGCTGATTGCGGCAGGGGCCTTTTTTGCAGTCCGGGCGCTGGTAAAGGACGGCAGCCGCCGCGCGGTGCTGACCCAGGCCATCTTCCGCTCCAACTACGTCATCTTCGGCATCCCGGTCGCGGCCAACCTCTACGGCGAGGGCAATATCGCGACGGCGGCCCTTCTTTCGGCGGTCGCGGTGCCGCTTTTCAACGTGCTGGCGGTCTTTACCCTCGAGTTTTACTCCGACCGGCGCACCGGCGTCAAGTCCCTTCTGAAGGGGATCGTCACCAACCCCCTCATCCTCGGCGCGGCCGCCGCCCTGGTCATGAAGGCCATGCCGTTTGGACTGCCTGCCGCTGTGCATGAGGCTGTGAGCGACCTCGGGCAGGTCGCCACCCCCCTCTCCCTCGTCATCCTCGGCGCAACCTTCCGGTTCGGGGCGGTGCGCAAAAACCTGCGCTGGCTCTCCATCGGCATTATCGGCAAGACCGTTGTCGTGCCGCTGCTGACCATTCCGGCGGCGATCCTCTGCGGCTTTCGGGGGATCGCGCTGCTCTCGCTCACCATCCTTTTCGCCTCGCCGACAGCGGTCACCTCCTTTACAATGGCCGAGGCTGCCGGACACGATGGGGAGCTTGCGGGACAGCAGGTCGTCTTTTCGAGCATCATCTCCCTCTTTACCGTGTTTTTGTGGATCTTTGCCCTCAAATCCTTCGCGCTGATATGAAAATGCGGGGGACAATATGCGCTTTTTGCAGGATTTAATTTTCAGTTATTCATTTAACGCTTTTACACATAAAATCGCAAAAGAGAACGCGTAAGCACGTCAGTTGTCCGCAGCAGGAGGATTGGTCGGATTTTATGCGGAAAAGAGACTGCGGCTGCACTTTGCCCTGCTAATGCGAAGAAACAAAAACGCCAAAGAGTAAATTTTTGTAAATCATACGTAAAATACAAATTAACTTTTTACAGTTCGGAAAATTGTGCAGAATCACGAATGCTTTTTTGCGAGAGAAGGCGCCTCACAAAATTTTATCAAGAAAATCTGAATTAGGGCAGAAAAAATGCAGGAAAAGGCTTGCTTTTTCTGCATTTTTGTTGTATAATGTCTTCATGCTGTTCGGGCGGTGAAAACCGGCCGGGCATATTCCCGGGTAAAACTCGGGAAAATTTAAGGAGGAGTTACAAACATGAAAAAGATGTTGGCAATGCTGATGGCGCTGTCTATGACGGCAGCCGTCGCGCTGACTTCCTGCAGCGACGGCAGCAATACGTCCAGCGCGGACAGCGCGGAAAGCAGCACGGCAACCAGCAGCACGGAAAGCTCGGAAAGCACGGAAAGCTCGCAGACTGCAAGCGGTGACGCCACCCAGATTGTTGTCGGCTCCGTCTCTGACGTTGACGCCGATATGTTCCCCGGCTGGACCGCTTCCGCCGAAAACCAGGCCATCTGGCGCCTGCTTTACGGTTATTCCACCGTTGACCTCACCCCTGATGCCACCTACGAGTACGACCCCCAGGTCGTCGTTTCCCATGAGGAGACTGAGAACGCGGACGGCTCCAAAACCTTCACCATGACCATCGCCGACGACCTCGTCTGGTCCGACGGCACCCCCATCACCGCCAAGGACTACGTCTTCGGCGTCATGCTGATGAGCTCTCCCGAATACGGCGAGCTCGACGCCGACAACACCGCCGGCTCCGACTATGTGGGCTGGGACGAGTGGCATGACGGAACCAGCGATACCTTCACCGGCGTCAACCTCATTGATGACCACACCTTCTCTCTCACCGTCAAGGCGGACCGCCTGCCTTATCACTACGAGGTGACCTACGCTTCCGTCACTCCTTACCCGATGGCTCAGATGGCCCCCGGCTGTGACATCACCAGCGACGGCACCACCGGCTCGACCATGTCTGCGGAGTTCACCACCGACCTGCTCCGTGAGACCATTCTGGACACTGAGACCGGCTACCGCTACAATCCCTCTGTCGTTTCCGGCCAGTACACCTTCACCAGCTACGACTCCAGCAACTACGAGGCTGTCCTGACCAAGAACGAGCTCTTCAAGGGCGTTTGGGAAGAGGCGCAGAAGCCCAGCATCGACAAGATCGTCATCAAGAAGGTCAACGCGAGCACCGCGATGGACGAGCTGGCAGCCGGCACCATCGACCTGTACGCCGGCGTTTCCGGCGGCACCGAGATCGAAAAGGGCCTCGACCTCTACGATGAGGGCAAGGTTTCCTACGCGAACTGGAGCCGCGCCGGCTACGGCAAGCTGCAGTTCCACTGCGACGTCGGCCCGACCGACTCGATGGCTGTCCGCCAGGCTGTTTCCTACATCCTGGACAAGAATGAGTTCATGCTCCAGTACACCGGCGGTTACGGCCGTCTGGTCTACGGCGCTTACGGCCTTGCTCAGAGCGAGTATAAGGCCAACAGAGAAGCTGTCGAGACCGAACTCAACAAGTACGAGTACAACCTCGAGACCGCGAAGCAGGTCCTGATCGACGACGGCTGGACCCTCAACGCCAACGGCGGCGAGTTCGTCGAGGGCACCGACGACGTCCGTTACAAACAGCTTGAAGACGGCACCCTCCAGCCCCTGATCATCAAGTGGGCCTGCACCACCGACAACCCCGTTGTCGACCTGCTCAACACCATGCTCGTTCCCAATGCGCCCCTGGTCGGCATGAAGATCGAGCCCACCGTTATGGACTTCAACCAGATGCTCGAAGAGCTCCAGAAGCCCGGCTCCGAGTACAATATGTTCAACCTGGCCACCGGCTTCTACCCGATCATCCAGCCCTGGTACATGTACACCGACGACGTCGAATACTGGGGCGTCAACAACAGCAACATGATCGCCGACACCGAGCTCGCCACTGTGACCGAGGAAATGCGCTACATCGTGGACGAGGACGAGTGGAACGCCAAGTGGCTCGAGTACCAGATCCGTTTCAACGAGCTCTGCCTCGACATCCCGCTGTACTCCGACCTCTACCATGCATTCTACACTCCCAAGCTGCAGAACTACAATCCCGATGCGCTGCATCAGTGGGATCAGACCCTGCTCTACGCTTACATCGACGAGAACGCGACTGAGGTTACCGCGAACCCCGAGGAATAATTTCAGGCATATTCGTTTCGATACAGAAAGAGGGCATTCAATATGCCCTTTTTCTGTATTAATCATGAGTTTTTGGATATGATAACCGGAAACGGGAGAAGAATTCCTGCGGCGGTTGTCGAATACTGCTTAAATCTGGGCAATACCGCCGAAAAGGCGGCTTGCCATATCCATGCGCTTTCCTCATGGAAAGCGGTAAATCCCCATTTCCACTGATCTTCGGAACCAATCTGCGGAACAGAACCGGATGGGGAGGAGAAGCTGCTGCTCCGTCCGGAGCGGGCGGCGGCCGAAAGGGGGTACCCCCTTTGGCTGTATGGATTCACCGGAATCCATACAAAACGGTTCTACCGGCTGCCCCCGCGCATGTGTTTCGCAGAATCAAAATAGATATATGATCGGAAAAGAAAGTCGAGGTGTCGTAAAGCATGGCAAAATATCTGCTCAAACGGTTTTTGTACATGATTTTTGTGTTTTTTATTGTTTCCATCCTCATGTTTGCCATCACCAAACTCGTGCCGGGCGACCCTGCCCTGAAAATGGTCAACCAGCAGCTCGCTTCCACCGACCCGGCGCGTTACCAGATCGCGCTGGAGGAGGCCAGGGAGTCTCTCGGTTTGGACCAGCCGCTCCCCATCCAGTATGTCAAATGGATGGGCAACATCCTGACCGGGAATTTCGGTTTCTCCATCCAGTACAAGAAGCCGGTCATCGAGGTTGTCGGCACCCCCATGCTCAATACGGTTGCATTGAACCTGTGCTCCCTGATCCTTGTTTTCGCCATCACCATCCCGTTGGGGATTATTTCGGCAGTCAAGAAGCGCAGCGCCTTTGACCAGGCGGTCCAGGTCGGCTCCATTATCGGATACAGCCTCCCGACCTTTGTCATCGCCCTTGTGTTTATCTACCTGTTTTCCCTGAAGCTCCAGCTCTTCCCCATCAGCGGATCGGCGACGCCGGGTGCGGATTATACGGGCCTGCGCGCATTCGGGGATTATATGTACCATATGGCGCTGCCGCTCATAGTCAGCACCTTCTGCTCATTGGGCGGCATCCTGCGGTATGTCCGGGCCGCGATGATCGACGCGCTGCGCGAGGATTACATCCGCACCGCCCGCGCCAAGGGCCTGCGGGAGAAGGTCGTCATCTATTCCCATGCTTTCCGCAATGCGCTGATCCCGATTGTCACGATCATCACGAGCTGGTTTGTCAGCATCTTTGGCGGCTCGGTCGTTATTGAAAGCATTTTCCTCTGGAACGGCCTCGGAAACACCATCCTGTCCGCTCTGCGCAACCTTGACAGCGCGCTTTATCTCGCCATGATGATGTTCTACGTCGTGATCACCCTGCTCGGCAACCTGCTGATGGATATCGCCTACTGCATCGCCGACCCGCGGGTCAAGCTGCAATAAGGAGGACGGAAGGAAATGAGTAAAAATAAAAAGCGGAAAAGCTCCCTTACCCTGACCATCCGCCGGCTCTTCGGCCTACCGGAAAAGGAGACCGATATTCTCAAAGAGGAGCGGATGCAGAGCCCGTTCCGCACGATGGTCCGGAATTTTGTGACAAATAAGGCCGCCATGTTCGGCACCATTGTCTTCCTTCTGATTTTCTGCACAGTGTTTATCGGGTCGGCAATCTATCCGCTCGATATCAACGCGCAGGATACGACCCAGCAGAACGTCTCGCCCGGCTTTGACATGCTTAAGATCCCGAGCGCCCTCAAAAATAACGCCCAGGATGTTTCGGTCGGTTCCGTTTTCGCGGTCGGCGTGGACCGGGACGGAAATCTCTACCAGTGGGGTAAGCTGACCGATAAGCTTAAAAAGATGCCCGACGCGGACAGGAAGTATGTCCAGGTTTCGGCGGGCTTAAACCATGCCCTCGCCCTCACCGACGAAGGCAAGGTCGTCACCTGGGGCAACGACCGCCTCGGTCTTGCCAACATCCCGCTGGAAGTCAAGGATGCGACCGACATCAAGCAGATCGCGGCCGGCTACCAGGTGTCCTTTGTCGTAACCGAGAGCGGCAACATCTACTACTGGGGCAACCCCAACGCCCTGACCATCAGCATTCCCGAGGAACTGCAGGGACAGGTGGACAAGGTTGTTTTGAACCTTACCACAGCCTTTGTCCTGACAAAAGACGGGCGGGTCGTCATGCTCAGCAATTCGGCCACCCCCTTTGCCAACATCCCGGAGGAGATCCAGGGCAATGTTGTCGACATTGCAGCCAATGACCGCGCGGTAGCCGCTGTCACCTCCGACGGGCAGGTCTATGTCTGGGGAACCAACGACTACGGCCTGTTTGAAGTCCCGGCGGAAGTCCAGGGCAAAGCAGCCGCCATCGCCGGCGGGCGCTTCCACTTCACTGTGCTGACTACCGACAAAACTGCCGTTTCCTGGGGCAACGACACCTACGGACAGTCCTCTGCGCCTGCGCTCACAAATGTCTCCTCGATTGATTCGGGCTATTTCCAGAGCTATGCCATCGATGAGAATGGAAATCTGACCGGATGGGGGCTCAAGGGCTACCTTTTCGGCACCGACCACTACGGCCGCGACATCGTGCTGCGGATGCTCGCCGGCGGCCGGATGACCATGACCATCGGCGCGATTGCGGTCATCATCTCGACCATCCTCGGCGTCATCATCGGCGGCATTTCCGGCTATTACGGCGGCTGGATTGACAATTTGCTGATGCGCTTTACCGAAATTGTCATGTCCCTGCCTTTCCTGCCGCTCGCAATCGTCCTTTCTGCGGTCGTCGGCAACCGGCTCTCAGAGGTGGGGCGAATCAGCATGATTATGGTGATCTTGGGCTTCCTCTCCTGGCCGGGACTCGCGCGACTGGTCCGCGCCCAGGTTCTTTCGGCGCGGGAACAGGAGTATGTCACCGCCGCCAAAGCGATGGGCATCCGGGAATTTACCCTGATCTTCCGCCATATCCTCCCGAACGTCATTACAGTCGTCATCGTCAATACGACGCTGGCTTTCGCCACCTGCCTGCTGACCGAGTCGAGCCTCTCCTTCCTGGGATTCGGCGTCGTCGAGCCCAACCCCACTTGGGGCAACATGCTCAACAGCGCCCAGAGCTCGGACGTCATCCAGGATATGTGGTGGCGCTGGGTCTTCCCGTCCATCGCCCTGAGCCTTGCTGTTATCAGCATCAACCTCATCGGCGACGGCATGCGCGACGCAATCGACCCCAAATCCAATGAACGATAGGAGGAACCTTTATGGCATTGCTGGAACTGAAAAACCTGCACACCTTCTTTAAAACCAAGAAGGGTATTGTAAAGGCCGTAAACGGCGTCTCCTACTCGGTAGAGGCCGGCCGCACCCTCGGCATCGTCGGGGAGAGCGGCAGCGGCAAGAGCGTCTCCGCCATGAGCATCCTGCGGCTTTTGGACGGAAACGGCTATATTGACAGCGGCGAGATCCTCTTCGAGGGCCAGGACCTGGCCAAGGCCACCAACGAGGAGATGTATAAGATCCGCGGCAACAAGATCTCGGTTATCTTCCAGGAACCGATGACCTCGTTAAACCCCGTATTTACCGTTGAGCGGCAGCTCAACGAGGTTTTCCTCACGCACCAGAAGGTGAATAAGAAGGAAGCTTCCAAGCGCTCGCTCCAAATGCTTCAGGCGGTCAAGATCCCCAATCCCGCCAACGTCCTGAAGCAGTACCCCCATCAGCTTTCGGGCGGAATGCGCCAGCGCGTCATGATCGCGATGGCGCTCGGCTGCCAGCCGAAGGTGCTCATCGCCGACGAGCCGACTACCGCCCTCGACGTCACCATCCAGGCCCAGATCCTCAAGCTGATGAACGATCTGAAGGAGCAGAACGGCACCTCCATCCTCTTCATCACCCACGACCTCGGCGTCATCAACGAGATGGCCGACGACGTCGCCGTCATGTACTGCGGCCAGGTGGTCGAGATGGCCCCTGTGGAGACGATTTTCGGCGAAAATCCCTACTCCCACCCCTACACCGAAGGGCTGATGAACTCCATCCCGCGGCTCAATACCCCCACCGGCGTGCGGCTGGACGCCATTCCCGGCGCAGTGCCGCATCCGCTTGACCTGCCCAAGGGCTGCAAATTTGCGCCGCGCTGCAAGTACGCGACCAGCCGCTGCATGGAGCAGGAACCGGAGCTCTATCAGATCGAAGGCAACCACCAGGTCCGGTGCTTCTACCCCTGCAAGGGCGACCGCACCAAGGAGATCGAACAGCTGAAGGAGGCGCAACATGCAAACTAACCAGACTGAAAAGAAGGTGCTGCTGCGCATTTCCCACCTCAAGCAGTGGTTCCCGGTCAAAAAGACCACCATCGGCGGCGAACAGCTCTATGTCCGCGCCAACGACGATATTTCGCTCGACATCTATGAGGGCGAGACCCTCGGCCTTGTCGGCGAGAGCGGCTGCGGCAAGTCCACCCTCGGGCGGGTTCTGCTCCAGCTTTACCACCAGACCGAAGGCAAGACCATGTATTACGGCCGCACCATCGACTCCCTTGCCCCCGCTTATGTGGAAAAGACCTTAAAACACCTCGAGAGCGGCCGCGCCAAACTCCGCGAGCTGGAAGCGAAGCGCGACAAGCTCGTCCGGGAGTACGAATCCCTCGACGAGACCTCCCGCCGCGCCAAAAAGGCGGAGAAGGACAAGGCCGTCAAGGAGGCGCACAGCCTCTTCCTCGATATGGCGCAGCTGGTCGGCGGCTTCCTCGCCCTCGACGATTTGAAGCCGGTTTCCGAGCTGTTTTTGCAGGAATACCGCTCCGCGGCAGCCCTCCACAAAATGCGGGAGGCGCGCGACCTCGTCCAGATCGACCGCAACGCCGTCGAAGGGCGCCGCGATGCCGCCAAGCAGAAGGGCAAAAACGCCGCTTCCCTCGAAGCAAAACTGCGCAAGCTGGATGCGGACCTCAAAGCCCGCGATGAAAAGATCGCCGCCGGGGAGGCAGAGCTTGCGAAGATCCGCACCGAGATTGAGTCGCTGCGGATTCAGAATGCCGGCAAGGGCAAGTTCGACGAGTACGAGCGTTACCGCGACGACGGCATCGACCTCGCGAAGCTGGGCTATAAGGAAATGCGGCAGCTCCGCAAGGATCTCCAGCTGATCTTCCAGGACCCCTATTCTTCGCTGAACCCCCGCATGACGGTCGGGCAGATCATCGGCGAGGGTCTGCTTGCCCACAACTTTTTCCAGAAAAACGACGACCGGATGATGGATTACGTCATGCAGGTCATGGAGAACTGCGGACTTTCCTCCTATATGATCCACCGCTACCCGCACCAGTTCTCGGGCGGCCAGCGGCAGCGCATCGGCATCGCCCGTTCGCTGGCGGTCAAGCCGAAGTTTGTGGTCTGCGACGAGGCGGTCTCGGCCCTCGACGTTTCCATCCAGTCCCAGGTCATCAACCTGCTCCAGGACCTCAAGGAGCAGGAGCACCTGACCTACCTCTTCATCACCCATGACCTGAGCGTCGTCAAGTATATCAGCGACCGGATCGCGGTCATGTACCTGGGCAACGTCGTCGAGCTGGCGCGGTCGGAGGACCTCTTTGCCCATCCCCTCCACCCCTATACCGAGGCGCTGCTGCTCGCCATCCCGACCACCGACCTCGACCACCGCAAGCAGATCGTGCCGCTGGAGGGCGACATCCCCAGCCCCATCAAGCCGCCCAAGGGCTGCAAGTTCCACACCCGCTGCAAGTACGCGACCGACCTCTGCCGGGAGGTCGTCCCCGATTTTGTTGAGGCGGAACCCGGCCATTTTGTCGCCTGCCACCACATCCTCGACCACAAGGTCATCGAGTAAGGCGGGGACGCGATGTTCAATCTCTTCCGAAACCGCAGGCTGGAGCGCAACCTCCGTGTCGAAGAAAGCGAGGAGCGCTTTCGCAAGCAGCTTGACGAGACGCCGCTTGAAAAGAAGGACATCCCCGCGATGATCATTGCGGCCTTTCTCGTCCTGCTGCCGGCCGTACTCGTGACCTTCGGCCTGATTGTGCTGCTGATGTATCTTTTTTTCTTCCATTAACTGCCGTTTTTCGGCGCAAAAATCCCCGCGCAGGTGCTGCCCGCGCGGGGATTTCACTTTTGCCGATACAGTTTACAGGGCTGCCGCCAGGAGATCCGCGAGCTCCCCGTCCGCAGGGTAGGCGATCTCCCCAAGGAGGAGAAGCCCATCGTCGGGGTACCAGACGAGCCGGAAGGAGAGCCCGTTCGGGAGGACGGCGGACAGTTCCGCGGCCGCCGTTCCCTCGGGTATTGTGCCGGAGGGGATGAGGGCCGCCAGCAGCGGGCCCGCAGAGTCCGGGAGGGCGCTGCCCGCCAATTCGGCGGAGATTCCTTCCCCGTCAAAGCCGTAAAGCGCGCCCAGGGTCATCCCTTCCGCCCCGCCGCTGCAAAGGAGGAAGGAGAGCTCCTCCTCACTTTGGAGCAGCCGGACGGCCGGCACCTCCGCAAGCGGGAGGTAGGCGTAGACCATCCCGGCCGCTGTTTCTCCCAGAAGGTCGCCGCGGTCAGCCTCCGCAGGGGATTCCGGCAGGCCGGTTTCCGCTAAGAGGGCCGGGTCCGAAACGACCGTGTAGCGGATGCCGTCCAGCTCGCAGCCGGTATCCAGTATGGCCGTTTCCAGCCCCACGCCCAGCTTGTTTTCCCGCGCGCTGTCTGACGCGTCTTCCGCACTGCCCATCTGGGCTTCGGCAGCCGCGGCGGAAGATTCCGCGGCGGAGGACGCCTCCGGCGCTGTCGAATAGGCGGCAGAGCTGCTTGTGCTGCCCGAAGTGTTGGTCTCGACCCCGTTCAGGCGGACATATATCAGGCCGCCCGCAGCGATGACCATCAGGCAGGCGGCAGCAGAGAGCCAGCGCAGGGCAGTCCGGGCAGGACGCGCCTTTGCGGGGGTATAGTCCTCCGCCTCGGTGAGGAAGCGGTCGTCGATCTCTCCGATCGCTTCGAACAGCTTTAAGGATTTCACAGGGAAATTCCCTCCTTTGTCAGATAATCGCGGAGCTTTTTCCGCAGGCGGAAGAGCATCGAGGCCGCCTTGCTGGTGCTCATCCCGGTGCGGGCGGCGACCTCCTCGATGGAGTCGGCGAACCAGTAGCGCCGGACAAAAACCGTCCGCTGCTCCCGCGTGAGGGTGTCGAGAAAAGCGCTCAGCAGGCCGCCGAGGGCGCGGGCGTCAACCGTCTCCTCAAGGGTGCCGCCAGCCGGGAGGCAGTCCTCGAGCTCCGAGAGGAGGACGCCGGTCTCGCCGCCGCCCCGCTTGGCCGCGTGGCGCTTCTGCCAGCAGTGGAGCGAGATGTTGCGGGTGATTTTTCCCAAAAAGGCGGAAAAAATGGATGGGCGCTGGGGCGGGATGGCGTTCCAGACGCCGAGGTAGGCGTCGCTGACGCACTCCTCAGCGTCCTGCGGATCGTGCAGAATATTCATGGAGATACGGCGGCAGTAGCTGCCGTATTTTTGATCGGTCTGGGCAATGGCCTCCTCTGAACGGTTCCAGTAGAGATCGATGATCTGAGAGTCGTCCATCAGGCAGCCTCCTTCCTATTATAATAGACCCGTTTTCGGGCGTTTGATTGCATTGCCGGGCAAATTTCCCGCATAACGGCCCGACCGCTGCCCATACTCTGCGGGAAAGGGTGTGTGATTATGGGCGCGGAGCGCAACCGGGAGAAAAAGGAACGGTCTTCCTTCGGAATTTTTATGATATCCTTCAGCATCAGCCTGACGGTGCTGCTGGCAGTCGTGCTGGCGGTGATGTCGGCGGTATTCGGGCCTCTCGGCAGCAGCCGGACCGGCCAGGAATCCGCTCCCGAAGCCGCCGAAGCGGGGCTTTCCTACCGCCCGGACGCAGCGGCCGGCTTGAACCTTCTGGTGGTAAGCGTGCGGGAGCGGAGCGACGCGCCCCACGCCTTCACCCTCTGCCGGTTCGACCCTGCCAACGACCGGATCCTCCTCGTCCCCATTCCGCCCGAGACAGTGACGACGGTCCAGGCCCGCACCGACACCTTTGCCGGGCATTACGGCTACGCCGGCTCGGCAAACGCGCGGCTGGCGGCCGAAAACCTGCTGGGCTGCACAGTCGGCCGCTATGTGCGGCTGAGCAGGGGAGGGGCTGTCAACCTGATCGACGCGCTGGGCGGCCTCACCTATCATTTTGACGAGGGCTACGAGACGGACACGGTCTCCGTCCCGGCTGGCACCCATCTCTTAAACGGCGAGCTGCTCTACGAGGTGGCGAACGCCGCCCCCGCGGATGTGCAGGCGGAAAACTGGCGGCTCACCCTGGCCGGGGAGCTGCTCGTGCAGCAGCTTGACGCCGAAGCCGACGACCGGCTGGATTACCTGATGGAGGTTTTCTGGAACAACACCGACACCGACCTGTCCCAGTTTGATTATACCACAAGACGCAAGGCTTTGACATACTTTTTGGAAAATGAAGAAAAACGGGTGGAGATTTTCCCGCTTTCCGGCAGCTGGAACCCGGAACACACCGAGTTTGTCCCCAGCGAGCAGGTGCTGAGCGAGCTGCGGGGGATGTTCGAAGGGGAATAGCTTGACAGCCGGGGGGAAATGTGCTATCATTGGGAAAACATTTTTCCAAAAGAATGGACGGCAGGAAAGAAGGACACCGGCATGAAGGAAAGCAGGGAACAGGTGCGCGCCTTTTACGAGGGCGCGGCGCAGGCGGAGTGGAAGCGGCTCGACGGCTATGCGCCGGAATTTGAGATCAATCTACGGATGATGGAGCGGTATCTCCGCCCCGGCGACCGGGTGCTCGACATCGGCGGCGGGCCGGGGCGGTACGCCTTGGCGCTTGCCCGGAGAGGGTGCGCGGTCACCCTTGTCGACCTCTCCTCCGCCAATGCGGAGCTGGCCGCGGCAAAGGCGGCCGAAGCGGGGCTTCCGATCACCGCGATGCAGGGGGACGCGCTGGAGCTGGACGCCCTCCATCTGGGAAAATTTGACCATGTGCTGCTGATGGGGCCGCTCTACCACCTCCTCGAAGAAGAGGAGCGGAAAGAGGCGGTGCGGCAGGCGCTTTCCCGCCTGAAACCCGGCGGGACGCTCTTTGCCGCCTTCATTTCCCAGTCTGCCAACCTCATCGACCTGCTGCGGGGGTATCCGGCAGAGATCCTGCGCGGCGCCCCGGAGGAGGAAGCCTGGCTGCAGAACCTGCTGGAGGGCAGGGCTTACGCGGGCGGGGGCTTCACCCAGGTCTACTTCGAGCAGGTCAGCGGCATTCTGCCCTTTTTCGCCCAATTCCCGCTGGAAACGCTGCATTTCCTCTCCAGCGAGGGAATACTGGCTCCCTTCCGCCATTCTCTGCAAAGCCAGCCGCAGGAGGTGCGGGAACGGTGGCTGGACATCGCCTTCCGGCTCTGCGAGCGGGAGGAATTTCTCGCCTACGGCGAGCACCTGCTTTATATCGGGCGGCTCACCGCCCCTTTTCCGGCCGGGGAGACCCCGGGAGGAGCTGCCTGCTGACCCTGCGGTAGTAGAGGAGCCCCGCCGCGTCGGCCAGAAACCAGCCGATGGGGATGGCCCACCAGATCCCGGGCAGGCCGATTGCGGGGATCGGGGCGAGAAGGTAGGCGAGCGCCACCCTTGTCCCCAATGAAATGACGGTCAGCACGACCGAAATGCCCGGCCGGCCCAGCCCACGGTACAGGCCGTAGAGCAGGAACAGGCAGCCGATGCCGCAGTAGCAGGCCCCCTCAATCTGCAGGTAGCGCACCCCTTCGGCGATGATGGCCGTTTCGGACGGGTCGACAAAGATGCACATGAGCTGCGGCGCAAAGACAAACACCCCCACCGAAATGACCACGCAGAAGAGGAAGGCCGTCAAAATCGCGGCCCGCAGCCCGCGCCGGATCCGCTCGCCCTCCCGCGCCCCGGTATTCTGGGCGATGAAGGTAGAGAAGGCGTTGCCGAAGTCCTGCACCGGCATATAGGCAAAGGAGTCGATCTTGACCGCCGCCGCAAAAGCCGCGATGACGGTCACGCCGAAGCTGTTGACCAGCCCCTGGATCATCAGGATGCCGAAATTCATGACCGACTGCTGGACGCAGGTCAGGAGGGAGTAGCTCGCGATCTGCCGCAGGATCCTCCGGTCAAACCGCAGGTGCCGCCGCGAAAACCGGAAGAGCGGCGCCCGCAGCAGGGTGTAGAGGGCGAGCCCGAAGGCCGACACCGCCTGCGCGATGATGGTCGCCCAGGCCGCGCCTGCAACCCCCATATTGCCCTGGATGATGAAAACAAGATCCAGGACGACGTTTAAGACAGCCGCCACTGCCAGCAGGACGAGCGGCATCGCCGAGTTGCCGATGGCCCGCAGCCAGGCGGCGAAGTAGTTGTAGAGGAAGGTGAAGACGATGCCGATGAAAATGACCTGCAAATAGTCGCGGGTCATGCCGTAGATCTCGGCCGGGATCTGCATCAGCCGGAGGATGGGGTCGAGCAGCAGCAGGGCCGCCCCTTCGATGAGGACGGTCAGCAGGGCGATAAGGCCGAAGGAGAGGACGCTCGCCGTCTTGAGGGCGTCTTCCTCCCCTGCGCCGAAGAGCATCGAGAGCAGGACGCCGCTCCCCATGCAGAGCCCCAGCAGGATGGAGGTTACAAAGGTCATGAGGGTGTAGGACGCGCCGACCGCCGCCAGCGCGTCCGGGCCGAGCACCCGGCCGACGATGAGGGTGTCGGCGACGTTGTAAAACTGCTGTAAGAGGTTCCCGGCGATCATCGGGAGGGCAAAGAGGAGCATCGAGCGGGCCACAGGGCCCCGGGTCAGATTGCGGTTCAAGGGAAGCATCCTTTCTTCTGTCGTTATCTTCCATCATAACAGGAAAAGGGCCGTCCGTCAATGCTCGGGGCGGCGCATCCGCTGCAAAAATCAAAAACCGTCTCATTGCATCCGGGGCCGCGGTATGCTATCATAGAGCCAGGAGGTGGAACCAAATGGCAAACGAGGACCAAAAGGATTTCAACGCGATGCTCCGAGACAATGCGGGGATGCCCCGGATCCAGATCGTCACCGATGCGGAAACGATCCGCAGATACGGCGGGGAGCGGATGTTTTTCGCGCCGCCCGCCGCCTATGACGCGATCATGAAGGCCGTCCCTCGCGGGAAGCTGCTGACCGTCGGCGCGATTCGGGAGTACCTGGCCGCCCAGAACGGCGCGGACTTTACCGACCCGATCACCGCGGGAATCTTCGTCTCCATCGCGGCCTGGGCGAGCTTCCAGCGCGCTGCGGATGAGACGCCCTACTGGCGCACCCTCAAGGCCGGCGGAGAATTAAACCCCAAATACCCGGGCGGGGTCGAGGCGCAGAGGGAACGGCTCGAGGCGGAAGGGCACGCGGTCATCCGCAGGGGGAGGACCCGCATCCGGTATTATGTCCGGGATTATGAGAAAGCCCTCTTTGACCTGCGGGAGCTGCGGGGATAAAGAGGTGGCGGCAGCCGTCAGGCTGCCGCCCTTTTTACTGTGATTCCGATCTCCTGCGGCTTCTGCTGCGGCAGCACTCTGTGACCACGCCCGCCGCGATGGAGAGGAGGAAGCTCCCGCCCCAGACCGCCCAGCCGTAGTCCCCATGCCCGTACGCCGCCCCTTCGGGGTTGGGACCGAAGGCGATGCCCAGCAGCAGCCCCAGGACAAACCCGGCAAAGGCCGCGCAGGAAAACCCCCGCTTCCCAAACAGCGCGGGGATGACCGTTATCGCCATTGCCCACCAGAAAAGGCCGCTGCTCAGAAGCCAGCCGTACAGGTAGCTGTGTTCCCCGGAGGGTTTGGCGGAGAAGAGCCAGCCGGTTATGCTGGCTTCCGGGCCGCTGCACCAGATGATGCGTCCGGCCAGGTAGACGGCCAGGTATCCGGCGGCAGCCAGCGCGGCGGCCAGGGTATTTTCCTTCAAACGCCGGCGCTTGGCGGCCCGCTGCTTCTCCTCCTCCTCTTTTTGGAGGCGGAAAAGCTCTGCCGCGACAGACGGCCGCTCCTCGTCCTCCGGCGCAAGCAGCAGGCCGGCCGTCGTCCCGAAGATCCCGGCCAGCTTCAGCAGGTTTTCGGTGCTGGGGGCAGACTGTCCCGCCTCCCATTTGGTCACAGCCTGGCGGCTGACCCCTGCAAGCTCGGCGAGCTTTTCCTGCGATAGGCCCGCCTTCTGCCTGCACGATTTGATCCGTTCACCCAGCGTCATGATTTGTCAGCTCCTTTCTCACACCTGTATTATACCGGAAATCCCCGCTTTCTGCTACCAACTATCCGGCAACTATCGGTTGCCGCCCCCGTTTGCCATGCAAAAAGGCCGCCATCCGGGCACGGATGACAGCCCTGTTTCCTGTCAGGTTTTCTCAAAACCGCCCGTCCAGCAGGATGAGCAGGCGGGTCATCCCGAAGCAGGCCGCGACCGGCAGCAGCAGGGTGATCCAGCCGCAGATGCCGATGAGCAGGACGGTGCCCAGGAAGATGCCGAGCGAGATGAGGACCAGCAGCGGAATGACGACATAATAATTCATGGTCGCCCCCAGGTCCCGGTAAAGGCGGACGAGCAGGGTCAGGACGCTGCCGTCGGCGGCCTCCTTGATGACCGCGACCTTGAGGTTCACAAGCATCTCCAGAATGGAACGGAAGGCGCCGTTTCCGACCCCATCCGCGATGAGTCTCTGCGAGGTGCCGCCCAGGTAAAGGTCGACCGGCCCGATCCAGAAGGCACCCAGCCCGAACCGCGCGAAGGCGATGCCGAACACGCCTAAGAAAAGCAGCGGCATCCCGACCCATTTGAGCATGATGGCAAAGGGGCGGCCCACCTTTTTCCCCAATACAAAAGAGACGGCCAGGACGACCAGCCCGAGCACAAGAAAGAGGATGTCAAGCCCCCGGATGAAGTCCAGCACGGCCTGCGCGTAAAAGGAAAAGAGGACCGAGAGCAGCCCGAACACAATGGCGAAGAGGCAGACCCGCGCCACCGGCGAGCTCGGCCCGAATTCCAGTATTTCCAGGACGGTCATCGGGGTGTCGTACTCGATCCGGTAAAGGCCGGAGCGGCTGCGCTCCCCGCGCCAGTCGCGTCTTTTTTCTGTCGTTTTCCGTTCCAATGGAAAACCTCCTTTGCAGTCAGTTGAGTTTTCTCGCCAGCACAAAGAACCGGTGTTCCCGGCAGAGAAGGCTGCCCTCTTCTTCGAGGGACTGCGCGAGCTGCCAGAGCGCCTCCTCCCGGTTTTCGGCGGTGAAGGAGGATGGCTGCCACCCTGCGGCGTGGATCCAGTAGACCAGCGCCCCGACGTCCCGGAAGCGGATGGCGGGGTAGGCTTCTTCCCCTTTCAGAACCTGCATCCCCGCGTCTTCCAGCTGGGCGATGAGGGCGCTCAGGTCCTGCGCGCCGGCATCCTTTTCCCAGCCCGGGAAGGGGATGCCGTTAAAAACGCCGTCCACCCCTGCGGACTGCTGGGCGAGAAAGACCCCGCCCTTTTTGAGGACCCGCGCGGCCTCCCGGGGGCAGAAATCGCCGTACCGGGTGTAGACGGCGTCAAACCGGCTGTCGCTGAAGGGGAGGTCCTCCCCGTCGACGACCCGCCGCACCTCGACCCCATGGGGGGCAAAACGCTGGCGGAGGATGGCGGCCGCCTGCTCGTCCGGCTCGGCGTAGAAAGCCTGTCCCGGCTTGGGGTTCAAGGACAGCAGGAACCCGTATCCGCCGCTTGCGAGGTCGAGGAAACTGCTTTCCCCATCCAGCCAGGCGGCGATCTCTTCCCGGAAATCCCAGGGGACCGTTTCTTCCTCCCAGCGTCCGCCCAGATGGGTAAAATTCCACCCGTTGTAATAGGCGCGCTCCTCGGCTGTGCAGAGCGTCCGGCATTCTTCCCGCGTCATCGGCAGGTCCCCCTTTCACGATTCTGTACTTTAGTACTATTCTACCAATTTTTTGACAGAAAAGCAAGGGAAATCCTCAAAAATGTGATTTTCACACAGCCTGCCTGATTTTTTTAGGCATTTCGGCGGAAGGGCAGGGGCGTCCCGGGATCCCCCGGACTCACCGGCGGGATCAATGGATTTCCTTTGCAATGCGCGGGGGAATGTGGTACAATAGCAGTAAGGTTTCCTGTATGACGCGGGAAGCGTGCGATGGAACGAATCATTTTGCAAAGGAGCGTACTGACATGGCAAAAAAGTCCCCCTCCCTGGCTGGCCTGCTGCCGGCCGCCTACATTATCCTCGGCCTCATCCTCATCCTCTGGCCGACGATGAGCAGCAGCATTTTCTGCTGGATCGTCGGCATCGGGTCGCTCGTCTACGGCCTCTTCCACCTGTTAAACTTCTGGCGCGCCGCGCAAAGCGGCGGGGGCGGACGGGGGGAGCTCGCGGTGGGCGTCATTCTGGCGGCGCTCGGTATCTTCTGCCTCGCCTCGCCGCGCACCATCCTGTCGATCCTGCCGTTTTTCCTGGGGGCGATGCTGCTTTTGGACGGGGCGTCCAAGATCCCGCGCGCCCTTGAGATGCGCAGCTTCGGTTTTTCCCGCTGGTGGGTCGAGATGCTCTTTGCGGTCGTGACCGCTGTCCTTGGCCTGGTCCTGGTTTTCAACCCCTTCAGCCTGGTGCGGCTGTCGGTCATCTTCTTTGGGGTGAGCCTGCTCATTTCCGGGATTTCCGACCTGGTCATGGCGGTATGGGCCGGGCGGTACCGCTGATGGCCCGGAATCCCTTTCCCTACGCGCTGGCGAACAAGCGCTACCGCACCTGGGACTATCATCTGAAGCAGAAATTCGGGGGCAAGGTTTTCAAGGTCTCGATCGACGGCGGGTTTTCCTGCCCAAACATTGACGGGAGCTGCGGGAGGGGCGGCTGCACCTACTGCGCCTACGCCTTCCGGCGGCAGACGCCCGGCTCTATCCTCAGCCAGTTTGAGGAGGGGAAGGCGCTGCTCCACCGCAAGTGGCCGGACGCGGCGCGCTACATCCCCTATTTTCAGGCCAACACCAACACCTACGCCCCGCTGCCCGAGCTCAAAGAGAAGTACGAGACCCTCCTCGCCCAGCCGGGGGTGGCAGGGCTGGCGGTCGCGACCCGGGCGGATGCCCTGCCGGAGGAGGTCTGCGATTACCTGGCCGAGATCTCCCGCCGCACCTACCTGATTGTCGAGCTGGGGCTCCAGACCGCTTTCGACGAGACGGCGCAGCGGATCAACCGCGGGCACGACTTTGCGGCCTTCCTCGAGGGGTACAGGCGGCTTGCCGGCCGCGGCATCCCTGTCTGCATCCACCTCATTAACGGGCTGCCCGGCGAGACGCCGGAGATGATGCGGGAGACGGCCCGCCGGGTCGCCGCGCTGCGGCCCCACTGCGTCAAGATCCACCTGCTCCACATCCTCAAAGGCACCCGGATGGCGGAGGAGTACGCCGCCTGCCCGGAGGACTTCGGGATGATGGAGCTGCCCGCCTACGTCTCGGTCGTCTGCGACCAGCTCGAACTGCTCCCGCCCGAGACGGTCATCCAGCGGGTGACCGGCGACGGGATGAAGGAGGACCTCATCGCGCCGCTCTGGAGTCTCAAAAAATTTGTGGTCATGAACGAGATCGACAAGGAAATGGCGCGGCGGGACAGCTGGCAGGGACGGCTGTCTGCTTCCGACAAAAACTGACAGGAAATTGTAAGATTTTCCCCACGGGAAATGTAAGAAATCCCTGCTATACTCAAAATGGGCAGAACAGGGGGTGCTGCGGATGAAGGAAACCATTCTTGTCGTGGACGACGACCGCGAGATCGTCAGGGCGATCGCCATCCTGCTGGAAAAGGAAGGCTATGCCGTCCTGCGGGCCTACGACGGCCTGGAGGCGCTTCAAATCGTCTCGGAGCAGGATGTCCGGCTCATCATCATCGACGTGATGATGCCAAAGCTGGACGGCCTCTCGGCGGTCATGCGGATCCGGGAGCGGAAAAATCTCCCCATCATCGTCCTGAGCGCCAGGAGCGAGGACACCGACAAGATCCTCGGCCTTTCAATCGGCGCCGACGACTATGTGACCAAGCCCTTCAACCCGCAGGAGCTGGCGGCGCGGGTGCGCTCCCACCTGCGGCGTTATCTGTCGCTTGGCGGCATCCACGCACGGCGTCCCGACGGGCTGATCGTCAACGGGCGGCTCGCCTACGATCCGGAGGAGCGGGTCCTTCGGGCCGACGGGGAGCCGGTGCGGCTGACCGCGACCGAGACGAAGATCGTCGACCTGCTCATGCGCAACCTCGGCAGGGTCTTCCCCGCCGAGGAGATTTACCGGCGGGTGTGGGAGGAGGAAGCCTTTGCCCCGGAAAATACGGTGATGGTCCACATCCGCCGGATCCGGGAGAAGATCGAGCTCAATCCCCGCGCGCCGGAATACCTGAAGGTGGTGTGGGGAATTGGATACAAAATCGAAAAGATGGAAGGCAATCCTTAGCGCAATAGCTTTTTTCCTAGGCTTAAGCCTCATGCTGGGCGGGCTTGTGCCGCTTGCGTCCCATTTGAAAAGCTGCGCGGAAAAAGGAACCTCGCCGGCGGAGGCGTTCCAGCCGGACTATCAGGAGACGGAGGAATTCCGCGAGGCGGTGCGCGTCTATTTCCAGGCGATTACCGAGATGGTAAACGACAGCGCGGAGGATGCGGAGAGTTTCCTGACCGCGCATTATGCGCTGCTGCGGGCATCGCAGACCTACGAGGGGACCTTTGCGGATTTTGAAGGGGAGGTTTTCCAGTACCTCTGGCGGGACAGCAACCTCCTCTATGACGCATACCTGAACGGGCGCCGCCGCTATTACAACACCGAGCTGCAGCTGGACAAGACGGGGGAAAGCCCGCCGGAGGGCTATTGCTTCCTTTTGTACTTTGACGGGGAACAGATCCATTTTTACCGGGACAACGGGGAATGGGCACTCCGCGGCAGCAGCGCCTACCGCGGCGGAGATTGGGACAGCGGGAACAGCCTGGAAGGCGTCGAGGTCGTGCTGGCGGCCCGCGAGACGCCGGAGCCGGTCTGGGAGTATACGGCGGCATCCGGCAGCGTCCAGACGAGCGTGCTGTTCGCCCTGTATGACGCCCACCGCGCCCGTTTCTTTGCGCTCCGGCTGGGGATCGGGCTGTTTGCCGCGGGGATTGTGCTTCTTGCCCTCTCCCTCTGGATGCGGGCCTCCCGCCGGGCGGCAAAGGAAGCGGTGCGGGGGCTGCTTGCCCGCTTCTGGTGGGAGGGGAAAATCCTCTTCCTGGCGGCGGGGGGATTGCTTACCGTCCTGCTGTTTGGCTGGGCTGCCGCCCGCGCCGGAACGGGGGATGCGCCTACCCAGGCGGCCGCGCTTTGGGACTGGCCGGGGGAGGTGCGGCTGTACGACCTCCTTCCGGCGGTGCTCGCCGCCTTCTGGCTCTGCTTTTTCGCGGCATTTGACCTGTGCGGGCGGCCCTGGCGGAATTCCTTCGCCGGGTGGTTTGCGGGGCGGCTCTCCGGCGGGCCGTTTGAGAAGCGGATGCGCCGCATTTCCGCCGCCTTCCTTGCCGGGGTGCTGCTGACCGCTGTGCTCTGCGTTGTACTTTGGGAGGCGGAGGCCTTAAGTCCAGCCATCCGGCTGATTACCGGCGCGCTGCTGGGAGTGGGGCTTGTAAACATCCTGTACATCTATATCCGCTGCTGCCGCAAGCTTTCCCGGGAGGTGAGCGCGCTGACCGGCAAGATCGCGGCCATCCGCGCCGGGGATTTTGCCGGGGAAGAGGCCCTTCCGCCCGGCGCGGCGCTCGCGGGGGCCTCCCAGGACCTGCAGGAGATCCAGCAGGGCTTCGACGCCGCGCTGGACGAGCGGATGAAGAGCGAGCGGATGAAAATCGCCCTCATCGCCAACGTCTCCCATGACCTCAAGACGCCGCTGACCTCCATCCTCAGCTACGCCGACCTGCTCTGCGGGGAGGAGCTGCCCGAGCCGGCCGGCGATTACGCCCGGATCCTGCGCAGCAAGGCGCTGCGCCTCAAGGACATGGTGCAGGATGTCTTTGAGGTGAGCAAGGCGGCATCCGGGCAGCTCCCGGTCACGCTGGAACGGATCGACTACGGCAAGCTCATCCGCCAGACCCTCGCGGACATGGCTGAGGCCATTGAGGAAAGCCCGGTTTTGATCCGGGAGCAGCTCCCGGACGCGCCGGTCCTCATCCGGGCAGACGGACAGCGGCTCTACCGGGTCTTCCAGAACCTCATCCAGAACGCGCTGCAATACTCCCTGCCCGGGTCTCGAGTCTATATCCGGCTGGAAATGGAGGAGGGAAAGGCGGCCGCCAGCGTCAAAAACACCTCCCAGGCTGAGCTGAAGCCCGGGACCGATTACACCGAGCGCTTTGTCCGCGGGGATGAGAGCCGCACCGACGGCGGCAGCGGGCTGGGGCTGTCCATCGCGCGGAGCTTCACTGAAGCCTGCGGCGGGACCCTCTCGATCGAGACGGACGGGGACCGCTTCACAGCGATTGTGGAGTTCCCGCTGGATGGGACGGCATCTTAACAAAAATCAGACGGCGGCTGCCTTATGACAGGCGGCCGCCGTTTTGCGGTTTGGGGGAGATGCACAAGAGGAACGGTATCTGTCGTTCGGCGCCATATTTTACCGTTATCGCGGACGCAGGCGAAACAAAAAAGCGGCTCGCAAGCCGCCTTTTTTAATTTTTTTCCTTTTTGTCCCAAACTGCCAGGATGAAGCCGATGATGCCGAGCAGGATGCACAGATGGCGCCATTTGAAGCTGAAATCAAACACATTGCGTCAGCCAAGGGCGGATTCCCTGCAAAAGCGTTTACAGCCGGATTGTCTCGCCGGGCTGTACGATCAACGCGCCGGGCACGGTCAATTTCCTCGCGCGGTCCGGGTCAAACAGCTTCCCGGGCGTCATATGGACGGGGATCGTATGCTGCGCGCCGATCAGCTCAGCACAGCGGATGGTCTCGGGGATGTCCATCGTGTAGGTGGAATCCATCGGCAGGACGGCGTAGTCGAGGCCCCGCCCCGCCATCCGCGCCATCTCCGCTGTTTCCCCGGTGTCCCCGGCAAAATAGACCGAAACGCCGTCCACCGTGAGGATATAGCCCACGCATTCCGCCTTTTTGTGGTGATGGTTGTATGCTTCCACGGCCTCGGCGGCCGCGAAATCCAGCCGCAGGGTCTGATACTGCCCGTCCTTCAGGGCGTCCGTGTTTTGCCAGACGACGCAGCCGGGGTTTTTCGCGGGCAGGCCGATGCAGTTGTGATCGTGGTGCTGATGGGTGACTAAGATCAGATCGGCCGGGGCGTCGTAGCCCTCGCCCGCAAAGGGATCGACGTAAATCACTTTGCCGCCGTCTGTGGTCACGCGAAGGCTGCCATGCCCCTGATAAAGCAGCGTTGCCATATGAAAACCTCCTGTCGCTTGTTCATAAAAGACCGGTTTTCCCGTATTTTCAGGTAAGGCGGCGTTATTCCTCCCCGCCGGTCAGCGCGATGCCGAGCTCGGCAAGCTGCTTCGCATCGATGGGGGAGGGGCAGCCGCTCATCAGCTCGCTCGCGTTCTGCACCTTCGGGAAGGCGGTGACGTCGCGGATGTTGTCGGCGCCGCAGAGGAGCATCGCCAGCCGGTCGAGCCCAAGCCCCAGGCCGCCGTGGGGCGGCGCGCCGTAGCGGTAGGCTTCGACCAGGAAGCCGAATTTCGCCTCGATTTCCTCGTCGGTGAGGCCCAGAAGCTCAAACATCTTCTGCTGGAGCTCGTAGTCGGTGATGCGGATGGAACCGCTGCACAGCTCGATGCCGTTTAAGACGAGGTCGTAGGCCTTGGCGCGGACCGAGCCGGGGTCGGACTCCAGGGAATCCAGGCACTCGTCCATCGGCATGGTGAAGGGGTGGTGCATGGCGACCCAGGTCCCCGATTCCTCGTCCCATTCAAAGAAGGGGAATTCGGTGATCCAGAGGAAGGCGTAGCCCTCGGGTATGATGTCCATCCGCCTGGCGCAGATCTGCCGCAGCGCGCCCAGGACGGGCAGGGTCACCCGGTCCTTGTCGGCGACGATGAGGGCGACGTCCCCCTTCTCGCAGCCCATCCGGGCCAGGATGGCGGCAAGCTCTTCCTCGCTTAAGAACTTCGCGAAGGAGCAGGCGGGCTTTTCGTCCACCCAGCGCACCCATGCGAGGCCCTTGGCCCCGATGCCCTTGGCGTGCTCGGTCAGCTTGTCGATCTCCTTGCGGGTATAGGTGGCTGCGCCGTTTTTGACGACGATGCCCCGGACGCTGCCGCCGTTTTCCACAGCGGAGGAAAAGACCGAGAAGCCGCAGCCCTTGACCAGGTCGGAGAGGTCTGTGATCTCCATGCCGTAGCGGATGTCCGGCTTGTCCGAGCCGTAGCGCTCCATCGCGTCGCGGTAGGTCATGCGGGGCAGAGGCTCGGTGATCTCGATGCCCTTGAGGCGCTTCATGATATAGCGGACAAAGCCCTCGCCCATGTCGAGGACGTCTTCGGTGTCGACAAAGGACATCTCCATATCGATCTGGGTAAATTCCGGCTGGCGGTCGGCGCGGAGGTCCTCGTCCCGGAAGCAGCGGGCGAGCTGGATGTACCGGTCAAAGCCGGAGACCATCAGCAGCTGCTTGTAGATCTGGGGGGACTGGGGCAGGGCGTAGAAGGCGCCGTTGTGGACGCGGGAGGGGACGACGTAGTCGCGGGCGCCCTCGGGGGTGGATTTGATCATCATGGGCGTCTCGATCTCGATGAAGCCGTTTTCCGCGAAATAGTCGCGGGCGGCGCGGGCGAGCTCGGCGCGGAAGATGATGTTCTTCTGGAGGGAGGGCCGGCGCAGGTCGAGGTAGCGGTAGCGCAGCCGCAGCTCCTCATTCGTCTCGTCGTTGTCCGAGATGTGGAAGGGCGGGGTCTGGGCCTTGGAGAGGATGCGCAGCTCGGTGACGAAAATCTCCACCTCGCCGGTCGGGATGTCGGGGTTTACGCTCTCGCGGCGGCGGACGACGCCTTTGGCCATGAGGACGTACTCCGAGCGGACCTCCTTGGCCTTTGCGATGACGGCGCGGTCGGATTTCTCGTCAAAAATCAGCTGGACAATGCCGGTCCGGTCGCGCAGGTCGATGAAGACCAGTTCGCCCTTGTCGCGCTGCTTCTGGGTAAAGCCGCCGACCACAATCTCTTTTCCGATATCAGCCGCCGAAACCTCGCCGCAGTAGCAGCTCCGTTTCAGGCCGCGCATAGATTCTGCCATAATGATTCACCATTCCTTTATTTTAATCAACATAAAATCGCAGGGGCAGTTCCCCGCTCACTCTCCGAGCTCCGGGCCGAGGGGCAGCCCTTCCAGCGCGCCGGTCAGCTCGAGGATCTGCCGGTCGTAGAAGAAGCGGGAGAGCGCCTCGCCGAAGGCGGTTTCAAATGTCTCGCCGGTCGCCGTGTCCCGGATCTCCGCCCGCCCCGCGGCCAGGCAGTCCGGGTCGAGCGCCATCGTAAAACGCGCGCCGAGCCGCTCCGCGCAGGCGAGCTGCTCTGAGACGGGAAGCCCCATCAGCCCGCTTTCGGCCGCGAATCCCTCGCCCCGCAGGTCGGCCGCCATCGCCATCGCGGCGATCTCGGCCTCTTCGCCATCGGCGGCGATGTAGAGGGCGCAGGGCTCCGGCCCGGGGAGGGCGATTCCCCGCGCCGCCAGTGCGGCAAGCAGCTTCTCCCCGTCCACCGCAAATCCGGCGCCGGCCCATTGTCCCTCCCGCCGTCCGCCGGCGCAGAGGGTTTCCCCGCCGCAGAGCAGGGAAAACGAATCCGGCGGCAGGGCGGGGTTCTCCTGCCAGGCGAGGTTCATCGCTTCCAGCCGGGCTGTAAGTCCGTCCGATTCCCCGCCGGGCGCAAGCTCCAGCTGGATATCCGGCAGGTTCAGCAGGGCCAGGAAATCCCCGGCAAGGGAGATGAGCTCGGCCGCGGCGGCGGGATAGGGCGGTCCGATGAGCTCTGCGCAGAAAAGCCGTCCTTCCGGCGCGTCAATCAGGCCGCACAGCTTGAGAGGCAGGCCGGCGTCCGGGAGAGCGGCCTGTTCGGCCGCCCTTCGGAGCGCATCCGGCCCCGCGGAGGATGGGGCGCGCAGCTCGCGAAAGCCGCAGAGGCCCGCCGCGTTTAAGAATGCGCTTTCCGCGGCGCGCCAGCAGCCGTCTTTATCAAGCAGAATGTCGTGAGGCATGGGGTTCCCCGCTTTCCAATAATTTTTGACAGCAAAAGCAAGGGATGCTGCCGCCCGTTTGCAAACGCACAGGCAAAATCCCCGCTTGACAGGATGTAGTTTTCAACTTGCTTACCGGCGCGGATTGGCGATGTTGCGCCAGTCGAGGTCGCCGCGCTCCAGACCGTGGATCAGAATCTCGCCGGTGGCCATATTGGTCGCGACCGGGATGTTGTGGACATCGCAGAGACGGAGCAGGTCCATTTCACGGTTCTCATGGGTCTTGGTTGTGAGGGGGTCACGGAAAAAGAGAAGCATGTCGATTTCATTGCAGGCAATGAGCGAAGATATCTGCTGGACGCCGCCCTGGGAACTGCTCAGATAGCGCTTGATCTCGAGGCCGGTCGCTTCGGAGATCAGCTTGCCGGTCGTGCCGGTCGAGCAGAGTTTATGCCGGTTCATAATTCCGCAATAGGCGATACAGAACTGGATCATCAGTTCCTTCTTGGTGTCATCGGCAATCAATGCGATGTTCATTCACAGGTCCTCCTTCGATTTAAAACATGTTTGGTGGTTGGATGAAGTGCTGGGTCGGTAAACATATGTAAGGACGAAAACCTTTCGTCAGGAGAAAATTAAGGGAATATACGCCCCGTCAATCCGCTGGGAAAGGGCCCGGCAGATGCGGGTGACGCGGTGGCTCTCGCGCAGGGCGATGCCTCGGGTGAGCTTGAGCTGGATATCGGGATCATCCGGCATCACACCGATGAGCTGCGATCCGACTCCGTCGATGACAGCGTCCAGATCGGTAATGACATCCCGGCGGATCAGCCGTTCATCGACCTGATTGATAAAGAGGCGGTGGGCGTCAAAGCCGTTCTTTTGCAGGGCTGCCGCCATCTGCCGCCCATCCCGGACACAGATCCAGTCCGGGGTGGTGATGATGAGGGCGAGGTCGGCAACAGCGGCGGTGGCCTTGACCGAAAAGCCCAGACCGGCCGGCATATCCAGAATGAGTCTGTCAAAATGCGGGCGAAGCCCCTCGACAAGCAGCTTGATGTCCGCAAGATCCATCGGGGCTTCCATGTTAACCGGGGCAACGATCGCGTTGAGGTTTTCGTTTAAGGGGGATTCGGCGATCGCCTTGCTGATGGTGCATCTTCCCTCCAGAAGGTCGCCCAGGTCGTACACGACCTTTTCCGAAATCCCGAGCATCAGGTCGAGCCCGCGCAGGCCGGCGTCAAATTCAATGAGCAGAACCCGCTTGCCCTGCATCGCGTCTCCGAGCCCCAGGCCGACGCAGATCGTCGATTTGCCGACGCCGCCCTTGCCGGAGGTCAGTGCGATGACCTGATTGCGTATTTTTACTGTTTTGTTCACTTCTGCGTTCACCAGCGCCCTCCGTCCTTTCTTCAGGATGCCTGCAAAAGCAGGGGAACACTCCGGCATACGCACCCAGAATAACACATTATTTATTATATCATAAAATTTCGGCTCATGCTAGTATTTTCTGTAAAATTCTGCTGTTCTTCTAAAAAAAACAGGCGGAATCTATGCACGTTTTCTTTACTCTGCGGATTCTTCAGAAGACACCGGTTCTTCCTCCGCAGGCGCTTCCCCTTTGATGATCTCGGCATAGGCCTCCAGGATGGGGCGGACAATGTTGCGGGCGTTGGCGCCGCGCTCGAGGAGGATGCCGATGGCGATTTCAGCGCCGTCCGCCGGCGCAAAAGCGATGGCCGAGGAGCTGAAGGTGGTGTTTGTGACCTGCGGGGTGCCGGTTTTGAGGGCGACATCGTAGCCGAGGTCGGAGAGGCTGGTCTTCCAGCCCAGCGTCGACTCCAGTTCAGGCACAGACTGGGCCGCGCCGATCATACCGGAGCAGATGGCGGCGTAGGTTTCGTCCGACATGGAAAACTGCGACATGATTTCCGGTTCGGTGGTCGTGAGGACCTCCGAATCGTCGTAGCTGCGCACCTCCTTGATGAGGTGGGTGCGGTAGCGGGTGCCGCGGTTGGCGAGGGTCATGGCCTGGGTGGCGAGCTGGAGGGGGGTGACGGCGGTATCCATCTGGCCGATGGAGGTCTGGCAGACGTTGCCGGGCTGCCAGGTCGTGCCCAGCAGCTCAGAGCGGTCCGGGCCGGAGATGCCGCCGGTCGCGGTGCTGAGCTCGAGGCCGGTATCGGTGCCGAGGCCGAAGAAATGGGCGTATTCCTGGATCTTGTCGATGCCGAGCCTGCGCCCGACGTCATAAAAGAAGATGTTGCAGGAGACGGTGAGGGCACGCACGACGCTGATATCCCCGTGGTAGCCGAGGCAGGTGGGGCGGAAGGTGTTGCCGGGAATGTAGTCGTAGTAGGTGTAGACGCGGCGGCAGGTGACGGTGTCGGACGGGGAGATGATCCCCTCTGTCAGCGCCCCGGCGGCGACCACCGTTTTAAAGGTGGAGCCGGGCCGGTAGAGTCCGTCAAAAGCGCGGTTGAGCATGGGCAGGTCTTCCTGGGCGGCCAGCTCGTTGTAGTCGGTGAAATAGTTGTTCAGGTCATAGGTGGGGGCGGTCACGGCGGCCAGGACAGCGCCGGTGTTGACATCCAGGACAACCACCGCCCCGCCGACCACCTGGTTGCCGTTGTCGTCCCCGTCGGGATCGTCCGGGAGGGAACGGAGGTAGCTGATATAGTCGGCCAGAATCTCCTGCACCCTGGCCTGAAATTTCGCGTCGATAGTCAGTCCGACATTGCTGCCCGATTCGGGCTGCTGGGTGATGGTCTCGGAGAGGATGGTGCCGTCCTGGTTCTGCTCGACCGTCATGACGCCGTCGACGCCGTGGAGGGTCTCCTCCATGTACTGTTCAATTCCGAAGCGGCCGATCAGGGCGTTCATGGGATAGCCCTTGTCGCGGTAGCCCTCGATCCCGTTGTCCGGGTCGCCGTAATACTGTTCGGCGTACATCTGGCCGACAACCCCGACGATATGGGGGGCGAGGTCGCCGTCCGGGTAGATGCGGATGTCCTCGTCAACGATATCCACCCCGGGGAACTGGTAGGAGAGCTCCTTGACCTTGAGCACCGTCTCGGTCGAGACGTCCTCGGCGAAGGTGTACTGGTTGTTGTTGACCGAAAAGTCGGCCAGCACCATCCCGTACCGCACGCCGGCGATCTTGCGGGCGGTGAGGTCGTCGTACTCCTCGCCGATGTCAAAAAATTCGGAGGAGCGGAGGTTGTACATGCAGTCGGCCGCTGTCGCATAGACGTTGACCCCGAGCTTTTCCTTCAGGAGGGCGACGTCGTCTTCGCGGCCGCTGATGAACTCCGGCTCGCCCTCGAGGCTGATGGGCAGGGGATCGTGCCAGTCTTCCCCGGTCTCCTCGAGCATCTCAATGAGCTCCGCGATAATGCGGTTGCGTTCCTCCCCGCTGGGCAGGAAGGAGTAGTAAAAGACAATGTTGTAGCCGACCTTGTTCTGAGCGAGCGGCTCGCCGTTGGTGTCGGTAATCTCGCCGCGGCCCGCCTTGACGGCAATGGTGCTGACCGTCATCTGCTGGGTTTTGGCGAGAAATTCCTCCCCGCGGACGATCTGGAAGTTCATCAGCTGCAGGATATAGACGCCGCAGACCAGGGCGGCGAGGAAACTCAAGATAATCAGGCGGCCGCGTTCCTTCGGCTTCTGCGGCTTTTGCGGCTTGGGGGCGAACATGGGATCCCTCCTTTGGGAAAACAGGTCCTGCCGAAACGGCGAAAATCCCGGCGGCAGGCGGAGCGGCTGAACGGAAGGCCGTCAGAGCGCCTATGCCCGCACGACGGGATTAAACCGGGTAGAGATGAGCCGCGTGAGATAGTAGACCGGCGCTGTCGCGGCAACAGTGTAAAGTAGCACCAGCAGGAGCCGGAGCAGGCACTGGCCGACCCCCTCGTAGCCCCAGATCAGGTAGTAAAACACAAAATTCCACAGGGTGCAGATAAACCCTGACGCTGCCGTCATCAGCAGCGAGTTGGTGACGTTGACCTTGACAAAATACATGGAGAGCAGCGAGACGCAGACGCAGCAGATCATCAGCACCATCCCGTAAAAGCCGAACAGCTTGCCGGCCGAGAGATCCCACAAAAGCCCTGCGGCCAGTCCGAACCCGCCGCTCCCGGCCTCGTTTTCAAACAGCGCCACCGAGATGGCGGCGGGGATGATGAGGACCGGCTTGATATCCCCGATCCGCAGCAGCGCCGGAGAGGACTGGAGGCCGAAGCAGAGCAGGAGCAGCAGGGAATAGCAGACCCATTTGAGGGCCGCGCGGGCGTTTTTTCCGATCGTCATTCGCTCGCCCCGCTTTCCTCCTGGAGGTTTGCCTTACCCAAGAAGTCTGTCAGGACAAAGACATTTTTGACCTCGCTGATCTCGGTGACAGGACGGATGACCGCGTAGCGGGTGATGCCCGATTGCTCAAGGGCGACCTCCTCGACCGTACCGACCACCAGGTTCTGGGGAAAAAGGCCGCTCGTGCCGGCAGTGACGACGATATCGCCTTCCAGGACCTCGGTTTCCCTGGGCAGCAGCTCAAATTTGGTGAGCCCCTCGGCCGCGTACTCGACGGTGCCGGTGATATTGCCGGTGTCCTTGGTGCGGATCTCCATCGCGCCGACGTTGCAGTCCGGGCTCAGGATGGTGGTGACCTGGGCGTAAGTCGGCCCGACCTTGCTCACATAGCCGATGAGGCCCGCGCCGGTCACGACCGGGTCGCGCACCGAGATGCCGTGCAGCGTCCCGATGTCAATGGTAAAGGAACCGAAGCGGTCGTCCGGGTCGCGCGCGATTACCCCGGCGGGCTGGAACTCGAAGTCCTCGTTTAATTCTTTTAAGCCGGTGATCTCCTTGAGGCGCTCGTTTTCGGTCTTGGTATCCTCATAGTCGACCAGCATTTTGCGGTATTCGGCGATCTGCTCCTTGAGCGCGATATTTTCCTCATAATTGGCCCGCGCGTCCAGAAAGACCGACAAAAACTCCGAGATCCCATCCGACACCGACGCCGCGGCCCGCTGGATGGGGTAGACGACATAGGACAAAAGCTGTTCCGGGATGGTCGCCAGGCCGCCCGTCGAGGCGGCGTAGAGCATACCGCCCAGGATGACGGCCACCACCGCAAGAATGATCTTAAAGCGCAGGCTTTTGAAAAATTCCCGCAAGCCCTGGCCCTCCTTTCCGCATGGCCGCCCGGCGCTTAATAGCGGTTTTCTTCCTCACTCAGCACATCGGTCAGCTTATCGATGTTGTCGAGCACCATGCCGGCCCCCGTTGCGACGCAATCGAGCGGGTTTTCGGCGATCTTGACCGGCATGCCGGTCTCGTTGTGGATGAGCTTGTCGATGCCCCGCAGCAGCGCGCCGCCGCCGGTCAGGGTGATGCCCTGGTCGATGATGTCGGCCGAAAGCTCGGGGGGAGTGCGTTCGAGGGTGATGCGGATGGCCTCGAGGACGGTGGTAAGCGGATCCTCGAGGGCGCTGCGGATCTGGTCGGAGGTAATGACGATGTTTTCGGGCAGGCCGTTTAAGAGGTTGCGGCCCTTGATTTCCATCGAAAGTTCCCCTTCTTCAAGCGGGCAGGCCGAACCGATCTCGATTTTGATGTTTTCTGCCGTCCGTTCTCCGATGAGGAGGTTATATTTTTTCTTGATGAAGTTGATGATGGAGGAGTCGAACTCGTCGCCGCCGACCCGGACCGATTTGGAGGCGACGATGCCGCCTAAGGAGATGACGGCGACTTCGCTCGTGCCGCCTCCGATGTCGACGACCATCGAGCCCTGGGGATCCGCGACCGGCAGCCCGGCCCCGATGGCGGCCGCCATCGGCTCCTCGATGATGGAAACCCGCTTGGCGCCGGCCTGCTCGGCGGCGTCCCGGACGGCGCGCCGCTCGACGGCGGTGACGCCGGAGGGGATGCAGATGACCACCCGCGGCCGGACAAAGAAGCCCTTGCCGATCGCCTTGTGGATGAATTCGGTCAGCATGCTGGTGGTGACGTCAAAGTCGGCGATGACGCCGTCCTTGAGCGGCCGGACGGTGACGATGGAGCCCGGCGTGCGCCCGATGACGTCCTTCGCCTCCTGGCCGACGCATTTGACCTTATCGGTTTTGGTGTCGACCGCGACGACGCTCGGCTCCCGGATGATGATGCCTTTGCCTTTCATGTAGACCAGGGTGTTTGCTGTACCCAGGTCGATCCCGATATCCTTTGAAAACATAACCTTCCTACCCCTCTGTTTATTTTATGGCGCGCCGCACGGCGGCCTTCTTGCTCGTGTTTTTTCCGTCTGTTTGAGGAAACGGGCAAAGTGTGCTGCGCCCTTCATCCCTGCGGCGGCGGCCCGCAGATATAGCTGCCTTTATTATACCCCTTTTTGGGGATTTGCACAAGATACATTTTATGTTTTGGCTAAATCTTCAAATGTTTTTGCGATGGTTTCCTATTTTTGGCAGAATTTCCGCAAATTTCGACTCAGTTCTGCCGCCGGCAGGCCGACGACGTTGTCATAGCTGCCGCGGATCCCCCGGACCAGCAGCCCGCCGTACCCCTGGATCCCGTAACCGCCCGCCTTGTCAAACGGCTCGCCGGTGTCGAGATAGGCGGCGATCTCCGCCTCCGAGAGCGGGTAGAATTCCACATCGGTCGAGACGGCGAAAGAGAAGGCGCTGCCGTCCCCGCAGATGGTCATCCCGGTCACGACCCGGTGGCTCCGCCCCGAGAGGGCCCGCAGCATCCGGGCGGCGTCTTCCCGGTCCCGCGGGATGCCGAAAATTTCCCCGTCCGGGGAGACGACCACCGTGTCCCCGCCAATCACAAGGGCGTCCGGGCATTCCGCCAGCACCGCCTGCGCCTTGCCGGCCGAGAGGGCCTTGACCAGCTCCTCGGGGGAAAGGCTCCCCGCCTTTGCCATCAGCGGCCTCTCGTCAAAATGGGAGACCCGGACGGTAAAGTCCTCGGTGATGAGGCGGAGCAGCTCCTGCCGCCGCGGGGAACGGGAGGCCAGGACGACGGTTTTCCCCTCCAGAAAAGAGGGGGTGCGCGGATGGTGATTCATTGTCAGAAGTTCTCCTTAGTGTATTTTTCCGGATGTTTTTACGTAGAGGATAACTGCCGCGATGATGCAGAGCAGCAGCGCGATGTTCATCGAGATGTGGACGCCGATGTCGAACTGGATGACCGCCAGGTCGACCGAAAAGCTGTCGATCCCGACCGACTCCCCCCAGCAGAGCCAGGAAAGCCAGGAAACCTTTTTGGCCACCTCGGTGAGCAGGGTGCCCAGCAGCAGCCCGCCAAAGAGGTAGAGGATGAGCAGCAGGGTCCGTTTCATGCCTGCACGCCCCCTTCCGCGCCGAAGCCGGTCGAGCCGAAGCCGCCTGCGCCGCGCGCCGTCTCATCGAGCTCCTCCGCCCAGACCGCTTCGGGCAGGAGGATGGGGGTGACGACAAGCTGGGCGACCCGGTCGCCGGGACGGATGGTGTAGGGCTGCCGGGAGTGGTTGGTCATGGCGATGAGCAGCTCGCCGCGGTAGTCGCTGTCGATGACCCCGACGCAGTTTGAGAGGGTGACGCCGAATTTCGAGGCGAGCCCGCTGCGGGGGTAGACGAACCCCACCGTCCCGGGTTCGAGGGCGATGGCGAGGCCGGTCGGGACCTTCACGAGCGCAAACGGCTCGATGGTGAGCGGCCCGTCGAGGCAGGCGCAGAGGTCGAGCCCGGCGCTTTCGGGCGTCGCGCGGCGGGGGAGGACAGCCTGCGGGTGCAGGCGCTTGATTTTCAGCTGCATGGCGGTTTCTCCTTCTATTTTTCTCTTGAAAATCATCATTCAATTCCGCGGTAGTAAAGCCCCCGGGTGATCTCCCCGGAGGGTTTTGCGCCCGCTTTGTACTGCCGGAGGACGTCCCGCACCTCGCCGCTGCTCTCCGTTGTAAAGGAGAGGAGGCGGAAGTCCAGAAAGCGGAAGTCGTCCAGCCGGTCGGAGAGGACGAGGGGCACGGCGTTGTAGACAAAGCTCACCGACTTGTCCATATCGCAGCGGACCGGGAAGGAAACGCCCTTCCGGTCGGTGAGGAAGCCCTGGCGGCGGCATTTCGCGCAGCCGATCTGCGCCTTGACCGGGCAGCTCCGCAGCGACATGAGCGGCAGCCGGCCATAGACGACCGCCCCCAGCGGGATGCGGCAGCGCAGCGCTTTCGCCTCCTCGAGTTTCAGCTCAATCGAACAGGCGGCGGCTTTCAGGCCGAGCGACTCCGCCTCCCGCAGGCTGTAGGAGTTGGTCAGGTTGAGCCAGGGGGAGCCGAGTGCCTCCATCCCGCATTCCCGGGCGAGGGCGATGTGGGCGGCGTTGCTGCAATAGAGGGCGCAGACCCCCTGCTCCCGCAGGCGGGCAAGCCGGGCTGCGGTCTTTGCCTCCCCGTCAAAGAGAAAGCGGGGCGGGACGGCGGCAATCTTGGCAAGGCTGCCGGCAAACCGGGGCAGATTCCCTTCCAGATCATTTACAGACAGCAGAATTTTGTCGAAATAGTCCTCCCAGTTGTCGGGAAGCTGGCTGATGCTGTCGAATTTCCCCCATGTTTCACAGGAAGCGGGGGATTTCCGCGGAGAGGGGAGGGGCGGCAGCGGCTTGTCCGCAAAGGGGACGGCGGCGTCCTCCCGCATCCGGTCGAGGGCCTCGACCGCACTGCGGCGGAGGGCGTTGAAGGCCGAGGCGGGCATGGTCAGCCCCTCCCCGATGCGGGCGTCCAGCTGCGCGAGTAGGTAGGGCGTCCCGCCCAGCTTGCCTAAGAATTTGCGGGCGAGCGCCTCATCCGCGGGGGCGGAGAGGGCTGCGCGGGGGACTTCGCCCTCGGCCGCGGCTTCATGCGTCCCGTCCGAGACGGTGAGCCAGGAGGGCGCGCCCTCCCGCATGTCGAGCCGCATCGCGACAGGGACCCGCTGCACGTCCTTGTGGTAAAGGACGGCCAGGTTTTTGAGGACCGGCGCGGCCGCGGCGACGTCCTCCCTGCGGCGGAAGCCGAACATCTCCCGCCCGATCGCATTGTCGTAATACGCGGAGGTGAATCCGCTGCGGGAAAATACCGCCTGTAAAGTGTCGAGGTCGGGTTCCTCCCCCGCGAGGGCGGCCCGGCAGGCGGTGACGGCGGCGGCGACGTACTCGGGGCGCTTCATCCGGCCCTCGATCTTGAAGGAATCGATCCCCATCGCGGCGAGCTCCGGAAGGCGCTTAACCAGCGACAGGTCCTTGAGGGAGAGGACGTTCTCCCCCGCCTTGGGCAGGGAAGGGCAGCCGGCGGTGAAGGGGAGCCGGCAGGGCTGGGCGCACATCCCGCGGTTGCCGCTTTTCCCCCCGAAGACGGCGCTCATATAGCACTGCCCCGAGACCGACATGCAGTGCGCGCCGTGGACGAAGACCTCGATTTCGAGGCCTGTCGCGGCGCGGATGGCGGCGATTTGATCCTTGGAAAGCTCGCGGGCGAGGACGACCCGGGAGAATCCCAGCCGTTTTGCCGTTTCCGCCCCGGCGGGGGAGTGGATGGCCATCTGGGTCGAAGCATGGAGCGGTATATCGGGGGCAAGTTCCCGCACAATGGCGGCCACTCCCCAGTCCTGGACGATGAGGGCGTCGACCCCGGCCGCGCAGGCGGTGCGGATGCACTCCCGCAGGGCGGGCAGCTCATGGTCAAAGACGACGGTGTTGAGGGCCTGGTGGATCTTCACCCCGAAGCGGTGGGCGTAGGCGGCGGCCCTTTCCAGCTCCTCCGGGTCAAAGTTGCGGGAGTTTGCCCGGGCGGAAAAGCTCTTCTGTCCGAGGTAGACGGCGTCTGCGCCGCAGCGGACTGCGGCCTCGAGCGCCTCCATCGAGCCGGCGGGGGCCAGAATTTCAGGCCGGCTGTTCATGCCTTCCCCTCGGAGCGCTTATCCAGCTCCTTTTTGAGGCCCTCGTTCTCCTTTTTGAGCAGGGTGAGCTCCCGCTGGAGCTGGTCGGCCTCGATCCGGGCGCTGGCGGAGTCCTCGACATAGCCCTTGATCTGGGCGCGGATGTGGTCGCCGTCGGCGATGGCGCGGGCGGACTCGTCCATCAGCTCGAGCCCCACCATGACGGCGGCGGCCGTCACCGACGCGCTCTCATTGGCGTCCATGAATTCGTTGATCCGCTTGTCCAGGTCTTTGGCGAGCTTGGTCACGTAGGAGGGCGATTCCTCCGTCTGGATGGTGTAGGTTTTGCCGCAGATTACCACTTTCACACGATTGATCATCTTCAGTACCCCCTGTATTGAAAGGCGCCGGGCGCCGGTGCAGTTTGCGTTACCTCTATTATAAGCGATTTTGCCCGTCGTGAAAAGCCTTTTTTGAGAAGAATTTGCAAAATCCCGCCGGATGGGATCCGGCGGGATTTTATGCGGCAGGTCAGAAGCGGTAGAGGAGCTTTGCCGCCCCCAGCTCGTCAAAGAGAAGGAAGTGCCCGGCAAAGAGGATGCCGGCGGCGAGCAGGAGGTCCTGCCCCCGCCGTCTTGCGGGCACATACCGCCCTTCCGCCAGCCGGTAGACAAGGCGGTAGAGCCCGTATCCCGCCAGCGCGCCCACCGTGTTGAGGAGGATGTCGTCAACATCGGCGCTGCGGTTGTTCAAAAGCTGGCTCAGCTCGATGAGCAGCGAGAGGGAGGCTCCGGCGCAGAGGACGCGCCGCCAATCGTCCGCTTCCCGGCAGAGGAAGGGCAGCGCCGCCCCCAGAGGGACAAAGAGGAGAAGGTTTAGAAAGTATCCCATCCAGTCGATCTGTCTGGAAAAGGGGAGAAGGTTCACCTGCCCGGGCCGGAGCGAGAAACCGTACCGCAGCAGATCAAAGAGAGTCCCGGAGCCGGTATAGTACAGGACGGCGGCAATATAAAGGCCAAAGAGGAGCATCGCCGCCAGCTCGGTCCCCGAAAGGGGCGCGCCCCTTTTTCGGCTGTGTCGGGCATAGACCCAGAGAAAGACGGAAAAGGGCAGCAGGGCGGACAAAAGCTCATACCCGGTCAAAAGAAGATTCTGGAACATGGGGCTCCCTCCCGGTTTTTCCTCCATTTTACCACATTTTGTGGCGGAATTTCGAAAGAAAAGCTTAAGAAGGGCCTAAGATTGTCATAATTTGCCGCTAATCGGCCAAATCGACCCACTGTCCCGCAGGGACGCGCAGCGTCTCGCCGCCCGCCCGGACCCAGAGGTCGGCGCCGGTCGGATTTATGAGGAAATCCTCCCCGATGACGAGGCGTCTGGCGGCTGTGATGTAGGAGGCGACTTCCCCGTTCGTGGCGTACCAGGTATCGGGGCGGCCGGCGGTTTCCGCAAGGAAGTCCTCCATCACCTGCCAGTTTTTCTGCATGTCAAATTCAAAAGAGTGCCCCCAGACGTAGAAGAGGGCGAGCTCCTCGTCCGTTTCCCGGAAGCGGGCGGCCAGCTCCATGAGGGCCGGATCCTTGTGGTGGCAGGTAGCGCCCCATGCGAGGAAATCTTCCGGCAGGGCGAAGGTGTGGTGGGAGACGGTGTTGCGGCAGTAGAGGAAGCCAAGCGCCGCGATCGCCTCCTGCACCGCAGGGCTTGTGCTCCCGAAGGGGAGCGCCATCCCGCTGACCGCGCAGCCGAAGCGCTCCGTTAAGGCTTCGCGGTCGCGGTAAAGCTCGGCGTAGAGCCGGCGGCGGTCCAGCTCCTCAAGATGGGGATGAGTGCAGGTGTGGACGGCGATCTCGTGCCCCTTGTAGAGCGGGCGCATCTCCTCCGGGGAGAGGCGGCGGATCCGCGCTCCCTCGCGCTCCCACCAGCTGTCCGAATCGAGCCCGGAATTCAGGTTAAGGGTTGCCTTGACCCCGTGTTCGTTGAAAAGGCGGACGAGCCTCTCGTCCTGGATGACGCCGTCGTCGTAGCTGAAGGTCAGGGCTTTGGCCTTCCCGCCGGGATACAGCAGCTTGCAGTTCATAATAATTGCCTCCTTATTCCGCCCGTCGGACGGGCAAATTCCGTGTCTCATCGTGCGGCTCGCCCGCACGTGTGTCCCGCCCGCAGGGGCGGATGCGGTCACTGCCTTTTCAGCAAACGCTGTTTGAAGGCTCTGATTCTTTGCCCATAACGGCTTGTAAAGATAATACCGCATAAAATCATTCCGATTGCGGCGCCTTCGGCAAAGTTCGAGACGGCGTTCAAAACCGCGTGCTGATACAGCCCCGTATGGCGAATCAGACTGGCCGCGAACCAGAAGACGGCCCCTGCCAGCAACAGCAGGCGCACCCGCCTGGTGTACCGTTCTGTGCCCGTGTTCAGGTATTCTGCCGCTTTTCGGACCGTTTCTTTTGTTTCTTTATCCATCGTCCCGCTCCTCCTTTCTCCGTCAAGGAGCTCGCGGATATCGACCTCATAGAAATCTGCAAGCCCGATGAGAATATCCAAATCCGGCATATTGTTGCCGTTTTCCCATCGTGAAACAGTCCGGGAAGAAACATGGAAATGCTCTGCCAGCTGTTCCTGCGTCAGCCCTTTCTCCCTGCGAAGGCATTTCAGAAAATTCCCTGTTTTTTGCTGGTCCATCCGCAATCCTCCCTTCGCAAAGATCATAGCAGAGCCTCGTGAAAAATACCACGACACAAAGCGGGAATTGCCGCAATTTAGGAGCAGACACGTCATGTCTGCTGGATTTGGATTGGCAAAGTCCCCCAGAGCTTCCGCCGGGAAGCCTTTGCGGTTATTATACCATGTCCGCAAATCCGCAGGGATTTGCAGGGCGGGCGCAGCCGCCCGGGTTTTGCGCCAGCAAAACCGGCATGATACAATGTTCTCAAAGGGAATCCGAAAGGATTCCGCGGGGAACGGAGTTTCCCACGCTTCCGCCAGGAAGCCTTTGAGGTTATTATACCATGTCCGCCGGGAATTGCAACTGTTTTTGGGCAAAGTGTTGTGACAAAATCCCGCTTTTCGGAATAAGATGGGGTAAGCCGCCGTTGCCGAGCCGCTGTACGGCGGCATATTCCCGCAAAATGCTGTCAGTTGGAGGGATGAAGATCATGAGCATGCGATACCCGCTGCACTTTTTTCTGGGGGCGAATTCTCCATCCGGATTCGTCTCTTTTCCCGATGAGCTCACCGCGTTTACCGAAGAGGGCCGGCTTTTTGTCATCAAAGGCGGGCCCGGGACCGGCAAGTCGACCCTGATGCGCGCCGCCGCCGGGGCCCTTGCGGACCGTGAGCCTGAAATCGAGTACATTCACTGTTCGTCCGACCCCGATTCGCTCGACGCGGTGATCTTCCCGCGCTCCGGCATCGCGATGGCCGACGCCACGCCGCCCCACGTCATCGAGCCGCAGTATCCCGGCGCCTGCGAGACGGTGGTCAACCTCTGCGCCTGCTGGAACGAGGAGCTCCTCCAGCAGAACCGCCGGGAGATCCTTTCGCTCTGCCGGCAGAACGCCGCCTGCCACCAGCAGTGCGTCCGCTTCCTCAATGCGGCCCATTCGCTGCTGTCCGACAACGCGAGCATCGCCCTCGCCTGCACCGATACGGCCAAGATCGCCCGCACCGCGGCCAACATCATCGCCCGCGAGTGCCGCAGGCGGCGGGGGCAGTCGGTCGAAAAGCGCCGCCTGCTGAGCGCCGTCACCCCGAAGGGCAACATCGGCCTGACCGAAACGCTGGCCGGCTTTTCCCGCATCTACTATATCAAGGACCCCTACGGCGCTGCCTCCAACCTGCTTTTGGCCGCCCTCCGCGCCCTTTTGCTGGAATGCGGCGTGACCGTCTACAGCTGCTTCTGCCCGTTAAACCCCTGCGGCAAGCTCGATCATATCCTTGTCCCGGAGCTCGGACTCGCCTTTGTGACCGGCAGCCGCGCCTTCCCGCTGGAGGAGCTGCCCGAGCCCTACCGGGTCATCAGCTTCAGCCGCTTCACCGATATGGAGGCCCTCTCGCGGCGCAGGCAGCGGCTGCGCTTCAACCGGCGGGCCGCCGACGAGATCCTGGACGCCGCGGTGCGCTCGCTGCGGCGCGCCAAGGGGATCCACGACCTGATTGAAGAACATTATAGCGCGGCGGTCGATTTTTCCGCCGTCGAGGAGCTGACCGCGCGCACCATCCGCTCCGCCCGCCTTGCGGCGGAAGGGGAGGGCGGGGATTTCTGACCCGCTCCGGCTGCAAAAAAATGCCGCCCTTCCGGGCGGCTGAGGTCAAGACAGGCAAAACAGTTTCATCAAGAGAGGAAAGCAAAACAACGGCAGCCGAACGGCGTGCGTTTTTTTGCGGTGCGGTCCGGGAAGGGTGCGTCTTCCCGGGCCGCGGCGTTACCTGAAGAATCAGGAAGAGAATGGACTTACAGCGTCTGCGAGACCGCGCGGCGCAGCGCCGCGCGGGTGCCCGCCGGGACGGTCAGGAGCAGCGACATCGCCGCCTCCCGGGCGTCGTAATCGGACAGGCCGAGCCGTTCCCGGAAATACCGGGTCAGGAGGCGGTACTCCTCCTGGTAGCGGAAAACCAGCTGTTCCCCCTCGCCGCTCAGCCGGAAGCCGGCTTCCCGGCTTTGGAGGAGCATCCCCTCCCGGCAGAGGGCCGACAGCATCCGGGAGGCGGTAGGCCGCGCCACCCCCAGCCGGACCGCGACGTCGACGCAGCGGATCTTGTGCGGCAGCCCGCTGCGCAGCTCCGAGACGGTCATGAGGTAGCGCAGCTTGGCGGCGGTCAGCACCATCGCCGTCTGGACGGGCCTTCCGGCAAAAGGAAGACGCTGGTCGAAATGCTGGGAGGAATCATCATAAAACTCCTTTCGGGGGCTGGTTCCGATCATAAAGTTTCCTTAAGCAAACTTTATGATACTAGTGTACAACAAAAGAAATCAAAAGTCAAGTCCCCTGTCAAAAAATTGTTAGCAGCATAAAACATATTTTGCGGCGGGAAGATTTCTTTGACAAGCCGCCGTGATAACAGCTAAAATTATTGCGTTAATTGTATGGAAATAAGATATTTTACATGATTGCTCTGGTTTTTTCTCCTGAAAGCCGCTATAATATTCCTATAGATCATTTCGCCATCATCTCCAACAGAAAGGGGCAACCATATGACCATTACCCAGAAACTGAACCTTCTTCTGGAAGAAGAGGGGGCCGGCCCGCTCGAAAAGGCGGACGGGAGGGCTGTTTTCCGCGCCCTGCTGCGGCTGACCGGCGCGATGCTGGCCGAGCGCCCGCAGCTGAGCGGGGAGAAAAAGCTCTACTATATCTCGGCGGAGTTCCTCATCGGCAAGCTGCTCTCCAACAACCTCATCAACCTCGGCATCCGGGAGGAGGTCGCCGAGGCGCTCGAAGCGGCGGGGCATTCCCTTTCGGAAATCGAGGAGCTGGAGGCCGAGCCCGCCCTCGGCAACGGGGGGCTCGGGCGGCTGGCGGCCTGCTACCTCGATTCGGCGGCGACCCTCGAGCTGCCCTGCGACGGGGTGGGGCTCTGCTACCACTACGGCCTCTTTCGGCAGAAATTTGAGGAGCTGAAACAGCGGGAATACCCCGATGTCTGGCGGGACCGGCCCGGCTGGCTCACAAAGACCGGCGTCCGCTTCCCCGTCTCCTTCCCAGGGCTCACGCTGGAGGCGGTGCTCTATGAGCTGCCGGTCTCCGGCTACGGCGGGGGGCTCAACCGCCTGCGGCTTTTCGACGCGGCGACAGCCGACGGTTCGATCGTCGGGGAGGGCATCGACTTTGACAAGACGGACATCGCCCGCAACCTCACCCTCTTCCTTTACCCCGATGACAGCGACGAGGCGGGGCGGCTCCTGCGGGTCTACCAGCAGTATTTCATGGTGAGCGCCGCCGCCCAGCTGATTTTGAAGGAATTAAAGGACGCGGGCCATCCGCCCGCCAGCCTGCCCGCCCACGCCGTCATCCAGATCAACGACACCCACCCCTCCCTCATCATCCCGGAGCTCATCCGGCTGCTCATGGCCGAGGGGATGGCCATCGGGGACGCCATCGAGGCGGTCTCCCGCACCTGCGCCTACACCAACCACACCATCCTCGCCGAAGCGCTCGAAAAATGGCCGGTCGACTACCTCGAGAAGGCCGTCCCCCAGCTCATGCCCATCATCCGGGAGCTGGATGCCCGCGCCCAGGCGGCGGCCCCGGAGCTCGCCGAAAAGATCGCCATCATCGACGGGAACGACCTCGTCCACATGGCCCGGATGGACATCCACTACGGCTTTTCGGTAAACGGCGTCGCCGCGCTGCACACCAAAATCCTCAAGGAGACCGAGCTTTCCGAGTTCTACGCCCTCTACCCCGAAAAATTCAACAACAAGACAAACGGCATCACCTTCCGCCGGTGGCTGATGCAGGCAAACCCCCGGCTCTCGGACTTTGTCACCAGTCTCATCGGGGAGGGATGGAAGCGGGACGGCAATTTTGAGAAGCTCGCGGAGTTTGCGGAGGACAGGGCGGTTTTGGAGCGCCTCCTCGCCGTCAAGGCGGAAAACAAGCGGGAGCTCGCCGCCTATCTCGCGGAGAAGGAGGGGGTGGAGATCGACCCGGATTCCGTCTTTGACATCCAGATTAAGCGGATGCACCAGTATAAGCGCCAGCAGATGAACGCCCTCTGGGTCATCTGGAAATATCTCGAGATCAAGGCGGGCCGGCTGCCCAAACGCCCCGTCACCGTCCTCTTTGGCGCGAAGGCCGCCCCGGCCTACACCCTGGCCAAGGACACCATCCACCTCATCCTCTGCCTGCAGGAGCTCATAAACGGGGACTCCGCCGTCAGTCCCTGGCTCAAGGTCGTGATGGTGGAGAACTATAACGTCACCTGGGCGGAGAAGCTCATCCCGGCCTGCGATATCTCCGAGCAGATCTCGCTCGCTTCCAAGGAGGCGAGCGGCACCGGCAACATGAAGTTCATGTTAAACGGCGCGGTGACGCTGGGCACCCTGGACGGCGCGAACGTCGAGATCTCCGAGCTGGTCGGGGAGGAAAACATCTTCCTCTTCGGCAAAAAGAGCGGGGAGGTCATCGACCTGTATGCGACGGAGGGCTACCGCTCCGCCGATTTCTACGACGGCGACCCCGAAATCGAGCGGCTGGTCGATTTTGTCATCAGCAAGCAGCTCATCCGCATCGGCGACCCGGAGAACCTCGCCCGGGTCTACAAGGATTTCGTCTGCAAGGACTGGTTCATGACCCTGCTCGACCTGCGGGAGTATATCGAGGTCAAGGAGCGGATGCTCGCTTCTTACGAGGACCGGCTGCACTGGGCGAAGATGGCGCTAATAAACATCGCGCACGCCGGCTTCTTCTCCTCTGACCGGGCAGTCGCCCAGTATAACGAGGAAATCTGGCGCTTAAAGCCCGATCGCTCCGGCAGATAGCGCCCCCATTTTGCCTGAAAGGAAGGATTTTCATGACCAACACAAGCCGGAAACAGGCGGGCGTCCTGCTGCCCATTTCCGCCCTGCCCGGCCCATACGGCGCGGGGGACTTCGGTCCCGCCGCCCGCAAAGCCGCCCGCCTTCTGGCCCAGAGCCTCGCCGGGGTCTGGCAGATTCTGCCCCTAAACCCGCTGGGGTACGGCAACTCGCCCTACCAGCCCTACTCCTCCTACGCCGGCGACCCGCTGTACATCAGTTTGGAAGATCTCTATGAAAAGAAGCTGCTCCGCCGCCTGCCGCCGCCCTTCCGCCGCGGTGCGGGACGGGTCGACTACCCGGCCGTCCGGGAATACAAAGAGCCTTTCCTGCGGGAGGCGTTTGCGCATTTTGTCCCGGATGAGGAGTATCGCCGCTTTTCTGAACTTGCCTGGGTGAAAAATTACGCCGTCTTCATCACCCTCAAGCAGAAAAACGGGATGCGCTGCTGGAACGAGTGGCCGGAGGCGGAGAAAAACTGGCCGCAGGAGCACGGCCTCGACCTTTCCCCCTACGCGGGGGAGATCGCCTATCAGACCTTTCTCCAGTACGAGTTCCTCCGCCAGTGGCGGGCGCTCAAGGAGTACGCCAACTCCTTGGGGCTGAAAATCATGGGCGACCTGCCCTTCTACGTCGGGGTCGACTCGCTCGACGTCTGGGCCGGGCGGGACCAGTTCCTCCTCGACGCGGAGGGCGCGCCCACCTCGGTCGCGGGGGTGCCGCCCGACTATTTCAGCCCCACCGGCCAGCGCTGGGGCAACCCCATCTACAACTGGGAGAAGATGGAGGCGGACGGCTTTTCCTTCTGGACCGACCGGCTGCAGTACAGCGGCGCCCTCTTTGACATCGTCCGCATCGACCACTTCCGCGCCTTTGACACCTACTGGAAAATCCCGGCCTCCTGCCCCACCGCCGTCGAGGGAGAGTGGGTGGAGGGCCCGGCCTACCGCTTCTTTGACGCGGTCCTCCCGCAGCTCGAGGGGGTGGAGATTGTGGTGGAGGATCTGGGCGAGCTGCGCCCGGAGGTTTACGCGCTGCGGGACCACTACCGCTTCAAGGGGATGAAGATCGTCCAGTTCACCTTCCAGCCCGGCAGGCGGGAGGACCCCTCCGGCGATATGGAAAACCAGATCGTCTACACCGGCACCCACGACAACCAGACCATGCTCGGCTGGTACCGCGCCCTTTCGCCCGTGAAGCGGCTCGGCGCGCGCAGAAGCCTGCGGATGGCGGGCTGCCGCAGCGGCAGCATCGCGCAGCGGTTTGTCCGGTACGCCCTCGCGCACAGGGCCGCGCTGGCCATCATCCCGGCGCAGGACATCCTCGGGCTGGGGGACGAGGGCCGGATCAATACGCCGGGCACCCTCGGCTCCCCCAACTGGGAGTGGAAGCTGCGGGATTACGGGGCGTTTGAAAACATGCTGCCCGCCTTTGCAAAGGCGGTCGCCGAGACCGGCCGTGCCCGGGAATCGGACTGATGGGAGGGACTTCGGATGGATCTGATGGAAGCCATGCGGCAGCGCCACAGCGTCCGCCGGTATACGGACAAACCCATCCCGGAGGACGCCCTCCATGCGCTGCGGGAGGAAATCGCCGCCTGCAGCCGGGAGAGCGGGCTGCGCATCCAGCTTATAATCGATGAACCGCGGGCATTCAGCGGCCGGATGGCGCATTACGGCAGCTTCAGCGGCGTGAAAAACTACCTGGCGCTGGTCGGGAGAAAAGGCCCCGACCTGGAGGAGCGCTGCGGGTATTACGGCGAGCGGCTGGTGCTTTTGGCGCAGCAGCTGGGGCTTTCGAGCTGCTGGGTCGCCCTCACCTACCGCAAGGTGCCGGACGCTTTGGAGATCGCCCCCGGCGAAAAGCTGGCGGCCGTCATCGCGCTGGGCTGCGGGGAGACGCAGGGCGTCCCCCACCGCTCGAAACCGGCCGGGGAGGTGAGCAACCTCGGCGCGGATTCGCCGGAATGGTTCCGGGCGGGCGTCGAGGCGGCGCTGCTCGCTCCCACCGCCATGAACCAGCAGAAATTCACCCTCACCCGGGAAGGAAACCGCGTTTCAGCAAAGGCGGGGCTGGGGTTTTACACCAAGATGGACCTCGGCATCGTCAAATACCACTTTGAGCTCGGCGCGGGCCGGGAAAACTTCAAATGGGCGTAAAAAGCACCCCCGCGGGCCGGAAAATGGTCTGCGGGGGTATTTTGCGCGCTATTTGCTCAGCCGGGAGGTCTGGCGCTGGGCCATGACGAGGTTGTAGTAAACCGACTTGTTGCGGAGCAGCTCCTGGTGGGTGCCGATCTCGGCGATCCGCCCCTTGTCGAGGACGACCAGCCGGTCGGCGTGCTGGAGGGTGGAGAGCCGGTGCGCGATGGCGAAGGTGGTGCGGTTTTTGGTCAGGCGGCCGAGTGCCTCCTGGATGAGCTTTTCGGTTTCGGTGTCGAGGGAGGCGGTCGCCTCGTCGAGGATGAGGATCTTCGGGTCGCGGAGGATGGCCCGCGCGATGGCGATCCGCTGCTTTTCGCCGCCCGAGAGCTTGTAGCCCTTGTTGCCGATAAACTCCTGGTAGGCGTTTGGCATCTTGCAGATGAAGTTGTGGGCATTGGCGATCTTGGCGGCCTCGACCACCTCCTCCATCGTCGCGTCGGGCTTCGCGTAGAGGATGTTGTCGAGGACGGTTCCCTCGAAGAGGTAGGTCTCCTGCAAAACGACCCCGATCTGGCTGCGCAGCGACTGCTGGGCGATGTCCCGCAGGTCGACCCCGTCGATCTTGATCGCCCCCGCGCTCACGTCGTAGAGCCGCATGATGAGGTTGATAAGGGTCGATTTGCCCACCCCGGAGGGGCCGACGATGCCGATCATCTCGCCGGGCTTTACTTCAAAGCTGATGTTTTTGAGGACCGGCTTGTAGACCTTGTAGCCGAAGCCGACGTTTTCAAAGGAGACAGCCCCCTTGATGTCCAGATCGATGGGGTCGGGGCGGTCGGAGACGTCCTCCTTCTCGTCGATGATCTCGTAGACGCGGGCGGCGCTGACGCCGCTTTCGGCGATGTAGCGGGGGAGCTGGATGATCCAGCGCAGCGGCCCGTAGATCATCCCGATGTAGGCCGCAAACTGGATGAGGCTGCCGAGGGTGAGGCCGCCCGCCAGCACCTGCTGGCCGCCGAAATAGAGGTAGAAGTACTCGCCCATCGTGATGACCAGGCCGATGATGGGGAAGAAGAAGTACCAGAAGCGGTCGGCCTTGTACATGCTGTCGGCAAAGCGGGCGGAGTATTCGGTGTAGCGGGCGATCTCCCGCTTTTCGCTGCCGTAAGTCTTGACGACGAGGATGCCGCTCAGGATGTCGTGCAGCCGGGATTCGGACTGGGCGAAGCGGTTCCAGACAAGGGCGTAGCGGCGGTGGATGTACTTGAAAATGACCCGGGTAGCGACGATGGCGAAGGGCACCGGGATGAGGACAAGCAGGGTGAGCTGCCAGTTTAGGGCGAGCATGACCAGCAGGATGACGATGGTCGACAGGATGCGGACGACCGCCTCCTTGCCGTGCATCGAGACGAATTCCTGGATTTTTTCGGTGTCGCTCGAGATCCGCTTGATCTGCTCGCCGGCGGGGCGCTTGGTGATGGATTTCATCGACTGCTCCTGGATCTTGCGGAACAGAAGCTGCCGCAGGTCCCGCCCGACCGAGAAGGAAAGGAAGGCAGAGCAGCGCTCGTTTACAAATTCGAGCCCCATCATCACGAGCGGGAAGAGCAGGAAGCCGAAAAAGAGGAGCAGAAGCCCCCGGTAATCCGCCCGCCTGGGGGTGATGTAATCGTCGATGACGATCCGCTGGAGGTAGGGGTAGACGATCCAGAGCAGCTGGATGAGGACGGTCGCCGCGATGGAGGCGATGAGCGCCCCCTTATACCGGAGCGAAAGGGCGACGACCCGCCAGAGGTACTTGCCCTTTTTCTCGCAGTGGAAGCAGACACCGCTCCCTTCCGGGAGGATGCCGCCGCATTTGGGGCAGACGCGCGGGCCGCTCTCCTCGTCCGGCTCGGGGAAGAGGCCGGTCTCGCGGTGGTAGTCGAGCATCCGCCCGAGCTCCGCGAAGGCGGAGAGCTCCGACTGGGTGCAGATGCACAGCTGCTCGGCCTTCCCGCCCCGGACGATGCCGAAGGCGCCGCTGCCGACGAGCTGGACGGTGGTGTATTCCTCCACCTCCGCAAGGGGGCAGCGGAAGGACTCTTTTCCGTTTGTAAAGAGGATGAGCGCCTCCTCGGTGACGGCGCAGACCCCTTTGGCCGGGCGGCCTCTGCCGTCCAGGCTGAAATTCAGGCTGTAGACCGGCTCGCCGCCCAGCAGGGGCAGGAGCGGCGCTAAGCCTTCTGCGGTAAAATGCATGGAAATCCCTCCTTATAACGGGGATTTGTCAGAGGTACAGTTCGATCTTCTGCCGGTTTTCGCGGCTCAGGGCGTCGATATCCTCGACGCAGTAGCGGTTGCCCTGCACGTCGATGATGCTGACCGTCCTGCCGTGTACGAGCCGGAGGTTTGAGGTGACGTCGGAAATGCAGATGGTCTTGCGGCCCAGCTCGGTGGTGATGTCCATGTAGAGGTAGCCGAGCTTTTCCTCCATCTTGCCGACCTTCTGGATGCCCGGGATGAAATATTTGTACCGGAGATAGTCCCGCAGGTGCTCCTGCTGGTCTTTGGGCAGTTCGGAGATTTCCCGCAGGATGCCCAGCTCCTTCGGGCCGTCCTCCCCCTGCACCGCGACCGAGAGCATCCCGTCCGGGTGCTGGAAGGGAAAGAGGCGGGTGATCTGGACCGGCTCGTAGCGGGTCCCCTCATACTCGAGGGAGAGAATGCCGTTTTCGCTCAGGGAAAAGGTGAGCGCTCCGGCGGGAAGGTAGGAAAGGGTACTCATATTGCGGCTCCTTTCATTCCTGGTTGATAAACTTCAGCGAATCGAGCTGAATCTTGTGGAGGTTGAAGTAGACCCCGCGGCGTTCGAGCAGCTCCCGGTGGGTGCCGCTCTCGCAGAGCCGGCCGTCGTCGATGACGGCGAGGAGGTCGGCGTCGCGGAGGGTGGAGAGGCGGTGGGCGATCGAGATGATGGTCTTGCCGGCGCGGAGCTTTTCGATGGCTGCCTGGATGTTGCGCTCGGTCTGGGTGTCCATCGCGGCGGTCGCCTCGTCGAGGATGAGAATGGCGGGGTCCTGCAGGATGGCGCGCGCTATCGAGAGCCGCTGCTTCTCGCCGCCCGAGAGCTGGACGCCGCCGTTTCCGACGACGGTGTCATACCCTTCGGGGAAGCGGAGGATGAAGTCGTGGGCGTAGGCTGCTTTGGCTGCCGCAACGACCTCCTCCATGCTGGCCTCCGGGCGGGCATAGCGGATATTCTCGGTAATGGTGCCCATAAAGAGGTAGGTCTCCTGGGTGACGACGCCGATGTTGCGCCGCAGGTCGGCGATGGCGATGTCCCGGATATTGACCCCGTCTATCGTGATCTCCCCCTCGGTCACGTCGTAAAGGCGGGAGATGAGGTTGATGATGGTCGATTTGCCGGCGCCGGTCCGCCCCACAAGGCCGATCATCTGGCCGGATTTGACGTCAAAGCTGATCCCCTTGATGACAGGGCGGCCGACCTCGTACTCGAACCGGATGCCCCGCACCGAGATATCCCCCTTCATCCGATCCATCCGGACCGGGTTTTCCCGTTCCATGACCGACGGCTCGGTGTCGAGGATCTCGTACATCCGGGAGGCGGCGTCCATTGCCCGCGCGGCGGGGCTGGCGGCCTTGATGAAGTATTCAAAGCAGTTGACCGTCATGTCCGAATAGGCGATGAGGGCGGTCAGGCCGCCGAGGGTCAGCTCCCCGCGGATGGCGAGGACGGCCCCCAGCCCCATCACGAGGATCTGGAAGAGGCGGTAGACCATCCGGGTCGCCGGGAAGCGGCTCGCGCCGAAATATTCCACGTTGATGCGGGAGTGGAAGTAGCCCTGGTTTTTGAGCGAGAAGCGGCGGATTTCCTGCTCCTCCCTGGCAAAGGACTTGACCACTTTCTGCCCGGCGAGGGAGTCGGTGACGGTCGATTTCATCGAGCGGATGGCCCGGTGCTGGCGGCGCTGGAGCTGTTTCAGCCGCTTTTCCGCCCGGACGACCATCCATCCGACCAGGATGCAGGAGAGGAAGATGAGCAGGGTGAGGGGAACGCTGATGGAGGACATGATGAGCAGCAGCCCGACTAAAGTCAGCGCGCTCACGATGTACATCGGCACCAGGTCGACAAAGAACCAGTAGAGCCAGTCCGCGTCGTCGTCGATGCGGGTCATGAGGGTGCCGGTCGCCTTGCTCGCGAAAAAGCTCATCGACAGCCGCTGCATCGAGGAAAAGATCTTGACCCGCAGCTTGTGGATGACCTGGGTGCAGATCCTGCTGACGACGATGCCGTAGGCTGAGCTGAACGCAGTGCTCGCGAGCTTGATGGCGAAGATGACCAGCACAATCTGGAGAAGCATCCCGTAAAACCGCCCCGTCCCCTCCGGGCCGGGCGGGGTGAGGACCTGGTCGTAGAACATCTGGGAGCTGAAGAGCGGGACGACCAGGGTCAGCGCGCTGCTCAAAAAAATCATCACAAAGATGAGGACGGCTTCCTTTTTAAAAGACAGGTATTCCTTCAAAAGCCGGAAAAAGGACGCGCGGGCCGAAAGGCAGTTCGGGCAGATGGCGCGCTCCTGGTTGGGGTAGGGGCGCTTGCACTTCGGGCAGCATTTGTGCTCGTCCTTGAGGCCGCTGTCGTCGATGGGGAGCCCGTCCCGCAGGGCGAGGATGCGCTCCCGGAACTTTTCAAAAAGCCCCGCCAAAGAAATTGACAGCCTGCACACCAGAATTTCCTCGTCCCCGGTCCTCACCAGGAAGGAAGATGCGGTATACAGCCTGTCGATGACAACGTCGGTGATGGAGGAAAGCGGGATCGCCCGGTAGTCCGTGCAGCGGTATTCGATCACGGTTTCCCGTTTCCGCTGCTCGACGAACCGTTCGTGCCCCCATAGGATGCACAGCTCGCGGTCTGTCAGCGCCAGATAGATTTCCTGGTATGCATTTTCTTTTGAAATATCCGCTTTTGCGGTGTATCGGATCTGGTCGGCGGTCACGCCGCGCGCGGCGAAAGCCAGCTCGACCGACTCGGGCAGCTGGATAAAGAACACACAGGCACCTCCTTGCAGGAATGTAGTAGTCGGTTGCAGTGATTCGTATTTTTGAAGATGAAGTCCTCCGTGCCGGGATGAGCCGGCGGTCCGCTGTGTGTTCATGCAGCCGGATGCACACAGTACTTTCATTCTAACAAACTTTTTTTCTTTTGTAAAGTTTTTTCGTTTATTTTTCAGTGGGCAGATTCGCAGAATTTGCCGGCTGCGTTTTAGCGAAAAGAGCGGGACGGTTGCGGAAACACACGCTATATTCGTTATATACGAATGTATACGATAAATATACATAAATATTCCAGAATTTTGCATATAAAATCCGCTGAAAAGGGGGAGAAAAAGCGGCTGTTTGCCGTCAATGTGTATAAACTTTCAAAATAAGCCGTATTTTTTGCAAAAATCCCTTGCTTTTCAAAATCGGATGTGGTAGAGTATGGGTAAACAGAATTTGAACAAAGGATGGATGCATCATGAAGCTTACAAAAATCCTCGCAGCCGCTCTGGCGGCTGTCATGGCGCTGTCCCTTGCAGCCTGCGGCGGCGAGGGCGGCTCTTCGGCCGCGACCGAATCCTCTTCCGAGGCCTCTGCGGAGTCCTCTGCGGCGGTCGGCGGCGCGGAAGATCCGACGACTGTCCTGACTGATGCGCGCATCGGCGTCCAGCTGGGCACCACCGGCGACCTGTATATCTCGGATGAGATCGATGCGGGCACGCTGGGCGACGCCTCGATCACCCAGTACAACAAGGGGATGGAGGCAGTCCTCGCCCTGACCCAGGGCAAGATCGACGCCGTCGTCATCGACAATGAGCCGGCCAAGGTCTTTGTCGAGGAAAACGAGGGCCTCAAAATCCTCGATACCGCCTATGCGGAGGAGGACTACGCCATCTGCATCGCCAAGGACAACACCGAGCTGAAGGATCAGTTTAACCAGGCGATCGCCGAGCTCAAGGAGGACGGCACCCTCCAGCAGCTGCTGGACTACTACATCAACGGCGTCGAGGGCGCCGAGCCTTACACCTCTCCCGAAGGCATCACCTATGACGGCACCCTGGTCATGGCCACCAACGCCGAGTTCCCGCCCTACGAGTACCACGACAGCTCTTCCGGCCAGGACGAGATCGTCGGCCTCGACGTCGACTTTGCCCGCGCCATCTGCGACAAGCTCGGCAAGGAGCTCGAGATTCTCGACATCGCCTTTGACTCCATCGTTACGTCGGTTGCCTCCGGCAAGGCCGATTTCGGCGCGGCCGGCATGACCGTCACCGAGGACCGCCTGGAAAGCATCGACTTTACCGACTCCTACTGCACCGGCGTGCAGGTCGTCATTGTCAAGGAATAATCGGAAAAACCGGATAGCAGCAAGGGGCAGATCGGGCGGCAGCGCCCTCTGTCCCTTGCACTGTCCTTTCTAAAAAAGGGGGAGTTGCCTTGCTGGATTTTCTTGCTGCCCAGTGGCAGACTTTTGCGGATTCCTTTTACCGCAATTTCATTGAAGACAACCGCTGGACCTATCTGACGAGCGGCCTGCTCAACACCCTGCTCATCACGCTGGGCGCGCTGGTTGTCGGCGTGGCGCTCGGCTTTGCGCTGGCCATGATCCGCACCACCCATGACCGCACCGGCAGGCTGAAGGTGTTAAACTGGATTGCCAAGCTCTACCTCACCGTTGTCCGCGGCACCCCGGTGGTCGTCCAGCTGATCCTCATTTATTTCGGGATCTTCGCAGCGGTGAACATCAACGCCACCCTGGTGGCCGTCATCGCTTTCGGCTTGAACTCTGCGGCCTATGTGGCCGAGATCTTCCGTTCCGGCATCATGAGCATCGACCCCGGCCAGATGGAAGCGGGCCGGAGCCTGGGTCTCAACTATACCCAGACCACCTGGAAGATCATCATGCCGCAGGCGATCAAAAACGTCCTCCCCGCCCTGGGCAACGAGATGATCACCCTGCTCAAGGAGACCTCGGTCGCCGGCTACGTCGGCATCCGGGACCTGACCAAGGGCGGCGACCTCATCCGCAGCCGCACCTTCGCGCCGTTTATGCCGATGCTGGCGGTCGCCGCGATCTATCTGGTGCTGGTCCTGGTGCTGCAGTACGGCGTCGGAAAGCTTGAAAGGAGGCTGCGGCAAAGTGATCGAGACTAAAAACCTCACCAAGACCTTCGGCACGCTGGAGGTATTAAAGGGCATCAGCCTCACGGTAAAGAAAGGCGACAAGGTCGTCATCGTCGGCCCCTCCGGTTCGGGCAAAAGCACCTTCCTGCGGTGCTTAAACCTCCTCGAGACCCCGACCTCGGGCGAGATCTGGTTCGAGGGGGAGCAGGTCAACGCGCCCAAGTGCGACATCGACCGTCTCCGGCGGAAAATGGGGATGGTCTTCCAGCACTTCAACCTCTTTCCCCATCTGACCATTCTCCAGAACATCACGCTGGCCCCTGTGACCCTCAAGCTGAAGACCAAAGCGGAGGCGGAGGCGCGGGCGATGGAGCTGTTAAAGCGCATCGGCCTCGCCGATAAGGCCGGCACCTACCCCGCCATGCTCTCCGGCGGGCAGAAGCAGCGCATCGCCATTGTGCGGGCGCTCGCCATGAACCCGGACGTCATGCTCTTTGACGAGCCGACCTCCGCCCTCGACCCCGAGATGGTCGGCGAGGTTTTGCAGCTCATGAAGGAGCTGGCCGACGACGGGATGACGATGGTCTGCGTCACCCACGAAATGGGCTTTGCCCGCGAGGTGGCCAACCGCGTCCTGTTTATGGACGAAGGGAAGATCATGGAGGATTCCGACAATCCAGCGGAATTCTTCTCAAACCCCCAAAATCCCCGCGCACGGGAGTTTTTGTCCAAAGTCCTGTAAATTTTGTCAAAGAAAATCCCCGGTACCGCAGCAAAAGCGGCGCCGGGGGTTTTTTATTGACGACGCGGCGGCACAGCATCGTTTCGACCGCTGGAACGGCTCGTCAGGCTCGCCGTCTCGGACGGGGTTCCGCCTCTGACCAACAGTTTTGCGCGATGTCGCAAAAATCTGTAGGGGCGAACTTCGTTCGCCCCTACACCCCCTCAGAACAGCGCGAAAGAACGGCAGGTAGAGGCGGAACCCTATCCAGAATGCCGCAGCCTGTCGCGGCATTCCAGCAGTTGGTTAGACGCGTGCTGCCGCGTCGAATTGTCCTCCGCGGTCACGCGGCGGTCACGCGGCGGTCACGCGCGGAACTGGTATTGGTACAGGCCGGCGTACACGCCGTTTTTGGCGAGCAGCTCCTCATGGGTGCCTCGCTCGAGGATGCCCTCGTCGCTGATGACGATGATCTCGTCGGCATTTTTGATGGTTGAGAGCCGGTGGGCGACAATGATGGAGGTGCGGCCCTCGGCGAGCTTCTCGAGCGACTGCTGGATGAGCATCTCGGTCGCGTTGTCGAGCGCCGAGGTCGCCTCGTCGAGGATGAGGATGGACGGGTTTTTCAGGAAGACCCGCGCGATGGAAATGCGCTGCTTCTGCCCGCCGGACAGCTTGACCCCGCGCTCGCCGACGTAGGTGTCGTAGCCGTCGGGGAGGGTCATGATGTAGTCGTGGATGTTCGCCTTTTTGGCCGCTTCGATGATCTCTTCGTCGCTCGCGTCGAGGTTTCCGTAGGCGATATTTTCCTTGATGGTGCCGGTGAAGAGGAAGACGTCCTGGGCGACCATGCCGATATTCCGGCGGAGGGAGTCGCGGGTCAGGGTGGTGATGTCCTGCCCGTCGATCGAGATTTTGCCGCTTGTCACCTCGTAAAACCGCGGGATGAGGTGGCAGAGGGTGGTCTTGCCGCCGCCCGAGGGGCCGACCAGCGCCACCGTCCGGCCCGGGTCGATGTGGAGGGAGAGGTCCTGGATGACCATGTGGCCGGGCTCGTCCTCCTTGCCGGTCTCGTACTGGAAGCTCACGTGGTCGAAGTCGATGGCGCCCTTGACGCCGGTCAGCTCTTTCGCGTTCGGGTCCTCGGCCTCCTCCTGCTGGGCCATCAGCTCCTCAAAGCGCTGGAAGCCGGTCGCGCCGTTTTGCAGCTGCTCAAAGAAGTTGATGAGCTTGCGCACCGGATTGAGGAACATGTTCACATAGAGCAGGTAGGCGGTGAAGCCGCCCGCGTCGATCTTGCCGTAGAAAAAGAACAGCCCGCCCGCGACCAGCACAACCAGGTACATAAAGTCGGTGAAAAATCCGGTCGTCGAGAAGAATTTCGCCATCACCCGGTAGGATTCCCCGCGGGCCGCCTGGAAGCGGTCGTTGTAGTGCTGGAACTTCTTTTCCTCGTGCGCGCCGCTGACATAGGAGCGGGAGACCCGGATGCCGGCGATGGAGTTTTCAAGGTTTGCGTTGATTTCGGCCATTTCCTGCCGGGTGAGGAGGAAGGCGGCGTTCATCTCCCTGCGGATATAGACCGAAAAGGCGACCATGATGGGCACGAAGATAAAAATGATGATGGTCAGCGGGACGTTGATGGTGCACAGCAGCACAAAGGCGCCGATGATGGTGATGAGGGAGAGAAAGAGGTCCTCCGGCCCGTGATGGGCGAGCTCGGAGATATCCATCAGGTCGTTGACCACCCGGGACATGAGGCTGCCGGTCTTGTGCTCGTCAAAAAAGGAGAAGGGCAGCTTCTGCAGCCGCTTGAAGACGTCCCGGCGCATATCCGCCTGCATCCGCACGCCGACGATGTGGCCGTAATACTGGATGAACCAGTTTAAGCCCGCCTTGAGCAGATAGATGACAAGCAGCGCAGCGCCCCAGACGAGCAGGAGGCGGAGGTTGCGGTTGGGGACGTAGTCGTTGATCATGTTTTTGGCGATCATCGGGTAAAACAGGTCGCAGACCGCCACGATGAAGGCGCAAATCATATCGGCGCAGAAGAGCCGCCGGTGGGGTTTGTAGTAGCTGATGAATCGGCGCAGCAGTGACATGGATGATACCTCCGGTATTGATGAAATCGTTACCAGTATAGCACATCCGCCGGGAAAGAAAAAGGGCCGCCCCGCCGAATCGGCAGATTGGCCGACAGAGAGGCGGGGCGGTTTGTGAATTTTGTAAAAAGAATTGCGTGCGGGTTATTTTGCGTAATACTTTGCCGCTTCATCAAAGAAGGCGTCGATGTTGTCCCAGCTCGAGGCGGGCGGGATGTCGCAGCCGGAGGAGGGGACGAAGTTCGCAAAGGAGACGCAGTCGTCCATGACCGCGCGGGTGGCCGCCCGGATGGAATCGGTGGTGCCGTTGCAGAACTGGGCCGCGGGGTCGACGTTGCCCATCACGATGGAGTCGGCGGGCAGCTTCTCGAGGGCGAGCTTCATGGGGGTGGCGTTGCCGATGTGGTAGATGGAGAGATGGAGCTCCGCCAGATCGTCGAGCTGGCGCGGGACGGCGTCGCCGCAGTTGTGGTAGCCGAAGACGAAGGTGTCGTCCTCCACCGCGTCGCGGATCTCCTTGACATAGGGGAGGGAGAACTCGGCGTTCATCGCGGGGGGCAGCAGGCCGGCGAGGGGTTCCGCCATAATGACGCCGGAAGCGCCGACCGCCTTATACGCCTTGATGTAATCGATGAGGAAGGCGGTGCATTTTTTGAGGATGGTGTGGACCATGTCGGGGTCGTCGTAGCAGAAGATCATCGCGTCCGAAACGCCGATGAGGCGGCCTGCCAGCGAGAAGGGCCCGATGACGCCCGCAAAGACGGGGCGGTCGGTGATGAGTTCGCACGCCTGCCGGATGGCGTCGACATACAGCCCGGTGCGGCCGGCGCCCACAGCGGGGACGGCGAGGGCGTCCGCCTCTTCCTGGGTCTGGCAGATGTGGCCGACGATGGTGGGGACCTCATCGTCGGAAATGCGCGCCTCGGCGCCGAAGGCTTCCGCCTCGACCGAAAGGTCCATCATGCTGACTGCCGCGCTGGAATCCACACGGTCGGCGACCATCTTCATCCCCTTGGCCTGGAGGGCGCTGTCCATGACCAGCTCCTTGACGGTGATGCCCATCAGCTGGGTGGAGGGGAAAGAGAGGATCGGCATCGGTTTCTTGACAGAGGAGGACTTGACGTCCTCCAGCCACTGCTTCATGTTCATGAGAATCGCTCCTTTATCATTTGTCTGAAAATCATTATCAAATCCGATCGAGATTGACTTCATTATACAGGAAAGCAGTGCAGTTTTCTTGTAAAATTCTTTTGTTTTGGCGTGATTTTTTGTAATTTCATTCGGTTTTGGACCGGCGCGGGCAATCAGGGGAGGACCCAGCGCCCGTTTTCCCGGACAAAGGCGGCGGTGGAAAACGCCTCGGCGGGCAGCTCCCCTGCCCGGGCCTGCACCTCGCCCAAAGTCGGCTCGCCGCGCCAGCTCTCCCCGAGCCAGACGTACTCGCCGTCGATTTCCACGCAGGGCCGTTCGCCGCCGCTGTCCCCGCTGGTGAGGAGGGTCGCACAGACGACGGTCAGGGTGTCCCCCTCCTCGGTGAAGGAGACGGGGTACCGGCGGGTGATGAAGGAGAAGCCGAAGCCGTCCCCGACCTTGTAAATATCCGCTTCTTCGTCATAGTTGAGCATATCGCGCGGTTCGGCGAGCGCGATATTGTCCCCGCGGGCGTCCTGCATGGCGGCGCGGACGAGGTCGCCGGGGTAAAAGAGGGCGAGCGCGTAGTCAAAATCCTCATACAGGTAGACGTCCTCATGCTGCGCGAGGTAGGCGCGGAGGGTTTCCTCCCAGCCCGCCCACTCGTCCGAGGCGCGGAATTCGGCCAGCAGCTCCTGGAAGCGGTAGTAGGCGCGGAGATTGTAGGTCGGGACGGGATTTCCCGTCTCCGGGTCGGAGAGATTCGCATGGTTGAGGATCTGCTCGATTCGGAAGGTCGTCTCGTCGCGGTAGAGGCGGGGGTATTTGTCGGCGAGGAGGTTTAGCGCCTCGTCGAGCATCTCCCCGTCGATCAGCCCCTGTGCGTGCGCCTCCTCAAGGGGGAGAATGGCGGGGGAATCCCCGGCGGTGAAGACGAAGAGATCTGCGTCTTCCGCCTCGTAGAGGGTGCGGCCCTCCAGGGTGATGGGGCGCGCGTCCGGCTGGGCGAGCCCGGCCAGGGTTTCGGCCGCGATGTAGTCCCATCCGTCGCGGTGGTTGAATTCAAAGAGCAGCGTCTCCCCGCGGAGGGAAAGGCCGATTACCTGATAGTAGTCATAGTCGTAGCTGCGCGGCAGCCCGGTTTCCCGGCAGGAGAGGTCGATGATGTCCAGCCGGTTCCCGGCCAGGAATTCGCTGATCGTCCGGCCCTGGGAGCTCGAGATGTCATACGACGGTTCCGCATATTGCCCGGCCGCCGCGTCGATCTGGTCCATGACCTCGCCGGGGGCCTGATAGAAGCTGGATTCCCCCGCAAGGTCCTCGGGCAGCAGCTCCATCACCGTCCGGCCGTCCAGGCGGTAGAGGTTGATGGCCGAGATGCCGGCCAGGTCGTAGGGCCGCTCGTAGGTGTAGTCGGGCAGCGCGCCGCCCAGGTCGGGCGGGTCGATGCGCTCCCAGAGGGACGGGTCGGAGAAGGCGGTGAGGGATTCGGCCCAGTTGCTCCAGAAGGAGCGGTTGGTCCCCCGCTGGGTCAGATTGAGGGAGTTGTTGGCGATCGCCATTAAGAGCGGGTCATATCCGTTCGCGTCCGGCAGCGGCTGCTTTTCGGGGGCGGCGGGCAGCATCCGGACGGCGAGGGTCTCCCGCATTTCGGAGAGCGGGTAGGCGGTAAGTCCGTCCGCGCTTTCGGCGGCAAGCCAGCCTCCGCTCACCGCGACGGGCACGCCCGCGAAGGGGACAGGATCGCTCAGCCGGCCGTCCGCGAGGTCATAGAGGTAGAGGCGCTGACCGTTTAAGCGGCTGCCCCGGTCGACGACGGCGATGGTATCCCGGTCGCAGAAGCGGACATCCAGCCGCGGCGAGAGGGCTCCATTGCCCGCGGAGGCCTGGCCCTCCAAGGTGAGATAGTCGGCGCAGTACCCCCCGAAATCGACGGTGCGGACGGTTTCCAGGGTGTCCGGGTCGATCAGCTCGGCGGTCCAGCCGTTGGTGCGGAGGACGCAGCAGACGATGGTCCCGTCTTCGAGCACCCGGTAGAAGGAGTTGAGGAGGGCGCCGTCGTCGGCGAACCCGGCGATCCAGCGCTGCTGCCACTGCTCCCCGTCCCACGCGGCGAGGAAGAAGCCGTTGCGGGCGGGGTAGCCGGTGGAGCCCAGGTTGGCGGCGACGGTGTTGCCGCCGTTTGAGAGGGTCAGCTCGCTCATGCCGGCAAAGCTGTCGATAAAGCGGCCCGCTTCGCTGAAGAGCCGGATGGGGACGCGGGAATCGACGTAGGCGTCGCGTTCCACCCGCATCGGGCTGTCGCTGCGCACGCCCGAAATGACGGTAAAGTTGAGTGACGAGCGCGGATTTTCATAGGGCCTGGTGTAAAGGGCGGAGTAATCCCCGGCTGCGGTGAGGTCGCGCAGGTCCGCGCGGTCGTAGCTGCCGCTGTAAAAGGTGGTGTAGAACGCGTCGGTCCCGTCGTCGGTGGGGTTTAAGGACCAGACAAAGGGGCCGTCCGCGGAGGTCCCGGCCGCCTCGATGGCGTAATCCGGCAGGGAGCTGGGGCGGATGGAGAGGAGGGTCAGCCCCTCCCGTTCGGTGCGGCGGAGCAGTTCCCCTGTCGCGAGGTCGGTGACAGAGAGGGCGCTCCCGTCCCAGCGGACAAGGGTGTCCCCGACGATCCGGTCGAGCGGGCCGGCGGGATTGTCCGTCCCATAGACGGATTCGGCGGGCTGTTCCTCTGCCGCGGAGAGCAGTTCTTCGTGGGATACCGGCAGCGCGACGGCCTGCTGCCCGCTGATGAGGATGGTTTCTCCCGCATCCTCAAAAAAGGAGAGCGTGACGTTCCCTTCCGGGAAGGCGAGGACGATGGTAAAGCTGCCGGCCGGCACCGAATCCGGCAGAGGGACCGCCTGCCCGGGGGTCAGGATGGTTTCAGCGAGGGAGGCGGCGTATTCCGGCGTGACCGCGAAATACCGGTCGGAATCGGTGAGCCCGGAGAGATGCCCGGCATTTAAGAAATCGGCGGCCATCGCCTGCTGTTCGGCGGGGAGGGCGGCATATTCCTCCGAGCGCTCGATCAGGGCGGCGCGCAGCGCCTCCTCGGTGCCCGGCGGGACGGTGTAGGCGGTCTGCGTCTCCCCCTCGGTCAGCAGGACGGCCGGCTCCTGCATCGAAAAGGCGAGGGTCTGTTCCTCCGTCTCGACGGTCAGGGAGGCCAGGGGGTCGATTTCGGGGAGCCCGGCAGCTTCCGTCCAGTCGGAGCGGTCAAGCAGGGCGAGGATCTCCTCATCCGCCGTCACATGGAGGGGGACGCCGGCGGTGCTGACCGTCAGATCCGCCCCGGCAGCCAGTCCCGTCTCCCGAATGGGGTCGGTGAGCAGCACGGCCGCGCCCACAGCCAGCAGCAGGACGGCCGCCAGCACGACCCAGAAGCCCGCCTTTTTGTAGGTGAGGGCATTTTTGACCCGGGTGCGGAGGTTTGACTCCCCAAACATCAGGAGGGGAACGGGGGCCTGCCGCTGCCGGACCGACAGGCCGAGCAGCGCCGAGGCGTAGGTCCGCTCCATCCCCTCGCCCAGGCGGGAGAGGGCGGCCTCGTCGCAGGAGAGCTCCATATCCCTGGCCGAGCAGCGGAAGGCGAGCCAGAGCAGGGGGTTGAACCAGTGCAGGCAGAGCAGGAGGAGGGTGAGCAGCCGCATCAGATGGTCGCCGCGGCGGATATGCACCAGCTCGTGCAGGACCATGCAGAGGGCTTCCCCGTCGGGGATCTCCCCCTCAGGCAGAATGATCCTGGGGCGGAAGATTCCGGCGACAAGGGGGCTTTCGGCCGCGGGAGAGCTGTAAAGCCTCGCCGGACGGGAGAGCGGACGCCGGAGCAGGGCGTTGGCCCGCGCCGCGAGCGACTGATCCGGCAGCAGCCGCGCATAGCGGTACTTGCGCAGGGTGAGCAGGTAGGCCGCCGCCCCGCCGGTGAGCAGCAGGACGGATCCGCTCAGCCAGATGAGGGCGAGGATGTTCCAAACGGAAAAGGAGCTCGTTTCCATCGGCGTTCCCGCCGCAGGGGTCTCCGCGGCCGCTCCGGCGGAGGAGGAGGGAGACTGCTGCGGCGCAGATGCCGGGACAGATTGTGCCGGCTCTCCGATCACTTCTCCCGCAGCGGAGGGCTCTTTCGCCGGTGCAGCAGAACCTTCCGCGGAAACCTCCGCCGGAAGGGTGGGCGTGGATGCCGTCGGGCGGCGGGTTTCCGCTGCAATGGGCTGCTGCGGGGTGTAGGCGGTGGGGGTGTAGATGCTGACGGGGCTGGGCAGCGAGAAGGGCAGCACCAGCCGCAGCAGGACGATGGCCCAAAGCGCATAGATTGCCCGCCGCGGCAGCTTTTTAGCGGCCAGCGGGCGGACAAGCAGGATGATACCGGCCGTGATGCCGGCGGTCAGGCTGATTTTGAAAAGCGACAGGAAAAAGCTGGTCAGAGCCTCCATCGGAAAGCCTCCTTTGGCAAGAACGTGTTTGAAAACCGTCAAACACGTTCTAGGATTTGGTGTGACGGTCGATGAGTTCCTTGAGTTCGGCGGCCTCCTCGGCGGTGAATTCCTCTTTTGCGAGGAAATTTGTGAGGAACAGGCGGGAGGAGCCGTTAAAGAGGCGGTCGATAAGGCTGCGGCTCTCGGACAGGCGGAGCTGCTCCCGGGTGACGAGGGGGGTGATGACGGCGTCGGCGCTTTTGAGGACGCCGCGGCTGCAGAGCTTTTTGACGACGGTGAAGACGGTCGATTTTTTCCAGCCGAGCTGCTCGCCCGCCAGACGGACGAGGGCGGTGGAGCGGATGGGGGCGTTGTCCCAGACAAGCTCCATCAGGCGGAGCTCGGCCTCGTGGATCTCGATTTTTTCCATACAGATTCCCTCCTGAAAGCGGGGTGGCAAAGCTTGGTCTATCGCGTTAGACCTCATGCCTTCAGAATAGCACACCGGCGTGCCGTTGTCAAGGGGAAAAACAAAAAAATCTCCCCGCAGCATTGCTGCGGGGAGACCGGGTGCGGAAACACTCAATAATTCTCGGGCTTGACCTGGAAAAAGGCCTGCGGGTGGTCGCAGACAGGGCAGACGGCAGGGGCTTTCTGGCCGATGACGATGTGCCCGCAGTTGCGGCACTGCCAGATAGCGTCGCCGTCCTTGGAGAAGACGACCCCGTCCTCGATGTTTTTCAGGAGCTTCAGATAGCGCTCCTCGTGCTCCTTCTCGATTTTGCCGACCATTTCAAAGAGGGCGGCGATTTTTGTAAAGCCTTCCTCTCTGGCCTCTTCGGCAAAGGTTTTGTACATGTCGGTCCACTCGTAGTTCTCGCCGGCGGCCGCGTCCTTTAAATTTTCGATGGTGTCGGGGATGGCGCCGTCATGAAGGAGCTTGAACCAGATCTTAGCGTGCTCCTTTTCATTTTCAGCGGTTTCGGTGAAGATGGCCGCGATCTGCTCGTAGCCGTCTTTCTTGGCTTTGGATGCGTAGTAGGTGTACTTGTTGCGCGCCTGCGATTCACCTGCAAAAGCGGCGGCGAGGTTTGCTGCGGTTTTGGATCCTTTGAGTTCCATGAAAAGTCCCTCCTAATTTCGTTTTCTCCTCTATTTTTGAATAGAATGAGCGCGTGTGTCCTTTCCGATCAGGCTGATATCGACCCGGGAAAGCTCAAGCCCATCGATCGGGTGCTCGGCCAGGTAGCGGTTGATGAGCTCGACGAGCTGCATGTCCGGGCAATCCCGCACCTGGCGGGTCTCCTGGTCGCAGATATGGATGTGTTCGTAGGTGTTGATATCGTAGATGACAGGCTCCCCGGCGGCGCCGACCTTGCAGATGAGCCCCTTCTGCTCAAAGAGGTTGAGCACGTTGTAGACGGTGGCGACGGTCATGGAGATTCCGCGGCGTTTGAGGACGCCGAGCACCGTCTCGGCCGTAACATGAGTATTGAGCTCTTTGAGAACTTTATACACTTCCAGGCGCTGCCTTGTGATCTGAATGCCGTTTTCACGCAGGATCTGGCGGATCTGCTCCATCGCTTCACCATCCTTTCTTACTCATTAGTATATCGGATTTTGGCCCCGTTGTCAAGAGTTTTATATTGATTTTAAAAGTCATTCTTCTTCCCCGGGGCGGAGCGCGAGGTAGGCGCTGGGGGAGCACCCTGCGTACTTTTTAAAAATAACGGAGAAATAGCTTGGGGTGGCGAAGCCCAGGTCGAGGGCGGTCTCGGTGACGCTCTGTCCGCAGCGCAGCAGCAGTTTTGCCCGTTCGATCTTGAGGCGGTTGATGTACTCGCGCGGGGTGTCGCCGGTCGCCTCCTTGAAGCGCACCTTGAACCGGGAGAGGGAGAGCCCGCAGCTGGCCGCGGCGTCCTCGAGGAGGATGGGCTCGGAGAGATGCCTGCGGATGTAGGCGATGGCCGCTTCAATGCTGTCCGGCTGCGGGGAACGGGTGCGGCGGGAGAGGCGCGCCATCCGGAAGAGGGCGCAGGCGAGCTGCTGCTCCCCGAGGCAGCGCTCAAAATCGTCGGCGCTGCACAGGGCGTAAAAGGCAGAGGTCAGTTCTCTGCGGAGGGCGGCGTCCCCGGTAAAGAGGCGGGGGAGGCCGGCGAGCGCGTCCCGCAGCATCCCTGCGTGGGATTTATCCAGGCCGAAAAAGGGGAGGCCCGGGTCGAGGCAGATCTGCATCCAGATGAGGTCGCAGACGCTCTCGGGCGAGCTGCCCGAGCTGTGCGGCTCGTCCGGGTAGGAGACGAAAATGTCCGAGCCGGAGAGGTTTAACCGGTCCCCGCCCGCCTCGTAGAGCTGGAAGCCCTTGATGAGGAAGACGATTTCGATGCAGCCGCTGTGGATGTGGGTGCGCAGCGGCTGCCCGGCCCGGGTGTTGGAGCAGATGCCGAAGGTCCGCAGGGCGGCAACGCCCGTCTCGGAGGGGGTGATGACCTTGCGGTGGGTTTCCCAGCAATATTGATCGACAACGTCCAGCATAAAACCGCTCCCTTCTGTCCACCTTTGTTTAAAATCGTACTGCATACCGATCCGAATGCAAAACGGATTTGAATTTAGTATACTGGATTCAGCCGAAAAAATCAATGCAAACGGAGGAATTTCTCATGACATCCAAAGAACTTGTCCTGCGCACCCTCGAGTTCCGCAACACCGACGGACGCGTCCCCCGCCAGCTCTGGACCCTGCCCTGGGCCCACGAGCACTGCCCGGAGATGATCAAGAAGCTGGCCGACGATTTCATCTGGGACTTTGACGGCCCCGACACCCGGTACGCCGTCCAGCCCATCACCAAGGGCGACCCCTACGGCGTCGGCGAATATGTCGACGAGTGGGGCTGCGTCTTCACAAACATCCACAAGGGGATCATCGGCGAGGTAAAGCAGCCCCTCGTCACCGAGGACGACTGGAGCGACGCCGGAAAGGTCCACATCCCCGAGGAATTTCTGAGCTTTGACGTTGACCAGGTCAACGCCTCCTGCGCCGAAAAGAAGGAAAAGTTCCTCATCTCCGGCTGCTGCCCCCGCCCGTTTGAGCAGCTGCAGTTCATCCGCGGCACCGTCAACCTCTATATGGACCTGATGGACCCGCCCGCGGGGATGCTCGCCTTTATCGAGAAGATGCACGACTTCTACTGCCGTCTCCTCACCAAATGGGCGCAGACCGACGTCGACGCCCTCAACATGATGGACGACTGGGGCTCCCAGAACGACCTTCTCATCAGCCCCAAGGTCTGGGATGAGATCTTCCGGCCCATGTACCGCGACTACATCGACATTGCCCACAAGCACGGCAAGAAGATGTTCATGCACTCGGACGGCAACACCCTGCGGATCATCCCGAAGCTCATCGACCTGGGGCTGGACGCTATGAACAGCCAGATCTTCTGCATGGGGGTCGAAAACCTCGCACAGTACCGCGGCCATCTGACCTTCTGGGGCGAAATCGACCGCCAGAACCTCATCCCCAACGGCACCAAGGCCGACATCGACGCGGCGGTCCGCAAGGTGTACGACACCCTCTGGCTCGACGGCGGCTGCATCGCCCAGTGCGAGTTCGGCCCCGGCGCCAACCCCGACAACGTCTACCGCATCTACGAGCAGTGGGCGGCCCTTCGCCCTGAATAAAAGCAGCAGGCTCCCCCGGACAATCAGTCTGGAGGAGCCTTTTTTTGTCAGCGGATGAAGTTTGTGCGGGCGCCCCGCTCGGTTTGGGGCGGGAGGACGCCGGCCTGGCGGCCCAGCTCGATGCACTTGAGGAGCCAGGCGAGGTTTTTGGCGGCGTTGCGCATGGTCTGGAGCCCTTCGGCGTCCTGGCGGACCTCGTCGGGGGTGTTGCCGTGGACCATGTTCCAGTAGCTCGAGGAGACGTAGGGCATCTCGTTGATGGTGAAATGCTTGGCGACTACGTCGAGGGAGGCCGTCGTGCCTGCCCGCCGCGCCGAGGCGACGGCGAAGCCCGGCTTGTGGCGGAAGGCAGCCCCGCCCGCATAGAAGGCGCGGTCGAGGGCGGAGAGGACCCGCCCGCTCGGATGGGCGTAGTAGACCGGCGTGCCGAAGACAAAGCCGTCGCACTCCGCGGCCTTTTCGATGAGGGCGTTGACGCAGTCGTCGTCAAAGACGCAGCGGCCTTTCCCGAGTTTCGCGCAGCCGCCGCACCCGGTGCAGTCGCGGATGGGGCCGGCCCCCAGCTGGAAGATCTCGGTCTCGATCCCCTCTTCCTCGAGGACCTTCGCGGCCTCGGAGAGGGCGGTGCAGGTGCAGCCCGCCTTGCGGGCGCTGCCGTTTACCAGCAATACTTTCATAAACAAATTCCTCCTTGGGATTTTGATGGCAGTTCAGTCCGCGCCGGCCCCGTATTCCCGGATGCAGGCGAGGAATTCTTCCCCGTACCGCTCTGCCTTGACCGCGCCGACGCCGGAAACCCGCAGGAATTCCGCCATCGAGCGCGGCTTTTTGGCCGCCATGTCGGAGAGGGCGGCGTTGGAGAAGATGATGTAGGCCGGGACCCGGGCCTGCTGGGCGAGCCGCGTCCGCAGCGCCTTGAGGGCGGAGAAGAGCCCCGCGTCCGGCGATGCGGGGAAGGCTAGGGCGGCCGGAGCAGGCTCCCGCTCCTTTTTGACCCGCAAAAAGACCTGCTTCCCCTCAAAAAGGACCTCCCGGGCGGCCGGGGTCAGCCGCAGGACATGGTATTTCTTCTCGTCGATGAGGAGAAAGCCCTGCTCCGCGAGCGCGCCGATGCACTCGCGGACAAAGCCGCGCCCCTCCTCCCGCAGCAGGCCGTAGGTCGGCAGCCTGTCGAGCCCGAGCGAGAAAATCCGCTGATCCTTTGAGCCGGACAGGATCCGGCCGTAGAGGGCGGCGCCGACGCTGTACCCGAGCAGCCGCTCGGTCCGCACGACGCAGGAGAGGATCTTCTGGGCGGGGACGGTGATGTCCAGCAGCTCGTACTCGGAGCGGCAGTTTCCGCAGTTCCCGCAGGGGGAGTCCTGCTCCTGCCCGAAATAGCGCAGGATGTACTGCCGCAGGCAGCCGGCCGTTTTGCAGTAGCCGGTCATCCGGTCGAGGCGGGCGAGGTCGCGGCGGAGAAGCTCCTCCCGCTCCTCCGGGCTGAGGCGGTCGTTTTCCCCGGCGTTCCGGATGAGGAAACGGGCGGTCTGGACGTCCCCGGCCGAATAGAGGAGGATGCAGGAGGCAGGCTCGCCGTCCCGCCCGGCGCGGCCCGCCTCCTGGTAGTAGCTTTCCAGGTCCTTGGGCATGTTGTAGTGGATGACGAAGCTCACGTTCGACTTGTCGATGCCCATGCCGAAGGCGTTGGTCGCGGCCATCACCGGCTTGCGGTCGTAGAGGAAATCCTCCTGGTTTGCCTGCCGCTCCTCGTCCGGCAGGCCGGCGTGGTAGCGGGCGGCGGGGATGCCGTTCTCGTTTAAGAGGGCGCAGACCTTCTCCACATTGGCCCGGGTGGAGCAGTAGACGATGCCGCTCTGCCCGCGGCGCGCGCGGACAAGGGAGAGGAGGGCGTCGTTTTTGCGCTTGGGGGCGAGCACCTCAAAAAAGAGGTTCGGGCGGTCGTAGCCGGTGGTGAGGACCGCCGGGTTCTGCAGCGCGAGCAGCCGGATCATATCCTCCCGCACCTGGGCGGTCGCGGTGGCGGTAAAGGCCCCGACCGCCGGGCGGCGGGGAAGGCTTGCAAGAAAGGGGGCGATCTGCAGGTAGCTCGGCCGGAAGTCCTGCCCCCACTGGGAGACGCAGTGCGCCTCGTCGACGGCGACCAGCTGGATGGGCACCCGCCGGCAGAGGGCGGCAAAGCGGCCGGTTTCCAGCCGTTCGGGCGCGACATAGAGGATGCGCAGCTCCCCGCGCTCCGCCCGGGCGAACACCTCCTGCACCTGAGCGGGCTCGAGGGCGGAGTGGATGCAGGCCGCGGGGACGCCCGCCTCTTTGAGGGCGCTCACTTGGTCCGCCATCAGCGAGATGAGGGGGGAGATGACGATTGTCATCCCCTTGCGCAGCAGGGCAGGGACCTGGTAGCAGACCGACTTCCCCGCGCCGGTCGGCATGACGCCCAGCGCGTCCCGCCCGGCGAGAAGGGCGTCGACGAGCTCCTCCTGCCCGGGGCGGAAGGAGCTGTGGCCGAAATATTGCTGCAAGACGGTGTATTTGTCCAAGGTGGCAGCCTCCGTTTCCGGCGGGATCTTCCCTTCCGGTTTTCATGTTCTCAAAGGGAATCCGGAAGGATTCCGAGGGGGCGTTTGCCCCCGCGCTTTCGCCAGAAAGCCTTTGCGGTTATTATTCTGCGGGCGGAAATCCGGCAGGATTTTCAGGCGCGCGCAGCCGCCTGTGTTTTGCGTGAGCAAAACCGGACGCAGAACAATGTTCTCAAAGGGAATCCGAAAGGATTCCGAGGGGGCATTTGCCCCCTGCGCTTTCGCAGAAAGCCTTTGCGGTTATTATTCTGCGGGCGGAAATCCGGCAGGATTTTCAGGCGCGCGCAGCCGCCTGTGTTTTGCGTGAGCAAAACCGGACGCAGAACAATGTTCTCAAAGGGAATCCGGAAGGATTCCGAGGGGGCGTTTGCCCCCGCGCTTTCGCCAGAAAGCCTTTGCGGTTATTATACCATGGCCGCAAATCCGCAGGATTTGAAGGCGGGCTTGCCCGCCGCAGTTTTGCGTCAGCAAAACCGGGCATGATACAATGTTCTCAAAGGGAATCCGGAAGGATTCCGAGGGGGCGTTTGCCCCCGCGCTTTCGCCAGAAAGCCTTTGCGGTTATTATACCAGATTTTTGAGAAAAAGGGAAGAGCCCCGCCCGGAGGGACGGAGCTCTCGCCCGGCTGCCTTACGAAAGGGAAGCTTCTTCCGCGACCCGGATCGCCTCCTCACGGGAGAGGTCTCCGATGAGGTAGTACTGACAGCGGCCGTCGTGCCAGAGCAGGATGGTGGAGCCCTCCTCCGCGATGCAGACCGCCTCCTGCCCGTCCTTCAGGGTGAGGCGCTCGGCCGCCGCGTCCTCGATGCCGGCGTAGCTCACGAAGATGGAATCCGGCTGGGTCACCGCGAGGGAAAAGGTGCGTTCGCCGTTTCGGAAGCAGTAGGTGCGCGCGGCGTCTGCTTCCTCCCCGGTGCCCTCCGCGCCGAACAGGTGGGAGAAGGCGGCGGGCCCCGTCTCATCCGGCGCAAACCCGTCCGGCAGCCAGCCGAATTCCACCTCCCCGACCGGCTGGGAGTTGAGACGGAAGGGGTAGTAGATCATGATGCTGCCGGCGCCGTCCTCCGCTGTAAACAGGCTGAGGTTCCACTGGGCAAGCGACTCGACCGCCCCGGCCTGGAGGGCGGTAAAGCCGGCGGCTGAGAGGGCGAAGAGCACCCAGACAGCCGCGCGGGAGAGCCCCCGCCGGAGCGCGGCGGCGCGGCGGGTGCGGAGCAGACGGCGTTCAAGCTGCGGGGGGAGCGGTTCGGCGGGCGTTTCCCCGGCGATCTCCCGGGTGAGCTCGGCTGCCTCCGCGCGGTCGAGCTCGGCAAAAAAGCGGGAAAGCTCCCGGCTTTCCGGGTCGGGGGCATGGCGCTTGTTCATTCGGTTCCCTCCTCGTTCATCAAACGGATGGCGCGCTTTTTGGCGCGGCTGATGTAGGTGCGCAGGCTGGCGGTCCGGATGCCGAGCAGGGCGGCCAGCTCCTCCGGGGTGCGGTCCTCCCGGTAGAGGTAGTGGAGGATGATCCGGTCGGTTTCGGAGAGCTTGTGGAGGTTTTTCCGCAGCCGCTCGAAGCGCTCCCGCCGCTCCACTTCCTCCTCCACCGGGGAGAGCGGGACGTCCTCCCCGGCGACCTCGTCCGGCTCCAGATCGGAGAGGGGCAGCAGCCGCCTGCGCCGGTAGTCGACGACGACGCTGCGCATCACCGAGAGGACATAAATATCATTTGCAAAGAAGCTGGGAAAACGGACACTCTTCACGAGTTGCTCGCGCTCTTCTTTAGAAGGAGTGTGCAGCATAATATTTTTCACATTAGGATTATCGAGATAGAACCATGCGGGAATATCATTGACCTTATTGGCAACGATTACCACAAGATTCTTAAGGATTCCGCTTGGTGTCCGAACATCCTTTGCGTCCATGGAAACCTGAAGCAGGACAGTATAGCTGTCAATTTCAGACTGTTCCATATTTGTGGGAGATGTGATGTATCTCGAAGCAAAATTCATAACAACGACAGTTGCTCTTGTGTTCTGCGTAATTGCAGTTCGGATAATGGATGCAGCAGTTCCATTACGTCCTTTGAAATCGGCATGTATATGCTGTTCAGATACCGTAGCATTCACCAGATCGGCAAATGACTGTAGGTACCCTTCTTCACAAGTGTTATAGAATCCGCGAATGCCATCAAAAAACACAATGTCTTGATAACCGGCGTCTTTGAAGTAGTAATGAAGATATTGCTCCAATCTCAAGACGCTCCCCTTGGGCACACCTCCATCAAGGGGATATTGATAACTGTCCAGCACATTGCCTTCCAGAATGATTATGGGCTTGATCTTATTGAAAATATCAAGCTCACGATGCCATTTCGGCAAATAATCGCTCATCTATTTTCCAATCCTTTCCCTCTGAGTAGAGTATCTACTTGGTCTTCATATCCTGGCCGGTGAATACCCACGGATATAACACCGTCAAGTGCGGTGAAATTTTGAATTTCATTTTGTGCAGTTGCAAGGTAACTATAATATTTATCTGCAAGCTGATCATTAAGGATGATAATTCTCTGGTTATCAGAGCCGCGGAGAATAACGCCGCTGTTGCGCTCTTGAATATATTTGCCATCAATTAACACGCCGATCTGCGATACAATTTCCGGATATTTGAGAAGGATTTCATCGTAATCGCAACCAGTGTAAACCAGAATATCATTAGAGAGTTTCGTCAATTCCGGAAGCAGCTGCTGCAAAGCAGCGGCCTGCGCAAAGGGATCACCACCGGTCAGCGTAAACCCATCAACTGGTTGGTGATTGCAGATGTGTTCAATTAGCCTCATTAGTGTATCCAATGTAGTTTTGTAACGTTCTTGAGGTTCCCACAGTTCCGGGTTGCTGCAGCCAGGGCAATGGTGGTTACACCCATTGAACCAAATACCTATCCGGTTACCCGGTCCCAGCACATTAACAGGATAGAGAATCCTTGCTATATACATGATCCAATCCTCACTTGGAAATAAGCAGCTTCAGGCTGACGAGATCCATTTTGTTCATTGCCTCCCAAACCAACCTCATCGCCGTCTTTCAACTCTACCGAGGTATCTCCGGAAATCATCGTATTGTTCACAAAGGTGTAATTTGTGGCGTTACAATTTTTGATTGTCAGAACAGCTGCAGCAATGTCTAAATTAAGTTCGGCATGTTTTCTGCTAACATAGGTTTTAGTAGAAAGGTACTCGCGCATTTCATTTTCTCTGCCAATAATGGTAGAGCCTTCTTTTATTTCGTAACCTCTCCGTCTTTTTTCTTTGCCAAGGAATAATGAAAAGATGGACATACCTAACCGAAAAATGGACATACTTCCGACCTTTCGTGAAAAGGTATTGAGATATAAATCGCAACAGGCTCCGCAGTGACCATTCCGAAGTCGCTGCAGAGCCTGTTATCGTTAAAATGTACGGAAAAACCCTTGTAAATAGGGGCTTTTGCAAAAAGAAACTGGACACCTACTTCGATACACATTGTATCAAAATTGGTGTCCAGTTATGGTGCCGGTGAGCATTCCAAATCCGAACCAGAAGCATCCCTTTTAGAGGCTTCCTGTATCTCGCTGAAAGTGATTTTCTTCGTTCCGTCCTTATAGTTGAAGGTGATCAGCATTTTATCATCGTAAAGATAAATCGCATTGATAAAGGTGTCTATCAGCATTTTCCGGTGGCTCTGCTTGGTGACATCCAACTTGCGGAAACGGTGGAGCCAGAAGGTCATAAATTCGGCGCTGATCTTGGGAGGTTTGGACAACTGCTCATTGGCAAGACGGGTTTCCAATTCTTCTTTTGCCGCCTCCAATTCTTCAAGGCTCTCTTTCGTGGATTTGGTCAAAAC